>CAZMDC010000033.1:3071-24888 GCA_964565055.1 uncultured Polaribacter sp. | reverse complement strand
TATCTACACAACATCTTATTGCAGATGGTTTTGATATTGGTACATCTACAGATCCATACAAAAACTTTGTGTATACTTCATTCCAGGAATTAGCAACTTATGTATCACACAATAATGTTGCAAAAATAGCACGTAAAAAAGGTCATAAAGCCTTGGCTAAAATGTCTAAAATAATTGCTGGAGATGAAATGCGTCATCACCAAGCTTATACTCACTTTGTAAAAGAAATTTTTAAAATTGATGCTAGTGAAATGATGTTGGCTTTTCAACACATGATGAAACATAAAATTGTAATGCCTGCTATGCATTTAAGAGAATCGTTTGGAGCAAAAGGTAGTTTGTTCGATGATTTTTCTACAGTTGCACAAAGAATTGGTGTGTATACAGGTTTCGATTATGTAGATATTTTACAAAAGCTAATCAATGCTTGGGAAATTGATAAGATTACCAATTTAACTCCAGAAGCAGAAAAAGCAAGAGATTATCTAATGAAGTTACCAGCAAGAATGTATAGAATTACAGAACGTATTAAAGTTCCTGAAACAGATTTTCAATTTAAATGGATGTTACAACCAAGCTAGTTGATTAACTTTATATTTAAAAAACCTCATTTTATTAATGAGGTTTTTGCTTTTATAAATCAATAGAAAAAGAGTCTTTATCATTTAAAAAACCTAGTTTATTTCTAACTGTATTTTGTTCTTTTTTAAGCAGTGTAGCTTTAACTAAACCAACTTCATTTATAGGCAAATTAGAAAGTTCTTCACCAAGAAAATTTACAACTAAAGAGTTTCCAGAATATGCATAATCATTAGCATCTTTACCAACTCTATTTACTCCAATTGTATAACTCATGTTTTCTATTGCACGAGCTTTTAAAAGCGTATCCCAAGCTTTAATTCGTGCAACAGGCCAATTAGCCATATAAATCAAAATATCGTAATTTTGGGTATTTCTAGCCCAAACAGGAAAACGTAAATCATAACAAATTAAGGGGCAAATTTTCCATCCTTTAAAATCAATAATTATGCTTTCTTTTCCAGAAGTATATACTTTGTCTTCGCCAGCTAAAGTAAAAGAATGTCTTTTATTATAAGTTTCAATTTTACCTGAAGGATGTACAAAAACCAATCGATTAAAGTACTTGTTATCGTCTTTAATAACCAAACTCCCTGTAATTGCAATTTGATGTTTTGAAGCTATATGTTTCATCCAAGAAATAGCTTTACCATTCATGGTTTCTGCAACTTCTGCTGCATTCATGGTAAAGCCTGTTGTAAACATTTCTGGTAAAACAACAAGATCTGTTTCTGTTGGTAATTGTTGAATAGTACTTTCAAAAAAGGTAATATTTTTATCTGGATTTTCCCAAAATAAATCAGCTTGAATACCAACAACATGTAACTCTTCTGTCATAAAAATAAATATAGATATTAAAGAACTATAAATGTAAGTTTTTGTAATTTAGAAAACCAAAAATTAGCTATGCAATCTTTTATTTCTGAAACTTTAGATGATATTTTAAAAACGATTACTTCTTTTGAGAATGTAGTGTTTATACTTCCTTCTCAAAGAGCAAAAGTATTTGTAAAACAAGAATTTAAAAATAAAATTAAAGTTGGTTTTTTACCTGAAACTCTAAATATAGAGCAGTTTGTTCAGCAAATTTCTGGTATTCAAAAAGCAGATGATATTCAATTACTTTTTCATTTTTACAGCATTTATAAGAATATTGAAAGTAACCCAGATAGTTTTGATACTTTTTCTTCTTGGGCATTAACTGTGTTGCAAGATTTTAATGAAATAGACCAACATCTTGTAGATAGCGAACAAATTTTCATCTATCTACGAGATATAGAGCGTTTACGAAAATGGTCTGTAAAAGGCACTTTTAAAGAAACAGAACTTATTAAAGATCATCATTTTTTTTTAGAAAGATTAAATCAGTATTACAATGCTTTTTATCAATTTTTACTCAAAAAAGATATTGGCTATCAGGGTTTAATGTATAGAGAAGCATCTAAGAAAATTGATAATTATTTAGATAAAAATCAGAACAAAAAGTTTTTTTTTATTGGCTTTAATGCATTAAATAAAGCAGAAGAGTTATTGTTTCAAAAAGTATTAGAAAGAGGCAATTCTGAAATTTATTGGGATATTGACACTGCTTTTTTTAACAACAATCATCAAGCTGGAAGATTTATTAGAAAGTATAAAAGTACTTGGAAATATTATGAGAAGAATAGCTTAAAAACTTTAGGAAATTCATTTTCAAAACCTAAAAAAATTGAGGTAATTGGCGCTGCAAAAAATACCACTCAAATAAAATATATTGGAGAAATTTTGGCTTCAAAAAAAGATGTTAAACAGACAGCTTTGGTTTTAGCAGATGAAACGCTTTTGCCAATTACCTTAAATTCTTTACCAAAATCAATTGAAGCTATAAATATTACCATGGGTTATCCTTTAAAAGATGTACCTACCACAAGTTTGTTATTTGCTGTTTTTCAACTCTTTTTATCTCAAGAAAAATTACAGAAAAAAGAGTTGAATCAGTTTTATTATAAAGATGTAATACGAGTTTTTAAGCATCAATCTATTTATGGTTTGGTTAAAAATATTGATGCTTTTACAGAGCAAATAGCAAACAATAATCAAACATTTATTACTTACATTGATATTACAGAATTATTAAAGAACGATGTTGTTGAAGTAAAAGAAGTGTTCCTTAATTTGTTTGATTCAATTGCATCAATAAACACTTTTATAACACATATTTTAGCACTTATTAATCTTTTAAAAGAAAACGTAACTGCATTAGAAAAAGAATATTTGTTTCGTTTTTACACTGTATTTAATCAGTTACAAAACTTGCAAAATGAGTTTAATTATTTTACTGATTTAAAGACACTTTCACAGTTTTTTAAACAACTAATTTCATCAGAAAATTTATCTTTTCAAGGAGAACCTTTAAAGGGTTTGCAATTAATGGGAGTGTTAGAAACGAGAGTGTTAGACTTTGAAAACATTATTCTAGCCTCTGGAAATGAAGGCATTTTACCTGCAAGTAGTCAGCAGAATTCTTTTATTCCTTTTGATGTAAAAGTTGAGTTTGGTTTGCCAACTTACAGAGAAAAAGACGCTATTTTTTCGTATCACTTTTTTAGATTATTACAAAGAGCAAAGAATGTATATATTCTCTATAATACAGAACATGATGTGTTTGGCAGTGGTGAGAAAAGCAGGTTTGTTACACAGTTAGAAATGATGCGAACAGATGTTATTCAGAAACAAATTTTGCCAAAAATTATTATTGAAAAAACAACATTAAAAGAAGTTGATAAAACCAATAATGTTTTAGAAAGGCTACAAGAAATTGCTAAAAGTGGTTTTTCACCATCTTCATTAACAAGTTATTTACACAACCCTATTTCATTTTACAAACAAAAGATATTAAAAATTAAGGAGTTTGATGATGTAGAAGAAACAGTTGCTTACAATACTTTAGGTACTGTTGTGCATGAAACTTTAGATGAATTGTACAAGCCTTATGTAGGTGAATTTTTAAATGTTGATGCAATTACAAAAATGGAAAAATTAGCTCAAGATTTAATTGTAAAACATTTTAAAATTCAGTTTAAAAATGGTGATTTATCAACAGGAAAAAATCGTTTGATATTTGAAGTAGCAAATAGGTTTGTTGTTAATTTTTTAGCGATAGAAAAAGAGCTTTTAAAAGACAGTAATAATCAGTTAAAAATTATTGCAACAGAAGAAAACTTATCTGCAGAAATAAAAATTGATGGGTTAGATTTCCCAATAAAACTTCATGGTAATGTAGATAGAGTTGATGAGTTAAATGGTGCAATTAGAATTATAGATTACAAATCTGGCATGGTAAATTCTACTGAATTAAAAGTGCTAGATTTCGAGCTTTTAAGAGAAAAAGAACAATATAAAGCCATTCAGGTTTTGCTCTATAGTTATTTATATACCCAAAGTAAAAACTTTGATTTTTCTAAAACACTGCAAGCTGGTATTTATTCTTTTAAAAATTTAAATAGTGGTTTTTTAGCTATTAATTTTTCATCAAATTATAGAAAGCCAGATTACACTATTACTCAAGAAAAGTTAGATGAATTTATTAATGTTTTAAAAGAATATATTAAAGAAATATATAACTCTGAAATCTCTTTTTTAGAACCTGCAGACTTAAAATATTAAAAGTAAATAATAGTTATTTTCCTTTTAAAATTAATAAAGGCACGTTAGTATAAAATTCTTCCTTTAGAATTGTACTTTTTTCCCAAAGCTTTTTAAAGAAGCCTCGTTTACGCCTAAATACGCAAAGCATATCTGGGTTATGCGTTTTACTATGCTCTAAAACACCTTGAAAAGTAGTGGCATTTTCTGTAACAGTTAATGTGTCTTGTAAATCCTGTAAATCTTGATGAATAACTAAATCTTCTTCTGTGTAGTTTGGAGTTTTTACCAACAATAAATTTACTTTGGCATTAAATTTTTCTGTTATAAATTGTAAAGGCTTTACAGCAGTTTTGCTTTTTATATTACCAGACTTAAATGCAGTTAAAATGTTTTTTACAGGCTTGTATATATAACCTTCAGGTACTGTTAGCATTGGTATTTCTGTCTGTTTTACTAAACTTCCAGCAGTTTTGCCTAAAAAAAGTTCTTCTTTAATAGAATTACTCTTTGCACCAACAATTATTAAATCGATACCCAATTCATCATGTATCGTTTCTACAGTATCTATTAAAGAACCTTTTGCAGCAATTAGCTGAATATTAACATCTTTTATATCTGATGCTTTTACCATTGTTCTTAAATACAAGTTGGTTTCGCGCTCAATAATGTTGTCAATATTTATTATAGTTCCTGCTTTAGTCTGTGAGCTGTATGCTCTAAAAACAAAAACTTTAGCATTAATTTCTGAAGCAAAATCAATGGCATATTGTAAAGTGCTTATTGCGTTTTCTGTAAATCCTATAGGAACTAAAATGTTTTGCATAATCAATTTTATTAGATTGCAAAGTTACTCATTTTTGAGAAAGTAAAAGAATTTCTCGTTTTTAGATATGTACCTTTGTAAAAAAATAGAAGTAGTGAAAACCGATATTAGTTTTAAGCACATCAATAAACTAGCAATTCCTGCTTTAATTGCAGGTATTGCAGAGCCTCTTTTGTCTATTACAGATACAGCAATTATAGGTAATATAGAAACTAATGCAACAGAAAATCTTGCAGCAGTAGGTATTGTAGGTGCTTTTATTTCTATGTTAATTTGGGTTTTTGGGCAAATTAGAAGTGCAATTTCTTCTATAATTTCTCAATATGTAGGTGCTAACAAAATAGCAGAAATTAATACATTACCTTCACAAGCAATAGCTATTATAATTTCTGGGAGCTTGCTAATTTTAGCTATTTCTTATCCTTTTGCAAAATATATTTTTCAGTTTTACAATGCCTCTGGTTTAGTTTTAGAATATTGTGTTATCTATTTTAAAATTAGAATTTTCGGATTTCCTTTTTCGTTATTTGTTTTTGCAATTTTTGGTATTTTTAGAGGATTGCAAAACACATTTTACCCTATGATAATAGCTATAATTGGGGCTTTATTAAATATAGTATTAGATTTTGCTTTTGTTTATGGAATTGAAGGTTACATATCAGCAATGGATATTGAAGGAGCAGCTTATGCAAGTGTTATTGCACAAATTACTATGGCTGTAATTGCTATTGTTCTGTTACTTAAAAAAACAACAATTTCTTTAAAGTTACAATTGCCTTTTCATAAAGAAATACCAAAACTTTTAGGTATGATTGGTAATCTTTTCATAAGAACTTTAGCATTAAACACTGCTTTATATTTTGCAACATCTTATGCAACAGACTATGGTGCAGCTTACATTGCAGCATATACAATTGGTATAAATATTTGGTTATTAGGTGCTTTTATGATTGATGGTTACTCAAGTGCAGGCAATATTTTGTCAGGTAAATTATTAGGGGCAAGAAATTATAAAGCACTTGTAGAACTTAGCAATAAATTGTTTAAATACGGAATTATTACAGGGGCTTTTATTGCTTCAATTGGTTTTCTATTTTATGATTTTATAGGTGATATTTTTACCAAAGAACCAGCAGTTTTAAAACAATTTTATCATGTTTTTTGGATTGTACTTATCACGCAACCAATTAGTGCAATTACATTTATTTTTGATGGTATGTTTAAAGGAATGGGTAAAATGAAATTTCTTAGAAACGTTTTATTACTTTCAACAGGACTTGTTTTTATACCTACACTTTTACTATTCGATTATTTAGATTTAAAGTTGACAGCAATTTGGATAGCTTTTACATTATGGATTGTTGCTAGAGGTTTACCATTAATTTTAAATTTTAGGAAAACATTTATACCCTTAGCAAAAGGGTAAATTAATTTTTTATAATACCTTGTAGGTTTAAAAGGATTAAATAATGAAAACTCATCAAATATTTTTTATTTTATTTTTTGGAACACTTCTTGTTGCGTGTACAAAAGAAAAGTCTTTAAAAGAATATATGACCAACTCTTGGCAAACAACGTATATGAAAATAGAAATGCCCACTTATGAAAAATCAGACTCATTATACGTATTTGAAGATAAATTTGATAACAATCCAGAATTAATAGCACAGTCTACTTATTTTTCTGATGGAACATTTAAAGCTTGGTTTTTAAATCAAGAAGGAGAAAAAATATCAGAATCTGATGGAAATTGGACTACAAAAAATGATACTTTATATGTAGATTTTTTTTATGATAATAGAACTGTAAAAGTAGGATATCATATTACAAAAACCGAACAAGGTTTTATTGGTAAAAGTATTTACGATTGGGATAATGATGGTGAATTAGACGACTTTTTAACCATGAAAACAAAACAAATTAAAACCAAATAAGCGTGTTCAACTTCAAAAATATCTCTTTAAGAATACGTATATTTTTATCCATGATTGTTTTGGTGCTTTTAGCATCAATCTTAATTTTAGTAGTTACTGTAATTCAGTATGATGAGCAAACGCAAGATTATAACATTCAGCGTTTTGAAAGAAAAGAAGCAACCACTAAAGAAACTATAGATTTAGAACTTACTAACAAAACCAGTTATCCAGTAAATACAAAAAATCTAGCCATGATTTTTCAAGAACGTATTTACGAAATATCATCAATTAATAAACTTAACATTTCTATTTTCGACTTGCATGGAAATCTATTAGTTTCCTCTAAAACCAATGCTTTTGAAGATAGTAAAATAGCACCTTTACCTTATGATATTTTAAATGAACTAGCACAAAACTCCAACCATAGAATAATTAAAGATTGGCAAGTTGAGAGTACAGGTTATCAATCTTCTTACACCTATATAAACGATCCAAAGTTTAAAAGAATAGGTATTTTAGAGTTGCAGTTTACACAAGATAACACAGAAATTGAAGAAGAGCTAGAAGAGTTTATAAAAAGACTCAGCTTGGTTTACATTCTTATGTTTCTTATTGCAATTGCATTAGCGTACTTTTTATCAAGTTATATTACACGTTCTATAAAAACCATTTCAGATAGAATGCAGCAAACGCGTTTAAACGAAAGGAACGAAAAAATTATGTTAGGCTCTGCAAGTTCAGAAATTGAGGTTTTGGTTGATGCTTACAATAACATGATAGACCAACTTGAAGAAAGTGTTGCTAAATTAGCAAAAAGCGAGCGTGAACAAGCTTGGCGTGAAATGGCAAAACAAGTGGCTCATGAAATTAAAAATCCGTTAACGCCAATGCGTTTAACAGTACAAAGTTTTGAGCGTAAATTTAATCCTGATGATGAGAATATAAAAACAAAACTAGCAGAATACAGCCAAACACTTATTCAACAAATAGATGTTATGAGTTCTATTGCATCTGCATTTTCAGATTTTGCTAAAATGCCATCACAAAATAGAGAACAAATAGAAGTAGTAAGTGTTGTAAAATTAGCGTTAGATATTTTTAATGAAGATGCTATCTCATTTACATCAAACGAAAAAGAAATTTTTGCGAATTTAGATAAAACACAACTAATTAGAATTGTAAACAATTTAGTTAAAAACGCAACTCAGGCAATTGATAAAGAAGAAAATCCGAAGATAGAAGTTAAGGTAATTTCTGATAATAAAAATGTAACAATTTTAGTTTCAGACAATGGAAAAGGTATTCCAGATGAAGTAAAAGACTTAATCTTTGAACCAAAATTTACTACCAAAACAAGTGGAATGGGCTTAGGTTTAGGGATGATAAAAAATATTATAGAAGCTTATGATGGCTCAATTTCTTTTGAGTCTAAAGTTGGTATGGGTACTGTTTTTACTGTAATTTTACCAAAAGAATAATTTTTATCTTTATAATAAAGACACAATTAAATAAAATAATAAAGAAATGAAATTCAAAAATATTTTAGTAGATACAAGCAATGCATTAGCAAAAGTAACCATCAATAGACCTAAAAAATTAAATGCATTAAATAAAGAAACCATATCAGAACTTAGTGAAGCTTTTAAGGCTTTAGAAAGTGATGGTTCAATTAAAGTGATTGTATTAACAGGATCTGAAGAAAAAGCATTTGTGGCTGGTGCAGACATTTCTGAATTTGCAAATTTTTCTGTAGAAGAGGGAGGGAAATTAGCAAAAAAAGGCCAAGAAATGTTGTTTAATTTAGTTGAAAATTTAGCTACACCAGTTATTGCAGCCGTTAATGGTTTTGCTTTAGGAGGTGGTTTAGAGCTAGCCATGTCTTGTCACTTTAGAATAGCTTCAGATAACGCAAAAATGGGTTTACCAGAAGTTTCTTTAGGTGTAATTCCTGGTTATGGAGGCACACAACGTTTGCCACAATTGGTAGGTAAAGGAAAAGCTATGGAGCTAATAATGACAGCTGGAATGATTTCTGCTGATGAAGCATTACAATGTGGTTTGGTAAACTATGTTACAACTCAAGAGGAGTTACTTCCTTTAGCAGGTAAATTAGCTAGTAAAATTATGAGAAATTCTTCAGTAGCAATTGCTGAAGCTATAAAAGCAGTAAATGCTAATTTTAAAGAAGGCGTAAATGGTTTTGATGTAGAAATCGACTCCTTTGGAAATTGTTTTGGTACAGAAGATTTTAAAGAAGGTACTACAGCATTTTTAGAAAAAAGAAAACCAAACTTTCCTGGTAAATAAAAGCATAAAAAAAGAGCCAGTATTGGCTCTTTTTTTTTGTTAGTATTGTTATTTAAAAGAAGATCTACTTATAATTTTCCATTCCATTCATCATAAAATTGCTTTAAATAAGTTTCCATAAATTGATGTCTGCTTTCTGCAATTTTTTTACCAGTTTCAGTGTTCATTTCATCTTTTAAAAGTAATAACTTTTCATAAAAATGATTGATAGTAGGAGCAGTAGAATTTTTATATTCTTCTTTTGTTATTTCTAAATTTGGTCTAATTTCTGGATCATACAAAGCTCTATTTTTAAATCCACCATAATTAAAACAACGTGCAATTCCAATAGCTCCAATTGCATCTAATCTATCAGCATCTTGCACAACCTCTAATTCTTTAGATAAAAATTTATTAGGATTTTCTTCAAGCGAATTTTTGAAAGAGACGTTTTTAATTATTTTAACAATGTGCTTGCCTTCTTTTTTAGGAACACCTTGTTCAATTAAAAAATTTCTTGCTTTTTTAGGCCCCAATTTTTCATTCCCATTATGAAATTTTGGATCAGCAATATCATGTAATAAAGCAGCTAAGGAAACTATAAAAACATCAACTTTTTCATCTCTAGCAATTAATAAAGTATTTCTAAACACACGTTCTATATGAAACCAATCATGGCCACCTTCTGCATCTTTTAATTCCTCTTTTACAAATGCAATTGTATTTTTAATAATTTGTTCTTTATTCATATTATTTTCTTAAAGCCAATTCTTTTTTTATTTTTTTAACTTCAAACCAAATTACAAAAAACATAGGCGCAAAAAATAGTGGTAAAAATGTTTGAAAAGTAACGCCTTTTTCTAGAGTAGAAAAAACAGCAAAAACAATCATTAAGAAAACTACAACTGCTTGTATGATTGCAAACTTTTTTTGCGTTTTTAGTTTTTTATGAAGTTCCTCTTTGGTGTAACTAGAAAATTGAGATGCCATTATTTACGTTTTTATAAAAATAACAAATCCACGCTTTTAAACGTGGATTTATATTAATCTTTCTCTTTTAAGAAAAAATATTTCTTATGAACAGTGCTCTTCGTAAGCAGCTGCTAAGTTTTGTGCAATCATTTGTGCAGAACGCCCTTCAATATGATGACGCTCTAACATATGAACTAAATTACCATCTTTAAATAAGGCAATTGCAGGTGATGATGGAGGAAAAGGAATCATAAATTCTCTTGCTTTTTGAGTAGATTCTTTTTCTACACCAGCAAACACAGTTGTTAAGTTTGTAGGTGTTTTATCTGCACCTAAAGAAGCAATAGCTCCTGGTCTTGCTGTACCTGCAGCACAACCACAAACAGAGTTAACCATAACTAAAGTTGTACCTTCTTTAGACATTGCTTTTTCAACATCTTCACTTGTATATAATGCTTCAAAACCTGCGTTTATCAATTCATCACGCATTGGTTTTACTAATTCTTCTGGATACATAATTATTTATTTAAAATGCAAATATAATCAATATAAAAGCAAAATTCAACTTGAAAATCAATACTTATATCAATGTATATATCAATAAAATTGATGTTATGATTTTTATTTAAACTATTCATGTTTCCTTATATTTGAGGCTTAATTTATATATTTTATGAATAGTTTTTCTAAATGGTTAGGTGCTGGTTTGGGTTTTACATTAGGTGGTCCAATTGGTGCAGCCATTGGTTTTGCATTGGGTAGTTTTGTAGATAACTTTAGTATTGATGAGTTTGAACAAGAACAAATAGACTATGATAAAAAACGTAAACCAAGAGGAGGTTTTAGAAGAAACAACACACAATCTGGAGATTTTGAAATAAGTTTACTGGTTTTAGCTTCAATTGTTATAAAGTCTGATGGAAAAATAGATCAGCGTGAATTGGATTTTGTGCGATCACAATTTTTAGGAATGTATGGCAAACAGAGAGCCAACAATGCATTTAAACTTTTTAAAGGAATTGTAAAAAAAGATATTTCTGCACGTCAAGTTTGTATCCAAATTAGGCAACATATGTCTCATGCATCTCGTTTACAATTAATGCATTTTTTATTCGGAATTGCAAAAGCAGATGAGTTTGTTACTCAAAATGAAGAAGAGGAAATTCGTAAAATTGCTGGATATTTATACATCAATCAAAACGATTATGAATCTATAAAAGCTATGTTTTATAATGCTTCAGACAACTCTTATAAAATTTTAGAAATAGAAAAAGAAGCTTCAAATGATGAGATAAAAGCTGCGTATAGAAAAATGGTAAAAAAATACCATCCAGATAAATTACGAGATTTAGGGGAAGAACATTTAAAAGGCGCTAAAGAAAAATTTCAAAGCATACAAGATGCTTATGAAAAGATTAAAAATGAAAGAGGTATGTAATTTACTTTTAGGTAAATATAAGAATGGAAGAATTTGATGTAGTTGTTATTGGAGCAGGTCCTGCAGGAGGTCAAACAAGTAGAGCGTTAGCTAAAAAAGGAATTAAAGTTGCTTTAGTAGAAAAACATATAAATTTTTCTTTGAATAATTTTTCTAGTGCTGGCATGACTTTAGAACCATTAGACGAATTTGATATTCCAAAAAACGTAGTAGGTGCATATTGGAACGACTTAGTAATTCAGTGTACGCAAAATAAATATACTTGGAAAGCTAATTCAAAAAAGGGAGTAGTTTTAAATTTTAAAAAACTACGAGAATTTTTAGCAGATGAAACAGAAAAAAACGGAGGTTCAGTTTTTATGGGGCATCGTTATTTGTCAAAAGAAGTACATAAAAACTATGTTATTGTTACGCTTTTAAATACTGAAACTTCAGAAAACATTGAAATTAAAACAAAATTACTAGTTGATGCTACAGGGCCTTTAAGAAAGGTAATGTATGATGAAAAAGAGCAACAACCAGAAATGATTTTAGGCAGTGGAACAGAGTATGAAATAGAAGTTGAACAAGAAGTTTATGATCGATTTAAAGATAAATTACTGTTTTTTTTAGGTCATAAATGGGCTATTAAAGGCTATTCTTGGATTTTCCCTATGGAAAATAGAATCTTAAAAGTAGGTGCAGGAAAAACACATTTACAATCATTAGATCAAGAAAATACAAACAAAACTACCAGAAAAATCACAGAAAAAATTATTGAAGAGTATCTACACACCAAAAACTATAAAATTTTAGACAAACATGGTGGAATAATTCGTTATAGTAGAGGTTTAAAAGATAAATTTTATTACAACAAAGTAGTTGGGGTTGGAGATGCTGTTTCTGCCATAAACCCAAGAGGAGGTGAAGGCATTAGATATGCAATGCAAACTG
Organism: uncultured Polaribacter sp.; assembly: GCA_964565055.1. GTDB lineage: Bacteria > Bacteroidota > Bacteroidia > Flavobacteriales > Flavobacteriaceae > Polaribacter. The sequence goes on along the minus strand of CAZMDC010000033.1, from coordinate 12,314 downwards.
CAAATTTAGCATCAATATTTATTGATGATTATTTAAGAACAGGAAAAGAGGGTTTTAAAGAATATAAAAAATTGTGGAGAGGAGAAAAACTGCTAAAATGGAAGTTGAGCGAATATTCTGCAAGAAGAATGTATAGTAGATATACAGACAATCAAATAGAAAATAGAGTGAATTTTTTCCACAAAAATTTCACCTCAGATGATATGATTGCAAGTTTATTTAACTTTAAGTATAATAAAATAATTACTAGAATTTTTCAATATAGTGCATTAAAAGCTTCTTATATTTTTAAAAAAGAAAAGTTTTAAAACATAAAGAATGCTTGTAGTAGTTTTCCTTAAAAAATTCCAATAAAATCCTTAATTTTGCAACCTGATTAGAAAAGAGAGAAAATGAGCGCTAAATTTCCTGAATATAAAGGACTTGACTTGCCAAAAGTAGCAGAAGAAATTCTGAATTACTGGGAAGAAAATAACATATTTGAAAAAAGTATTACTTCTAAAGAAGGTGCAGAACCTTACGTTTTTTTTGAAGGGCCACCTTCTGCAAACGGTTTACCAGGAGTTCATCATGTTTTAGCAAGAGCTATCAAAGATATTTTTCCTCGTTATAAAACTATGAAAGGTTACCAAGTAAAGCGTAAAGCTGGTTGGGACACTCATGGTTTGCCTATTGAACTTGGTGTTGAGAAAGAATTAGGTATAACAAAAGAAGATATTGGTAAAAAAATATCTGTAGAAGATTATAATGCAGCTTGTAGAAAAGCGGTTATGAGATACACAGATATCTGGAACGATTTAACTCAGAAAATGGGATATTGGGTAGATATGGATGATCCATACATTACCTACGAACCAAAATATATGGAATCTGTTTGGTGGTTGCTAAAACAGATTTACAACAAAGAATTAATTTACAAAGGCTATACAATTCAGCCTTATTCACCAAAAGCAGGTACAGGTTTAAGTTCTCACGAATTAAATCAGCCAGGTACTTACCAAGATGTTACAGATACAACAGTTGTTGCACAGTTTAAAGCGATAAATGATACTTTACCAGATTTTTTACAAAATGAAGGTGATATCAATTTCATTGCTTGGACTACAACTCCTTGGACATTACCAAGTAACACAGCATTAACTGTTGGCCCAAAAATAGATTATGTTCTTGTAGATACGTTTAATCAATATACGTTTGAACCTGTAAAAGTAGTGTTGGCTAAAAACCTAATTAGCAAACAATTTGGTGGTAAAAATGCATTTGAAGTAGAAAACAGAGAAGCATTACAAGATTACAATAAAGGAGATAAAAAAATACCATATTTCGTTGTAAAAGAATTTATTGGTAAAGATTTAGTAGGTATAAAATACGAGCAATTGTTAGATTTTGCTTTGCCAAATGATAATCCTCAAGATGCTTTTAGAGTAATTTCAGGAGATTTTGTAACTACAGAAGATGGTACAGGAATCGTGCATACAGCACCTACTTTTGGTGCAGATGATGCTTTGGTTTCTAAGCAAGCTTCACCAGAAATTCCGCCTTTATTGGTAAAGGACGAGAACGATAATTTAGTGCCTTTGGTAGATTTGCAAGGTAAGTTTAGACCAGAAGTGTATGATGAGGTTTACGGTTTTGCAAACGAACATGTTAAAGCAGAATATTTAAATGAAGATGAGCTTGAAACTGAGTTAAAAAATCAGCAAGAGCGCATGCAATCTGTTATAAAAAATCAGCAAAATTATTTATCTGTTGATGAACGTTTAGGGTTAAAGCTGAAGAATGAAAACAAGGCTTTTAAAGTTGAAAAATACAAACACAGTTATCCAAATTGCTGGAGAACAGATAAGCCAATTTTATATTATCCATTAGATTCTTGGTTTATTAAAGTAACTGACGTTAAAGATAGAATGCATGAGCTAAACAAGACCATCAACTGGAAACCAGAATCTACAGGAACTGGTCGTTTTGGAAATTGGCTGGCAAATGCAAACGATTGGAATTTATCTAGATCTCGTTATTGGGGAATTCCACTACCAATTTGGAGAACCGAAGATGGTAAAGAAGAAATTTGCATTGGTTCTGTAGAAGAACTAAAACAAGAAATGGCAAAAGCTGTAGAAGCTGGAGTTTTGCAGGCAGCTATTTTTGAAGATTTCGAAGTAGGTAATATGTCTGATGAAAACTATGCCAAAATAGACTTACATAAAAATATCGTTGATGAGATTACATTGGTTTCATCAACAGGACAACCTATGAAACGTGAATCTGACTTAATAGATGTTTGGTTCGATTCTGGTTCTATGCCTTATGCTCAGTGGCATTACCCATTTCAGAATAAAGAATTGGTAGATACTACTTGGCGAAAAGCAGATTTTATTGCAGAAGGTGTAGACCAAACACGTGGTTGGTTCTATACTTTACATGCAATTGCAACAATGATTTTTGATGATGTTGCATATAAAAATGTAGTATCTAATGGTTTAGTGTTAGATAAAAACGGTCATAAAATGTCTAAACGTTTAGGCAATGCAGCAGATCCGTTTACAACATTATCAACTTATGGTGCAGATGCCACAAGATGGTATATGATTTCTAATGCCAATCCTTGGGATAATTTAAAATTCGATTTAGAAGGTATAGAAGAAGTAAAACGTAAGTTTTTTGGAACGCTTTACAACACTTATTCTTTCTTTAGTTTATATACAAATATTGACGGTTTTGCTTACAAAGAAGTAGATATTGCTTTAAACGAAAGACCAGAATTAGACAGATGGATTTTATCTGAATTACATACCTTAATTAATAAAGTAGATACATTTTATTCAGAGTATGAACCAACAAGAGCTGCAAGAGCAATTTCAGATTTTACCCAAGAATACTTAAGTAACTGGTATGTGCGATTAAGTAGAAGACGTTTTTGGAAAGGTACTTACGAAACAGATAAAATTTCCGCCTACCAAACTTTATATACTTGTATGACCACTGTAGCAAAATTAGCAGCACCAATTGCTCCGTTTTTTATGGATCGATTGTTTCAAGATTTAAATTCGGTTACGCAAAAAGAGCAATCAGAAAGTATCCACTTATCAGATTTTCCAAAGTTTGATGAAAGTTTTGTAGATCAAAGTTTAGAGCGTAAAATGGAGAGCGCACAAACCATATCATCTTTAGTGTTATCACTTAGAGCAAAAGAGAAGATAAAAGTACGTCAGCCATTGCAAAAAATTATGATTCCTGTTGATAATCCTCAGCAGAAAGAAGAAATTTTAGCAGTAGAAAACTTAATAAAACACGAGGTCAATATCAAGGAAATTCAGTTGCTAGAAGATGCATCAGATATCTTAATCAAACAAATAAAACCTAATTTTAAAGCTTTAGGACCTAAGTTTGGTAAAGACATGCGTTTTATTGCTGCAGCAGTTCAAAAATTTACACAAGAAGATATTAACAAAATAGAAAAAGATAAAAACATTTCTATAGAAGTTAATGGAAAAAATATTACTTTAGAACTCGCTGATGTAGAAATATCATCAAAAGATATTGAAGGTTGGTTAGTAGCTAATGAAGGTGCTTTAACTGTTGCTTTAGATGTTACAATTACTAACGATTTGCATAAAGAAGGTGTAGCAAGAGAATTGATAAATAGAATTCAGAATGCGCGAAAAGATGCAGGTTTAGAAGTAACTGATAAAATACAATTAACAGTTCTAAATTTCGAAGATTTACAAGAAGCTATAATTGATAATAAAGCATATATTATGAGTGAAACATTAACTACAGATCTAGTTTTTGTTGATGAGTTAGCTAATGGTACAGATATTGAGTTTGATACTATAAAAAGTAAAATATTAATAAAAAAAATGTAAGGGTATGTCAGATGTAAAAGTAAAATACTCAGAAGAAGATTTACAAGAATTTAAAGAAATTATAGAAAAGAAAATTGCTAGAGCTAAAGAAGATTTAGCTTTACTAGAAGCTTCATATAAAAATGATGCTGGAAATGGTACAGATGATACTTCTTCTTCTTTTAAATCTTTTGATGAAGGTTCTGAAGTAATGAGTAAAGAAGCAAATGTTCAATTAGCAATTAGACAAGAAAAGTTTATAAGAGATCTAAAAAATGCCTTATTACGTATAGAAAATAAAACGTATGGTATTTGCAGAGTTACTGGTAAATTAATTCAGAAAGAGCGATTAAAATTAGTGCCTCATGCAACTTTAAGCATTGAAGCTAAAAGAGCTCAATAAGTAATTATTTAAAATTTATAAAGCTTCTTTTTAAAGAAGCTTTTTTTATGAGAAAATTTTTCCTATTCATATTTATAACGTTTCAAACACTGTGTTTTTCACAAAAAAAAGTGTTGAAAAAACTGCAAACCAATGCAGATGAAATTAATATTTACACCAAAGGTTTAGATAATATAATTTTAGAAAATTCAACTACTGGTTTTTTAGAAGTAGCCTTACAAGCAGAAAGTTACGATGACCAATTAATAAAAATTGAACAACAACCAAAAAAGATAAATGTTGGGTTCGATTTTGAGGGTACAGAAACCAGAGAAGTTATTTTCAGAAAATTCATCACCAAAAGATTACAAAGAGCCTCTGCAATTGTAAAAATACCTAAAAATAAAAAAGTATATATTTTTGGTGAAAATGTAGATATTGAATCAGTTAATTACAATAACGACCTTGCTATTTATATTGATAATGGAATTGTAAAGCTCAATACAGTAGAATCAAATGTTATCTTAAAATTGTATTCAGGAAATGTTTATGCAAAAGTAAAAAGCACAAATATTGATGTAATTTCTAACACTGGTAAAATTGAAATTGATGATGTTTTGTATAAAAAAAAGTATAATAAAGTAATAGAAAGTAATCTAAAAGAAGTATCAATAACTTCTATAAAAGCTAATATTTTCTTAACCACACAATAAACGCAATAATATTATTATTTTTGTGAATTCAAAATTTAAAAAATGTCAAAAAAGACACTCGCTATTCTTACTGTTCTTATTGCTATACTATTAGATCAGGTTATAAAAATTTATGTAAAAACACACTTTGTTTTAGGAGAAGAAGTTGTGGTTTTCGATTGGTTTAGAATCCATTTTGTAGAAAATAATGGAATGGCTATGGGTTTTGAGTTTGGTGGTAAAGGAGGTAAATTATTTTTAACACTTTTTAGAATTGTAGCAGTTGGTGCTTTAGTATATTGGCTTGCAAGTAATATAAAACGTAAAGTACACAATGCAGTAATTATTGGTATTTCATTAATATTTTCTGGTGCAGTTGGTAATATTATAGACTCAATTTTTTATGGTGTAATTTTTAATCACCCAAGAAATAGTGTAGCCACATTATTTCCAGAAACTATAGATGGAAAATTATTTTTCGGTAAAGTAGTAGATATGTTTTATTTTCCAATTTGGGAGGGCGTTTTACCAGATTGGATTCCTTTTATAGGTGGAGAAATGTACACATTCTTTCAATACATTTTTAATCCAGCAGATTCTTATATTACTATTGGTGTAGCTCTTTTATTCATTTTTAGTAAACAAGCTTTTCCTAAAGAAGAGCAACAATCTAAGGAAACAGTAGCAGAAGACTAAGTATTCTTTTTAATTGTTGTTATCTTTTTATTACGTTTTAAAAACGACTTTCTATATTTTTTTTCAGATTAATTATAGTGATTTTTTTGTTTTTAAAGTAGCTAATCCTTCAATATAGAACTAACCTTACCTTTTCTATTACCTTGAGTAAATCAGTGGCTTCTTGCGTTCGTTTTACTTAAACACATAACTATTAAGTTCTTTAAGATATTAGTATTTATAATAAACATATATGCATTATTTTTTAAATAGTTTTCAAATAAATTAGTCTAAAAAAAAGTAAGCCATTAACTTTAAGTTAATGGCTTACTTTTATTAAAGTTAGAAGTTTATTTAGTTTTTACCAGACGTTTAGTTATCATTTTGTTATCACTTTTAATTCTTATTAAATAAGTTCCAACTTTTAAGTTAGAGATATTAATAGCTTTTGCTGGAGTGTAATTTTCAATTGATTTGATAAGCTTACCAGTAATGTCAAAAATAGATACATTAGTATTTTCTACATTTAAATCGATTTTAAAACTTTGAATAGCAGGGTTTGGATATATAGCAACACTATTTTGAGTAAAAACAATATCAGAAGTACTTAATGTCATAACATTTAATGTTTGAGAAACATCTTGAGCAGCTTCAAAGTTTTCATTACCTGCTTGTGATGCTGTTATTGTAAGACTACCAGGTTTTAAAATGGTCACTATATTTCCATCAATTGTTGCAATAGATGTATCTGAGCTAGTGTAACTTACTGCTAATCCAGAACTAGCTGTTGCAGTTAAGGTAAATACATCTTCATTATGAATCAACTCATCAAAAGTAATTGTTTGATTTGCTTTAGTTATGGTTAAATTAGCATTTACAAAGGTAATATCATAATTACTATTAGCTAGAGTTGAAGCTATAGTATATGTTCCAACATTTTCGCCAGCAACTCTAGATAAGTTTCCAGAAAGTTCATCACCAGTTTCCAAACTTCCAGCAGTAATTTGGTAGGTAAGAGTAGGGTCATCATCACCATATACTTTAGATTTAGCATCAGCCGTAATTGTAATTTCTTTTTCAATGATGTAGAAAAAAGCTGATCTAAAAGTGATGTTGTAGTTACTACTAGATAATTTTGAAGAGATTCCGTAAATACCTGCATCTTCACCAGGAGTTCTAGATAAGGTTCCGTTAATTACATCACCAGCCTCTAAAGTTCCAGCAGTGATTTTATAGGTAAATATTGGATCTGCTTGACCATACACTTTAGATTTGGCATCAGCAGTAATTGTAATTGCCTTTTCATTTACAATTAAGTCACCATTTACATAAGAAATATTGTAGTTAGAATTAGAAAATCCACTTATTACAAGATTACCTGTATATGTTGCAGCAGCTGTGTTTGAATTAGCATCTAAACCACCTGTAGAAGTTATTGTTGCACTATTAAACCCTAAAGAGGCAGCTGTATCTCCATTTACCAAACCAGTAATTATAAATGCTGTAACATCAAGTGTTAATGTATTTCCATATATTTTACTTTGATTTTGAGCAGTTACAGTAATTGCTTTTTGAGAAATTGTTAATGTAATATCTTTTGTAGCTGATGTAAAACTTCCATTAGCAGCTTGGGTAGCTCTAATAGTTACTGTACCTACAGTACCTAAATTTACATTTTGATTATTTATGCCACTTAATATTGTTCCAGTGGTATTAGCTCCTTGAATAGAATAACTAATGGTGCCTGCTGAGTTTGAAGTAGCTTGTAAATCAAAATTAGCATCTCCATATGTTGCATTTATATCAGCAAAGGTTAATAGAGGTTGCTGTAGTATTGAAACATCAATTTTTTCAACACTAGCTTGTATATTTCCTGCTGTATCTTCAGCAATTACATAAACATCATAAGCAGTACCTAATGTTAATCCTGTAATATTAAAATTATTTGTAAATCCACCAGTGGTTACTGCTTGGTTATTACTAGTTACTTGACCAGAACCTCCATTTCCAGTTCCTGCTTTTACTTCTGCTGGTGTTGGTGCTGTTGCACCATCTGCAACAACTACGTAATAAACGATACCTGATTCATTAATGTCTGTGGATAACGTAAAACCTGTTTGCGTAATTGAAGATACTGATGGAGTACTGTTTTCAAAAGTAGGAGGTACACCATCAATAATGATATTTCTTAAACTAGCTAATGAATTCGAGTTTGTTCCAAAAGGTAGTGTGAGTGTGGCATCATTTCCTGCCACATCTTTTATTGTTCCTCCATTTAATGAAAGTGCACTTGCACTAATTATATCTAGATCTGCACTTGTATCTCCTACTCTCACTGTATATTCAAACTCAACAGTGCTTGAACTTGTGGCTTTATAATCAACAACAGCATCATTGGTTCCAGTTTCTAATGTTAACTGAGGTACTCCTGTAATATTTACAGATTCAGTAAACTGAACGAATACACTAAATTTATCTCCTGCTTTATAAGTTGTATTGTTTTGACTTGTTAAGATTTCTATAACTGATGGTGCAGAACTATCAATAACAATTGTTTTATTGTTACCTAAAGAGTTTGCAGCACCAGGAGTAGCTAAGGTTAGTGTAGCATTATTTCCTGCAGTATCAGCAATAGTACCACTGTTTAAAGCTAAAGAATTGGTAGCAACATAATCTAAATCAGAAGAAGTATCGCCTGCTTGCACAGTATATGTAAATGTTAAGGTATTTGACCCACTACCAGAAGAGTAATTTACAGTTCTATCTGTGGTTCCAGTTTCTAGCGTAATTTGAGGAGTTCCAGTCACAGTTACGCTTTCAGAAAAAGCAACTGTAATTGCAATATTATCTCCAGTTTTATAACTACCATTAGCAGTTGAAGAACTTACACTAGTTACTGTTGGTGGAGTACCATCAATTGTAATTGCTTTATTATTACCTAAAGAGTTTGCAGCACCAGGAGTTGGTAATGTTAAAGTAGCATTATTTCCTGCAGCATCTCTAATTGTTCCGCTGTTTAAAGCTAAAGAATTGGTAGCAACATAATCTAAATCAGAAGAAGTATCGCCTGCTTGCACAGTATATGTAAATGTTAAGGTATTTGACCCACTACCAGAAGAGTAATTTACAGTTCTATCTGTGGTTCCAGTTTCTAGCGTAATTTGAGGAGTTCCAGTCACAGTTACGCTTTCAGAAAAAGCAACTGTAATTGCAATATTATCTCCAGTTTTATAACTACCATTAGCAGTTGAAGAACTTACACTAGTTACTGTTGGTGGAGTACCATCAATTGTAATTGCTTTATTATTACCTAAAGAGTTTGCAGCACCAGGAGTTGGTAATGTTAAAGTAGCATTATTTCCTGCAGCATCTCTAATTGTTCCGCTGTTTAAAGCTAAAGAATTGGTAGCAACATAATCTAAATCAGAAGAAGTATCGCCTGCTTGCACAGTATATGTAAATGTTAAGGTATTTGACCCACTACCAGAAGAGTAATTTACAGTTCTATCTGTGGTTCCAGTTTCTAGCGTAATTTGAGGAGTTCCAGTCACAGTTACGCTTTCAGAAAAAGCAACTGTAATTGCAATATTATCTCCAGTTTTATAACTACCATTAGCAGTTGAAGAACTTACACTAGTTACTGTTGGTG
>CAZMDC010000033.1:0-2971 GCA_964565055.1 uncultured Polaribacter sp. | reverse complement strand
CCAGTTTTATAACTACCATTAGCAGTTGAAGAACTTACACTAGTTACTGTTGGTGCAGCTGTATCAACTAAAATAGATGTAGTATTTCCTACACTATTTAATGTTAAATTGGCATCTGCAGAACCACCATCTCTCAATGTACCTCCATTAGCAGTGAGTGTTCCAATAACAATACCATTATTATCAACATCTCCATTTTGTACAGTGTATCTGAATACTAAAGCACTACTACCACTACCACTTACATAGGAAGCTAGACGAGTTGTAGCACCAACAGTAAGATTTATTCGAGGGGTTCCTCCTGAAGTGTTAACTGTTACGTTTTCATTAAAATTAACTGTAAAATCTAAATTTTGCCCTGTTGTATATGTTGCGTTTGAAGGAACTGAAACGCTTGTTACAGTAGGTGCTACTGCATTTGAAATTACGGTTGTTGTATTATTACTTTCAGTTTCTGTACCATCATTAATAGCAACTGTAAATGTTGTGGTTTCTGAGGTTGATGTTCTGTTATCTGTAGGGTTAAAAGTTAAACTCCTTAAAGCTGTTTGCATTGCAGTAGATGTTCGACTAGTAATAGTATAAGGTCCAGAACCAGATACGTCTCCAGTTAAAACACCTTTAAAGTTATTATCTAAAGTAATGGTTGCTGATAAATTATCTCCATCTGCATCTGTGGTTGTTATTGATGTAAAAGGTTGTATTGTTGCATTGTCGTTTACGGTTTGTCCTGAAGAAGTACCTGCTATTACTGGGGCTGTATTTGAAGGTACTGCTGCTGTTACAATTAACTCATCTAATACAAAACCTCCAAATATTGGTGAGGCTGGAGTAATAACTAACTCATCAATTTCTGAAAAGGAACCAGTTGTAGGGCTTGTGAAATCTACAATTATTGATGAATTGTGAGCAGGTGATGAAAGTGACAAAGTACCTACTGTAGCACCGTCTTTTTTTCCAGTAAAAGTAAAGTTTATAATTGAACCACCTACAGATTGCGCATAAGCAAAATTGACTGAAGTTAAACCAATTTCATTACCACTATCTGTAGTTAATGTTCCTGAAGATACAGATGCAGCTCCATTTCCTATCCATCCTAAAACAGCATCACTTCCTCCGCCAATTGCATCTGTGCCAGCACCATTGCCACTAGTTGCAAATGCTAAAAAAATAGAACCGTTACTTGTACCAGCCATATCAAAACCATTTAAAAGAGCATTAGTGCTTTGATCTGCACTTGGGTTTGTGGTATTTGCTAAAACAACTATAGATGAGCCAAATTCCATAGTGCCAATTGTTTGGGATTGTATTTGACGTGTACTAATAAGAAGTATGCATAGAAATATGAGTAGAAAAGTAATTTTTTTCATAGTAAAATAATTTTTAAAGAAAGATTAGTTTTATTTTATTGTAAGATTGTGGCAAACTATAGGAGGATTATATTTAAGTAAGATTAAAAATTTATAATTTTGATTGTTTTTGTTGTCAAAAAGAAAGTTTAAAAATAATTAAATTTATTTTATGTTTACTACTCTCATAATTTTTTTTTAGAATCTATGTATTTAAAATTTGAAGGTTGTTTAATTATTAGTCTAAAAAAAAGTAAGCCATTAACTTTAGGTTAATGGCTTACTTTTATTAAAGTTAGAAGTTTATTTAGTTTTTACCAGACGTTTAGTTATCATTTTGTTATCACTTTTAATTCTTATTAAATAAGTTCCAACTTTTAAGTTAGAGATATTAATAGCTTTTGCTGGAGTGTAATTTTCAATTGATTTGATAAGCTTACCAGTAATGTCAAAAATAGATACATTAGTATTTTCTACATTTAAATCGATTTTAAAACTTTGAATAGCAGGGTTTGGATATATAGCAACACTATTTTGAGTAAAAACAATATCAGAAGTACTTAATGTCATAACATTTAATGTTTGAGAAACATCTTGAGCAGCTTCAAAGTTTTCATTACCTGCTTGTGATGCTGTTATTGTAAGACTACCAGGTTTTAAAATGGTCACTATATTTCCATCAATTGTTGCAATAGATGTATCTGAGCTAGTGTAACTTACTGCTAATCCAGAACTAGCTGTTGCAGTTAAGGTAAATACATCTTCATTATGAATCAACTCATCAAAAGTAATTGTTTGATTTGCTTTAGTTATGGTTAAATTAGCATTTACAAAGGTAATATCATAATTACTATTAGCTAGAGTTGAAGCTATAGTATATGTTCCAACATTTTCGCCAGCAACTCTAGATAAGTTTCCAGAAAGTTCATCACCAGTTTCCAAACTTCCAGCAGTAATTTGGTAGGTAAGAGTAGGGTCATCATCACCATATACTTTAGATTTAGCATCAGCCGTAATTGTAATTTCTTTTTCAATGATGTAGAAAAAAGCTGATCTAAAAGTGATGTTGTAGTTACTACTAGATAATTTTGAAGAGATTCCGTAAATACCTGCATCTTCACCAGGAGTTCTAGATAAGGTTCCGTTAATTACATCACCAGCCTCTAAAGTTCCAGCAGTGATTTTATAGGTAAATATTGGATCTGCTTGACCATACACTTTAGATTTGGCATCAGCTGCAATTGTAATTTCTTTTTTAGTAATAGTTAAATTATCAGACACAAAAGTAATATTGTAGTTGCTGTTGGCTAATGTTGAAGTGATTGTGTATGATCCAACATCCTCTCCAGCAGTTCTAGATAAAGATCCACTAAGCACATCACCACTTTCTAAAGTTCCAGTAGTAATTTGATAAGTTAAAGCAGGATCAGCATCTCCATAGACTTTAGATTTAGCATCAGCAGTAATGGTAATTGCTTTTTGAGTAATAGTTAAATTTGCAGCTACAAAAGTAATGTTGTAATTACTATTAGCCAATGTTGAAGCGATTGCATAGTTTCCAACATTTTCTCCAGCAGTTCTAGATAAAGATCCACTAAGCACATCACCACTTTCTAAAGTTC
>CAZMDC010000032.1:0-25409 GCA_964565055.1 uncultured Polaribacter sp. | reverse complement strand
CCTCTTTCTCCGCTTAGAGAATCACAATTCTCACCAATAGCCCACAAACACTATGTTTGTGGGTTTTTTCGTTTTTAGTAAAATTATAAACTATTTGATTTATTTTACAAATAAATTACTTTTTTAATTCAGAAAGGTTAGTAATTTTTTTAAGCATACTTAATTTCTATTTAATTTAGATTATATAATCCTTTACTATAGGATATGTCAAATGTGTCTATATTACACTTATTTTACATGTAATTAACAAAGATGTCATAAGCTTGGCACAAGTGTCTGTAAGCATTGTGTTTAATTTTGTCATATGAATTTTAAATACACACTTATAACTAATTTTATTATACGAATCACTATTCTTATTACTTTTCTTTTTGTCACAACTATATGTTATAGTCAAAATTTCACCTCAAAAATAGATTCCATAGTTTCATTAGATTATGGTACAGAAGACTCTGGAATTGCAATTTTGTTGGCTAAAGATGGAAAACCTATATATGATAAAGTTTTTGGTAAATCAAATTTGGAACTAAATACACCAATGCAGCTAAATGCTGTATTTCAAATTGGTTTCATTACAAAATAATTTACACCAGTTTCTATTTTAATGCTATCAGAGCAAGGAAAATTAAATATTAAGGATAACATTGAAAAATATTTTCTAGAAAATGCTAGTAACTGGAAAGATAAAACCATTCAAAGAATTGAAAAAGGGGAATCTAATCCAACAGGAGAGTCGTTAAAACGTTTGGCGAATGCCTTAAATGTAAGTCCAGATGAGTTGATAGATTGGTCAATTAAAAAATATTTAATATATCTCAATTTATCTGCGTTAACATTTCTGTTTTTTCCTTTATTAGGAATTTTAATTCCGTTTATACTTTGGACATCAAAAAAAGGAAAGATTAAAATCATTAATAAGCTAGGGAAAGATTTAATAAATTTTGAAATATCTTGGACGATACTACTCTTTTTCATTCCTATATTGTTATTTATTATTTCAAAGACGGGGCTAATCGAAAATATAACTTTAAGCACATTTATTATTGCTATTGGTCTTTTGTATGGTATCAATCTTATTTTACTAGTATTAAATACATTGCGAATTAACAATGAAAAGAATGTGATTTATACACCCAAGATTGTTATTTTAAAATAAAAAATATTTTTTTGTAAAACTTGAATCTAGCAACTATAATGGTTCTGAAGAATTTAAAAAATTAAAAATTCTTGTATTGTTTTTACATGAATCTAATACCAATTTGTGTGTTTAAACACCGTTTTAAAACATCTTAAATAAAATATAATAATTAGAATATTATGAAGAGAATTCGCTATTTAGCCGTTTTATTTCTTTATAAATTTGCTGATATATATTTTTTATATTCACTACAAAAGTTAATTGACTTATATTTATATTTCATTTTAAGAATCGAAGCATTTGATTGACCAAAAATCTATAGCAGTACTTCCCTTCGTCAATATGAGTAATGATATTGAAAACGAATATTTCTGCGATGGATTAACCGAAGAAATTATTAACGCATTAGCAAAAATCAAACAACTTTCGGTGACTTCCCGAACCTCTTCATTTTACTTTAAAAACAAAATAGTAACGGCTAAAGAGATAAGAAAACAATTAAAGGTGGCTACTTTTATTGAAGGTAGTGTAAGAGTGTCAAAACATAAAATTCGGATCACGGTGCAGATGATAGATACTTTAGAAGATTTTCATTTCTGGTCAGAAACCTTTGATAGAAACCCAGAAAATGTGTTTGAAATTCAAGATGAAGTTAGTCTGTTTATTGCTGAAAAATTACGCGAGCATATTGGTCATCTCGAAATAAAAGAAAAGCTTGTAGCGCCTGTTGATGTTGCAGTAGATGTATACAGAGAATACCTGAAAGGGAGGTATTACATTATGAAGTTGGATTATAAAAACTCCATAAAGGGCATCAATATTTTAAAAGAAGTCATTAATAAGTCACCCAATTTTTCAAACCCATACCTTGATATTAATTTGGCATATGTTAATATGGGAACCATGGGTGTTTTGCCTTCATATGAAGCATACGAGAAGGCCCAACCTTACTTGTTAAAGGCATTAGAGTTAGACCCAAACTCATCAAGATCACAATTGAATTTGGCTTGGATAGAATGTTGGCAAAACTGGAATCTTAAAAAAGCTTACAACCATGCAAATAGGGCTTTGGAAATTCAACCAGCAGACGATATTTACCTAACGATTTCTAATTTTTTAACCGTGGAAGGAAAATTAGATGCGGCATTTAATTATCTTGACAAAGCCTTACAGTTAGATCCTTATGCCGCTATCAACCATCATTACAAGGGTTTTTTATACTACTTAAAAGAAGATTATAAAACTGCGGTACTTCATCTAAAAAAGGCATTAGGCTTAGACCATAAATTACCATTTCCGCCAATCTATATAGGAATTTGCCTCTTAATGTCAGGTCAGTCAAATGAAGCGTTGACATATTTTAGTTCACTTGAAGGCGTTTCTGTAAAAGACCTTACCAAATTAGGAGGTGAAACCATGTGTTATGCCAAACTCAATGAAACCGAAAAGTGTAATGATGGGTTAAGAGAACTGGAAACGTACTTAAATACTGAACTTTTAGATAAGGCGTTTATGTTTTTGATATTAGTTAATGCCTTACTAGGCAATCATAAAAAGGTAATTGATTTCATAACCCAAGCATACGATAAACGTTTGCCCTTAATTTTATTACTTAATCCATCACCAATTCTTAAGCCTTTAAAAAATAACAAAAGGTTTAAAGAAATTATGCAAAAAGCTATTCCTGATAATGTAAATTATAAACAGAAGAAAAAGTACAAACAAGTACTGCTAGATTCTAACGAAGTCAATAAGTACGGTAAAGAGTTGGAACAAATCATGATAGATTATAAACTATACCTTAACCCAGATTTATCTTTAAAAGATTTAGGTTCTTATTTAGAGCTTCCTGCGAACTATGTATCCCAATTATTAAACCTAGGCTTTCAAAAAAACTTCTCTGAATATGTGAATACTTTTAGAGTTAAGGAATTTAAAGAACGCGTTCTTTTGGAAAAAAACAAAGGCTTAACTATAATGGCTATTGCTTACGATAGTGGTTTTAATTCTAAAACAGTGTTTAATACTTTTTTTAAAAAAATAGAAGGGATAACACCAAATACTTACCTTAAGACTCATAATTAGTTTTGATTAAAAAAATAGAACCTTCCTTTTGTTGGTTATATTTAATTTTTACTTCATCAAATTAGTAACAATGTTTAATTTAAATCTACTAACGAGTAATTAATCCCATATAAATAAAATAAACACTAGAATAGTGATGACGTCAAGTGTTTTTTTTGGAATTTTTCTTTCTTTTTTACCAAGTGAAATAGTGGAATATCTAAATGTCGAGCCAATTACTATTACTACACTCTTTTTGAAAATAATGAGTGCATTATACTAGGGTTTGGAATTTTAAATTGGATGGCTAAAGGAACGTTAATTGGTGGGATTTATAATAGACCGATTGCAATTGGAAATCTAATGCATTTTGGGGTTGGGGCAATTGCACTAGTTAAAATTGCTTCTAAAATTCAAGCACATTCAGAAATTATCATTTCTCTCACAGCAATGTATGTGATTTTTGTGATACTTTTTGCTTATGTATTTAGAACAAATCCGGCAAAAGCACAAAAGTAAATTAACACTTACAATAAATAGGAGAAATTAATAGAATAATTGAAATTGTTCTGTTTTACAAATACGAACCTTTTACAGCTCTATTTAAACCAACTTTGTAGTAAAGTATTTAATAATGAAAGCAATTGAATGTCTAAAATATGGTGGTGCAGAAAATCTGGTGCTAAGTCAGGTTAAAAAGCCAACACCCAAAGCTAATGAAGTTCTTGTAAAAATATATGCTACTTCAGTAACTACGAGTGATGTTCTTATTCGAAGAATGAATGAACCTATGGTTTCTAGGTTTATACTTCAACTCATATTTGGTTTTGGTCGTCCAAGAAATCCTGTATTGGGAATGGTATCAGCTGGAATTGTAGTGGCTAAAGGTAAAGATGTTACATTGTTTGAAACTGGTGATGAGGTTTTTGGGTATGGTTCTATATCGCCTACCAAACTTCGTTTTGGTTCTTATGCAGAATATATTTGTTTACCCGAAGATTGGAACCTAGCATTAAAACCTGTAAATCTTAGTTTTGAGGAAGCAGCAGCCATTCCTTATGGTGGCTTGCTGGCTTCTCATGTATTGAAAAAGACAAGAATAAACGAGGATGACAAAGTTTTAATTTATGGAGCGTCAGGAAGTATAGGTACAATGGCTATTCAATTGGCGAAGCATATGGGTGCTCATGTTACAAGTGTATGCAGTAGTAAAAACTTCGATTTAGTAAAATCTTTAGGAAGTGATAAGATGATTGATTACACCATAGAAAACGCTGAAACAAAATTAGAAACCTATAAATATGTGATTGATGCTGTAGGCAATTCGAAATCATCGACACTTAAAGAAAAGGGCAAAAAAGCATTGACTTCGAATGGTAAATACATATCCATAGATCATGGCACTCCATTAACACCAAAAGAAGCTTTTTTAAATTTAAAAAGCTTAGCAGAACAAGAGAAAATTATTCCTGTTATTGATAGCATCTATCCTTTAGAAAAAATGGCTGAAGCACATAAATACGTTGAAATGGGACATAAAAGAGGAAATGTGATTATTACTATTTAGCTAGGCTGCAGATGATCTTAATACTTAAATGAATTAGTTTTATTAAAATGAAGCATTAGAAATTTAATGATTTACCTATTTGACAAATCAAGAAAAAATTGGTACAAACAGATGATTATAAGGTGCAAATTGCATTCGTAAGAAATAAGAGGTAGTCTATCAACAATATTTGTCTGAATATCACAAAAAGTTTAATCGATTAGTGAATTCTTTTATGTTTGTTTTAAATAAGAAAATAAAAATAAATTTTCAATAAATTAAATGGTAACAAATAGATCTTTGATTTGTTTTAAGAGTATAGATATTTAACAAAATTAAAATAAGATACCATAAAGACCTATTTGCTTCATAATTTATATACCTGCATCATAATTTTCAATTTATCAGCAAACTTTATACATAAGGCTACATAAGGGTTGTATGCAAACTTAGTTCTTATTGCACCTTTGTAGAAATAAAAACAAGGTAATTAAATATTAGAAATTTAAGCAATCATAAATCGAACACTTTGAAATCAATAAAAATAATAAATATCATAATTAAACTCTCAGTATTACTAACAGTAATAGTATTAAGTGCTTGTAAAACTAATAATTCAAATGCGAAAGAAAATGACTCTTTGACTTTAGAATCCCCATATCTTGGACAAAAACCACCTGGTTTTAATCCTATACCATTTGCTCCAGGTCTTGTATCTACAGGTCTGTATGAAGTCAATAGTGCATTTACTCCAGATATGAAGGCGTTTTATTTTATTAGAAGAGGAGAAGAACATAAAAAATCAGCTTTTTACGAATATAAATACAACGAAATTAATGGAGAATGGAAAAAATCAGAAATAGCATCTCCATGGATAGGAAGACCAGTTATATCACCAGATGGACAAAAAATGCATTTAGGTGACAGGTATCTAAAAAGAACAGAAGCTGGATGGTCAGAATTACAAAAACTAGCACCTCCTACTGTAAGCAATGATTCTATGTATATTATGCGTCTTTCATCATCTGCAAATGGCACCTATTATTTTGACACCTATAAAGAAAACGATTCGATATTTCCAATACGTTATTCACGTTTAATCAATGGAAAGCATGAAGATCCCAGAGTTTTGCCCAAGGCAATAAATACAGGAACTTATTTAAGTCACCCTTTTATAGCACCAGATGAATCGTATTTATTATTTGATGCTAAAAGGGAAGATGGTTTTGGAGACTCTGATATTTATATCAGTTTTAAACAAAAAGATGGTAACTGGGGTGATGCCATTAATTTGGGTGATAAAATTAACACTAACGCATGGGAAGCTTCAGCAAGTATAACACCAGATGGCAAATACCTTTTCTTCAGTAGAAATGTAGGGTCAGATAAGTACGAAAATGTGGATATCTTTTGGGTGGATGCAAAAATAGTTTTTGATCTCAAAACCAAATAATGATGTATAAAGATTTGTTCTAGTTTCAAAATACGAACTTTTAAACTTTACACATTAAACAACTTTGCAATGAATAATAGTATTAATAAAAACAATAAATAATTACAATATCAATCAAAATGAAAACAATCAAAAAACAAATTTTTTTAAGAATGGCTTGTATAGCCTTTGCATTAGTATCTGGTATAACAGGTGCGCAAAACACAAATACAGAAACAACAAAACAAAGAGAAGGATTCATGTTTGAATTTACAGTAGGAGGTGGAATCATCAGTATAGAAGATAGTGAAGGTATTCAAACTTTCGATGAATCTCAAGGAACCTTTGTTTTCCCAGATATAAAGCTTGGTTATATGTTAAATGAAAAATTGGCTATTACTGTCTCAATGCCAGGAAATATTTACAAATTTCAGGATAATGATAGGAATTTTGGAGGCTTTATTCCATCTGTGCAATACTGGATAAAAGAGAGATGGTGGATTCATGGAGGAATTGGTTTAGCAATAGATTCGCCTGCATTATATGATATTAAAGAAGATGTAAATGACGATTGGAATTTTGGTACAGCTGTAATGGTAAGTTCAGGTTACGAAATGTATAAAAAGAAAAACTTTGCACTTAATGTGCAGTCTAAATTAGTTTTAGGTCATGCTTCATTATATGGAGATGCACAAAGAGATGCCTTAATCTTTAATGTAGGGATAGGATTTAGCTGGTTTTAAAAATTTATCTATTGCTATATATTCTATTGTTGTGTGCCTTTAAGGCAAAACTGGAACAATTACTTTTTTACAG
Source organism: uncultured Polaribacter sp. (assembly GCA_964565055.1). Taxonomy (GTDB): domain Bacteria; phylum Bacteroidota; class Bacteroidia; order Flavobacteriales; family Flavobacteriaceae; genus Polaribacter. The sequence continues at coordinate 18,413 of CAZMDC010000032.1, read as the reverse complement.
AGTCAGAATTAGAGTAAAATATAAAAATAAATAATTTATGATTACAATTAAAGAACAGAAAAATTTAATTAAGACCGCTAGAATAACTGGCTTATGGTATTTAATGATGGCTATTACAGGAGTTTTAGGGTTTATGGTCTTTCATTCTCAAATATTTGTATCTGGTAATCCTGAACAAACGCTAAAAAATTTAGTAGCATTAGAATCTACAGCAAGAATTCGATTGCTATTAGAATTTGGTATCGTAATTTCTCAGGCACTTACCGCAGTTTGGTTTTTCAAACTATTTAAAGATAATTATGAATGGGAAGCGTGGATTCTAGGTATATGGGGAATGGTAAATGCTTTAGCCATTATGATAAGTGCAATTTCAATAGCCTCAGCAATAGGCATTGCAAATTCTGATATAAGTAATATAGAAGACAAAGTTTTACTAATTCAGATTTTTCAAAATATTATTTCAAATGCTTGGGGTATTGGTGGGCTTTTCTTTGGGCTTTGGCTTTTTCCTATGGGATATATTGTCATCAAATCTAAAATAATGCCAATTTGGTTAGGAAGAGTTATTGTTTTAGGTGGTATTGGCTATGTACTAAGCACCTTAATCCACTATGCAGGCATTGATTTTAGCTTCAATACATATCTTACGCTACCTGCAACAATAGGTGAATTTTGGATGATTGGTTATTTATTAATTTTTGGAATTAGACAAAACTGTCATGTAAAATCTAATAAACAAATTATTAAATGAAGGTAAATAATACATTTTACATTGTAAATAAAAGTGATCAAGTTAAAAAATTAAATTCCAATTATACAAAAAGAAGACATTATAGATTAAAAACGAAACATCAGTTTATGTTACTATTGATAATCCTATTGTTTAATTGTAAAAATAACCATAACGCAACCACTAGCGATATTAATAAAATTAAAGAAGGTCAAATAAAACATCAACCTTTAATAGATTCTTTAATGAAAGTATCTTACAAGCGAGGGGTTTTTAATGGTAATATTCTTGTTGCTAAGTCTAATAAAATAATATACCAAAATGAATTGGGTTATACAGATGCTTCAAAAGAAAAACATTTAAATCTAAACTCAATATTTAACATTGGTTCGATTGCAAAAGAATTCAATGCAGTTGCTATTATGATCTTGAAAGAACGAGGATTACTTCATCTTGAAGATAAGCTATCAAAGTTTGATTTACAGCTTCCAAATTGGTCCAACAAAGTAACAATAAAACATCTATTACAATATTCTAGTGGGTTACCAAAAGTAAAATGGAATAGTGTAAAAAATGATAAAGATATATATACTGACATAAAGAGTATTGATAATTTAATATTTGAACCTGGGTCTGATTACCTCTACAGTAATAATAATATTTTTCTTCAAAGAAGGATTGTGGAGAAGATATCTGGGATGTCTTTCAATGATTTTATCCAAGAAAACATCCTAATTCCTAGTAAAATGTCAGATGCTATTATAGATGCAACTTCCAAAAACGCTCAGCTAGTAACTTCATTTAATAATGATTTAGTGAATGATAGCTCAAGTGATATTGAATTTTCAGGTTGGGTATTTCCCAGTATAAATGACATGTTCAATTGGATTAACAGCTTACATTCAGGTAAGATAATCTCAAAGGAGTCCTTAATGCTGTTATTCGATTCCTTTTCAAAAAACACCGAGTCTGCTTTAGGGAAAGGTGTTTTTAAGAATAATGAGTTAATGATATACCAACATCAAGGTTCTTCCTTTAATTACGAGTCTTTAATTCAATATAATCTAAAAGAAGATGTAATGGTCATATTAATGACTAATAATAAAAACTTAAAACTTAGGTCTATTGCTGAGGCTATAGAAAACATAACAAAGGGAAGTCCTTTTATTATTCCGCAAAAATCAGTTTATCTTTCAATAAGACAAAAATGCTATAATAATGTAGATGAAGGAATACAATTTTATAAAGATTTAAAAAAGAATTTCCCAGACACTTATAATTTTTCTGAAGAGGGAGAATTAAATAGATTAGGATATAAACTAATTGAGAAAAACCAAATTGAAGATGCAGTTAAAATATTTGCTTTACTCGTTTCTGAGTTTCCTAATTCAGCAAATGCATTTGATAGTTTGGCAGATGGTTATTTTTTAAACAAACAATTAGACCTATCTAAAATAAACTATCAAAAATCTTTAAATCTTAATCCCAAAAACAAGAATGCCGAAAGTATGATAATCAAAATTGAAAAAGAACTAAAAAAAATATTACAATGAAAAAAACTATAATTTTATTGGCTTTATGTGGCCTAACGTTAACCGCGAAATCTCAAAACACAAGCGTAGAAAAATCAATATTCGGATTACAAACTGGAGTTTTAGGAATCTGGGCATATAATGAAACAAAACTATCAAATACCATAGCACTGAGAACAGAAATTGGTTTCGATTTTGGTATCTGGGAAACTACTTATTATGATGATTACGATTCTCCTTTTATCCTTACACCTGTTATAGTTGTTGAACCAAGATTTTATTATAACCTAAAAAAACGCTCAAAAAACTCAAAAAGAATTGATGGGAATAGTGGTAGTTTTATTGCCTTAAAGACTAGTTATCATCCAGAATTGGCTTTGTTTAATGCAGACGATGCTCCTGTGGTAAGTGATTTTGCCATTATACCTACTTGGGGATTTAGAAGAAATATAGGCAATCATTTCAGTTACGAAGCAGGTATAGGAGTAGGATATAGTTACACATTTGCTAAGAGCGCAGATTATTCAGAAGACGAAAGTGGGATAGAACCAAATATGCACTTGCGAATAGGGTATCGATTCTAGCTTAGAAAAAAACAACTACAATATCAATATAAAAACAAAAAGAAAATGTTTTTCAAATCAAAAGAAGGAAAAGAAAAAATCTTAACGCTGTACAATCAGAAGCTAGATGAACTGAATATCGAATATTCAGAAAAATTAATAGAAACAACATTCGGAGTTACAAATGTTATTATTACTGGCGATACTAAAAATCCGCCTTTAGTGCTGATTCATGGTACTGGAGGTTGTGCTTCTTTAATTTTAGAATCATTTCCGAATTTATCTTCAAAGTATTGTGTCTATGCAGTTGATGTATTAGCACAACCGAATAAAAGTGCAGAGAATCGATTAGATATGAAGTCACTAGATTATGGAAAATGGACAACAGAACTTATAGAAACTTTAAGACTTACAGAAGTTACTTTAGTTGGCTTTTCTTTTGGAGGTTTTATTTCTTTAAAGACGCTAGAGTTCAAAGAAACTCATATTAAAAAAGCATATTTAATTGCACCAGTTTATATTGTAAATGGTAACCCTTTTAAGGGGTTGTTTAAGATGTTTATTCCTTTAAAGAAATTCATAAAAACAAATAATGACAACTATCTAAAAAAAGTAATAAATGTTCTTTTTAGTGAGGCTGATGATTTTGCCATGCAATTTATGGGCACTACTTTTCAAAACTGTAATATGGATTTTTCTCCTTTACCAGTTATATCCAAACAATCTGCCAACAATATAAAAACGCCGATAACTATTATAGCTGCTGAAAAAGATATCCTATTTCCTGGAAAAAAAATGATAAAAAGGGCCAAACGAATTTTCCCATCATTAGATGAAATAGTTTTACTAGAAGATTCAAAACATGTACCTAGCAATAGGAACTTTAAAAAAATAGAAGATTTAATAATAGGTGAAAACTAATAATAAAATGGAAGCAGAAATAAAATCTTTAGGATTTTCTAATCCAAATATAATTTCTGTAAACGGAATTGAATTAGAAGTATTTGAAGCAGGTAAAGAAAATATTGGCAATCCAATTGTACTCTGTCATGGTTTTCCAGAACATGCTTTTTCATGGCGATATCAAATCCCAGCGCTTGCTAAAGCTGGTTATCATGTTATTGTTCCAAATCAAAGAGGATATGGTAATTCATCATGCCCTAAGAAAGTAACAGCATATGACATAACCCATTTAACAAATGATTTGGAGGCTTTATTAGATTATTACAACTACAAAGATGCTGTTTTTGTTGGTCATGATTGGGGTGCAAATGTAGTTTGGAATCTTGCACTTTTACATCCAGAGCGTGTCAATAAAATTATAAATCTTGCATTGCCTTATCAAGAACGTGGTGAAAAACCATGGATTCAGTTTATGGAAGAGTTTTTCGGAGACGATTTCTATTTTGTTCATTTTAATAAAAAACTAGGCGTAGCAGATGTTGTTTTAGAGAACCATACAGAAAATTTTCTTCGTAATTTATTTCGTAAGAATGTACCTCTTGCACCACCAGAACCTGGAATGCTAATGATGAATCTTGCAAAAACGGACAAACCCCTTGGTGAGCCTATTATGAACGACGATGATTTGTCTGTACTTGTAAAAGCCTTTAAAAATTCTGGATTTAATGGAGCTATTAATTGGTATAGAAACCTTGACAGAAATTGGCACTTATTAGCAGATATTGATCCAATCATCAAACAACCTACACTTATGATCTATGGTAATCTAGATATGATCCCAAAGTTTGAAAGACTACAGGATTTTGTTCCAAATTTAGATGTGATTAGTTTAGCGTGTGGTCATCACATTCAACAAGAGTTACCACAAGAAACAAATCAATCGATTTTAAAATGGTTGGAGCAATTTAACGCTTAAAAAGAAATGAAAACACAAAAGGGATTTTATAGAGAAGGAACAGAATTTTTGGAGACTATAACAAATTTTAATTTTTAAAACAATTTAAAATGAAAAAATCAACCCAAAAATCACTAATATATTGCTGCATAATTATACTTCTAGGTATTACAGTTTCGTGTTCTAGTGATGGTAACATTTTAGAGGAGCCTAATAATTATTTAAATATTCCTGATGAAAATTTTGAAGCGATACTTATTGAAAAAGGGATTGATTCTGATGGAATTGTAAACCAGCAGATGCTAAAAAGTGATGCTGAAAAAGTGACAAAATTATCTCTAAATGGTGCCAATATAAATACATTAGAGGGTATTGAAGCATTTGTTAATTTAAAGGGGCTTGAAGCAGATTCAAATAATTTAACAACATTAGATGTAAGTAACAACGTTTTATTAGATACTATTAGTTTGACTTCTAATAGGTTAATAGGAATAGAAGGTTTAGAAAAAGCCCAAAACTTAACATGGTTAAGTTTATCTTGGAACTATTTTACAGAATTTACATTGGATAATGATAATGTGAAAAATTTTCTCATCGATCATAATGAACTAACTTCTTTAGTAATAGCTAATGCTCCAAAATTAGAAAGTGCGGTTCTTAACTTAAATCAAATAACAGACTTAGATTTTAGTCATAGTCCATTACTTAAAGTGTTGGTTTTTTCTGCTAACAAAGTACAAACCATAAACTTAGAAAATAACGTAAACTTAGAGTATATCTATGGTTCAAGTAATTTACTTACCCAATTTGATATTAGTAATTTACCCAATCTTATTGATGTTAGAGTAGATAGAAACCCAACATTAACTTGTATTAAAATTGCAAATGGGCAACAGGTTCCAAATTTAAAATTGTCAACATATCAAACAGCAAATGTAGATTGCAATTAAAAAAATCATTGCATTAAATCATCAAAATATTAACTAAAGCCACTGTTAGACAATTGTTGGCAACAATAAAAAGAAAAGAATGAACACAAAAATAGTAATGATTTCAAGCTGTATTTTTTTAGGTTCTCAGGGAATCATTCTCACCTTTATGCCTGATAAAATTATCTCAGGTTTGAGCATAACATCAGAGCCAATATCAATCTTGTTATTGCAATTATTAGGTGCGCTTTATCTTGGATTCGCAATGCTGAATTGGATGGCAAAAGGTTCTCTAATTGGTGGCATTTACAATAGGCCTATCGCTATTGGGAATTTCATGCATTTTTTGGTTGGGGCATTGGCTTTGATAAAAATAATCACTAAAATTCAAACGCATTTAGAAATAGTTATTTCGTTAACTATAGTCTATTCAGTTTTCGCAATACTATTTGGTTATGTCTTTAGAACTAACCCATCCAGAATCGAGAAGAAGAATTAAAAACTATTGCTAACAAATCAATGATATAAAAAACAACATCTATGAAGTCATTATACTTTTTTTTCATCTTTTGTTTTGTAAATGTGATATGTTCAGCACAAGAACATCAATTTTTACAAAGTATTGGTGTTTTAGATAGCATATATTCCGAAAGTCTAGAAGAACACAGAAAAATATATGTGCAATTACCTGAAAATTATAATCCTAATTCAAAACAAAAATATCCTGTAGTGTATGTTTTGGATGGCGAAGTGTTTTTACCAACGGTTTATAATGTGCATCGTTTTTATAGTGGTGGCTTTATGCCAGAAATGGTTATTGTTGGTATTTCAAACGCTAAAAATAGGGTGCGTGACTTAACAACATCAAAAGTTACAGAAATGTATGGAATGCCTTTTAAGCAAGAAAATGGAGAAGCTGCTAATTTTAGTAAATTTTTAGAAACTGAATTAATACCTTATATAGAAAATAAATATCCTGTTACTAATTTTAGAACATTAATTGGGCATTCATATGGAGGTTTATTCACAGTTTATACACTTATAAATCACTCTCATTTATTTTCAAACTATATAGCCATAGACCCAAGTTTAGATTGGGACAATCAAAAACTTTTGAAAGAAGCTGAAGAAGTATTTAAAAATCAGAATTATCAAAATAAATCCTTATTCATATCATTAGGTGGTCAATTGCACATGCAGAACTCAAAAATAACGATAGATAATGTAATGCAAGACAACACAGACTTTACCTTATTCGCACGTTCTAATATTACCTTTTCAAATATAGCCAAGCAAAATACTGACAATGGATTATTTTTTGATTGGAAATTTTATCCAAAAGACATACATGGTACAATTCCTTTTCCATCGATTAAGGATGGTTTAATTTCACTTTTTGATTGGTACCAAATGGAAAATACTGACAAAATAAATTCATTTGATACTCCTAAGGAAGAACTTTTTAGCATCATAAAATATAGAGAAAATAAACTCAAAAAGCATTTTGGTTACTCAGAGGCACCTTATCCTGAGGAACTTTTGAATATGTCAGGATATATGAATATGGATATGCAACAGACAGAAAAGGCAAAAATGTATTTTGATCTTGCCATTAAGTATTATCCAGAAAACGCAAATGTTTATGCTTCTATGGCAGATTATTATGAAAAAAACAAGGATCATAAAAGTGCATTACGTTTTGTTAAAAAAGCTTTTAAAATAAGTGGTGAAGAAAATTACAAACAAAGAATTAAAGGTCTTAAAGAAAAAATAAATAGAGGTTAAGCCTAGAAAGTTTTAAAGCCGTAAAATAGTAATGATCATAAAAATAAAAAGGCTTCAACACAATTAATATGAATATAAAAAAACAACTTGAAACCATTAAAGACTACTACTCTCCTAAAATTATTGGTGAAGTAAATGATGTTTTTATAAAACTAGTTAAAATTCAGGGAAATAAAGTGCCTTGGCATCATCATAAAAATGAAGATGAATTATTTCTTATAATCAAAGGAGAACTTCTTTTTGAAATAGAAAACCAAGAGGCTTTTACAATGAAAGAGGGAGATTTGTTTATAGTGAAAAAGGGAATTAATCATAAGGTGAGTTCTAAAAAAGAATGTCACCTTATGCTTATTGAAAATAAATCTGCACTTCATACAGGGAATGTAATTAATGAGATTACAAAACCTATTAAAAATCAAATGGAATGATATTTTAAGACATAAATTTTATAAAAAAGGAATTTCAGTGCTTCATGATAATTTTTCTTTCAGGTTATATTTGCTAAATTTAGCATGTAAACAATATGTTAAACTGAGTAATCTAAATGAATTTAGAGAACCAATTAATATTCTTTTTTAGTGCATTAGGTGCTTTTAACAGTATTGTTTTAAGTGTCTATTTTTTATTTTTTGATCAGCATAAAAATAAATCAAACTATTTTTTAGGAGGATTATTAGCGGTTTTAAGTATTCGTGTTTGGAAATCGTTGTTCTTTTACTTTAACCCTGACTTATCTAAAATTTATTTGCAAATCGGTTTGTCTGCCTGTTTTTTTATAGGCCCTTTTCTATATTTTTATATCAAATCAAAAACTCAAGAAGTTGCTCAATCAAACAGATTATTTTACGTCCAAATTTTAGCATATTTATTGATTGTTTTAAGTATCGGTATTTTATATCCGTATGAAAAAAACACTGAACTTTGGGGAACTTATTTTTATAAGATCATTAACTATCAATGGCTATTGTATATCTTAATTGCTGCATTTGTAATTCGAAAATCTTTTCAAAAAATAATATCAAAAAAAGAAAAACTAACGTATGATGAAGTTTGGTCTTTAAGTGTGTTTTTTGGTGTAAGTATTATCTGGGTAGCCTATTTTACTGCTGCTTATACCTCATATATCTCAGGAGCTCTTTCGTTTTCTTTTGTCTTTTACTTATCGATATTACTACTGTTTTACAAGAGAAAAAAGGATTTCGTTGTTGCTGTTAAAAAAGAAAAGTACGCAAATATTCGAATTGAAGAAAATGAAGCATCACAAATTTTAGAAAAAATTATAGCTACTTTACATGAAGAAAAATTATATAAAAATGCGAATCTAACACTACCCATTTTCGCTAAAAAACTGAATATCCGTCCACAGTTATTATCACAAGTATTGAATCATAATTTAAAGAAAAGTTTTACTCAATTCATAAATGAATACAGAATTGAAGAGGCAAAACAGCTTTTAAAAACACATCCAAATCTGAAAATTGAGATTATTGCTGAAAAATGTGGATTTAATTCCAATAGTACATTTTATACTGCTTTTAAAAAGATAACGAGCACAACTCCAGTGAAATATGTTCAAAATAAATAAGTGCGTAAAAATTCCTATTGTATATATCAGGAGTTTTATTGTATAATTTTGTAGTTATTTCAATACACTTTCATAGTACTATTGCTGTTCATTTTAAATAACAACAATACAAATACTTATGAAAAATTTACTTTTATTCATCGGATTTCTAATTCTTAACAATTCAGTTTTTGCGCAATCAGAAGTCTCTGAAATTGAAGCTACGCTTTTAAATTATATAAACGGAACTTCTTACAACCAATCTAAACTTATTGAAAAAGCATTTTATGAAGATGCCAACTTATATTTAGAAAAAAATGACAAATCACTTTGGACGGTTCCAGCCAAAGAATACGCAAGTTGGTATAATAATAAAAATGAAGGGAAATTTACAGGAAGAATTGGGAACATTTTATCGATTGATAATTTTGAAGCTATTGCTACTGCAAAAGCAGAAATTATTATTCCTAAAAGTGGTTTGAGATACATTGATTTATTTCTTTTGAAAAAAATTGAAAACGAATGGAAAATTATTAGTAAAACCGCTAGTAATGAAAAAAGCAATCAAAATGGGAATAAAATTCTATTTATAGTATCTAATACCTCATTCCATGGAGCATCTAAACTTCCAACAGGAAATAGTTTCTCTGAAATTGTGAATGCATATGACACTTTTAAAAAAGCTGGATTTACTGTAGATTTCGTAAGTCCAAAAGGAGGCAGTATTCCATTAGCATATATTAATACATCAGACACACTTCAAAAGAAATTACTTTACAATGAAGATTTTATGTATGCTTTAAAACACACCAAAGAACCTAAAGACATACTAGCAAAAAATTATAAAGCGGTTCATTATATTGGAGGTGGAAGTGCCATGTATGATGTGCCTAAGAACAAAGAAATTCAAAAGATATCAATGACCATTTATGAAGAGTATAATGGTATTATATCTTCAGTATGTCATGGAACAGCTGGTATAGTGCATTTAAAAACAAAAGATGGCAAATATTTGGTAAAAGGAAATGTTATTAGTGGATATCCTGAAGCGTATGAAAAAGAAGGTGCTGAGTATTTTAAACAGTTTCCGTTTTTAATTCAAAAAACCATAGAAGAAAGAGGAGGTGTATTTAAATATTCTCCTAGAAACTCTGAACATGTTGAGGTAAGTGGAAACCTAATTACAGGTCAAAATTATTTATCCTCTAAAGGAGTTGCTTTAAAAATTATTGAGAAATTAAATCGTAAAAACCTTTAAATAATTACGCTTACTATAAAATAGTAACGTTTATGTATTTCTTTTTTCTATTTTTAAAGAAAATATGTTGCTTTGCTATTCATATGATTTTACATGTAAATAATAAAATATCTAAATCTCGGTTATATTGGCAATGCCAATTAGTAGGTTGGAGTCTAGTATCTATTTATTGGGCATACACGGTTTATATAAGAGATAATTATGGTTTTTTTTACACGTTGTTAAATTATGTATTAGATATTGCAATTGGAATATTCCTAACGCATATGTATAGAATCTATGCTTTAAAAGCTAAATGGAGTAAATTACCAATCAAACAATTAATAGTAAGAGTAATTCCTAGTATATTTTTATTAGCAATTTTATATGTATTCATAAATAATTTAAAATGGATTGTTTTCAGAACCTTTTTTGTGATAAAGAAAGTTGATTTTTTAGAGTCAATGATGTTTTGGGATCCGATTTTACTTACAGGACTTCGTTTAATGTCAATTTGGGTATTAGCCTATCATTTATATCATTATTATCAAAAAGAAGTAGTTACTGCTAAAGAAAATGCGCAATTATCTTTAATCGCTAAACAAGCGCAATTAGATAATTTATCAGCGCAATTGAATCCTCATTTTTTATTCAACTCCTTAAATTCTATTAAATCTTTGGTCATAGAAAATCCAGATATATCAAGAAGAGCAATTGATTTACTTTCAGATTTACTACGTTCATCCTTGTATGAAAAAGACAAAGATTTGATCCCTATTAAAAATGAACTTTCTTTAGTTTACGATTACATTGAACTAGAAAAGATGCGTTTTGAAGAACGTCTTCAGCTAAAAACTAAAATTGATAATAGTGTAATAACTTATAAAATCCCAACTTTAAGTATTCAGTTATTGATCGAAAATGCAATAAAACATGGAATCGATTTAAAAGTAGAAGGTGGCATTATTCTTCTAAAAGTTAAAAAGAAGGAAAGTAATATTTATATTACAGTTGAAAATCCAGGAACAATTAATAAAACAAAAAGTGCTGGATTGGGTTTAAAAAATTTAAAAAAACGTTTAGAAATTCAATATAAAGGCAAAGCAAGTTTTGGTTTAACTGAGCTTGAAAATGACCTTGTCTGCGCTGAAATCATAATTCCAATGAATGTAGAAGATGAAAATATTTAAAACCATAATTATTGATGATGAACGTTTGGCTAGAGAAGAAGTAAAACGTGCATTACAAAAACATAAAGAGTTTGAAATTATAGGTGAAGCAAGTCATGCAGATGAAGCTATAGAATTAATTGAAGACTTACAACCAGATATTTTGTTTTTAGACATACACATGCCTGGAAAATCTGGGTTTGACTTGTTAGAAGAATTAACAAATGTGCCAGATGTTGTTTTTACAACGGCTTATGATCAATATGCTGTAAAAGCTTTTGAGTTGAATGCGTTAGATTATTTAGTGAAACCTTTAAGAGACGAACGTTTTTCTACAACTATAGAAAAAGTAAAAATAGAATTGTCTAAAAGAGTACAATTAGAGTCTACAATTTTACCCATGCATCAAAAAATCTTTATCAAAGATGGTGAAAAATGTCATTTTATTCCGCTAACAGATATTCATTTTATTGAATCTTTAGAAAATTATGCACGTTTGTATTTTGGTTCAGATAAAGCTATGATTAAACGCTCATTAAATTTATTAGCAGAGAAATTAGATCCTAAAGTCTTTTTTAGGGTGAATAGAAGTCAAATAATCAACATACATTACATTAAAGAGATTCATCCCTACTTTAATAATAAACTCCAAATTATATTAACTACTGGAGAAAAAGTAGAAGTATCTAGCAGGCAATCAGTTAAGTTTAAAAACTGGAATAGTTTATAATAGAATATAACTTATTCTAACGCTCATTTACATTTATTTACGCTCCTGTACTTTCTCTTTACTATTGGTTACAAACATCTTTACTTTGTATTGTAATTAATAAAAACACACATCATGAATAACCTTAGAAAAAAACAAATCATACTTAAATTTTTATACTTAATCGTGTTTATTGGATTATATTCTTGTGATAAAAAGTCAGTAATTGAAGCAAAACAACCAACCCTAAAAGACTACACAGTTGGAGAAAAATGGGTTTGGAAATATAAGGGAGTAACAGATAAAGGGGAAGTACGTTCAGATGGTGAAGATGTAAGAAAAACAGTTAAAATGCCTTATGGTTTAGGTATAACAATTGGAAATGATACAGTTCCAGTTTCAGATATGGTAAAGCCTGATGAAAGTGAAACTCCAAGATACAAATGGCCTTTAAAAGTTGGTAAAAAGTGGAAATACGAGAATAACTGGACAAGTCAAGATGGAACAACAGGAAAACAAAGTCAAGATGTAGAAGTTTTATCTTACAAAGAAGAAAAAGTAGGAGCAGGAACATTCATGGCGTATACTATTGAATACAAAGGAACAATTTCCAATTCCAGAGGATATAGTGCCAGAACAGATGAAGTATGGTTATATGCACCAAAAGTGAAAAACTTTATCAAGTTAACACAAACTCAAGATGACTTTATGTATAATGAAGAGTTAATTGAATATACAAACTCGAATAAGAAACAATAAGATTTGTTCTCATTTTTAAATAAAAAATAATGAAAAAATCAGTTCTATTATTATTTCTTATCGCAAATAGTATTACTTCTTTTGGTCAAGAAATATCATTCAAAAAATTAGACTTATCAGATTCAGTTGCTATTGCTAAACAAATAAAACAGATAGCAGAATTTTGTGATACAGAAAACCTGTCTGAATTAGATGTGTTCAAGTTTCAATTAATAAGAGGTAATTATAAAGAGGCATTAATTACCATCAAAAACAGAATTCAAGAAACACCTGCAGATCAAAGACAGTATTTAGATGTTTATCTGCATTATGTGGAAGCAAAGTTGTCTAAAAACTTTAAAGATGCGTTTAAAAAATCGTACAGAAATTACGTAAAAAAATCTGATGACATTCAAGTGATTAATTTAGATAAGGCCTTAATCATTAGAGACCCTACTGATTATTATGTGAGCAATTTTAAAAATACGTATAACAATATTAAATCAGAAAAGATATCACAAGAAATAGCTATAGATTTAGTAAAAAAATATTTTTTAAATACACTATTTTCATCAACGAGAGCTATTTATTTTGAAGCTATAAAACAAGATCATAAACGAAGGTATACTATAAATGATCGTATTGTAATCCCTATGAAAGATGGTGCAGAGATATCAATGGTGGTTGTAAAACGAAAAGGAAAATCGTCAAGTAAAAAATCAGCAATATTAGTTTCATCCATATATGCAGGAACCAATGAGGTTAGTGCTATGTTATCAGCATCTAAAGGTTATGTTGGAGTTATTTCGAATACAAGAGGAAAAAGATTAAGCAAAAGCGAAATAAAACCACTAGAATATGAACATACAGATGTGTATGAAGTAATTGATTGGATTAGTAATCAATCGTGGTCTAATCAAAAAGTAGCTATGTTTGGTGGGAGTTATAATGGCTTTACACAATGGGCTTCTATGAAACATAAAGTGCATCCTGCTTTAAAAACAATAGTTCCTATGGTTGCTATTGCTCCAGGAATTGATTACCCAATGGAAAATAATGTGTTACACAATTATTCGTATTCTTGGAATTTTTATGTAACCAATAATAAGTTTTTAGATTATGAAGCTTCTAATGATTTTAATCGTTGGAATTCCTTAAAAAATACCTGGTACAATACAGGAGTCGCATTTAATAAATTAGACAGTTTAGATGGTCAAGTAAACAAGTTATGGAATACGTATATGCAACACCCAAGTAATGATGATTTTTGGAAAAATATGATACCCTATAAACAAGAATTTGCTAAAATTAACATTCCTATTTTAACAATTACTGGGTATTATGATGATTCACAAAGAGGAGCAATGTATTATTTTAACCAGCATCACAAATACACTAAAAATGCAAATCATTATTTGTTAGTTGGTCCTTATGATCACTGGACTGCGCAAACCAAGCCAGAAGAAAGTCTAAGAAATCACAAACTAGACAAAGTTGCTTTACTAAATATTGAAGAAGATCTTCTTTATCAATGGTTTGATTATATTTTAAAAGGAAAATCAAAGCCCAGAATTTTAAAAGATAAAGTCAATTTTCAAGTTATGGGCACCAATAATTGGATGCATAAACCTAGTTTAAATGCTATGACAAATGACACTTTGCAATTTCATTTAAGTTCAGAAAAAGGTAATGATTTTTATGCATTAAAACCAAAATCAAATAGTTCAGAGATTTCCATGTCTGTAGATTTTAAAGACAGAAAAACGATGAATAACACAGACTATTATCCATGGCCTTTAGAACGTGATCAAATCAATAAAAAAGATGGGTTGATTTTTACATCTGAAACCTTAACAGAAGATGTTATCATCAACGGTTCATTTTTAGGGAATCTTGAGTTTTCAATCAATAAAAAAGATGTTGATTATTCTGTAATTCTTTATCAATTAACACCAGAAAATAAATACTTTCATTTAAGCTATTATATTGGTAGAGCGAGTTATGCTAAAGATCGAGAGCAAAGAAATTTATTGGTACCAAATCAAAAAACGAAAGTGTCTTTCAACAATTCGAAACTCATCAGTAAAAAATTAGAGAAAGGAAGTCGCATTGTAGTTGTGGTTAATGTCAATAAAAACAACAATGCTCAAATAAATTATGGTACTGGAAAAGATGTGAATATTGAAAGTATTAAAGATGCTGAAATTCCTTTGAACATAACTTTTACAGGAAATAGTTCTATTAGTTTACCTATTTGGAATTCCAAGACTGAATAAAGAATTATTCCTGTAATAAAAATAGAAGACGTAATTTAAAAAAAGGTTTTGGTGTAACAATTTCAAATTTAAAACTACTAATATAGCAAACAACTTACGTTATGACTGATTTAAATTTGATAGATAAATTCTTGCTACTAGCATTAGATGATGAAAAAGGAAAATTTAATTCAGGTCCCTTTGCATTAACCTATGGACTTTCTGGAGCAATATTTTTAGAACTTTCATTAAGAGAGTGTATAACTATAGTTGATAAAAAAGTAGTTGTAAATAATGTTAAAAGAATTGATGATGCTTTTCTTAACAAGTATTTAGATGTGTTAAAAAACTCAAATAAAGAACGTTCTCTAAAATATTGGATTCAAAAATTTGGAAACAAAGAACGTGATATTAAAAAGGAAACTCTAGATAAGTTAATATCAAAAGGAATTTTAGCAAAAAGAGAGCAGAAATTTTTATGGGTGTTTAACAATGACAAGTTTCCAACCGTAAATTCAAAGCCAGAAAATACTTTACGAAAAAGATTATATGAAATCGTGGAACTTTATAAAAAACCTACTCTAGAGGAACTAATGCTAGTAAGTATAATAAATACTTGTAATATGGATAGAATTGTTTATGGAAAAGAACGTTACAAGAAGTGCAAAAAGAATATTAAAGCTATTATTTCTGATACTGAAAACAATATGTTAAGTACTACTATTAAAGAAATTCATACACAAATTACAGCCATGATTGTTGTTATGATTTCTGCATCAATAGCAGCAACTACAGCAGCTAGCAGCTAAGGATTCAATAATATTTTAAGCTAAAAAAAATTTAATTCAAAATCTTAAGAAGATTGGCTTTGTATAATTTACCAATTGGAATGATATTATCTTGAATATGTATTCGATTTCCATCAATTTTATTGATATATTGTGTAGCAACAGCAAATGATTTGTGTACTTGGATAAAACCATTTGTTGGTAATGATTCTAAAATATCAGATATTTTATCACTAATCGTAATGGTTTCAGTTTTAGTTATGATTTTTGAATAATTTCCAGAAGCTTCTACATACAAAATTGCATCGATTTCTAATTGAATATGAGATTTATTCTGACGAATAAAAATACGTTTTGGTAAAGTTTCACTTGCTTCAAGTATTGGTTTCTTTACCTTTTTATTTGAATCAACAACTTTATTAACGGCTTTTAAAAAGCGCTCAAAACGAAATGGTTCTAATAAATAATCGACAATATTTAATTCATAACCATCAATGACAAACTCACTATAAGCAGTAGTTACAATAACTTTTACAGGAAACAGTAGTATTTCTTTACCTATATGGAACTCTCTTTAAAAACTAAAAAACTCTACTTACTCATTAAAATAAAGTCCACATATGCTATTATTTCAGGGAATTACCACAGATGTCATAAAGATGTCATAAGTTTGGCGCTAGTGTCTATGGGTATTGTATTTAATTTTGTAAAAGAAATATTTAATACAAACACATGAACAATTATTTTACAAGTATCCTTTTCTTTTTTATTACATATATTGGGTTTAGCCAAAGCTATCAATCTAAAATTGATGCTGTAGTTTCATCAACTTACAGTTCTAAAGAACCAGGAATTTCAGTTTTAGTAGCCAAAGATAGAAAAGCCATTTATAGTAAAGCTTTTGGAAAATCTAATTTAGAATTAAACACTCCTTTAGAAACTAATAGTGTCTTTCAAATTGGCTCTATAACAAAACAATTTACTGCGATTTCTATTTTAATGCTTGAAGAACAAGGTAAGTTAAGTGTTGAGGATAAAATTGGAAAATACATTCCTGAATATACTGAAATTGGAAAAGACATTACCATTCATCATCTATTAAACCATACTTCGGGAATAAAAAACAGAACACCTGTTGGTGACAAGGGTTTTATTTCTAAAACTAATATGTCACCTACAGAACTTATTGCATATTTTAAAGATGAACCTTTAGAATTCAAACCAGGAGAGCGTTTTAAATAAAGTAATGCAGGCTATATTTTACTAGGGCGAATTATTGAAATCGTTTCTGGACAACCTTACAGTGATTTTATAGAACAAAATATTTTTGATAAAATAGGAATGAAGAATTCATCCTGTGGAGATATGAAACAAGTTATTCCCAACCTTACTAAGGGTTATATCATTGAACAAAATGATTTTGTAAAATCAGATTATATAAATTTGTCTTTAGCGTATTCCGCAGGAGCTATTTTATCTACCACAGAGGACCTTTTAAAATGGCAAAATGCATTACTTTCAAACACACTTTTAAAAGCTTCAAGTATAAAACAAGCTATGACACCAACCTTATTAAACAGTGGAAAAAGAGTACCTTATGGATATGGTTTTCGATTTTCAAAACTGGGAAATTCTCCTGTAATTGCCCACACAGGAAGCACGAAGGGGTTTACCAGTATTGCGCTGTTTTTACCTAAAGAGAAACTGTATATAACTGCATTAACCAACTGTAATTGTAAGAATGTAAATAGCGTGGCGAAACAAGTTGCTGAATTATTTGTAAATCTACCCGATAATAAAATAACAGAGGTTGAGAATAATCAACCTGAGAGAAAATCAATTGATGTACCTTCAGAAATATTAAGTGACTATACAGGTACTTATGAGGTTAAACCAAATGTAAACCTTACTATAGGATTGGATAACACAAATCAATTATACTTATTAGCTCCAGGTCAAACCAAGAAGGTCGAATTATTTGCCGAAACTCAAAATCATTTTTTTGTAAAAATTGTAGATGTAGAAATCACTTTTAATACAAATGAAAAGGAGAAGGTTATTAGTTTAACTATGAATCAATCTGGTCGTAAAATCACTGCTAAAAAGAATTAATATGGAAAATAACGAAAAAACTACTTTGCAACAGGCGATACATTTTGCAAAAGTACCTGTAATAATATCCTTATTTCTATCACCAATAAGATATACTTTAGAATTGATAGGATTACCAGAGAATGCCATTTTTATAATTGGTTTACTTTGGCTTACCTTAGGATTTGCCATATATTTAGGTATTAAAACGTTTAACGAGAAAAAACCTTATCAAATCATTTTATTAAGTTTGATTATTTTTTCTCCAATTTCTAGAATTCCAGTAGCTATACTTTGGTGGATAGATACAAAGTGGGAAATTGGCACCCATTATGGACTGTATTATGATAGTTTTGGTGATGCCTTATTGAATCATGTAATTTATGGTTCATTAGTTCAGTTGATTCCTGCATTTTTGTTAGGCACAATAACGATAGCAATAATGAGATACAGAAAAACAAACAC
>CAZMDC010000031.1:0-25481 GCA_964565055.1 uncultured Polaribacter sp. | reverse complement strand
CTCCATAACTTGGTGCTTCTCCTAAACGTGTATTTCTTCTAATAATTGTATTAAAAACCATACTAGAAAAATGCTTACGAACTTCATCTACAACTTGGTTTGATAGTCGTAAACGAGAATCGAACATAGTTAATAGCAAACCTTCTATATCTAAATCTGGATTATGAATTTTTTGTACACTTTTTATGGTGTTTAAAAGCTTTCCTAAACCTTCAAGTGCAAAATACTCACATTGTATAGGAATAATTACAGCATCTGCAGCAACTAAAGAATTTAAAGTTATTAAACCTAAAGAAGGAGCACAATCAATTAAAATATAATCGTAGTTGTCTCTTACATCTTCAAGAGCTTTTTGCAGCATGTATTCTCTTTTTTCCTTGTCTACAAGCTCAATTTCAATAGCAACTAAATCTATATGCGCAGGAATAATATCTACATTTGGAGATGTTGTGCTTACAATAGCTTCTTTTGCAGCAATAGAATGTTCTAAAACTTGATAAGTACCAAATTCTAAAGTTTCTACATCTATGCCTAATCCAGATGAAGCATTTGCTTGAGGATCAGCATCTATCAATAAAACTTTTTTTTCTAAAACACCAAGTGAAGCTGCAAGATTTACACTTGTAGTAGTTTTTCCAACTCCTCCTTTTTGATTTGCAATTGCAATTATTTTTCCCATAAAAACATTAGGTTACTAAACAGTAAAATTACATTTTTTTCTGTTTTATGAAACGTAAAGATGTTAACAAAAAATTAAAAAACAAACAACCTGATTATTAGTTGATTATATTTTGATTCTTATAGTTTTTAAACAATTTATAAAATGATAAAAACGCTATTTAATATATTATTTAATTTGTTTTTTCAGGGATGTTTTTGAGTACTTCTTTTAATAGTTTCCAAAATTTCTGCGTAGATGAAATTTGAGCTCTTTCATCTGGAGAATGAGCACCTTTAATGTTTGGTCCAAAAGAAATCATTTCCATTTCTGGATAATTTTTTCCTAAAATTCCACATTCTAAACCTGCATGACAAGCAGCAACATGAGGTTGTTCATTAAAAAGTCTTTTGTATGTGCTTTCTACAACTTTTAGAATTGAAGCATTTAAATTAGGTAACCAACCTGGATATTCCCCAGAAAATTCAACAGAAAAACCTGCCAACTCAAAAGAAGATTGTATAGCATTTGCCAAATCCCACTTATTGGTTTCTGATGATGAACGCGTTAAGCAAAGCACTTTAATTTCTTCGTCCTTTACTGTAATTTTTGCAATATTATTAGAGGTTTCTACCAAGCCTTCTACATCTGGACTCATTCTATACACACCATTTAAAGTTGCGTAAATGGCTTTAATCATTTCTTCTTGAGCATCAACATTCATTACGTGTTTTGGTAATTCTGTATTAGTAATCTCAATAGATAAATTTTCTTCTAAAGTAGCAAACTCCTCTTTTATGTTATTTATAAGATTATTTGTTTCTGATAAAAAAGTTGATTCATTATTACTATTTATAACAACTGTTGCAAAACTTTCTCTAGGAATTGCATTTCGTAAACTACCTCCATTTAATTCAGAAATTCTTAAACCATATTTTTTAAAACCGTTAAATAATAAGCGATTCATTATTTTATTAGCATTTCCTAATCCTTTAATGATATCCATACCAGAATGACCTCCATTTAAACCTTTTACTGTTATAGAAAAAGCAGATGTATTTTCTGGAGTAGTTTCATTTGTGTATTTTTTTGTTGCTGTAATATCTACACCACCAGCACAACCTATACCAATTTCATCATCTTCTTCTGTATCTAAATTTAATAAGATTTCTCCTTTTAAAAGTTCGCCTTTTAGGCCCATTGCCCCAGTCATTCCTGTTTCTTCATCAATAGTAAACAATGCTTCAATTGCAGGATGTTCTATATCTGTTGATGATAAAACAGCCATTATTGCAGCAACTCCTAAACCATTATCTGCACCTAAAGTTGTGCCTTTTGCTTTTAGCCAATCACCATCAACATACATGTTAATTCCTTCATTCTCAAAATCAAAAATTGTATCTGCATTTTTTTGATGTACCATGTCTAAATGGCCTTGCATAACAATGGCTTTTTTAGATTCCATACCAGAAGTTGCAGGTTTTTTAATAATAACATTACCTACTTCGTCTACAAAAGTTTCAAGATTTAGCCTTTTACCAAAATCAACCATAAATTGTATCACTTTTTCTTCTTTTTTTGATGGTCTTGGCACTGCATTTAAATCTGCAAAATGATTCCAAACTGTTTTTGGTGCTATGTTTCTTATATCTAAACTCATGAGATGTTTTTTTAATTTTTCGATTGTCAAAAATACAAGATTTAGAGGCCAAAAAAAAGCCTTCTTTGTAAAGAAGGCTTTAATTATTTAGTTGATTTCTATAACAACATCATCTATTTGTTTTCTTACTTTTTTTAGATCTTTCATATAATCATCATTTGCTCTAAAGCCAATTGGTAAAACAAGAGTAGCACTTAAATTGTGTTCATCTAAGTTTAGTACTTCATTGTATTTTTCTGGAATAAAACCTTCCATTGGGCAAGCGTCAATTTTTTCTAATGCACAAACTGTTAGTAGATTTCCTAGAGCTAAATAAGCCTGATTTTTATTCCATGCAAAAAGTTCATCTTGAGATTTTTTTTCAATCTCAGCAGTTAAGAATTTTTTAAAAGGATTTATAATGGCATCCTCAGTATTTCTTATTTTTTGTACTAAATCAAAATATTTATCAACTTCATTGTTATTATATTTTTTAGGGATGCAAATCACTAATAAATGAGAAGCTTCTAAAACCTGAGGTTGATTCCAAGAATGTAGTACCAATTCTTTTTGAATATCTTTATTTTGAACAACAACCAATTTTAAAGGCTGTAAACCGTAAGAAGTTGCAGTTAAATTAAAGGCCTCTTTTAAGGTTTCTATTTGTGTTTTTGTTACTATTTTATTAGGATTAAACTTTTTAACGGCATATCTCCATTGTAAGCTTTCTATTGTATTCATATGTTTACTATTATAGTACAAAAATACTTGATTTTAAAGTTGACTTTTTTTGAATTCTATTGGAAATATTTATATGCATATAAATTTTTTGTACATTGAAAACAAAAAAGAATGAAAGAGGAATTTTTGTATTACGTATGGCAATACAAGCTTTTTTCGATGACAAAACTTACTACAACCAATGGTAAAAACATCGTAATAAAAAAAGCAGGTTTACAAAATAGAAATGCTGGTCCAGATTTTTTAAATGCTCAAATAGAAATAGACCACCAACTTTGGGCTGGTAATGTAGAAATGCATCTAAAATCTTCTGATTGGTATTTGCACAAACACGAAACAGATGTTAATTATGATGCAGTAATTCTACACGTAGTTTGGCAACATGATGTTGATGTTTTTACAAAAGGTGATAAAACTTTACCTACACTAGAATTACAGGATATTGTTGATAAAAGTATATTAAAAAATTACGAAGAGTTACTATATAAAAAAACAACGTTTATTCCTTGTGGAAATCAATTGAAAACAGTTGATCAATTTTTAATTGATAATTGGTTAGAGCGCTTGTATTTTGAAAGGTTAGAAGAAAAGTCTCTTTTAATAAATGAACTATTAAGTAAAACAAATGATAACTTCGAAGCTGTTTTATTTCAACTTTTAGCTAAAAACTTTGGATTAAAAATAAACGGAAATGCTTTCTTAGAAATGGCAAAATCTATAGATTTTTCAATAATAAAAAAGACGAGTTTTAATGAGGATCAGATTTCAGCATTATTTTTTGGGCAATCAGGTTTCTTAGAAGAAGATTTAGAAATTGATTATTACACCAAATTAAAACAAGAATATCATTTTTTACAACACAAATTTGGTTTGGTTCCAATTTCAAAAAATAATTTTCAATTTTTTAGAATGCGACCTCCAAATTTTCCAACAATAAGGATTGCACAACTAGCAGCTCTGTATAATTTGCATCAAAATTTATTTTCTAAAATAATGGAAGTTAAAAGCAAAGAAGAAGTTTATGCGCTATTTGATATAGAAATAAATCTATTTTGGAAAACCCATTATACGTTTGAAACATCATCAAAAAAAACGAATAAAAAACTAAGTAAATCCTTTATAGATTTGTTGTTGATAAATACAATAATTCCTTTAAAGTTTGTTTATTTAAAGCAAAAGGGAGAAAACCAAGAAAGTGTTTTGTTAAAGTTAATTGAGCAAGTTGCACCAGAAAAGAACGCAGTAATATCAAAATTTTCTGAATCAAAAATTAAAGCTAAAAATGCTATGGAAAGTCAAGCTTTATTGATGTTAAAAAACAACTATTGCACAAAGAAACTGTGTTTACAATGTGCAATAGGTAATCATTTATTAAGAAAATAGTTGTTTATTTTGGATCTAAAATTTTTTTAATTTCAGCTAAACAATCTTTGTAATGATACTTTGTAATTCTATTAATATTTCTATTTTTTGCTATTGTTAATTGAAAGTTTAAAGCCTGTAATTCACCTCTTACAATAGAAGTAATATCAGAGTTTTGAGCCTCTTTAGCATTTAACAAAGTACCCATTCTATTAATTAAAGATTTTTGTAAATTACGTCTAAAAACATCTACATTTCTTGTGTAATTTGCTTCAGAAAAGATACCAGATCTTAAATCGCGAATCATATCAATTGCAGTATATGTAGTTGGTTCAATAATTTCTGCATCTGTCATCATTTGTAATTTAGAGGCATTTAGTAAACCATAAAGTTGTCTGTTTTGTAAACGTAACATTCTATCTGTATAACCGCTTTCGTCTATGTTTGCAAGTATATCTGAGTTTAGTAACCAACCTTGAGTATCAAAAGCATTTTTTTGCAACCAAACCATAGCTTCTTTTTGCTTTTCCTTACTAACTGGTTGATAGACTAACCCTTTTTGCTCAGGTTTTTTATTAAACTCATAAACACCACCAATATTTCCAGAAACATGCCCAACATATCTGCTCCAAACACTTAAAAGTTCTCCATACAATTCTGACAAATCTTCATAATTATTGGTTTGGTCAGAAGTCCATTCAGGTAAATTCTTAGCAACTATTTTAAGGTTTTTTACTCCATAAGTAGATGCTTTTACTTGATCGTTTCCAATACCTTCTGTTTGTGCAGATGGGTCAAAACGCTGTCCACCAAATCTATAAATTGGGTCGTCTGCTTTGTCAGCAATCCACTTGTCTAACGTTTTTACTTCTTCTTCTGGAGTTTTAGCCCAAGGAAGTTTACGATAACCCCAATTAATGGCATAATGATCATAAGGTCCTAATTGACGTATAAACCTCACGTTTTCATCTCCAGGTTGTGCAACATAATTGTAACGTGCATAATCCATAATAGTTGCAGCAATACCCATTTTTTGAGTGAAACTACCAGAGCGTAAAGAGTCTACTGGATATGCATAACTTGCAGCCATATTATGAGGTAACCCTAAAGCATGCCCAACTTCGTGAGAAATTACCATACGCATCATTTCACCAATTTCTTCATCTGGAGTATCTAATGTTCTTGCAGATGGATTTGCAGCCCCTGTTTCTAATAAATATCTGTTTCTATAAGAACGTAAATGGTTGTGATACCAAATAATATCACTCTCTAAAATCTCACCTGTTCTTGGATCAGAAACACTTGGTCCAGTTGCATTTCTTGTTGTACTTGCAACATATCTTATAGAAGAATAACGTACATCTTCCATACTAAATTCTGGGTCCTCTTCTTTAGTTGGCGGATATTTTGCCATAATTGCATTTTTAAAACCTGCAGTTTCAAAAACTTTTGCCCAATCATCTACACCTTGTTTAATGTATTTTCTTAACTTTTCTGGTGTACCAGGATCTAAATAATACACAATTGGTTTAATTGGTTCTACTAATTCACCTCGATTATAAGCAGCAACATCTTTTGGTTCTAATCTCCAACGTCTAATATATCTTTTTTCATCAGCTTTTAACGCTTCAGAGCTGTAATCTACATTACCAATCGAAAAATAACCTACTCTTTCATCATAAATTCTAGGCATCATTTTATCTTCTGGTAATACAATCATAGATTGATTTACACGAATTGTAATTGTGTTGGATGATCTATTGCTAGGTGGTGCATCTGCATCATAAGTGAAATCTTGAACTACCTCAATATTTTCTGGATAACTTTTAATAGAGTTAATAAAGCTTCTAGAAGCATCTAATCGTCTTACTCTATATGTACTTCTATATCTACTTGAAAGTGCAGATATTGCTTTGATATCTGAGGTGAAAAATTTAGTAACATCAATTAAAACAGCGGTTGAATCTGGGTTTTGAGTTTTAATATCAAAAGCATAAATAATAGGTTCTAAATTATTGGCTTTTACTGATTTGTAAATTGGTAAAGAGTCGTTTGCAACTGCATTGTAAGACTTTACTTTTAGTAAAATTTTATTTTGAAATTCTTCCCAAACTACAACTTGTGTATTGACTTTAGAACCAGCATTAACATAACCACCTCCCAAATTTGCAGGAATATCTTTAATTCTGGTAACTAATAACATTTCTTTACCAAAATGTGTTTTCGGAATTTCGTACATAAATTTATTATCTGTACTATGTATCTTAAATAAGCCATCATCTGTTTTAGTTTCTGATTTTACAAAGTCAGAATATTTAGGTGTTTTGCTTTTTTTTGGTTTTGGAGCAGTTTGTTCTGTTTTTTGATTTTTCTTTGATTTTCTTCTTTGAGCATCCATTTTTGTAGGTAATGCAAATGCCAAAAGCAAAGAAAATAGTAGTAGTTTTTTCATGTAAGTTTGATTTGAGAATTTAAGCAACTAAAATAAGGAAATCTGTAATTATAATTTTTATTTACTATGTTAAAAAAAAATCCCAATCAAATTATGATTGGGATTTTTTAATAGTTTTAATATAAACTTTTAAATTTTTGAGGATTGAACTCGTGCATAAGATCATAGACCTTTTCAAAAACATCTTCTGATGATGGTTTTGAAAAATAATCACCATCTGTACCATAAGCAGGTCTGTGTGCTTTTGCAGATAACGTTGTTGGTTTACTGTCTAAATATTGATATCCGTTTTGAGTTTCTAAGATTTCTTGTAAAATGTAAGCAGAAGCTCCTCCAGGAACATCTTCGTCAACCACTAATAACTTATTAGTTTTAGCTAAGCTCTTTACACAATCATGATTAATATCAAAAGGTAATAAACTTTGAGCATCAATAATTTCTACATCAATATCTACCTGAGCCAAGTCTTTAGCTGCATCTTGCACAATTCTTAGTGTAGATCCATAAGAAACGATAGTAATATCTGCACCTTCTTTAATGGTTTCTACTACACCAATTTGAGTTTTAAATTCTCCTAAATTTGTTGGTAATTCTTCTTTTAAACGATACCCATTTAAACACTCTACAACCAATGCAGGATCATCACCTTCTAGTAATGTGTTGTAAAAACCTGCAGCTTTGGTCATGTTTCTTGGAACTAAAACATGTATACCTCGTAAACTATTAATAATAGCTCCCATAGGTGAACCTGCATGCCAAATACCTTCTAATCTATGTCCTCTTGTTCTTATAATTAATGGTGCTTTTTGCTTACCAAACGTTCTGTAACGTAAAGTAGCTAAATCATCACTCATTATTTGAAGAGCGTATAATAAATAATCTAAATACTGAATTTCTGCAATTGGTCTTAAGCCTCTCATAGCTAAACCAATACCTTGACCTAAAATAGTAGCTTCTCTAATTCCTGTGTCAGAAATACGAATATCTCCGAATTTTTCTTGTAGGCCTTCTAGACCTTGGTTTACATCTCCAATATAACCAGCATCTTCACCAAAAATTAAAACATCTTTATGTTTTGATAAAATAGCGTCAAAATTATCTCTCATTACAATTCTTGCATCAACAAGATTTTTATCTTGAGCATATTCTGGAGCTTCTGGAGAAATGTTTAATGTGCTTAATTCTGTTTCACTTAACAAATGTGAAGAATATTTAGAATGTGCTGTTTCTAAAGATTTTTTAATGAAATTTTGTAGGGTAACTTTTTCATCAATATTTTCGTCTCTTAAATGCCATAAACATTTTCTAGCTACAGATAAAACATCTTTTCTAGTTGGTTCAGTAATGGCATTTAAGTCGTTAATATATTTTTTTATGAAGTTTTCATTCGCACTTTTAACAGCAATTTTTTCTAATAATTGTGTTGCTTCTGAGAGTTCTGTTTTAATTTCACCTAAGAAAGCATTCCAAGCATTTCTTTTTGCTGTACTAACTTCTTTTTTAGCTTCTTTTTCTAAAAGCTTTAAATCTTCTTCACTGTCAACAAAACGTAGAGTTTCACCTGAATCTGTTTCTAATTCAAACTCTAAAATCCACTCTCTCATTTTTGTAACACAGTCGTGATTTTTTTCCCATTGTAAACGATTTTCATCCTTATAACGTTCATGAGAGCCAGAAGTAGAATGACCTTGAGGTTGTGTTAATTCTTTTACGTGAATTAAAACTGGTACGTGTTCTTCTCTCGCAATTTTGCTGGCTTTTTGATAAACATCCATCAACTGAACATAATCCCAACCATTTACTACAAAAATTTCGTAACCTTTATTTTTTTTATCTCTTTGAAATCCTTTTAGAATTTCAGAAATATTTTCTTTTGTTGTTTGATGTTTGGCGTGAACAGAAATACCATATTCATCATCCCAAACATTCATTACCATTGGTACTTGTAAAACACCAGCTGCATTTATAGTTTCAAAGAATAAGCCTTCACTTGTACTTGCATTACCAATTGTACCCCAAGCAACTTCGTTTCCTTTGTTAGAAAAATTAGTTTTATGAGCAACGCTTTTTTCATTTCTATATACTTTAGAAGCTTGTGCTAAACCTAGTAAACGTGGCATTTGACCTGCAGTTGGAGAAATGTCTGCACTAGAATTATATTGTTTAGTTAAATCTTTCCAATTACCATCATTTTGTAAACTGTGAGTTGCAAAATGACCTCCCATTTGTCTTCCTGCAGACATTGGATCTGCTTCAATATCTGTATGCGCATACAAACCAGCAAAAAATTGTTGAGCGTTTAACTCTCCAATTGCCATCATAAAAGTTTGATCTCTGTAATAACCAGATCTAAAATCTCCCTTTTGAAAGGCTTTAGCCATTGCTAACTGAGGCACTTCCTTACCATCACCAAAAATACCAAACTTTGCTTTACCTGTAAGTACTTCACGTCTTCCTAATAAACTACACTCTCTACTAATTCTTGCAGTTTTATAATCTTGCAATACTTCTTTTTTAAAATCACTAAAAGAAATTTCTTGAGAACTTTGAGTGGCAGTTTTTGTAGACATAAATTTTTGTTTTATTAAGAGTGCAAAGATAGTTTTTTTAGTTGATATTTAAAAATATTTGATTTTGTTAAGAATATGTTAAATAAAGCTATGTAAAACCCTATTTTGTTGAGAATTATACAATTTGATTTTATTTGTTTGAATTTACAGGAAACCTCTTCTAAAGAAATTATAAATCTGGCTTACATCTGCAGTTAGTGTAAATCTTATTTTTTGAGGGTAAGCTTCTTGAGAAATTTCCCAACCATTGTTAGAGTATAAAGGAAAGTAAACCTCTAGTATGTTGTGTATAAAGTTTAATCTTATTCCATTATTATAGCCAAAATATAAGGGTTGATTCCTATTTTTTAAAAATGCTACATCATTATAAAACTCTACCCATTTCCAAATTCCGAAACTTGAGTTGAAAGCAAGCATATATTGGTTTGCAAAACGAACTGGTAAAACAGATTTAAAGCCACCTTCTGCAATAATATATTGTTGGCTAAAAAAACCAGTGTCTTCTGATCTACCAAAATAATTAAGTTGAAATAGGTAATCATTTGCCCTGTCTAAACCAAAACTAAAATAATCTCCTTCTGTTTTATTGTTTAAAAATACACCACCAAAAAATCTAAAATCTAATTGAGTGTCTGTCGTAGACAAAGACCTAAACCTTATATCTGCAGAAATTTTAGAAAATTTTTCTGCAAACTCAAAGCCAAAATTATAACGAAATTCTTTAATAATATCTGGATTTATGTAGTTGTAATTAACACTTAAAACGCCATAGTTATCTTCATTTGTTGGTATTTGACCTTCTGGTATTTCTTTATCTATATGTATAAATCTGGCGTTAATAGACTCAGAAGTTGCATCTCTTAAGCTTTTTCGTTTAAAAATAACATTTACAAAAGGAAATAATGATTGATATGATAAATTTGGTGCATAATCTAAATTAACTCCAGAAATACCATACATGATTTTATAGATGTTTGTTTTCTCAAAATATTGATTATATAAAACAGAAAAATTACCAATTACACTGCTGCTTTTAGTGGCATAAGAAGGAGCAACTGTAAACTCAAAATTTCTTTTTATTAAGGCTTTATTATGTAATTTAACTCCTAGAATTACACCATTATAAAAATTGTAACCAAAGCTAGGTTGATAAAAAATTTGATTATAATAAGGGTCGTTTACATCTTTAATTAAACTTAATTTAAGTGGTTTATTAAAAATTCTGTTTTCAAGACTTTCCCAATTATCAAAAGTGTTTAGTTCAGGATAAAAATTCTCATAATTTAAGGCTACTTTATTAATGCCTTCTTTAGGAATGTTTATGGTATCTAAATCATCAATACCATTTACCCATTTTTTAAATTTTATATCACGATTGTTTAAGCCATAAAGTAAAACAGGAGTTGTAATATTTCTTTTATTTTTTATTGTTACAGCAATGCTATCTCCTTTTGTTTTGGTTTCTTTAATGGTATAATCTATTTTTTTATTGGTTTTTACAAAATCATTAAAAAACCAATCAATTTCTTTATCAGTTTTAAGAGCTAATAATTCTTTAAAATCTGAACTATTGGTAATTTTAGATTGATTTTTTTGATAAAACTCTTTTATGCTATTGTTTAATAGTTCTTCTCCTAAATATCCTTTTAAATATCTAAAAGCTAAACCTGCTTTATATCTATTCGCAATTTTTCTATTAAAATTTGATAAAGAATCTGCTGGTGTTGTTAAGGCTTGGTCTAAAAATCGTCTTGAAGCAAATTGATATATTAAGGGGTATTTATCATTAAATTCTAACTTAGAAATATTAAAAGACCTTAAAAACCAAGACTCAGATAAACTTCCAATAAGTTTTCTTTCTGGATAATACTTTTCAATATACTCTAACATCAAGTAATTTTGTAAGCCATCTATAAACCAATAGTCTTTTCGTTTATTAAATAATAATGTGTTTTCTATAAACTTTCTACTTAAGGCTTTAAACATCGTTAAATCCCACTTAAAGTCTTCTGGAAAAGGACTAATAAAATCTGGAAGTTGACTTAAGCCATGAACTGGATCTCTTTTTTGAGTAATTTTATCAACATAAATTTCTTTATGAGGATATTTCCCTAATATATTTTCTATAAAATTTAACTCTCTATTTAAAACGTTTGTTATCGTTTCTTTGTCTAATTCATCACTTTCTATATCCGTAAAAACGTTTATAGATTTAGTTTTATATGTCTTAAATATTTTTTGTTTATTAATACTTAGTATAATATCTGTTTTGTTTTTACCAATTAAATAATAACTGTTTACTTTTTCTTTTTCAGTTTTATATTGATAAAGCGTGCTTTCTAATACAAAATCTTTAGGGATATCAATTTCAATATCAAAATCTGTTGCACTTTCATACAAATCATCTATATTTAAATTGCTCATTAGCTCCCAATCTGTATCAAAAACAGCAGGTGTTAAATACCAAAAACGTAAATGATACCCTTCTTTTAATTTACCATAACCTGTAAATTCGGCACTTGGTATTTTTACTGTATATGTTAATTTTATTTTAACGTATTTGTTAGGTAGCAGAGGTTTGTAAAGCTTTACTTTTAAAATATCAGCTTGGTTTTTTAACTCGTCAATCTTAGCACTTTCAAAATTTATTGTTAAATTTTTTATATTAGTATATCCAAGTTTTTCTGGATTTGCGAAATATAAATTTTTGTTATAATCTTTTATAAATCGCCTTGATAATGGTGTTTTTCGATCTCTAAAACTGTTTGGCCAATTGTGTAGATAAATATTATTTAAAGTAGTTTTAGAGTTATTGAAAAAAGTTATTTCTTGTTGAATTAATAATAAATGGTTTTCAGCATCTAAAGAAGCTTCTATTTTAATTTTGTTTTGTTGCGAAAATATTGAACTACAAACAAAAAGATAAAAAAGGAGATTACTAAGTTGCTTCAAATTATAACTTTATAAATTTTTGAGTTTTATAACTATCTATTTTTATATAATACAAACCTTTTGAAAAAGAGCTCGTTTCAATTTCTACTTTTGTAGATTCTATTTGTTTTGCTTCAAATACCTTTTGACCTAACTGATTGTAAATAGCAATATTATTTGATTTTTTTGGCGTTTGTAATATTAACATATTTGTAACTAAATTGGAATTTAAAATTGAAAAAGTTTCAAATTTAGTTACAGATAATATACTTCTAGGAGATTCTAGCTCCATTACAATTGGTAAATGATCACTAAAAAAATATAAAGCATTTCTT
This sequence comes from uncultured Polaribacter sp., assembly GCA_964565055.1. Taxonomy (GTDB): domain Bacteria; phylum Bacteroidota; class Bacteroidia; order Flavobacteriales; family Flavobacteriaceae; genus Polaribacter. The sequence continues at coordinate 12,793 of CAZMDC010000031.1, read as the reverse complement.
AAATTTTGAGAAAAATCTCCTGCACAAGAGGTGTTACTAACAAAAGAATTATAACAATTGCTATTGTTTCCTACAGTTTTATAACTATTTTCTACATAGGTTAATTTATTGCTTGTTTTTAAGTTTTTAGACATCATAATAAAATCAAAACGATCGTCCATACCACCTCCAGCTCCATCTCCATTTACTTGACTATTTCTTGCAGATTGTGAATGTACGTCTGCAAAATTTTCATTATTCCAAAAATAAGTTGAATCGTAATTATCTTCGTTAAAATAATCGATTCCATTTTCTGGAAAAGTAGGGCAGAGCCTATTAATTGGATCTATAAGTTGAATGGCATTAGTTTCATCAATTATTTCTTGAAAACCAGGTTCGTTACTTGTGTAAAAGTTAAAATCACCTGCAAACAAAACATAACTATCTTCTGGTAATCGCTCCAGTTCTCTTGTGAAATTTTCTACAGAAGCTAGTCTTTTTTGCATGTTTTCAAGCCCTCTTGATGCTTTTAGATGGGTTACAAAAACCTCTATTCTTAATGGAGTTTCTTCAGTATTATTAGTTTTAATTTTAAACGTATAATGATTGATGTCTCTAATATTTGTAGGAATTACTTCATTATATTCTAATTCTAATTTATCACTATTAAAATAAATCATTTGCAACAAACCAGTTGCAGGTGATTGGCTGGGTTTAAAAGCTGCTTTGTTAAAACTAGCATTTGATGGTAAAACAGCATTTTCAAACAAAAAATTGGATGCAGTTTCGTTTTTTAATTCACAAATCATAAAAAGATCTGGTTGAACATCATCTAAAATTGTTTTTAAATATGATGTTCTAGTTTCGCTTTCTGAATCTGAGTTATAATTTAATGTATTGTAAAACATTGCTTTAATGTTTGTTTGTGCGTTTAAGAAAAAGCTGCAAAAAACAATAAAACAAAAAATATGTTTCTTTAAAAACATTTTTAAAAATTCGGTTTTAATTTATATTTAGCATAAAACTTATTGAAATGTTCTACAGCTTCATCTGCAGTATCTACAATTCTAAACAAACTTAAATCTTCTAAGCCAATATTTTTTTCTGTAATTAAAGTGTCTTTAATCCAATCTAATAAACCGCCCCAAAATTTAGTGCCAACTAATACAATTGGAAAACGCCCTATTTTTTTAGTTTGAATTAACGTAATTGCTTCAAATAGCTCATCTAAAGTACCAAAACCTCCAGGCATTACTACAAAACCCTGAGAGTATTTTACAAACATTACTTTACGAACAAAGAAATAATCGAAATCTAAGCTTTTGCCAGGATCAATCCAAGGATTATCATGTTGTTCAAAAGGCAACTCTATATTTAAACCAACAGAAAGTCCTTTTCCTCTATTTGCACCTTTATTTCCAGCTTCCATAATTCCTGGTCCACCACCTGTAATTACACCAAAACCAGCTTGAGTTAATTTAAAACCAATTTCTTCTGCCAATTTGTAATAAGGATGTTCTGGTTTTGTTCTTGCAGATCCAAAAATGGAAACACAAGGTCCAATTTTACTTAAACGTTCATAACCTTCTACAAACTCAGCCATGATTTTAAATATTGCCCAAGAATCATTTGTTTTGATTTCGTTCCAAGTTTTTTGTTGAAGTTTTTCTCTTATTTTTCTATCGTCGTTTGTCATATTCTTGTTTTTTTAAAATTAAAAAGCCTGCTAAATTAGTTTATTTTAATAAAAAGGAATTATTTTAAGATATTATATTTAACTCAGTTCCTTTTTTAAAAATTGAGCAGTATAGCTTTTTTTATGTTTAGCTACTTCTTCTGGAGTTCCTGTAACTAAAATTTTTCCTCCTTTTTTTCCACCTTCCATACCAACATCAATAATATAATCTGCTAGTTTTATTACATCTAAATTGTGTTCTATAATTAAAACAGTATTGCCTTTATTTGCCAATTTATTTAAAACATCCATTAATACACGAATATCTTCAAAGTGTAAGCCTGTTGTTGGTTCATCAAGAATGTAAAACGTGTTTCCTGTATCTCTTTTAGATAATTCTGATGCCAATTTAATTCGTTGAGCTTCACCACCAGAAAGTGTTGTTGATTGCTGACCTAGAGTTATGTAACCTAGCCCAACATCCTTTATTGTTTTTAATTTTCTGTGAATTTTTGGAATGCTTTTAAAGAATTCAGTTGCATCTTCAATCGTCATTTCTAAAACATCAGAAATAGATTTTCCTTTATACCTAATTTCTAAAGTTTCTCTATTAAAACGTTTTCCTTGGCAGGTTTCACACTCTACTTGTACATCAGGTAAAAAGTTCATTTCAATGACTCTAACTCCTCCTCCTTGACAAGTTTCACATCTGCCACCTTTTACGTTAAATGAAAAACGACCAGGTTTATAGCCACGAATTGCAGCTTCTGGAGTTTTTGCAAACAAACTACGAACTTCATCGAAAGTTTTTGTGTATGTTGCTGGGTTAGATCTTGGTGTTCTACCAATTGGAGATTGATCTATATCAATTACTTTATCTACATGCTCTAGACCTTCGATTTTTTTGTAAGGCATAGGTTTTTTAACTCCTCTATAAATATGAGCATTTAAAATAGGGTAGAGGGTTTCATTAATTAATGTTGATTTTCCACTACCAGAAACACCTGTTACACAAATCATTTTTCCTAAAGGAAATTCAACAGAAACATTTTTTAAATTATTACCTGAAGCCCCTTTTAGTGTAATGGTTTTTCCATTTCCTTCTCTACGTTTTTTAGGGACTTCTATTTTTTTTCTACCTGTTAAATAGTCTGTGGTTAAGGTTTTGTCTTTTATAATTTCATCATAAGTACCAATACTTACAATTTCTCCTCCATGTTTTCCTGCACCTGGTCCAATATCTAAAACATAATCTGCTTTTTTCATCATGTCTTCATCATGCTCAACTACCAAAACAGAATTACCAACATCTCTTAATTTTATTAAAGAATCTATTAATTTTTGATTGTCTCTTTGATGTAAACCAATACTTGGTTCATCTAAAATATAAAGTACACCTACTAATTGCGAACCAATTTGAGTTGCCAAACGAATTCTTTGGGCTTCACCACCAGAAAGTGATTTTGAGGTTCTGTCTAAAGTTAAATAGTCTAAACCAACATCTAATAAAAATTGAATACGAGTTCTAATTTCTTTAAGTATTTCTGATGCAATTGTGTTTTGTTTTTCAGAAAGGTGTTGCTCTATATTTTTAAATAATTTAGCCAATTCTGTAACGTCCATTTGGGCTAAATCACTAATATTTTTATCAGTAATTTTAAAATGAAGTGCTTCTTTTTTAAGTCTTTTTCCTTCACAAGTTTTGCAGGAAACTTCATCCATAAAACCTTTTGCCCAACGTTTTATAGAACTGCTTTCTGCATTGTTGTATTGATTTTCTATAAAAGAAATAATACCTTCGAAATCTATTTTATAATTTCTTGTTACACCTACAGTTTTTGATTCTATTTCAAAAGATTCATTTCCGCCATTTAAAATAATATCTAAAGCCTCTTTTGGTATATCTTTAATTGCGTCTGTTAATTTAAATTGATAACGTTCTGCAATATTTTGAATTTGTTTAAAAATCCAACTGCTTTTTTGCTCTCCTAAAGGAGCAATTGCGCCTTTTTTGATAGATATACTATCATCAGGTATTACTTTTTTTAAATTGATTTCTTGTGTTACTCCTAAACCATTACAATTTTGGCAAGCACCTTTAGGAGAGTTGAATGAAAATGTGTTTGGCTCTGGATTTGGGTATGCAATTCCAGTTGTTGGGCACATTAATTCTCGACTAAAATAACGAGGTTTTTCATTATCAACATCAATAACCATCATGATATTATTACCAGAATATAAAGCTGTTTTAATGGTTTCTTCTAATCGTTTTTCTGATTTTTCATTAACTAAAAGTCTGTCTATTACAACTTCTATATCATGCGTTTTGTATCGGTCTAAACGCATTCCTTTTTCTATTTCTCTAATTTCACCATCAACTCTAACCCTTAAAAAACCTTGTTTAGAAATTTGTTCAAAAAGTTCACGATAATGTCCTTTTCTTGATTTTATTAATGGCGCTAATACTGCAATTTTTTTATCAGCAAAATCAGTGGTAATTAATTGTTTTATTTGCTCATCAGAATAACTTACCATTTTTTCTCCTGTATTGTAAGAGTAAGCGTCTGCAGCCCTTGCAAAAAGAAGTCTTAAAAAATCATAAATTTCTGTGATAGTACCTACAGTAGATCTTGGACTTTTATTAGTGGTTTTTTGTTCAATAGAAATAACTGGAGATAGGCCATCAATTTTATCAACATCTGGTCTTTCTAATCCACCCAAAAACTGACGAGCATAAGCAGAAAATGTTTCTATGTAACGTCTTTGTCCTTCTGCATAAATGGTATCGAAAGCTAATGATGATTTTCCACTACCACTTAAACCTGTTATTACCACAAGCTTTTCTCGTGGAATTTTAACATCAATATTTTTTAAATTGTGAGCTCTAGCTCCGTAAACTTCTATATATTCTTGTTCTTTCAAAAAAAGGCGGTTTTTGCAAAGTCGCAAAGTTAATCAATCAAAATCATTTTTGATTAAAAAGACATCAACAAATAAAGAGATTGTAGTATCTTGCAGGTAAAGTTTTTTAGATGAAAAATTTTATACATTCAGTTCGTCATTTTTTTGAAAGACATGGTTTTGGCGTTTTTACAAGATTGGCAGATAGGTTAGGTATGAGAGCTAAAAACGTTAGAATTTACTTTATATACGTAACTTTTTTTACTGTTGGATTATCTTTTGGATTTTACCTAACCTTTGCCTTTTTAATAAAGTTAAAAGATTTAATTTACACCAAAAGAAGCTCGGTTTTCGATTTATAAAAAAATGAAGTTATTAGATTCAAAAATTAATAAAATAGTAGTGCTAATTTCATCAGTTTTAGCAACTGGTACAATTGGTTATATGCTGCTTTCTAAGTATTCTTTTATAGATGCTCTGTATATGACTGTAATTACAGTTACAACTGTTGGTTTTAGCGAAGTAAAGCCTTTTACACCCGAAGATAAAATATTTACTATTTTTTTAATTCTAACAAGTATTTTTATTCTAGGGTATGCAGTTTCTACATTTTCAGAGTATTTAGTGAGTGGAAAGTTATTCGATTATTTTAAACATAAAACAGTGGAGAAAAAGATTACAAAATTAAAAGGACATTCTATAGTTTGTGGTTATGGAAGAAATGGTAAGCAAGCCATTACTAAGTTAATGAATTATAACAAAGAGTTTGTAATTGTTGAAAGAGAAAAAGATATTGTAGAAGAAATAGAATCTAATGAGTATCTAGTAATACAAGGAGATGCTACTTTAGATGAAACTCTATTAGCAGCAGGTATTTTAAATGCAGATTTTTTGATTACAGCTTTACCTTCTGATGCGAATAATTTATTTGTTGTTTTAAGTGCTAGGCAATTAAATAGAAACATGAAAATTATAAGTAGGGCCTCTAATGAAAGTTCTTACAGTAAACTAAAGATTGCTGGTGCAGATAATGTTATTATGCCAGATAAATTAGGAGGAGATCACATGGCTTCTCTTGTTACAACTCCAGATGTTATAGAGTTTGTAGATAGATTGACTATAGAAGGTGAAACCACTGCAAATCTAGAAGAAATAATTGTTGATGATCTACCTCAAAAATACAGAGGGAAAACGATTTTAGATTTAGATTTAAGAAGACAAACTGGCTGTACAGTAATTGGTTTTAGAAATCCAGACAAAGATTACGTAATCAATCCAGAAGCTTCAACAGTACTTGTAGAAAATGCAAGTCTAATTGTTTTAGGAAGACCAGAACAAATTATAAAACTAAGAGCCTTGTTTTAGTATGAAAAAAGTTGTGATTACTGGTAGTAATGGTTTGTTAGGGCAATCATTATTGAATTTGTTATTAAAAGAAAAAGATAATTACGATGTTTTTGGTTTTTCTAAAGGTGATAATAGAAGTGGTAGAACTGACTTTACTTATGTTTCTATTGATATTACTCAAAAAGAGCACCTCACAGAAAAAATACTAAAAATTCAACCTCATTTTATTATAAATACAGCTGCAATGACTCAAGTTGATGCTTGTGAAATCAATAAAGAATCTTGCGATCTTTTAAATGTTGATGTTGTAAAATGGTTAGCAGAAATTTCTAAGAAATTAAACTCTCATTTAATTCATATCTCAACAGACTTTATTTTTGATGGAAAAAAAGGATTTTACAAAGAGACAGACGAACCAAATCCATTGAGCTATTATGGTTTATCAAAATTAAAATCAGAAGAAGTTATAGTGAATTCAACACTTAATTTTACCATACTAAGAACCATTTTAGTTTACGGAAAAGTTTTTGATATGAGTAGAAGTAATATTGTACTTTGGGTAAAAGAAATGTTAGAAAGAAACAAAGAAATTACAATTGTTGATGATCAGTATAGAGCCCCAACTTATGTGGAAGATTTAGCCTTGGCATGTAAAATTTCTATGGATAAAAAAGTAAAAGGCATCTATAATGTTTCATCTAATAAATTGTTAAGTATTTATGAAGTAGCTAAGCAAATAGCTCAAGTTTTTAAGTTAGATGCAACATTAATAAAACCAATTTCTACAGCAACGTTAAATCAAACAGCTCCAAGGCCTGCAAAAACAGGATTTGATTTAAGTAAAACAAATAAAGATTTAAATTTATTTCCAAAATCTTTTAAAGAGGATTTACAAAGATTTAAAGAAACCTTAATATAAAAAACATATTTAACGCTCAAAAGTTGTTAAAACTTCAATTTTTTAAGATATTGCACCTCAATAATTAGAAAATTAACTTAACTATATTATGAAGAAAAAACTTCTTTCATTGTTATTATTAGCAATTCCTATGCTAGGTTTTGCGCAAAGTACTACAGATAAAATAGACGAAACATTTAAAGATTACACTGGTTGGTTTGTAGATGCTATTTTTTATGAAATCCCATTTTCAGAAACATTTCAAATACCTTGGGTGCTAATTGTTTTAGTTGGTGGGGCACTTTTTTTTACAATTTATTTTAAGTTTATAAACTTTACAGGTTTTGCTACTGCAATACAAGTAGTAAGAGGTAAATATGAAGATATTGAAAAGCATGGTGTAGATAAATTATATGGAGAAAATTCTCCATTGATAGAAAACCTTGATAAAAAAGATAGTCAAAATGTAGAAGGCGATCAAACTCCAGGTGGAGATTTAATTGAAACTATTAGAGATGAAAGTGCAGATGGAGAAGTTTCGCATTTCCAAGCATTAACAGCAGCACTATCTGCAACAGTTGGTTTAGGAAATATTGCAGGTGTTGCAGTAGCTTTATCAATTGGTGGTCCAGGAGCTACATTTTGGATGATAGTGGCAGGACTTTTAGGTATGGCTTCCAAATTTGCGGAATGTACATTAGGTGTAAAATATAGAGATGTAGGTGAAGATGGTACTGTATATGGAGGGCCAATGTATTACCTTTCTAAAGGATTAAAAGAAAAAGGAGCTGGTGGCTTAGGTAAGGTATTAGCTGTTCTTTTTGCAATATTTGTTATTGGTGGTTCTTTTGGAGGAGGAAACATGTTTCAAGCTAACCAAGCAGCAGCGCAATTTACAAAATTATTTGAATTAACAGGTCCAAATGCAGGTTTGTACTTTGGTATTGTAATGGCTATTTTAGTAGCAGTTGTAATTATTGGAGGTATTAAAAGAATTGCTTCTGTAACAGAAAAAGTTGTGCCATTTATGGCAGGAATTTATGTGTTAGCAGCATTGGTAATTTTATTTGCAAACTTTAGCTTAATTGATGATGCTTTTGGTTTAATTTATGAAGGTGCATTTTCTGGATTGGGTATTGCAGGTGGTTTAATTGGTGTAATGATTCAAGGTATTCGTAGAGGAGCATTCTCTAACGAAGCTGGTGTTGGTTCTGCAGCAATTGCGCACTCTGCAGTAAGAACAAAATATCCTGCAAGTGAAGGTATTGTTGCGCTTTTAGAGCCGTTTGTAGATACAGTTGTAATTTGTACAATGACTGCTTTAGTAATTATTATTACTAATTTCGATGGTCAATTCATGGAATATGGTGTTGAAATTAAAGAAGGTGTTGAGTTAACAGCAGTAGCTTTTGATACTGTAATTCCTCACTTTTCAGTAGTACTTACAATTGCAGTAATATTATTTGCTTTCTCTACTATGATTTCTTGGTCTTATTATGGAATGCAAGGATGGAAATTTTTATTTGGAAAAGGAAAAATCACAGATTTAGTATATAAAATTTTATTCTTAATGTTTGTAATTGTTGGAGCGTCAATTAGTTTAGGTGCAGTAATCGACTTTTCAGATGCTATGATTTTTGCAATGGTTGTGCCAAATATTATTGGTGTAATTATGTTATCACCAATAATCAAGAAAGAATTAACAAAATACACAAATGCAATTAACAAGAAAGAAGAAGCTATAGAAGATGGAGCTATAGATGTTAATGAGCACATGTAAAATATTTTAAAATGAACTTATTTAAATCCCATTTCTGGTATAACAAAAGCCAAAGAAATGGGATTTTTTTATTAATCATAATTATAGTAATACTTCAAGTTTTAATTTTTACTGATGTTTTTTCAACTGATGAAAAGATAAATACAGCAACTCAAGAATTAGTAGCTTTTCAAAAACAAATAGATAGCTTAAAGGTTGTTGAAATAGAAAACAGGAAGCCTAAAATATATCCTTTTAACCCTAATTACATTTCAGATTTTAAAGGAGAACAATTAGGAATGTCTTTAGAGGAAATAGATAGATTATTGACTTTTAGAAAAACAAATAAATTCATTAATTCAAAACAAGAATTTCAGCAAGTAACCAAAATATCAGATTCTTTATTAAATAAAATATCACCTTTTTTTAAATTTCCAGATTGGGTTGTAAAACGTAATCAGCAAAAAAATAGAACTAGTTCACAAAACTCTAATCAATTTTACTCAAATAAATCGTATAATAAAAAAAAGGTTAAATTATCTACTACAGATATTAATAAAGCTACAGCAGAAGATTTAAGAACCATAAATGGCATAGGTCCTGCATTTTCAGAACGAATTATTAAATACAGAACCAGGTTACAGGGCTTTACATTTAAATCGCAATTATATGAAGTTTGGGGGTTAGAAAAAGAAGTTGCAGATAAGGTGTTAGCTTTATTTAAAATTCAAGAAAAACCAATCATTACTAAAATAAATATTAATACAGTAGAGTTTAAGCAACTACTTAAAAATCCATATATAGACTATGAACTATGTAAAAAGATTTTTAATTATAGAGATGAAGTTGCAGAGCTGCAAAACATATCAGAATTAAAAAATATCAAAGGGTTTCCTTTAGATAAATATGATAGAATAGTCTTATATTTGTTAGCAGAATAATAACTCAAATTCACCTTAATGAAAAGTATGTATTTTACAGAAGAGCATGAGGCTTTTCGCGCAAGTTTCAAAGATTTTTTACAAAAAGAAGTAGTTCCTCATATTGAAAAATGGGAAAAAACAGGAACTATCGATCGTTTCATTTGGAAAAAATTTGGAGAAATGGGATATTTTGGTCTGTCTACTCCAGAAGAATTTGGAGGAATGGATTTAGATTTGTTTTATACAGTAATCTTCTTAGAAGAATTGCAAAAAGTAAATTCAGGAGGTTTTGCAGCTGCAATGTGGGCTCATGAATACTTAGCAATGACACATTTAAACAAAGAAGGTAATCAGCAGCAAAAAGAAAAATATTTAGTACCAAGTGTAGAAGGAGATAAAATAGGATGTTTGTGTATTACTGAACCTTTTGGAGGTAGTGATGTTGCAGGTATGAGAACAACAGCTATAAAAAAGGGAGACAAGTATATTTTAAATGGTTCTAAAACCTTTATTACAAATGGTGTGTATTCAGACTATTTAATAGTTGCTGCAAAAACAGATCCATCAGATAAATATAAAGGCATTAGTATTTTTGTGGTTGATAGAGATGTAAAAGGAATCTCTGCAACCAAATTAGATAAATTAGGCTGGCGTGCTTCAGATACTGGTGAAATAGCTTTTGATAACGTAGAAATTCCTGCAGAAAACTTAATGGGTGAAGAAGGAAAAGGTTTTCCTTACATTATGCAACATTTTGCTTTAGAGCGATTAATTATGGGAGTTAATGCGCATGCTAGAGCAGAGTTTGCTGTAGATTATGCTGTAAATTATATGCAAGAAAGAGTTGCTTTTGGTAAATCTTTAGATAAATTCCAAGCATTAAGACATAAAATTGCAGAAATGGCAAGTAAGGTTGATATGTGTAGAGAGTACAACTATTCTATCACTAAAAGATTAGATCAAGGTAGTTATGTTGTAAAAGAAGCCAGTATGTCTAAATTACTATCGACAAAAATGGCAGATGAAGTTATTTATGATGCTTTACAATTACTTGGAGGTTATGGTTATATGGAAGAATACCCAATGGCTCGTTTATTAAGAGACAGTAGATTAGGTCCTATTGGAGGAGGTACTTCTGAAATCTTAAAAGAGATTATCGCAAAAATGATTATTGATAAGAAAGAATATAAACCAGCTACATAGGAGTTTTAAGATGATTATTTTTGTGAAAATTGTTTTTCAATTTCGCAAAAATGATTATTGATAAGAAAGAATATAAACCAGCTACATAGCAGTTTTAAGATGATTATTTTTGTCAAAATAATTTCTAATTTATTACAAAAATGAACATTGATAAAATAGAAGATAATCAAGCTGCTTAACAAATAATTATTCTTTTGGGCGTTCCCTAAAAAGGTCGGGCTTTTCATTATATCTTTTTTGAGAAAAACAAAAAAGGATGTCATTACAATCCCTAACGCAAAATGAGTTAGAAAATAAATTCAATTAAAAATTTTTATTTCGTTTTTAATAAGTACATTTGCAGTCCAAAAAATAAAAATAAATAGTTTAAGTACTATTTTTAAAATATAAAGAACTTATGAAGGGAGGTGCCAACTTATGTTAATTATACCTGTAAAAGAAGGAGAAAATATAGATAGAGCTTTAAAACGTTACAAGCGAAAGTTTGACAGAACAAAGACTATGAAGAACTTACGTAACAGAAAAAACTTTACAAAGCCATCTGTTGCTAAAAGAGCTCAAAAAATTAAAGCTTCTTACGTTCAAAGATTAAGAACACAAGAAGAAATAGGTTAAAAATATTTTTTTTGATAAAGCTTTGTCTTTTTTCAAACAAAAGTTAACAATCTAAATAAAAAAAACTCGTATCAATTAATATTGATACGAGTTTTTTGTTTGTGTTTTTTTGTAAATTTACTTAAAAGTAAAATGTTTTAAAAATTGATAGCCTCGTTCCTAGAATACCTTTCTTTAGAAAAAAAATATTCGGTTCATACAATTATTGCCTACAAAAACGATTTAACATCGTTTAAAAAATTCTTAGTTGCTACTTATAATCAAGAAGAATTGTTAGAAGTGTCTTACCCGCAAATAAGAAGCTGGGTAGTTTTTTTGGTTAATAATGATTTTTCAAACAGAACCATTAATAGAAAAGTAAGTTCTTTAAAATCATTTTATAAATTTCTACAAAAAACGCAACAAATTCAAACAAATCCTTTAGCTAAACATAAGGCTTTAAAAGTTGCCAAAAAAATACAAGTGCCTTTTTCATCAAAAGAAATTAATACAGTTTTAAAAAAAGAGAATTTCACTCACGACTTTGAAGGTGTAAGAAATTCATTAATTATAGAATTATTATACACTACTGGTATTCGAAGAAAAGAGTTGATCGATATAAAAGAGAGAGATGTAAGTATTTCAAATAGAACTATAAAAGTTTTAGGAAAAAGAAATAAAGAACGATTAATTCCATTACTAAACTCTATACTACCAAAATTAAATAAATATTTAGACTTAAAGAAAAATTACTCAATTGGTAAACAAGAATTATTTATAACAGAAAAGGGAAACAAATTGTATGAAACCCTTGTTTACAGAATTATAAATTCATACTTTAGTCAAGTCTCTTCAAAGGTAAAAAAGAGTCCTCATATTTTGAGGCATTCTTTTGCAAGCCATCTTTTAAACGAGGGGTCAGATTTAAATTCGGTTAAAGAGTTGCTTGGGCATTCTTCTTTAGCTTCTACTCAAGTCTATACTCATAATAGCCTTGAGTCTTTAAAAAAAATGTATAACCAAGCTCATCCTAAGAGCAATAAAAAATAAAGAATTATGAAGGTATTTACTCAATCCGTAAACTTTAACGCTGACAGAAAACTAATAGACTTTGTTCAAAAGAAAGTAGAAACTTTAGTTAAATTTCATGATAAAATTGTTGATGCAGAAGTATTTTTAAAGGTTCAAAATACAAGTGATAAGGAAAATAAAATTACTGAAGTTAAAATTAATATTCCAGGAAACGAATTAATAGTTAAAAGAGAAACTAAAACTTTTGAGGAAGGAGTTAATTCTGCAGTAGATAATTTAAAGAGGCAATTAAAAAAATCCAAAGAGAAATTAAGAGATTCGTTAATTTCATAAAAAAAAGTAAAAAAATAATTACAAAAAGTTTTGGAATATAAAAAAACTTTATACATTTGCAATCCGTTAGAAATAGCGGGTTGTTTTTTTAAATAAAAAAGCCGATGTAGCTCAGCTGGCTAGAGCAGCTGATTTGTAATCAGCAGGTC
>CAZMDC010000030.1:0-26153 GCA_964565055.1 uncultured Polaribacter sp. | reverse complement strand
CCTACTCCTTTTACCCAAGGTACATGTGCATAACTATAAAATGAAATTCTATCTGGTTGAAGCTCTTTTGTTTTTGTTATGGTATGCAAAACATGTTCTTTAGTTTGATGTGGTAAACCAAATATTAAATCGTGACTTACAGAGGTATATCCTATTTCTCTAGCCCAATGAGTTACTTGTTTTACAGCTTCAAAACTTTGAACTCTATGAATTGCCTTTTGTACCTTTTCATTATAATCTTGTACTCCAAAACTAACACGAGTAAAACCACAATTATATAAGGTTTGTAGTTGTTCTTTAGTGGTGTTGTTAGGATGACCTTCAAAACTAAATTCAGCTTCAGAGTGCTTTTTAGAAAGCTTTAATATACCATCTACTAATCGTTTTAAATTTTCTTTTGAAAAAAAAGTTGGTGTTCCACCTCCTAAATGCAGTTCTTTTATAATTGGTTTTTCTGAAATTAAATTTACATACAATTGCCATTCTTTTAAAACTGTAGTGATATAATCTTCTTCTACTTCATGACGTTTTGTAATGTGTTTATGACAAGCACAAAATGTACACAAACTCTCACAAAAAGGTAAATGAATGTATAAACTTATGCCTTCTTTTTTATTACTTTCTACAAACGATTTCTTAAAACTTTGTATCCATTTTTCTTTTGTAAAACTTGCTTGATCCCAAAAAGGCACTGTTGGATAGCTAGTATATCTTGGACCTGGAACATTATATTTTTGAATTAGTGTTTTCATTTTTATTTAAGTTTTTTACCTAATAAATTTGTGGAAATAGTAGTAAATACAACTACACTTATTGAACTTAAAGGCATTAAAATTGCAGCAATTACAGGCATTAACTGACCAGTAACTGCAAAATATACACCTATAATATTATAACAAAGTGAAAGTATGAAACAGTATTTTATAATTTGAATTGCTTTTTTGGTAACAGCAACATAATCATAAAGTTTATGAAATTGAGAAGCATCTAAAATAGCATCGCAAGCTGGTGAAAACACATTTATATTTTCTGATAATGCTATACCAACATTGCTTTTAGCCAAAGCACCAGCATCATTTAGACCATCACCAATCATAGCAACTTTTTTATTTTTTTGTTGATACGCCTCAACAACCTTTAATTTATCATCTGGTTTTTGATGAAATAATAATTTTGTTTTTTTAGGTAAAAACTGCTCTAAATGTTTTTTTTCACCTTCATTATCTCCAGATACTACTGCTAATTCATAATCGTTCTCAAAAGCATTAAAAACCGACTTTACTCCTGCTCTATAAGCATTTTTAAACGTATACTTACCTTTATAATTTTTATTGTAGCTAATATGTACAGAAGTATCAAAAACATTAGTATCATCAATATTATTATTTACAAAAGAAGCTGAACCTAACTTTAGAGTGTCATTTTTATATTGTACTTCAATTCCTTTTCCTAAAATCTCATTAAAGTTATCTATTTGCAAACCTTCTATATCTGTAAAATCTTTATATAACGTTCTACTTAATGTATGGTTTGATGTTCTTAATGCGCTTTTTAAAATCTGTTTTTCTAGTAAATTTATAGATTTACCTGTATAAGTAACTTTACTTTCTTTGTGTGTAGTTAATGTACCTGTTTTATCAAAAATTACGGTATCTATATTTGCTAATTGTTCTATTACTGTTGCATTTTTTAAGTAGAATTTTTGTTTTCCAAAAATGCGTAATAAATTTCCTAAAGTAAATGGTGCTGCTAACGCAATTGCACAAGGACATGCAATAATTAAAACTGCTGTAAAAACATTTAGTGCTTTAGACGCATCAAAAAACAGCCAAAATATGGTAGCTGAAAATGCGATTGCTAAAACTATAATAGTAAAGTTTTTACTGATTTTATCTGTTAGGGTTTTAAAACCAGATGTTTTATTGGTGCTAAAAACATCATTACTCCATAATTGTGTTAAATAACTTTGCGAAACAGAAGTTAAAACTTCTATCTCAATAATTCCTGATATTTGTTTTCCACCAGCAAAAATTTTATCACCAGAAGTTTTTGCTACTGGTTCAGCCTCTCCTGTTACAAAACTGTAATCTATTTGAGCGTTTCCAGATATTAAAATACCATCTACAGGAATAATTTCTTGATTTCTAATAAGAATTCTATCTCCTTTTTTTATATCGTAAATCTGTACGTTTTCTTCTTTTTTATTTTTTGATATTCTAGTTACAGCTATTGGAAAGTATGACTTATAATCGCGTTCAAACGATAAGAAATTGTAGGTTTTTTGCTGAAAGAATTTACCTAAAAGTAAAAAGAAAACTAAACCTGTTAAACTATCAAAAAAACCTGTTCCAAAATTAAACAAAACATCTACTGTACTTCTTATAAATAGTACTGAAATTCCTAGTGCAATTGGAACATCAATATTTAAAATTTTTGATTTTAAGCCTTTATAAGCAGAAATAAAATAATCTTGTGCTGCATAAAAAACAACAGGTAATGAAAAAAGAAACATTAAGGTTCTAAAAACAGTTTTGTACTGCTCTAACCAAAATTCTGAAACTTCAAAATATTCTGGAAATGACAAAAACATTACATTACCAAACGCAAAACCAGCAATACCTAATTTGTAAATTAAGCTTCTATCTACTTGTTTTTTACCAGTTTCATAATCTTCTAAACTAATATAAGGTTCATAGCCAATTGCACTTAAAAGTAACACAACTTCTTTAAGTGATAATACATCTGATTGAAAAGAGATTCGAACTGTTTTTTTAGGGAAATCTACTTGAGATGTGGTAATTTTTTCGTTTAATTTATGTAAGTTTTCCAACACCCAAATACACGAACTACAGTGTATATGAGGTATATATAGATTTATGATTTGTGTATTACCATCGTTAAAATCTAGAAGTTTTTCAATGATTTCTTCATTTTCTAAAAAATCATATTTTCCTTTAATTTCTTTAGGAACTGCACCTGGATTCTTTTGAAAATCATAATAACATGTTAAATCATTTTCAGAAAATATTTCGAAAACAGTTTTACAACCATTACAACAAAATATTTTATCATCAACTTTAATGCTATTATCATTACAAGAATCTCCACAGTGAAAACATTGTGTAGTGTTCATATTTACTCTTTTGCCTTATGCAAATTTGCAATAACATTCTTTTTTAAAATATGATACTTATCACGTTTTAAAAAATTAACAAACTTTTTTTAGAGTAATTTTAGTGATGAAGTGGTTTATAAAATTTTAGAAAGAATACCCTATTGCAAAATTAAAAACAGGTTCATCAATTCTAAAATCTAATCTTTCGCCTTTTGGTAATGCAGGATCTTGAAAAGGTGCTGCTAAATCAAAACGAATTACAAAGCCTTGTACGTCTACACGTAAACCTAAACCAGCACCCATACCTAATTCATTTATAAAGTTTGATGTAAATGTATCTGTTTGATTACCATCTGCATCTACAAAAGAAGGATTCCCTTCTGAGTTCCAAACGTTTCCTGCATCAACAAAAAAAGCACCTTTAAAGAAAGAATAAATAGGAAAACGATATTCGATATTAGCCTCTAAACGAATATTTCCTGTTCTATCAAAAAAAGCATTATTATCTTGATTATTATCATCTGAATATGTTCCTGGACCTAAAGAACGAATATTAAAAGCCCTAACACTGTAGGGTCCTCCTGAATAATATTGTTTTACAAAAGGTACAACGTCTGAATTACCATAGGCCAAACCATAACCAGCAAAAAGCCTTGTAGCAATAGTTTGTTCTTTATTATTTCCAAAATTATAATGATATCTAAAATCAAAATCTGCTTTGGCATATTGTGCATATTGTAAACCCAAAAATTCTTTAGGTTGACCTTGCTCTTTTTCCTTTCCTAAAAGACTTATCGAATTCCCTGCAACATCTAAAGTACCATTAAAATACAGTTGATGTTTTCTTTTGGAAGCCAACATTTCATTATATGTAAATGAAAACGTTAACCCAGAAATAAATTGCTGATCGAAACTTCTTAATAAAAAAGGATTATCATTCAAAATCTGATCGAACTCTGTTGTAGTATTAGACAATCGTGTATAGTTTACAGCAATTGGGTTAAACTCGTAAGTAATGTATTTATTGGCATTCCAAACATACCCAAAAAGAGCTGTTCCAGAAATTAATGTATATAACTCACTTCTGTTTAAATAATTAGCACTTAAACTAGTTTTTGTTTTTGGTATTGAGTACTCAAAAAAATCATCATTAATTTTAATTGGTGAAATAACTCTTGGAAAAATTAGTTCTGATTTTAATTCTAGTTCCAAACTACTTAAACCTGCATTATTTCCACTTGCTAATTGCGTTTCATAACCAATGCTTGAACTTATGTTTAAACTTTCTCCACCACCAAAAAGATTTCTATTGCTAAACACTAACCCTAAAGTTGGCCCTGCAAAATTGTTGGATTTGGTAACAGCTTGCAGTTCTGCACGAATTGCTCTTTTTGTTAAAGGCGATAGAAAAATATTGGCTTCTAACGCTCCTTTTCCATCTTTTGCTATGGTGTCTAATTCTTTATATTGAATGTTTACATATTTGTAAGCTCCAATTGATGACAAACGTCTTGCAGTATTTTTAGATTTTTCTGGATTGTAGTTTTCGCCTTCTTGTAATTTTATGAAATCATCTAAAAACTTAGGTTTAAAAAAAGTTTCTTTTTGATAATAGCTTTTATCATTAAACCTATTTGCATCAACAGTTGTAGTATCTCTTAAATTGTAATTAGGATATACATTTATGGTTTTTAAAGTATATGGTATTGTTGCTTTTGCAGGAACATTTTTTTTCAGTTTTAAATATAAATCAAATTTTTTATTTGAATATTGATTGGTATCAGCTTCAAAAATTAAGAAGTTATTATTAAAATTATAGTATCCTAATGCTTTTAATTCTGAGTCTAGTCTTTGTCTTTCTAATTTTAGGTTTCCTAAATCAAAACGCATATTATCTTGAAAAGAAGATTTATTTGCAAGTTTTTTAATATCTGCAGCTAATGGCATTGCAAAACTATCTAAAGCATAGCTTGCCATTCTGTATGGTTTTTTAATTTTTAACTGATACTCAAGTGATGCTCTTTTATCTTTTTCATTATAACTTGAAGTAGCTACACTATAAAAGAAACCATTATTCTCTAATCTGTTTAGAAGAATATCTTCCATTTCTAGTTCATTAACATCAGATTGATATACTGGTTTTTCTCCAAACTTTTTAAACAACCATTTATTTAAAAAATTAGTTTTTGGTTTTTGATTTTTATAGTAATAATAAAGCCCCAATTGCATTCCTAAAAATTTAGAATTGGGTTCTGGCCTTAAAACTTTAGTAAGGTTTTCTTTTAATTTAGCAACATCGTTTACAGTAGAATCTGTATCCATAGTTATTGTTGCACCTGTATACAAACGTTCTCCTTCTGGAATATATTTATTTACACTACAAGAGTAACATATTAATAGAAAAACAATTAATAGACTGCTATTTTTAAAAAAACGATTCAAAGTTTAGTTTTTATTTTTTGTATTAGTTTCTGTTTTCTCTTTTTCATCCTCTTCTTCTACTTTCTCTTCTGTTATTTTTTTTTCGTTTTGAGCTCTAAAAATAGCATCCCAAAGTTCTCTAAATTCATTAAATTCTTGAGTAAAGATTAAAGCAATACCGCTTACAATAGTTTGCCCATCTATTACATTTTCGAATTCACTTTTTCTAAAACCTCTTAAACGATATCTACCATCTTTAGACACTTTATACTCAATACTTACATTACCAATTAACGGAGTTTCTTGATTATTTTGATTACTGCCTTCGATATCTAAATCACTACCAACTCTAACTGTTAAACGTTCATTAAACAATTTCTTTTGAGCTGTAACTCCTAACTGAGTTCTGTCTGTTGCTGCAGAACCTTGGTAATCTGTATAACTATTTAAATCAAAATCTAACTCTATACCAGATTTTCCTAAAATCTTATCAGAAAAGGCATTTAATTGTCCAGAAACTGCATCGTTTAAATTATCTCTTGCAATTGTTGCAAAACCTCCTGAACTACCATCACTTCCTGAATTTGGATAAAATCTATTTAAAACTAATAAAGAAAAAACTTGTTTATTTAACTCTTCTTCTTGTTGGTTTACTTGCTGTACTCTACCATAAACTTGCCCACCAATTGCTCCTTGTTCATCTTCTGGCATTTCTAAGTTAAACGAAATTTTAGGCTGTAATAATTCTCCATCAATATTTAAATAAACATCAAAAGGTAATACTTGCTTAAACGAGTTTTTTACAGATGGGTCTTCATTAGAAATTTGCGCAGCCATTAAAGGTGATGCTGATGTTTCTATATTATAAATTGCACTTACATCTAAATTAGCTTCAAAAGGATCTCCAGACCATTTTATGGTGCTTCCTTTAGCTAGATAAAATTTTCTTTTAACTAAACCATATAAATTTAATTCGTAATGACCATCAACTATTTCATAATTCCCTGTAAGTGATAAGTTTCCATTTGGTTTCATGTTTATTACAAACTCTCCATCACCAGAAACTTTAAAGTTATCTTCTGTATCTTCATTTATTACCACTTTTACAGAAGCATCTTTGTTTACTTTAAGCTTTGTAAAAATATCAAAACCTGTAATTATTGCTGATTTCTCTTTGGTTTGTGTTAAAATTGCATCAGGATTTTCTTTATTTACAAAAACAACAACTTCGTCTCTATTTTCTACACTAGCATAAGTTGATGGCAATACATAGGTTATATTACTTTCTGAGCCTAAAGTTACATTTGCAGATAGTTTTGGAATTTGTAAATCTCCTGTTAAATCTGCATTTGCATTAAAAGTTGCTAAACCATATAAAGTAGGATTATCTTCTTTTGTAGCATTTAGCACTCTAAAGTTTTTTGCTTTTAACTTTAAATCGAACTGAGGATTTAAAAAATTTTCTGTGCCAATTTTTCCTGAAAGGGTTAATGCATTCTTTTTTTCATCTAAAACTGTGAATTTAGAAAAATATAAACCATTATTATCTAACTCTAAATTTTCATTAGGTAATGTAAACTTTGTATTGAGTTTTATAATATTAAATGTAGCATTATTAAAATTAAGTTTTCCTGTATATAAAGGTTTTTTTGTGGTACCTGTAACTTTAAAATTACCTGAAAAACTACCACTTGTTTCTTTAATTTCTCCTAAAGATAATGTATTTAAAGCCTTCATTTTAAATGAATTTAAAGCTAAATCTAAATTTAAGTTGGCATCTTTATTTTCCACAAAATATTCTCCTGTTAAATTTAAATCGATAGTACCTTCTTTTAGTTTTGCATTAAAATCATAAGTGTTGTTTCCTAGAGATTTTGCATCTATAGTTAGTTTTCCTAAATCTGTTTTTAATAATTCTAATTGATTTACAGTTACGTTTGCTAAAATACCAGTATCGTTTAAAGGATCTTCTAAAATAAAATCACCATTTAAATCGCCTTTTGCCAATTCTATTTCTGGATTTAAATAATTAAAAACTTCACTTATTTTAAAATTGTTGAATAATAAACCAATATGATTTTTTTCTATATTTTTTAATTGATCTGTAATTGCTATTGATTGGTTGTTTTTGTTAATTTTAAAATTCTGAAAAGTAAATTTTGAATTATCTAGAAGCACTACTTCATTATCAATTGGAATATTCCACTTTTCTTTATTTAAAATTAAGTTTTTTGGATTTACAGAAAAAACTAATCTATCTCTACTTCCAGTAATTTTAGCATTTACATTCATTAATGTTTTAGAATTATAAATACCAGAAAAATTTAAACTTAGTTCATTATTGGTCTGATTTCCTGTAATTACCGTTTTTGGAATTTTAAACGGATTTGCATCAATCTCATTAAAACCAAATTTAAAATTGAAGTTTTTCTTATCTGTATGCATTGTAAATGCCAAACTATCTATTTCGTTTCCACTATAATTTATATGTGGAGCTGTAATTTTAGCGTCTAAATTTTTATTTTTCTCATTAAAATCTAATGAAAAAGCTATAGTATCTATATCTTTTAAATTCACCAAAAAGACTTCACTTAATAATGGAGTTTGAGATATTTTTCCATTTAGGTTAACTGCTACGTTTTTTTGCAAACTATCATTTAAAGTAACATCTCTATAAAAATAACTAGAAATATGTTTTTGTAAAGAAGATGCTAAAGATTGTGGATCTGTATTTGATGCTAATTTTAAATTTAGCATTTTATTGTTAATGTTTACGTCTGTAGAGTCTTTATTTGAAAATGCATGAGCAGTTACTTTACCCAATAAATATGTGTTATTATCATAAACAACAACTCCTTTATTAACTTCTGCATTTGCAGTATATTTTTTGAGATTTCCATTAAATTCTGCAGAAAGCTCAAAACCAGTTTTTACGTTTCTCTTCATTACACCTAAACCCTTTAAATCTGCACCAATAACATGTAAACTTAAAGAAGCTTTAGTATTTATGGTATCTAAATTTACAGAAGCATTTAGTTCTGTGTTTAGATTATTGTCTTTATATTTTGATGTAAAACTTCCTTCACCCTCTTTTACTTTACCCTCTAAAACAAGATTATTAATAACATAGTTATTAAAATTAAATTTAGAAACATTTGCTTTAAAAGTTGCATCTAAATCATCTAAAGATTGTCCACTTCCATTTGCCTTTATTGTTAATGAAAGATCTTTAAAGTCTTTATTATTTAAAAGTTTATCTAGTTCATAATCTTTGATGTTAATATCTGCCTGAAAATCAATATTATCATTGTTATTAAAGTTTCCATTTACAGCAATTTTACCTTGTGAAGAGTTGAACTCTAAATCTGTAGCTATAGCATCTAAACCACCTGAAATATAACCTGTTAAAGACATGGTTTCTGGTAATGCAATGCCCAAATCTTGTTCTGCTATAAATGGTTGTACATCTTTTTTAGTTGTAGAAATAGTAAGCTTTGGAATTTTTATTTGTATTTTTTTTGGTTTGGTTAGGTTTTCTATAGAACCTTCTAGGTTTATTTTTGTTGATGAACCCCAATTTATTTTACTATTATTGATATTTAAATTAGCCAATGATCCTGTTGCATTAATGTTTGCATTAATCATCTTTTTGCTAATTTCATTAATATATTGGTTACTTTTTAAAGAAGGAACAATTGTAAAAAAACGTTTTAAATCTAAAGATATTTTTGGAAGTTTTGTTTCTATTCTAACATTTTCTGGTGTTTCTAAAAAGCTTGAGAGCGAATTATAAAACAAGGCAACATCTCCTGAAATTGTATTATTATCTAACTTAAATAATAAATTATTTACAAGTATTTTTTGATTTGTAACAGTTGTGTTGAATGATAGGTTTTCAAGAATTACACCAGAACTTTCTTTAAACGAAAATCTTTCTAAATCTAATGCAGCATTCTTGTTTTTGTAAGCAATTGCATTAGCTTTTAAGTTGATATTATTAAATGATAAAGCATTTGCATCAAAGAGGTTATTGCGAATTTTCTGATCATTCACAATATAATCAACAGCAGTATTTGTTAAATCAATTGAACCTATATTTAAAGCAATATTAGGCCATAAAAATGTTGATGAAGTTTCAACTGTATTACTTGTTTTCTTAGTTTTAGTTTTTACTAAAATATTAGATTTTTGTAATAGAATACTTTGAATGTCAAATACATTGCTTTCAAGGTTCAATCTTAATTTTTCTGAAGTAAATGTATCAATAGTTGCATCAGTTAAAAGTGAATTGACTTCATCTTCATAAAACAGTTTTGTATTCTGAATTGTAATATTTTCTGAAAATAAATTAAGTATTGGAGTTTCTTTTACTGATGACGAAACTTTAACAGGTAATTGTTTATACTTTATATCTGCGTTACTCAATGAAATTGAATTGGTTTCGAATGTGAAGTTTTCAATATCTATATTTTTTACAACTGCTTCTAAAGAACCAAATTTATAACTACTTTTTATACCTAAAGGTATATCATTATAAACCACATCAAAATTCGATAAATCTAAACTACCAATTTCTAAATTAGGTGAAGTTGCTATAGTATCTTTTACAATAGTACTTTCATTTTGAGACGTAAATGCATCAATCAAGAATTGAAAATTGTAGCCATTAATTGTGTCTTTTCTTACAATATTTGCTTTAACTCCATTCCATTTTACGTTATCTATTCCAATAGAAGTTCCTTTAATTATACCCCAAATTGGTAAATTAGCTTCTAAAGATTTAGAATATAATAAGGTATCTCCTTTTGTATCTTCTAAATAAAGACCATCTAATGCCACATTACCATCAAAAGTGATAAAAGCGTTTTCAATATTTACAACTGTATTTGTTTTTGAAGAAATATAATTTGTTGCTTTTTGAACAATTATATTTTGCCCCCAAGGACTTCTAATAAATAAAATAAGCAAGCAAAACAGTAGTACAATTCCTAAAATAAATTTCAGAAATCTTTTTAAGAAACGATGTTTTGTTTTTGTTTTTTGTTTTTCAGCCACTTAAACTTTTTTACAGATCAAAGATATTATTACTCTGCTGTTAAATTATCTTTTTTAAGAGATTTATTAACTCTTTTGCACTGTTATAATTTTCTTAAAAAAGATTTAATACATTTGTTTAGAAAACTATAACAACTAGCTTAAGAATGAAACAGATTATTATTTTTTTATTAATAATTATAGCTGCACTAATTGGCTATGGAAAATATAGTGATTATAAAAGGTATAATTCTCCAGAAACTGCTTACCAAACCACTAAAAATATTGATGTAAATTATCATGATAAAAAAGTTGTTTTTGATTATTATAATGCTGTAGAAGACTTAAACAGCTATGTAATGTTACAATGGACTGCAAACGGAATTGATATTAGAACACCAGAAGATGATGCTGTTGAAACCAAAGCTGCTGTAAAAACATACGCAGATAAAAAAGCAAAAATTGCATATTTTGAAGCTCTTTTAGAGCAATCAAAAAAACTAAAAGAAAAAGGACTCTCTAATGCTGAAATTCAATTTTTAGAAGTAAATGGAATGAATTATGAAACTCAAAAAAATAATCAACGAATAGAAAAAATTAAAAGTCTTTTTAATACTAGCGTAAAATTATATAATGGTGAAAAAAATGCTATTGTTTATGAAGTTCAAAAAGAATTGGTAAAAAAAGGATATGATATTCAAATAGATGGTGTTTATAGAGTTGAAACTTTAAACGCGATTAAAAGTTTTGAAGAAAAAAATAATCTTTTAGCAGATGGTTATCTAGACAGTCTAACTATAGAATTATTATTTCAATAGCCTATTTTATTATTGATTAATTAAATCTAGTGTCTTTTTTCGTTGTATTTTTCCTGTAGGAGTTTCAACAAATTTACTTACAAAAAATAGTGCTTTAGGTTGCTCAAACTTTGTTAATGATCTGGTATTAAAAACTTTATCAATTAACGTATTCTCCTCTTTACCTTCTACAATTAAAACCAACTTCTCACCTAAAACGTCATCTTTAATCCCCACAACAAAAAAACGCTTTTCGATAAATTTAGAAAGTTTTTCTTCAATTTTTTCTGGATGAATTTTAACTCCCCCAGAATTAATTACATTATCAAAACGACCTAACCACTCAAATTTGTTTTCAGAAATTAACTGTACCACATCATTTGTAAAAATGATATCATTACTAACATTTGGTGCATCTATTACCAAACAGTTTCTATTATCTTTGTAAATGTATACATCTGGTAATGTTTGATAAAAACTTTTTTTACCTGAATTAGTTTTTTGCCACTTTTCTAATTTGTTTAGTTGTTTTACAGCAACATGAGTTATAGTTTCTGTCATTCCATAAGTTGCAAAAACTGATGTTTTTATACTTTGTAATTTGTTTTGTAAGGTAGTTGAAACAGCTCCTCCTCCAACAATTAATGCATCAATTTGATTAATTTTATCTAAAGAATTTTCTAACTGTAATGGTACCATTGCAGAAAAATCATAAGATTTTGACACGTTTTCTAAAGGTTTAGAACTGGGTGTAATATAATCTAATTGCCAACCTAAAGTTAGAGCTCTTACCAACATCATTTTCCCTGCAATATATTCAATAGGTAAACATAATAAAGCTTTTGTTTTTGCAGGTAATGAAAAATAAGCACCTGTAGCTTTGGCTGAATTTTGCATCAAATTTTTTTCTAATAAAATTGATTTTGGTTTACCTGTAGAACCAGAAGTATGTACAGCAATAGTTTCTTTATTATTGAGCCAAATTTTTAAGAATTGAAAAATAGCATCATCAAGGTTTTGAGTAAAATCTAATAACACTTCTTCTGATGAAAAAGAGCTGCCATTTAACTTAAAATCTTTATGAAATTTAGGCTTTTCCAATATCTTTTAAAGATTCATTATTATTTGCATCTATAACAGGTTCTACAATGTTACCTGTTAATTTTTCTTTCCAATTAGTCCAATTGTATTTTTTAGAAAAAATGAATAATAAAATTGGAAAAATTACAAAAATAGGCACATAAACATCTGCGCCTAAAGCAGGTTCTGAAGTATCAATTAGAATAGAGTCTGTTTGAAAAACAGTCCAATCTGCAGTAACTAAAAGTGCAGTTATTAAATTATTTGCAGCATGAAAACCCAATGCTAATTCTAAACCTTCATCCATTAAAGTTAATATTCCAAGAAAAAAACCAGTTCCTATATAATAGATTAGAATTTCGTAACCCAGTTTTGAAACTTCTGGATTTGCTATATGCAACATTCCAAAAATTACAGATGTTGTAATTAAGGGAAACCATCTGTTTTTTGTTGCAATACCTAATCCTTGCATTAAATATCCTCTAAATAAATATTCTTCAAAACTGGTTTGTAAAGGAATTAATAAAATGGCGATAACAGCTAAAACTAGGAATTTATTTAAATCAAAATTCCATTGATAACTCTCTGGACTTGCATAATAATCAATCACTAAAAAAGCAGTTGTTACTAATCCCCATAAAATAAATGCAAAAAAAACTCTTTTCCAATCTATATTTTTTCTAGAGGTTGTTAAAGAAGTAATGGTTTGATTGTGAACAAATTTAGTCCATAACAAAAGTGCTACCAAACCTACTGCAAAAGGCACCAAGCTTTCTATTAAAAAACGACTTGCTCCTTTTGTAGCTATTTCGTTTTTAATAATTTTATCTACATCTAAATCTAAAACAACCATGGCTAAAAAATTTAAAGCCATTAAACCAAAAAATAATGTCGGAATTACTAAGTATTTCCACTTTCCTAATTTTCCTGTGTATGCTTGCTGTATGTAGTTCATGCTTAAATATTAAAATTCCAGCCTAAAGCTGTATTGTATTGTAATGTACCATTTTTAACTTCTAAAGGGCTTGTTATATTATTGGTAAACAAGCTTCCTGTTCCTAAACCTTGTGGCAAATCATTCTGTAAAGTATACGTAAATTGCGCAATTGCATTTAAACCTACATTACTTTCTAAAGCAGAAGTTATCCACCAATTACAGTTGTTACTTTCAGCTAAATTAATCCATTCTTTACTTCCTGCAAAACCACCAACTAAACTTGGTTTTAAAATAATATAATGTGGTTGTATAGTTGTAATAACTCTCTTTTTTTCTTCGGATGCAAAAACACCAATTAATTCCTCATCTAAAGCAATTGCTAAAGGAGAAGTCTCACACAATTTTGCCATTTCTTGAAATTGCCCTTTTTGGATTGGTTGCTCAATAGAATGAATTTCTAATTCTGACAATCTTTTTAGTTTTTCTAAAGCATTTTCTGGTTTAAAAGCTCCATTTGCATCAACTCTTAATTCGATTTCTTGAGCAGAGAAATCATTTCTTATAGATTGTAATAAAGCAATTTCTGTATCAAAATCTATAGCACCAATTTTCATTTTTATACAAGTAAAACCTGATGCTAATTTTTCTTTAATTTGATTTTTCATAAACTGCTTATCTCCCATCCAAACTAAACCGTTTATTGAAATTGGAGCAGATTCTTTGGTAAATTTAGAAGGAAAAAGTTCAAATTTATCTTTACTTTTTAAAGATAGAAAAGCTTGTTCTAAACCAAATTGAATAGATGGAAAAGTAATTAATTCTGTTAATAATGTATGTAAACCTAAGTGTATATTGTTACAAACCCATTGTAGCTTTTGTTCGTAATTTGGAACATCATCACAACTTAATCCTCTAAATAAACCTGTTTCTCCAATACCTGTTTTTCCATCTTTTTCAAGAATGATAAACCATGTTTCTTTAGTTCTTAAAATTCCACGAGAAGTACCACTTGGATTTTTAAATTTGAGAATATATTTTTTATATGATGCTGTAATCAAACCTAAATTATTGTTGTTCTACAAATGACTTAAAATTGTTTAAATACGATTGATCTTGCTCTTGAAATGTGCCTTTAAAATAAGGAAACATACAAGCCATAATGTAAGAATCGCTTCTACAACTTGCATTTAAAGTAATGGTTGTTACTCCGTTTTTTTCATCAAAAGTAAAATCATCTGTTTTTAGCATATTTTCTGCATCAAGAAAAATAGTTACTTTTTCTTTGGGTACAAAAGCAAGCACTTTTTCTGTCATAGTAATTTCTTGACCATTATTATCTACAACCATTTTATAAGTACTACCTGTTTTGTTTAAATTTTCATTAATAACTGTAACAGACTGTATTTCTGGAATCCAACTTTTAATATTTTTTCGATTGTTAAATGTATCAAAAACAGTATCTAAAGGCTCATTTATGGTAACACTTGCTGTGTATGTTGTTTCTTTAACAAGTAATCCTGTTGCAAAAAACATTAACACCAAAGCTGTAATAATACCTAATATTATTTTTATTGTTTTCATAATTGTATTAGTAAAATGTGTTTGTAATTCCAAAAAGTAATGCAAAGAAAAATGTACTTAATGCTACTTTTTTTAATTCGCCATCTAAATGCGCTGCAATTGTATTTTTAGAAACTGTGATTGTATTTTTAACCAAAGGTACAAATGCAATTAAAAATACAAATTGATAGATTGATTTATAATTTAAAACTGTATATAAACTAGCTGATAGTAAAGCTCCAATAATTAAAATGTAATGATATTTCTTTGCTTTATTTAAGCCTAATTTTACAACCAGTGTATTTTTATTATTCTTTTTATCTTCTTCTCTGTCTCTTAAATTATTTAAATTTAAAACTGCTGTACTTAACAATCCTACAGAAATTGCAGGTAAAAATAATTGTAAATCAATAGTTTTTGTATATAAAAAATAGCTTCCTAAAACACTTAGCAGTCCAAAAAATAGAAATACAAATACATCTCCAAAACCAGAATAGCCATAGGCAGAATTACCAACTGTGTATTTTATGGCTGCAGTTATTGAGGCAATACCTAACCCAAAAAACAATATTGAGTATCCAAAATTATCTTTACCAAAAGCTACGTAAATTAAGAGTAATGCAATAATTAATGTGATTATTGTTGTGATAATCATTGCCAATTTCATTTGTTTTGGAGTAATTGCTCCACTTGAAACCATCCTTGCTTCTCCTGTTCTGTTTTTATCAGAACCTTTTATTCCATCACCATAATCATTTGCGAAATTAGATAAGACTTGAAAACCAATTGTAGTTAATATGGCTAACCAAAATATAGATGATGACCAAACCGTAATTTTTTCATTACTATTTATATTTAAATAATTTATCGCTAAAAAAGAACCCACAATTATACCAGAAACAGATAATGGTAAAGTTCTTAAACGTGCTGCTTTTACAAAACTCTTTACATCCATGGAGCTTGATTTGTTTCTACTTTATACAAAGTATGATTATACATTTTTAGAGCTTCTTTATCGTTTAAACACGGAATAATAATTTTTCCTGATGCAGTTTGCAAAATAATATCTGCAACATTATTTTTTTTCTGAAAAAAAGTTTGCTTCATTTTTATGTTTTGTACCTTAAAGAACTCTAAATAAGTTACATGAGTTTCCAACAAACCCTTACCAACTATAAGCATTGCATCAGAAAACTTATAAAAACGTTTTTTTATTTTTTTTACAACTAAAAGTAAAGTGATTGGAAATACAAAGATAGCAGAATATAAAATTTCTGCGTGATTAAATATTGTATAAAGTACTGCATAAACACTTATCAAAAATAAAAAAGAGAATAGAAATAGCCTTCTTTTGTAATAACGATCAGGAAAATTTTTAGCACTATTTTCTGCTTCTGCAAAGTTGAATAAAGTGTCTTTTATAACTTCAACTTGATCTTTTTTACAACCAACTATTCTTATAAGTTTATCTTTCTTTTTAGTATTTACAGTTCCACTTACTGCTTGTTTAAAGGTGATAAAAGAGATACCAATCAATCTTTTTAAAGGATTTGTTGATATGGTTATATTCTGAATCTTTTGCTTCTTTAAAACAATAGATTTTTTAGTAAATAATCCTTGATGGATTTCAAATGCGTCTTCTTTTAAATATGCAATTAAGTTAAAATGGATTAGAAGAACTTTTACAAAAGAGCTTAATAACGCAATAACAACCAAAATTATTAAAGAAAATGTTACTAAAAGGATGCTTGCACTTATAGCATTTGTATTTTCTTCAATAAAACCATCTACAATTTCAGTTTGCCCTAAACTATCTGTAACTTGTTGTATTTGCTGAAAAAAACCAATTAAAATAGCAAAGAATAAGAATAAATTTTGAAGATGATTTTCTGTTAAACTTACTTTAAATAGTTCAATAAAACTGATTTTTACTAAAGGTTTCTCTTCTATAATTTCATCAACATCTGCTTTTTGATTGCTATTTTGTGATATTAGCTCTTTTAAAGCTTTGGCTTTATCTAATGATAATGCTTTAATAGCAATTTCTGTATCTTTTGAACCTGCTGTTTCTATACTTACTTGAAAAACGCCAATGATTTGTTGAACAATATTTTGTTTAAAGTTGATGTTCTGAATTCTATGAAATGGAATTTCTATGTTAGACTTTTTTAAAATTCCTTTTTTAAGAATAAAGTGATTGTTAACAATTTTAAACTGGAAGTTTTTATAAATTAAATAAGCTCTTAAAAATATTAATCCCAAGATTGCAAACAATGCAGCGTAAAAATACCCTATACCTAAAGCTTGTATTTTAGAAAAATCTTTAACAACTAAAAAAAGTAAAACCCAAGTAACTTTTATTGTTTTATAAATTTGAGCAAAATAAATAACAAAAATTCCTTTAGGAGATTGTTTAGAAAACTCAGAAAAATTAAAAGCGCTATTCATTAATATTTGTGCTAATAAATTCTTTAATTTTTAAAGCAGTCTCTTTTTTAATTCCTCTAATTTCTAAATCGTCACTAGAATCTCCAGCTGTATAGACACTTAAAGCAGCCAGTGTAAACAGTCTAGAAATAGGTTTTTCATCAATTTCTACATGCTGAATTCTAGAAAAAGGTACAGTTGTTGTTTTTGATATTAGTAAACCAGACTTATAAGTAATATCTTTATCTCTAATTGCATATTTTCTTTTTGAAAAAGATAAAATTAAATACAGAAAAATAATAGCAAAAAATGTAGTAAAACTCGAGTAGATAGTAAACTTAAAAGCATTAACACTTTCTGAAAAAACAAATTGCTGCAATACTACAAGGCCTATAAAAAGTGATACAAAAACTAAAAAAAAGTTTATAATAATTACTTTTAAATATTTTTTATCAATTCTTGTGAAGGAAATACTAGTAATATCAGGTAAATTAGTTACAACATCATTTTTAAAATCACTCACCATAGATCTAATTTTGTAGCGCTTCTAAAATTTCTATTGGTTCATTATTTTTAAACGCTTGAACAAAAGCTCCTTTGTATTTATATTGTATTTGATTGTTATATTGTTTGGCTTCCTTATAAGTATCAAAACTACCTAAACAGTATTTGGTGAAACCATTTTCTTTATAAATTCTTACACTCTCTAAGTTCTTTAAATCATCATTTTGAGTTTCTAAAGCAGCAATTTGAACTGTAAAAATTAGTTTTGGTGTTTCTTTTTTTGTTTGGGGTATTTCTTCTATTTCAGGAGCTGGTTTTTGAATAACAGGTTCAACATTCTTTGGCGTTTCTTTTTTATCACAACTATACAAAAGAACAGCAAAAAACATTAAAATTGTTAGCTTTTTCATGGTTTAAAGTTTATTAGCTTCTGCAATTAATTCAGCAATATCTTTTACAATAACCTCAGCTTCTTTTTCTTTAAACTTGATACCATCTGTCATCATTGTATTGCAATAAGGGCAACCTGTTGCAATTATGTTTGGATTGGTTTCTAAAGCGTCTTCTGTTCTTAAAACGTTTACTTCTTTATCACCTGGCTCAGCATCTTTAAACATTTGTGCACCTCCAGCACCACAACATAAGGCAGTACTTCTATTGCGTTTCATTTCTGTTAAGTTTACACCTAACCTTTTAATTAAATCACGAGGCGATTCGTAAACTTCATTTGCTCTACCTAAATAACAAGGATCGTGAAACGTAACTCTTTTACCTTTTAAAGTTGCATCGTCTATTTTTAAACGACCATCTTTAATAAGATCTTGTATAAATTGTGTATGATGATAAACCTCGTATTTACCTCCTAACGAAGGATATTCGTTTTTTAAAGTATTAAACGAATGAGGATCGCAGGTTACGATTTTTTTGATTTCATAACCATTTAGAACTTCGATATTCATCATAGCTTGCATTTGAAACAAAAATTCATTTCCTGCCCTTTTTGCAGCATCTCCAGTAGATGTTTCTTCTGTTCCTAAAACAGCAAAATCTACATTAGCTTGATGTAATATTTTTACAAATGCTCTTGATATTTTCTTTGCTCTATCATCATAACTTCCTGCAGCACCAACCCAAAACAACACTTCTGGTTGCTTGCCTTGAGCCATCATATCTGCCATTGTTGGTACGTTCATAATCTGTATTTTATAGTTGAGTTTTAAGTAGTGCTACTAAAACATCATTTTTAAAGTTAATTTATTCTTCGTTTGCCCAATTTAATCTATCCTGCTGATTGTATTGCCAAGGAGCTCCATTATTTTCAACATTGGTCATCATCATATTTAATTCTTGAGGAGCAGCACTTTGTTCCATCACCAAATATCTTCTCATGTCCATAATAATAGAAAGCGGATCTATATTTACAGGGCATTCTTCTACACAAGCATTACAACTTGTACAAGCCCATAATTCTTCTGGAGAAATATAATCGTTTAACAATTGTTTACCATCGTCTACAAAAGAACCTTTATTTGCATCTATATTTCTACCCACCTCTTCTAGACGATCTCTAGTGTCCATCATAATTTTTCGAGGTGATAATTTTTTACCTGTTAAGTTTGCAGGACAAGCTGAAGTACATCTACCACATTCTGTACAAGTGTATGCGTTTAATAATTGTACCCAATTTAAATCTGATACATCACTTGCTCCAAATTTTTCTGGAACTGCATCTTCTGCTCCTTCTTCTGGCATTGCATAAGGATCTGCATCTGGATCCATCATTAACTTAACTTCATTTGTTACAGCTTCTAAGTTATTAAACTGCCCTTTTGGATTTAAGTTTGCAAAATACGTATTTGGAAAAGCTAATAAGATGTGTAAATGCTTAGAGTAATATAAGTAGTTTAAGAATACTAAGATTCCTAAAATATGAATCCACCAAGCTGTTCTTTCTATAAGGTGTAATGTTTCTGCTGAAAAACCATCAAATAATGGTGCTACAAATTGACTTATTGGATTTCCAATACCTGCCTCTTGAAAAGGAGCATCTGTAGCATTCATCACAATAAACAATGTCATTAAAACCATTTCAAAGTATAGAATATAATTTCCATCGTTTTTAGGCCATCCTTTCATTTCTTTACTTAGAAAACGTTTGATGTTTGCCACGTTTCTTCTCGTCCAAAATAATATTACTGCAACAAAAACTAAAGCCGCTAAAATTTCGAAAGTACCAATTAAAAAAGCGTAAAATGCATCACCTATAATACCTTGAAAAATACGATGTGTTCCTAAAAGACCATCAATAACTATTTCTAAAACTTCTATATTGATAATGATAAAACCAACATAAACAATTACGTGAAGAAAACCAGAAAAAGGTCTTTTAACCATTTTAGATTGCCCTAAAGCAATCATGGCCATGTTTTTCCATCTGTCTGCTTTTCTGTCTGTTCTATTTACATCTTTACCTAGTTTAATGTTTCTTGATATTTTTCTGATATTCATCACAAAAAAACCAATACCAGCAGTTAAAGCTAAGGCAAAAAGTATGTTTGGTAAATATTGCATGTTTTATATATATTTATTCTAATTATTAATCTTTAGTAAACATTAAACTGTCTGGAGCAGAAGGTTCGTATTCATCTGATTTTTTTCCAAAAACTGAAAAATGCACATACCTTTTTGGATTAAGTTTTATGTCTCTTAAAAGTTGTTCTAATTCTTTTGTTGCTGCTTCTATATTTTTATACAAAGCATCATCATTAACTAATCTTCCAATAGAACCATCTGTCGAATTTATTTTTTTAGACAATTCATTAAAATTATCTACAGCATTTTCGGCTTTCTTAACAATATTGTTAATATCTACAGTTACTAAACTGTCTGAAAGTTTATTTAAATTTTCAGTGATATTTTTAGTATTTTCTATGGTTGTTTTAAGGTTGATTTGGTTATCTGTAATTAAACCGTTTACAGATTGTATGGTTTGTCTAATTTCAGAAATAGTTGCAGATAGATTAGAGACAGAAGAGTTAATTCCTTTAACTGTTTTATCATTTAAAACTTTATTTACACCACTAAATAGAGTATCTGCTCTTACAATTACTTTTTCTAATTTTTGTTGTAAAGGGTCTAGTCGTTCTCCAATAGAAGTAAAAAGGCTTTCTTCCATATCACCTTCTAATAAATCTCCAGAAACAGCCATTTCTCCTTCATAATTTGGTATAATTGCTAGATTAGAACCTGCTAAAGGGTTTGGAGAATATATTCTAACAATACTTTTTTTTGAGAATTGAAAATCACTCTCTACTGCAAAGGTTACAATTAAATTACCTCTATTTTTTTCTGTTGTATTAAACTCAATATCTTGTACTTGGCCAACTTTTAAACCGTTTATTGTTACTGGGCTTGCTTTATTTAAACCACCTATTTTAGTGTACTCAACTTTAAACTCACGTGCTTTACCATCTAGTAAATCATGCCCTTTTAAAAAGTTAAAACCCCAAATAAATGCAATTATAATAACTAAAACAATTACACCAATTTTTAATTCTTTAGACATAAATAGAAATTTGCTAACAATATTACTAATAATTTTTGGTTGCTACTACCAAATTTAAGGCTAATTATTCACTTCTTTTACAGATACTTTTTCTCCATTTTTAAATGCAACCATAAATGCAGATTTGTATCCTTTTGCTTTTGCTTTTTCTAAATAAACTTTAGCTTCTTTATATGAGGTAGTTACTCCAAAATAATATTTATAATAGGCACCTACTTGAACCCTTTGCACATCTATTAAACCTTTAAAATTATATGGTTTTGTTGCTATTTTATTTTTACCTGATGCTATTTGAATTTTATACTCTACAAAATCATTTAGTGTTTGTTCTTCTTCTTGTTCTAAAACCGTATTAAGTTTTAAATTATTAATATAATTTTGTATTGCTTCTGCTACAGATTTACCCATTTTTAGTTGACCTTGCCTTGAGTTTAAATACCTACCTTCTTTTTTATTAGTTAAAAAACCCAACTCTATTAAAACACTTGGCATTATAGTTTCTCTTAAAACCTGAAAATTATCTTGCTTTACTTTTCTATCTTTTCTATTAAGTTTTTTAGTAAAGTTACTTTGAATTAAACTTGCTATCTGTAAACTTTTATCTAAATTTTCCTCTTGAAGTAAAGATAAACCAATTACAGACTCTGCTGAATTCGGGTCAAAGCCTTCATAACGATCTTTATAATTATCTTCTAATAATATTGAAGCATTTTCTCTTTTAGCAATTTCTAAATTTTGTCTATTTCCATTTAAACCCAAAACAAAAGTTCCTGCACCATAAGCAGATGGTTTTGGTTGATAAGAATCACAATGTATAGATACAAATAAATCTGCTTTAGCATTATTTGCAATGGCTCCTCTTTTCCAAAGATCTATAAAAACATCTTTATTCCTAGTATACAATACTTTAATATCTTTATTTTTTTGTAATTCTTTACCTACAATTAAAGCAACACTTAGAGCAATATTTTTTTCTTTAAAACCGTTACCTAAATTCCCAGGGTCTTTTCCTCCATGACCAGCATCCAAAACAATGGTATATTTTTTTTGTGAAAATGTTGATATAGGCGAAAAAACAAGCAAACAAAGTGTTAAAAAAAATAGCTTTTTCATCTGGGTATTAAATTTGTGGATTTGTTGGAAATTCATCAATAAAATTTAACTAATTTTGGCATCGTTAATTTTGTGTTTCAAATATTGAGCCATACTTTTACTCTAATACAAAAATAGTATTTATAGCATTGCAATCAAATCTATCATACCTACTTTTATTTTGCTGCTGCTTTTTTATAAAGTTAAGTTTTTCTCAAGATATTAAATCTAAAGAAAAAATTGTTATACCCTCTATAAAAAAAGACACCTTAGTTTTACCAAAAATAGATAGTATAAAAACTACTAAGAAAGATAGTATACTACTCAAGAAAAAAGATACTTTAAAAAAAGATTCTATTGTAAAAAAAGGAAGTATTCAAGATATAATTACTCACATAGCAAAAGGTTACACTTTACAAGACGCTAAAAAACAAACAGTAACCTTATATGATGAAGCTAACATAACTTATACAGATATTGATTTAAAAGCGGGTAATATTATAATTGACTACAAGAAGAACACACTTTTTGCAAAAGGAATTAAAGATAGTACAGGGTACACACAAAGACCAATATTTGTGCAAGGAGGTCAAGAATCTGAACAAGATTCTATCATATATAACTTTAAAAGTAAACGTGCCTTAATCTATGGTTTAAAAACAAAACAAGGAGAAATGTTTACTTATGGTGAAAAAACAAAGCGTGTAAACGACTCTACAATATATATACGTAAAATTAAATTTACAACTTCAGATAAAGAAAATCCAGATTATTATATTACAACAAATAAGGCCAAATTAGTTCCTGGTAAGAAAATTATTGTTGGTGCTAGTAATTTAGTTTTAGCAGATGTGCCTACACCTTTATTCTTACCATTTGCGTATTTCCCTATGAGTGACACAAGTGTTTCTGGATTTTTGATTCCTGCTTTTGATACAGGAAGCAGTGAAAGAGGTTTAGGTTTTCAAAATGGTGGTTATTATTTTGCTATTAATGACTATGTTGATTTAACACTTCTTGGTGATGCATATTCTAATGGAAGTTGGGGTGTTAGAGTAACATCTAACTACAATAAAAGATATAGATTTAATGGAACATTCAGTTTAAATTTTGAGAACAATATAAATGGAATAAGAGGTTTCGACGATTTTTCTAAGGCCAATAACTTTAATATTAGATGGACACATAATCAAGACCAAAAAGCAAGTCCAAATTCAAGATTTACTGCATCTGTTAACTTAGGAAGTAGTCGATTTTTTAGAGAATCACTAAACCAAATAAATGTATCTCAAACTCAAAATAACACATTTAATTCATCTATAAATTACAGTAAAAACTTTGTAGGCACACCATTTAACATGGCAGTTACTGCTTCTCATCAGCAAAACACAAATACACAAGAAATTACAATGACACTTCCTTCTGTAACATTAAATATGGAAAGAATTTATCCTTTTGCAGGTAAAGGAGGCATAAAAAATAACCCAATACAAAAAATGGGGTTTAATTATAATATGCAAGGTCAATACCTTATTAATACAACTGATGAAGATTTTTTTACAAACAAAATGTTTGAAACAGCCAGAACAGGTATACAACACAAAACTAGTACAAACACCAATATTAAAGCTTTTAATTATTTTACACTATCTCCCACAGCAAACTACGAAGAAACTTGGCAGTTTGATTATATTGAAAAACGATATGATCAAGAAAACAACCTTGTAGTTACAGATACATTAAGTGGCTTTAAAGCTTATAGGGAGTATAATATGGGTGTAAGTTTATCAACAAATATTTATGGTAATTTCTCCTTTAAAAAAGGAAGATTAAAAGCTATAAGGCATACGTTTAGACCAACTATTTCTTATTCTTATAGACCAGATTTTAAAGACAGATACATTCAACAAGTTCAAAGAAGTGCAGATCCATTAGATGTTTTAGATTATACAGTTTTTGATCAAGGTATTTACGGCACACCATCTTCTGGAGTTAGTAATGCTTTAGGTATATCTTTAAATAATGTTTTAGAGGCTAAAGTTGCTCCAAAAGATCCAGATAGTGATGAGGAAGATGAAAAAATAATGATTTTAAACAATTTAAATTTTAATACATCATATAATATTGCAGCAGATAGTTTACGATGGTCTAACGTTTCATTTACAGCTGGTACAAGACTTTTTAAAGATAAACTTGCCCTTAATTTTAATGGAAGTTTAGATCCTTACCAAGTAAATGAAGATGGTAGAAGAATAGATAAGTTTAATCCTGGAATATTTAGACTAACTAACGCCAACTTAACTGCAAACTACTCTATTTCTAGTAAAGATTTTGAAAAAACTGATAAAAATACAAGTGCAAACCAAGAAAGTAAAAGTGGAAATGGGGCTAACAACCCTCCAGATACAATGGGTGCAGATATAGACCCTACAAATAGGTTTGGAAGACAAGATGCTAATGACGTTGGTGGTGGTACTAAAGAAGCTGAATTATATAACGCCAAAATACCATGGACCTTAAACTTGGTGTATTCTGCAACCTACACTAATAATGGTATTGATCCTTCAGAAATAGGTGTACATACTTTAGGTTTTAGTGGAAATTTAGAATTATCTCCAAAATGGAAAGTAGGATACTCTTCTGGATATGATTTTAAAAGTGGAGCTTTTTCTTTTTCTAGATTTAATTTTACAAGAGATTTAGATAGTTGGCAATTCAATTTTAATTGGGTGCCTTTTGGAACAAACTCTTCTTATACCTTTTTTATTGGCGTAAAATCATCAACTTTAGCAGATTTGAAATGGGATAAAAATAAACCACCAGATAGAAGGCTATTTTAATAAAACAGCAATTACTTCTTAAAGCTAATTTATATAAAATGAAAAAAATTATACAAACATCAAAGGCTCCAGAACCAATTGGTCCTTACAGTCAAGCTGTTTTATCAGGAAAAACTTTGTACACTTCTGGTCAAATAGCAATAAACCCAGAAACTGGAGTACTTGTTTTAGATTCTATAAAGGAAGAAACAAAACAAGTTATGGAAAATATGAAAGCTGTTTTAACTGCTGCAGAAATGACTTTTGATAACGTTGTAAAATCATCAATTTTTATTTCTGATATGAATAACTTTAACGATATTAATGCAGTTTATGCTACCTATTTTAACGAAGAAACAGCACCTGCTAGAGAAACTGTAGAAGTTGCTAATCTTCCTAAATTCGTAAATGTGGAAATAAGTATGATTGCTATAAAGTAAGTTGTATTTTTAATTATTACTATTTTTATAAGTAATAAAGATATTTACTCTAAAAAATACGTCTATTATTTAGCTACATTAACAGCTCTAGTTTCTCTAATTACAGTAACTTTTACTTGACCAGGATATGTCATATCATTCTGTATTTTTTGAGAAATATTAAATGATAATTCAGATGCTTTAGAGTCGTTTACTTTTGTACTTTCTACCATAACTCTTAATTCACGACCAGCTTGAATAGCATAGGCTTTTTGCACACCATTAAAACCAAAAGCAATAGCTTCAAGATCTTTTAATCTTTGTATATAAGAATCTAAAACTTGTCTTCTTGCTCCAGGTCTAGCTCCAGAAATAGCATCACA
>CAZMDC010000029.1:0-26188 GCA_964565055.1 uncultured Polaribacter sp. | reverse complement strand
GGTGCTGTAAATTACTTAAATTTGGCACAAGAAATCTTAAAAAAGAATTCGTAAAATGGCAAAAGCAACAAAAAAACAGGCTTTAGGAAGAGGATTATCTGCTTTGTTACAAGATTCATCTAACATAAATTCTGCATCAGACAAAAATGCAGATAAATTAGTAGGTAATATTATTGAAATTAATCTTGATTTAATTGAAGTAAACCCATATCAACCAAGAACCTATTTTGATGAAGAAGCTTTAAGAGAACTTGCAAGTTCTATAAAGGAGTTAGGTGTAATACAACCAATTACTGTTCGTAAATTAGAAGGCAACAAATTTCAATTGGTTTCTGGTGAACGTAGGTTTAGAGCATCAAAATTAATTGGAAACAAAACTGTACCTGCGTATATAAGAATAGCCAATGATCAAGAAATGCTAGAAATGGCATTGGTTGAGAATATTCAGCGTAAAAATTTAGACCCAATAGAAGTTGCTTTATCTTACCAACGTTTAATTGATGAAATTCAATTAACTCAAGAAGATTTAAGTACAAGAGTTGGTAAAAAAAGATCTACAGTAACCAATTATTTACGCTTACTAAAATTAGATCCTATTATACAAACTGGAATGCGTGATGGATTTATTTCTATGGGTCATGGACGTGCAATGATTAATATTGATAATACTGATGATCAATTAGCCGTTTACGAAAAAATTTTAAGAGATAAATTGTCTGTAAGACAAACCGAAGATTTAGTTAAAAGTTTAAAAACAGGAACTGTTACAAAACAGAAAAAGAAAGTAGTTCCTGCATTTGTTAAAAATAATAAAAAAGAGTTTAGCGATTTCTTTGGTCATAAAATAGATATTAGTGTAAGTGCTAATGGTAAAGGAAAAATTACTATTCCTTTTCACTCTGAAGAAGATTTTAATAGAATTAAAAAATTATTAAAATAAGTGTCTTTAAAAAAAAATATATTTACAATTGCTTTTCTTTTTATGGCAGTGACTCTTTTTGCTCAAAAAGATTCTATAACTGATCATAAAAAAATAAAGGATTTAAAAATTAAAGGAAAAATTAAAACTGTTCAAGGAGTTTATGATCCTTTAGCACCATCTAAAGCTGCATTCTACTCAGCAATTTTTCCTGGTTTAGGCCAAATTTATAATAAGAAATATTGGAAAGCTCCAATTGTTTGGGGAGCTTTAGCAATACCTGCATATTATTATCAAATTAACAATTCAGATTATAGACGTTTTAGAAGGGCTTACAGATTAAGAAAAAATGGTTTGGTAGACGAGTTTACAATTAATGGTAATGAAATAGTATCAACAGAAACCTTAGAAACTGCACAAGAGCAGTTAAGAGAAAATAGAGATTTTTCTTTATTGTCTGGTGTAATTTTATACGTTTTACAAATTGTTGAAGCTAGTGTAAACGCACATTTAATGCAATTTAATACAGATGATAATTTAACGTTTAGGCCTTCTTTAATTCAAGATCCAATTCGTTTTGAATCTCCATCAGTAGGCTTAACCATTAAATATAGTTTTTAAGATGAAAATTGCACTTTTAGGTTATGGAAGAATGGGAAAAGAAATTGAAAAAATTGCAATTTCTAGAGGACATGAAATTGTTATTAGAAAAAAAGCAGATTCTAATATAGATATCACCATTGCTGATGTTGCTATAGATTTTAGTTTACCAAGTGCTGCTTTTGAAAACATTACAAATTGTTTTAACAACAATGTTCCTGTAATCTCTGGAACAACTGGTTGGCTAGAAAAATATAAAGATGCTGTTGCTCTTTGTGAAAATAAAAAAGGCGCTTTTATTTACGCATCCAATTTTAGTGTGGGTGTAAATATTTTTTTTGAGCTAAATAAACATTTAGCCAAATTGATGAATAACATAGAAAATTATTCTATTGCTATGGAAGAAATTCATCACACAAAAAAATTAGATGCTCCAAGTGGAACTGCAATTACTTTGGCTGAAGGCATTATAGAACACACAGCTAAAGAAAATTGGGAATTAGGCGAAAAAACATCAGAAAAAAATATTCCAATTGTAGCAAAAAGAATTCCAGAAGTTCCTGGAACACACTCTGTTTTTTACAATTCTGATGTAGATAGTATTGAAATAAAACATACAGCAAACAACAGAAAAGGTTTTGCTTTAGGAGCTGTAATTGCAGCAGAATGGATAGTTGGAAAAACAGGAGTTTTCTCTATGAAAGATGTGTTAAACATCAGTTAAAAACTGTAACTTTTTTCTTATTTTGCGCCATATAACACATAAATACCTTTTCTTATTTTAAGGAAAACAAAACATATATTATGACATTTACGCAATGGTTTCTTTTTTTCTTAGTAATTCAAGTAATTCATTTTCTTGGTACTTGGAAACTTTATGAAAAAGCAGGTAGAAAAGCCTGGGAAGCTGCAATACCAATTTACAATGGTGTTGTATTAATGCAAATAATTAATCGTCCAAAATGGTGGATTATTCTCTTGTTTATACCTGTAGTAAACCTATTAATGTTTCCTGTAATTTGGATAGAAACCATAAGAACTTTTGGGTTTTATAAAAAAATTGATTCGCTTTTAGTAATCTTAACCCTAGGTTTATATATTTTTTATATCAACTATGCAACTGAAGCTAACTACAATGCAGACAGAAGTTTAAAACCGCGTTCTGAATTAGGTGAATGGGTAAGTTCTATAACTTTTGCAATTATTGCTGCTACATTAGTGCATACCTATTTTATGCAACCTTTTACTATACCAACATCATCTTTAGAAAAATCGTTATTAATTGGTGATTATTTGTTTGTGAGCAAATTTCATTATGGTGCTAGAGTTCCATCAACTGTAATTGCAGCACCAATGGTTCACGATTCTTTGCCTTTTACAGGAACAGCATCATATCTAAAAAAACCTCAATTACCCTATACACGTTTACCTGGTTTACAAAAGATTAAAAATAACGATATTGTTTGTTTCAATTGGCCTGCAGATTCTTTAGCTACAATGTGGGGTGATACTTCTGGTAAATTCACCTATAAACCTTTTGATAAAAAAACAAATTATGTAAAAAGATCTATTGGTATTGCTGGCGATTCTCTAGAAATGAGAGATGGTTATTTTTACATAAATGGTAAAAGAAATGAGTTA
Source organism: uncultured Polaribacter sp. (assembly GCA_964565055.1). Lineage (GTDB taxonomy): Bacteria > Bacteroidota > Bacteroidia > Flavobacteriales > Flavobacteriaceae > Polaribacter. Next base: position 23,028 of record CAZMDC010000029.1, on the reverse strand, counting down.
CCAGAAAGAGCAAAACTGCAATTTTATTATACTTACGAAGCTAAAGAGCCAATAAGCCAAAGCACTTATCCAAAATTCTTGATAGATAAAGAAAGAACTGGTGTTTATAAAATACTTTCTGAATATTGGCAAAACCCTAAGGTACAAGAAGCTATAAAAGAAAATGGAACTTTATCTAAAATAGGTGAAGATTCTTTATACACAGAAGTTGCTGGAGGCATAAATCCGCAATTTGCACAAAGATTAAAAATGATTAATGTTGATAATAAAATAAACATTAATTTAACTGAAACAGAATTTGAGAGACTTAAAAAATATCCACTTACTGTTTCAGTAACAAAAATTAATCATGATGCAGATGTTGCTATTTTTCCACACGTTAAAGAATTAGGTTGGAGCCAAGATAACTTTGGTCCAATTTACATACCTGAAGCTGGTAAAACTGTAAAACTAGATAAAGAATCGCTTCCTTTTTATGAGCAAATCATAAAAAATTATGAAAATAATGATTTGGTAGTTAATGGTAATGACATTTTTATAAACGGAGAAAAAGTTGATAGCTATACTTTTCAGCAAGATTATTTTTATCTGATTGGAGATAATAGACACAACTCTCTAGATGGACGTTATTGGGGCTATGTACCTTTTGACCACGTTCTTGGAAAACCAGTTATGATTTGGTTTAGTTGGGATGCAAACGCTCCTTCTTTTGGAGAAAAACTAAAGTCGATTAGATGGGATAGAATGTTTACTACAGTTCATGGAGATGGAGAACCTGTTTCTTACAGATATGTTGTATTTGCTCTAATAGCACTTTATATTGGTTGGAGTATCTTTAAAAGTAAAAAGAAAAAAGCTTAATATTTTTTTTACAAATATAGCACAGCACTTAACTGTTAAATGGCGTTATTTATACCTACATACTTCTCTCCTATTTCTCAATATTCAGCCATAATAAAAGCTGATGATATTGTATTTGAGGTGGAAGATAACTTTCAAAAACAAAGCTATAGAAATCGATGTTATATATACAATTCTAGTGGAAAACAGTTATTGACTATACCAGTAAAACATCAATCTAAATCTGTAAAGCAAAAAACAAAAGACACTTTAGTAGAAAATGATTTTCCTTGGCAAGACCAACATTTTAAATCCTTACAAGTAGCTTATAGAACTTCACCTTTTTTTGATTTTCTAGAAGAAGATATCGCTCCTATTTTTACAAAAAAATATAAATATCTTTTGGATGTAAATATTGATACCTACCTTTTTATAACAGATTCTTTACAGTTAAATGATTCTTTCTCGAAAACTGATAACTACCTAACTGAACCATCAGAAAAAGACTTTAGAAACTTAGCGAATAGAAAACATAAGCCTTTAAAAATGGTAGATAATTACACACAAATGTTTGATGACAAGCATGGATTTATACCAAACTTATCCATTTTAGACCTTCTTTTTATGGAAGGGCCAAACGCAATTAGTTATTTATAAATTTTTTAGTTAACTTTAAAAGGTTAAAAAAAGCCTTTAAAGATGGAATTTATCAGGAATTATATTAACAATATAACTAAGCTCCCTGATGAAAGTATGTCTAAACTTATCCAGTTAGCAAAGCATGAACATTTTTCAAAAGGGCAGATTTTTGCTAAGTTAAATGAAATTCCGAAAAACTTTTATATTATAAAATCTGGTATTGCAAGATCTTTTTATACGGATGAAAATGGCAAAAACTATATAAGAACCATATTTACATCTTTTAATACTACAGGTGCTCTTAGTGCATTAATGGATAATTCTAAAAACAAATTAACTTACGATTGTTTAACAGATTGTGAAATGTTTAGTTTTAATTTTTATAAACTGAAAGGCTTTATGGAAAACGACATTCATTTAGCGAACCTGTATAATAAAGTTTTAGAACATATATTTAAAATTATGGAAGTAAGAATTTATGAACTATCTCTTTTAAATGCAACAGAAAGATACTTAGCTTTAAAAGAACAAATACCAAACATAGAAAACAGAATTCCACAATATCATATAGCTTCTTACTTAAATGTAACACCTGTTCAATTAAGTAGAATTCGTAAAGAAATATATTCTAAATAGTTTTTATTAACATATGTAAACGTACGTAAGCCTATTAATTATTAAATTTGAATAAGATAATAATTAATTCCCCCTATAAATTATTCTCAAAAAAAGGTTTATTTTTAATAAACCTTTTTTTTATGCTTAAGTTTACAATTCATTATTCTTTTCATTTCTTAGTACCATTAATTTTCTCACTTTTATTTTTCAGAAAAAACTGGAGAACAGTGTACCTAATATTTTTAGCCTCTATGTTGGTTGATCTAGATCACTTACTTGCTAACCCTATTTTTGCAGAAAACAGGTGTAGTATCAACTTTCATCCATTACATTCTTATATTGCAATAGGAATTTACTGTTTAGGTTTATTTTTTAAAAAAACAAGAATATTAGCCATTGCTTTACTATTTCATATGCTAACAGACTATATAGATTGTTATTTATAAAATCTTTTGTAAAGTTTAGTGATATCTTTAGAGATATCTAATTTTATAATTAGAAAGAAATAAACAATAATTATTAAAATACTTTTTAAAGCGATGTTTATTATGGGGTGAATTGGAAAATCAAACAAATACACTGAACTTATCGTAAAATCCCAAAAAGAGAAAATCAAATACAAACCTGTAATAATTACAAGCATTGCAAAAGTTTTAGTAGTAAAAGGAGTCATAGAAAACTTCTTTTTTACAAAGAATAATTTCCCAGTATTTGCACAAAAGATTACAATTAAAGTCGCCAATGCTAAACCATCTGTACCTAAATCCAACTCATAATAAAAAAGTTTATTTAAAAAGTACACAGAAAAAGCCATTATTAAACTAAAAGGTAATGTAACCTTATAATATTTGGAGTTGTTAATAATTGCACCATTATTTCCTAAAAAACCATTGTACATTTTTACAAAAGAAATCATAAAAACTACTAAAGCACCTCCAGCATATTCTTGAGGTAATAGGTTAAATAACTGATGTACATTTGCATTTATCAACACAAAGAAAAAGCCACTTATCAATAATAAATTGATAGAACTCTTTTTGTAAAGCGATGCTACTTCTGCATTATTTTCTTCGTTTAATGTCTTTGAAGTTAAAGGTTGTAAAATATTTAACATGGCTCTACTTGGGGCTTCTATAAAAGAGCCAATAAAAACTGCCACTGAATAATAGGCTGCTTTTTCCAAAGATTCTTTGCCTGGAATCATAAATTTATCTATATCTAAAATTATTGCTCCTGCACTACCTGCCAAAATAATATATAAAGAAAAACGTAAGACTTCTTTAAAGTTTTCTGGTCTAGAAAATGTAAATTTTGGAAAATAGAGACTAAAAGCGTAGAACATCATTACCAACATTCTCAAAAAATAAGCTGCTGTTAAATAATAAATGAATTCTGGTTTTGTTATCCACTCAAAATAAACAGCAAATAACAATAACATAACCACTACTCTATTCCAAAGCTCTTTTAAAATATTACCAAAAACAGACTGAAATTGCACTTTTGCCCAGGCATAAAATACCTCGAAATAAGCACAAGTAAAAGCAACTAAATAAATTACGAATGTGTAATTTTTTATAATAGGATTTTTTACGGATAAGTAATCAGAAATTTGCTCATAAAAAACAGTACCCAAAAACCCCATAGGTATTGCAATTAATAAGGGCAAAAACAACACAGATGATAAAAACTTATCTTTTTCTTCTTTTACAAAGTAGCTTGAGAAAAACTTAACAATGGTATGATGAATTCCTAATGCAATTAAAGGCATTAACAAATTAGAGGAAGACAATAAAAAAGTTAACAAACCATAATATTCATCCTCTAAAAATCTAGTATATAAAAACAGTGTATTTACTCCACCAAAAGCAAAACCTAAGTATATAAAAAGTGTATTTTTAAATGATTGTTTAAGTACAATACCCATATTTTATAAGCTTTTTATAATTTCCGATAACTTTCTTGTCAATTCTTTTCTGTGAAATTGATCTATATTTTTAGGTGTTTGAATTAAAGTACCTGTTTTATAATGTTGATATAAGTTTAAAATTTCTTGACGAAGTTTTTCTTTATTTTGATACCCTACAACAACACCAGATGAAGTATTATTTAAAATTTCTGATAAATCTCCCTCTTCTGGTCCTATTGCTAAAATAGGTCTTTTTGCTGTTAGATACTCAAAAAGTTTTCCTGTTAGAATACCTTCAGATTTTGGAACATTAGGAATTAAAAGTAGCAGAACTTGTGCTTTTTTCTGATATTCAATTGCTTTGTCATGAGAAACATATCCTATAAAATTAGATTGAGCTACTAAGTGAGCGTTCTCGATTTCTTTTAAAACTTCTTGAGAAATATCACCAATAAAATTTAAATTTAAATCGTTTTTAAAAGCTTCGTTATCATTACAGAGCACTTGTAAAACTTCAAACAAAACTTTAGGATTACTTTGTTTTGGCAACAAACCAATGTATGATATTGTAAATTTTTTATCTAAAATTACATTGCTTTCGGTTAAAACTTCTTCGTCAAAACCATTGGTTATTACTTTAACGTTTTTTGCCTTTTTTAAAAACTCTTTTTGTAATGAATTGCTTACAGTTAAAATACAATCTGCAGATTTTAGTACAGCTTGCTCTAATATTTTATTTTTATTTTTTGCAAATGCAAGTTGTTTAAACTCTTTATTATAATACAAGTCTGTCCAAGGATCTCTAAAATCTGCAATCCATTTTACAGTAGTTTGTTCTTTTAATTTTTTAGCAATTAAATGCATACTATGAGGTGGACCTGTTGAAATTAAAACATCAATATTATTTTCTCTAAGATATTTTTTTAGAAATTTTAAAGAAGGTTTTACCCAAAACACCTTTGGATCTGGAATAAAAAAATTACCTCTAATAAAGGAAAGTAATCCGTTTTGAGTACTGTTAGAAATATCTTTTTTCTGATGTGATTTTCGTTTCCAGAAAAACACATCTGTTGGTTCCCAAATGGGTTGTTTTAAAACCTCAATATTAGCTGGAACTTCATTTAATAGACTTGTATCTTCTTTAGGATATTTAGCATTATCTACAGTATAAACAATGGGTTCAATACCAAAACCTTGTAAATACTTTACAAATTTTAACCAACGTTGAACGCCAGAACCTCCTGCAGGAGGCCAATAATATGTTATAATTAAGACTTTCAAGTATTTAAGTTATCATATAAATGTAAGAGTTTTTTCGAGGTGTGTTCCCAAGAAAACTCATTTTTTATAAAATGTTCACCATTTTTCCCTAATTCATCTCTTAGGTTATCATCTTTAAAAAGTTGTAATGTCTTTTCTGTAAAATCGCTCACATTTCTATCTTTATGAACTAAACCTGATTTTACGTTTTCAACTAGAGTTTTTTGTGCAGTTGCATCACTAACCAACAATGGTTTTGCAAAACTCATGTACTGAAATATTTTATTTGCGTAAGCTACATCATGCTGTAAGTTTCTGTGTAAAGGAGAAATACAAAGATCACTAGCTTTAATATACGATTGAAACAACGCAACATTTTGCCAACCTTCAAAATCTACATAGTCATTAATTTGCAAATCATTTGCTTGTTGTTTTAAAACAACATCAGTAGTGTTTTTACCTACAATTACTAATTTTATATTGGGTATTTCTTCTTTTAGTTTTACTATAGATGCAATTGCGGTTTGCAATCCTCTTCTTAAATGAGTATCTCCTAAATATAATAACACAAAGTTATTTTTGTACTTATGTATAATATTTTTATCAATCGTAAAATTTTCATAAAACGATTTTCTAATGGTATTTGGAACTAAAACAAACTTATGAGCTTCAATAGGAAGTCTCGTTTGTAAAGCAGCTATAAATTCTGGTGAAACTGAAATTACTTTTGTGGCTTTAGCTATAAACTCCTCTTCTTTTGTCTTCCATTTTTTTGGAGATACAATATACTTTCCAGGAAATTTTTGCAAATGAGGATACAACTTCATTACCTCTGGCATATTATCATGCAAATCTAAAACAACAGGTAATTTGTATTTTTTATTTGCATTAAAAACTGCTGCTGCAATTCTAATGTCATGAATGTGTAAAACCTGAATATTATTTTCTGAGATAAATTGATGAACTTTCTTTTTCATCAAAAAAGTATACGTAGGTATTGTATACGCTAAAGCTGATAATTTATATTCAATTTTATTAGAATGATATCTTTTTACTTGAATTCCATTTATATTTTCTGAAGATTTTTCTTGATTATATTTTAAACAAAATAAAAAAACTTCATAACCTGCATTTACTAAAGAAACTGCTTCGTTTTCAACCCTTGGATCTGGAGGAAAACTCGCATCTAGAATCATTCCTATTCTCATGTTAGTTTTTTCTTCTTCTTTTCATCATAAAAAAACCAACCAATAGTAATTGCCATCAACAAACCGTAAGAAATTAAAGCTATAAAACTTCCTTTTTGAATTACTTTAGGCTCGAATTTAAAAACTACATCATGTTTGCCTGCAGGTATTTTCATCCCTCTTAAAACATAATTCACATTGTAATGTGGCACCAATTCTCCATCTACATATGCATTCCAACCGTTTTTATAATATATTTCAGAAAACACAGCAAATTGCTCTTTTGATGTTCTACTTTGATAAGTTAATGTGGTTACATCATAGTCTAACAGTGCAATAGTTGCTGTTGAATCTTTTTCAAAATTAAAATTGATATCAGTAGTTAATTTACTAGAATCAATTACAGCTATGGTTTTTGTATTTAAATTATCTAAAGCCTTAATTTCTTCATTAGCAGAAGTAACTTGCATTACGTTTTCTACAAACCATGCATTTCCATTTGCATCAGGATTTAATTGTGCTTGTTTTTGATTATCATCTCCTGCAACAATAAAATATTTAGTATTTAACATGTTTAATACATCCATATTATTTTTTGCTATCTGATAATCAAAAAGCTCTTTATAACGTCCCATTTTTGCTGCATGATATCCTCCAATAGATTGATGAAAATAAGACGTAGAACCATCTTGCATAGGATCTGTTGTAAAGTTTGCTACTCTATAATGTGTTGTATCTTTTAAAATTTGCAAATCTGCTTTAGAAGCCACAAAAGGTTCTTCAACTCTTTTTGATGGTTTAAAATCAGATTCGTTTACATAATTCTTATTTACAGAAATTAAATCAACCAAAACTAAAACCACAAAAGTGAGTATAGCATATTGTTTCTTAATTTTATTTTTTAAGAAAAACCATAAAATGGCTGTAGAAAGTAATACAAAACCTAAAGATCGTAATGTATCTGAAAGTAACATTGCTTTTCTATCTGAAATTACAGCATCAATTAACCCAGGTAAATCTTTATAATTTGCATCTCTTAACCCCTCAAAAGTCGAAAAACTATGGGCTAATAAAAAGCCAAGCACAATTAAACCTGCAAAAGTAAATGCAGCTTTTTCTAATGATTTTCTTTTCTTTTTTAATGAAATATCAGCATTAAAAAATTCTTTCAAGCCTAAAATTGCTAAAATAGGCACACAAAGTTCAGCTATAATTTGTATGGATGAAACAGCTCTAAACTTATTATAAAGAGGTACATAATCTATAAAAAAGTTGGTTAAAAATTCTAAGTTTCTCCCCCAACTTAACAATATTGAGAAAATAGTTGCTGCCAATAACCACTGTTTTAACCTGCCTTTGACTAAGAAAATACCAAGAAAAAACAAAAAGAAAATAACTGCGCCAATATAAGCTGGTGCTTCTATTATAGGTTGATCTCCCCAATAAGTAAGTACTTGCTCAGAATAATCATCTGCTACTTTTTTTCCTGCTCTTTTTGCTATTAGTTGATAAAACTCAGATTCTTTGCTAAGCTCTTCAACAGTTCCACCTCCCATAAATCTTGGAACAAACAAATTGAATGTTTCTAGCTTTGCATAACTATATTGAGTGATGTAGGATTTATCTAGTCCTTTTGTAACTTCTTTTTCAGAACCATCAACATTTATGGTTAATTCAGATTTTCCTCTGGTACTAAACTCGGCATATTCTTTCATTGCCATTAATCTTGGTGCATTTGCACCAATACCTAAAATTACAGCAGCTAAAATTACAGCAGCTTGTTTTATAAAAGCAGGAATTGAATTATTCTTAACAGCATTTATCAACTCAACAATACCAAGAATAAGCAATGTAAAACCTAAATAATAAGTCATTTGAATATGATTGGTATAGATTTCTAAAGCCATTGCTAAACCAGTTACAATAAAACCTAACACAAACTTTTTTTGGAACACCAACAAAACACCTGCTAAAACCAATGGCATATATGCAATTGCATGTGCTTTTGCATTATGACCAGGAATAAAAATAATGATTAAATACGTTGAAAAACCAAAGGACAAAGCTCCTAAAACAGCCAATCTCCATTTTACTTTTAGTGCCATCATTAGCACAAAAAAGCTTAAAAAGTATAAAAAAGTATAGTCAGCAGGTCTTGGTAAAAAGCGTAATGTTTTATCTAAAACCCTTACAAAATCATAAGGGTAATAAGCACTTACTTGATAGGCAGGCATTCCACTAAAAGAGGCACCTGTCCAATAAGGCTCTACATCTTTATCTGTTCTATAATCATTAATTTCTTTCACCATTCCTCTAAACTGAGTAATGTCTGATTGTGCAATTTTTTGACCTTTTAAAACTGGATGAAAGTAAAGTAACGAAGCAATTACAAAAATTACTAATGCAACTAAATATGGAATTGTTTTTTTAAGTTTCAAATGATTAATTTAAATGTGTTATTAAAATATATAGTTTATATTTTTTTAGTCTATTTCTTCAAAATCTACATACTCACCAACTGTTTTCTTAGTTTGTGAATTGTTTCTTGGAGCTTTATCAATAATTGTTTCTCCTTCTCTAACATTACTTTTTGGTTGTTGCCCAGCAAATTGTTCTTCTGCTTTCTTTTGCATAGTATCTGCTACCTTTTTTAGTAAAAAGGGCGCAAATAATTTTGCTAAGAATTTAAAAGCATAATAAATAATTAGAATAAAAAATATCGTTTTCAATAAACCCATTTGGCATTAGTCTTAAATATCAATCAAAAATAACAATTTGACAACAATTGTAACGTTAACAAAGTATAAAACTTTATCAAAGGTAAAAAAGTATACAATGCTTTTAAAAACATCTTTTTTATGCTATGTTTGTTTGATACTATTTATGCTAAATTGTAAAATTACTTTTTACGAATGAAAAACCATTATTTTAAATTTATCTTATGTGTATTTTTTTTAAATGTAGTATCTACTTATAGCCAATACACAGAAGTTATAAACTCTAACAAACCTGGTTTTTCAGAAAGCCCTTATAGTGTTGGTAAAGGCGTTTACCAATTTGAGAGTAATATATTTTTTAGAGAAACAACTATAGAACCAACTTTTTCTATACCAGAATCTTTTGGTTTCGATATGCTTTTTAGAACCAGTTTTTTATTAGAAAAACTAGAACTAAATGCTCAACTAAGATATCAAAAAGATAAAATAGCCTTCAAAAATATATTTACTTCTAGTTTCGATACAAATGGAATAAGTAGACTTACAATAGGTGCAAAATATTTAGTTTTTCAACAAGAATATAAAGACAAAAGTAAAGAAGTTAGGAGCTGGAAAAGAAGAAATGCTTTCGATAAAAGAAGATTAATTCCCTCTGTTGCTGTTTATGCAGGTGTAAATACAGATGTTTTAAATGAAGTTTATAAAATAGGCAGCATGTCTCCAAGAGCTGGTATTTTATTACAAAATAATTTAAGCACAGATTTTAATATAATAACTAATGTTTTTTATGATAATATTGGTACAGATTTTTCAGAGTTTTCATACATTATAACTGGTACAATAAATATGAGTGACAGATGGTCTACATTTTTTGAAAACCAAACTATTTTTCAACAAAACCAAACCAACTCAAATTTAGGAACAGGTTTAGCTTTTTTATACAACAAAAACTTACAAATAAATGCTTCTGGTCGATTTTTACTAGAAGGCAAATCGCAAGGTTTTTATGCAGGTTTTGGAGTATCTTATAGGGTTGACAAACATAAAGACACGTTTATACAAATTGATGAAAATGGAAACGAAATAAAAGATTCGCCAATATCTAAATACAATAAAAAGCAAAACGGTTTTTTTAGTAGACTTTTTAGTATTTTTACAAAGAAAAAAGGAAATAGAAAAAGAGTAAAAAGAAAAAGGAATAATTAAAACCCCCTTAATAATTATGATTACCTTAAAAGAAGCAAAAACTAAAAGAGAAATTAAACGTTTCGTTTTATTTCAATTCTCACTCTATAGAAATAACAACTTTTGGGTTCCACCAATAATAAAAGACGAAGTTGCTAATTTTGATGCCAAGAGAAATCCTGTTTTTAAAAATGCAGATGCACGTTTCTTTTTAGCTTATAGAGGTAAAAAAATTGTAGGTAGAGTTATTGCTATTATCAATTGGTATGAAGTAAACAATCAAAAAATCAAAAAAATGCGTTTTGGTTGGTTTGATGTTATTGATGATATTGAAGTAAGTAAAGCTCTTATAGATAAAGTAAACGAAATAGGTAAAGCCAATAACTTAGAGTATATAGAAGGACCTGTTGGTTTTAACAATCTCGATAAAACAGGTGTATTAATTGATGGTTTTGATGAGCAAGGTACTATGATTACCTGGTACAATCATCCTTATTACAAAGATCACTTAGAACAACTAGGTTTTGTTAAAGAAAAAGAATATTTAGAAAATAAATTTAAATTTAAAAATGTTGATGCTGTTTATTACAACAGAATTAGCAATATTATAAAGAAAAGGTATAAACTTAAAAGTCTCGACTTTAAACGAACAAAAGACATTATGCCTTATGTAGAAGAAATGTTTGAGGTTTTTAGCGCTTCTTACTCAAAACTATCTACTTTTGTACCCATTTCAGAGTCTCAAATAGACTACTTTAAAAGAAAATACATTTCTTTTATAAATCCAGAATACATAAAATTTGTAATGGATGAAAACAACAAACTTATTGCTTTTGCCATTGTAATGCCATCATTTTCAACAGCGCTACAAAAAGCAAAAGGCAAATTGTTTCCTTTAGGAATACTTCGTTTGTTAAAAGCAAAAAGACATGCAAAAGATGTTACTTTTTATTTGATTGGAGTTCATCCAGAATATCAAAACAAAGGGGTTACTGCAATTATATTTGATCAGTATACTAAAACTTTTTCTCAAAAAGGTATTGTAAACTGTATTAGAACTCCTGAGTTAGCAGACAATGAAGCAATAAAAAAAATATGGGAAGATTTTAACCCTGTAACTCACAAAAGAAGAAGAACTTACAAAAAAATGATTGAGTAATAGATTTACCAATTAAAACCTTCGAAATATAAAAATAATGCAGTTATTTTACAATTCAGCGATTGATAAATCAACAACTTCAATCACTTTCGATAAAATTGAAAGTAAACATATTGTTCGTGTTTTAAGGAAAAAAGAAGGTGATATTTTGCAGATAACAAATGGGCAAGATTTTCTATTTGATGCAAAGATTATGGTTGCTAGCGATAAAAAATGTCTTGCAGAAATTACTGCTGTAAACCATAAACCAAAACCTTGGAACTATTATCTTCATATAGCAATTGCACCAACAAAAAGTAATGATAGAATAGAATGGTTTTTAGAGAAAGCGACAGAAATTGGTATTGATGAAATTACACCAATTATTTGTGATAACTCAGAACGCAAAGTTGTAAAATTAGAAAGATTTGAAAAAATTATTCAGTCTGCTATGAAACAATCTTTAAAGTTTAAATTACCAAAACTAAATAAACCCGTAAAGTTTTCAGATTTCATCAATCAAAATTTTGAAGGTAAAGTTTGTATTGCACACTGTGAAGACTCTGATAAAAAATCTCTAAAAAACACAATAAATTCATCTGAAAAAACAACAATTTTAATTGGACCTGAAGGCGATTTTTCATCTCAAGAAATTGCTAAAGCTTCAGAAAAGAAGTTTATTCCAATTTCTTTAGGAGAAAGCAGATTACGTACTGAAACTGCTGGAATTGTTGCTGTAAATACTATCTCTTTATTAAATCAATAAAATCATTTTTACTATCTTGCTTTAAATTTATTTTTATAAATGATAAAGCATTTTTCAACACTTTTAATGTGTGTTTTTTTTATGAGTATTTATGCTCAAGATGTTGCTATTTTAAAATATAATGGTGGTGGAGATTGGTATGCTAACCCCACTGCAATTCCTAATTTAGTTGCATTTACCAATCAAAATATAAAAACAAATATTTCTAAAAATCCTGAAAGCGTAGCTGTAAATAGTGAAGATATTTTCAATTTCCCTATACTTTTTATGACGGGTCATGGAAATGTGTTTTTATCTGATGATGAAGCAAACAACCTAAAAAACTACTTAATTTCTGGAGGATTTTTACACATTTCTGATAATTATGGTTTAGATAAATATATTAGAAGAGAACTTAAAAAAGTATTTCCAACTCTATCTTTTCAAGAAATACCTAGTAATCATCCTATTTATAATCAAACTTTTAAATTTCCAAACGGAATTCCAAAAATTCACGAACATGATAAAAAACAAGCACAAGGTTTTGGTTTATTTTATGAAGGCAGGTTAGTAGTTTTTTATGATTTTGAAACCGATTTAAGTGATGGTTGGGAAGATCAAATCATTCATAATAATCCAAAAGAAGTTCGTGAAAAAGCCTTAAAAATGGGAGCAAATATTATAGAGTACGCTTTTACGAATTAATAAAAATAAAAAACTTCATTTTAAAATTACACAATGCAAAACCAAATAGATATTGATGCCATAAAAATAAATTTCGATTCCAGTGGTTTGTGGGTTTTAAACATAGCAATTGCTATTATTATGTTTGGAGTTGCACTAGCTATTACTGTAGATGATTTTAAACGTCTTTTAAAAAACCCTAAAATTGTTTTTGTAGGTGTTTTATCTCAGTTTATATTACTACCAGCTTTTACTTTTTTAGGAATTCTATTGCTAAAACCTCACCCTAGTTTTGCATTAGGAATGATGATGATTGCAGCTTGTCCTGGAGGAAATGTGTCGAACTTTTTTAGTAAAATGGCAAAAGGAAATGCGGCACTTTCTGTAAGTTTAACTGCTTTTGCAACCTTAATTTGCATTTTTATGACGCCATTTAATTTGCAATTTTGGGGCAGTATGTATGAGCCAACAAACGAAATTCTAAAAACTGTAGAACTTAATTGGGTAGATTTATTAAAGTTAGTCTCTTTAATTTTAGGAATTCCATTAATATGTGGAATGCTCATAAAACATTATCACTCAGAAATGGCTGGTAAAATAGAAAAAGTTTTAAAACCGCTTTCTATGTTAGTTTTTATCGCCTTAATTTTTGTTGCTTTCTCTCAAAATTTAGATGTATTTGTAGATCATATTCATCATGTTTTAGCTTTAGTGATTTTTCATAATATTTTTGCATTCATCCTAGGTTTTTATACGGCTAAGACCTTTGGTTTAAACAAACAGGATTGCAAAACCATTGCTATGGAAACTGGTATTCAAAATGGTGGGTTAGGTTTATTACTAATTTTTGGTTTTTTTGATGGTTTAGGAGGCATGGCTCTTTTAGCTGCTTTTTGGGGTATTTGGGATGTGTTTTCAGGAATGGCCTTAGCCACATTTTGGGGGAGTAAAATCGAAAAATCTAAAGTATGATTGTACAGAAGGTTTGGTATCATAGTGTAAAACTATTTTTAAAAATTAGCTTGCAATTTTATGCACAGAAAATAAAAGTTTCTGGGAAAGAAAACATTCCAAAAAAAGGAGCAATTTTGTTTGCTATAAATCATCCAAATGCATTAATGGATCCTTTGTTTGTTACAAGTTTTAATCCTAGAGAAAATCATTTTTTAGTAAGAGCAGATGTTTTTAAAAAACCTTTGATAAAAAAGGCTTTGGCTTCTTTAAACTTAATGCCAATTTACAGAATTAGAGATGGCAGAAAACAACTTTCTAATAACGAAGAAGTTTTTGAAAAATGTTTTAAAATTTTAAACAGAAAAAAAACTTTAATTATTTTTCCTCAAGGAGGTCATTCAAGAGATAGAAATATAAAACCTCTAAGTAAAGGATTTACTAGAATTGTTTTTGGAGCTTTAGAACAAAATCCTGATTTAGAACTTGCAGTGATTCCTGTTGGAATTACTTACCAAAACTCTTCTTTTTACCCTTCTAAAGTTGCAGTTAAGTTTGGTAATGTTATTGATTCTAAAAAGATTTATTCTGATAATGAAAAACCAAAAGCCATTACAATTTTAAAACAAGAAGTAAGTAATCAACTCAAAAAGTTAACAGTTCATATACCTGATGATGAACACTATAAAAAAACCTTAGAGAAACTAAATAAAACCAATGCAGATTTTACAGAAGTAGACACCATTAATAAAATGATTGCCGAAAACAATTATCCAAAAGCCGAGAAAAAGAAAACTAATGTTTTAAAACCTTTATTTTACATCATATTAATTAATAGCATTTTGCCGTATTTTATTTGGAAAAAAATGTCTAAAAATATAAAAGAAATTGAGTTTGTAGATACTTTAAAATACGCTGTAAACGTAATTACATTTCCTCTTTTCTATACGATTCAAGCTATTGTAATTGGATTTTTTTTCAGCACAAAAATAGCATTGCTGTATTTTATTTGTTCTTTATTTTCGGTGTTATTTTACACTAAGTTTTCGCCAACAAATACTGAAGAAAATTAAAACTACGCTAGAAGCTTGCAAACTAGTTTAGCCCTGATTGCAGCAATTGTTTGAGCTCTTTTTGAGGTACGAAAAAAAGCGAGTGCGAAAAGCAGGAAATAGCTACTACTCTATAATAGCATCTTGAATAATTTGTTGAATTTTGGTTCGCATATTGGTTCTAACCAAACCATTATTGCTCATGTTTGGATACACTCTGTTTGATAAAAATACATAAACAATTCCGCTTTTAGGATCTGCCCAAGTATAGGTACCTGTGAAACCTGAATGCCCAAAACTTTCATCTGAAACACAACCACATGTTGATTTTACTTTAGGATCTAATTGAGGTTTATCGAAACCTAAACCTCTTCTAACTTTTTTATCTTCGTAATAACGTGTATTAAACTTGTCTATAGTTTCAGTTTTTAAATAACG
Organism: uncultured Polaribacter sp.; assembly: GCA_964565055.1. Classification (GTDB taxonomy): domain Bacteria; phylum Bacteroidota; class Bacteroidia; order Flavobacteriales; family Flavobacteriaceae; genus Polaribacter. The sequence goes on along the minus strand of CAZMDC010000029.1, from coordinate 7,668 downwards.
TCTGCCACCATAAAACCCTTTTTGCAAATACATTTGCATAATCTTGGCAACATCGTTTGCATTAGAAAACAATCCTGCATGACCTGCAACACCACCAAGCATTGCAGCTCCCATATCATGAACATTACCATGAATTAATTGGTTTCTATAATAATCGTCTTTTTCTGTAGGAATAATAACAGATTTTTTAAATTTTTTAAGTGGTAAATACGTCATTCTATCTGCACCTAAAGATTTATAAAATTGCTGATCTGCTAACTTGTCTAATGGTTTTTGGTAGGTACCTTCTAAAGCTTCTTTAAAGAGGTAATATCCTAAATCGCTATACTTGTACCCTTCTCTATCTCTTTGATCTATTTCACGAATATATTTATAAATACTATCTTTATACGAATGCTCTAAATACAGATTTTCAGCAACTTTAATATCATATTTTTTTGACTTATTTCTACTGTAAAATTCAGGAGAGTTTAAGCCAGTAGTACTATCTTGTGTGTTTTTATAAAATGGAATCCATGCTTTTAGTCTTGCATAATGAGATAGTATTTCTTGTACAGAAACCTGTGCTTTGTTTGTGTTTTTAAAGCTTGGTAAAATATCTTGTAAACTTGCATTTAATGAAATTTTTTCTTCCTCTTCTGCTTTCATTATTAAAGGCAATGAAGCTAATATTTTTGTTAGTGAAGCTAAATCATAAATATCAGAATTTTTTACTTTTCTAAATTGTTTTTCTGTGTGATATCCATAACTCTTTTGAAGAACAACTTTACCATGCCTTGCTACCAAAACCTGAAAACCAGGGGCCATTTTTTCAGACAAAATAGTATCTGCAATTTTATCTATTAACGCTAACTTTTTAGAGGATAAGTTGGCTTCTTCAGGAATTGTATACTCTAATCTACTTAAACTATAAGTTTGTAAACCTGAACCTACTTTAAACTGATCTCTAATAGAAACAGGTAACTTTCCACTGGCTTTAAAAGCACCAAATAATAATTGAGCAGACAATTCTTGTGCTAATTTACTGTTTTGATAAGAAACTAAAACTGCATCAATATTGGTAAAGGATTTAATTTGTAATAAACTATAAGGACTCGTAAACACGTCTAAAACAACCTTTTTATCTCTTGAAATTTCTTGTAACGTAACTAATTCTTTACTCGTAAACTTATAAGATTTCCAAGGATGATCATTAGACTTGTGAAAACCAATAATTACTTGATTATAGGGTTTCAATTTATTTATTAAAACATCTAAATTATTTGCTGAAACTATATCAATTTTAGTATAATTTTTTAGCATATTTATAAAATAGCTATTTTCTGCATCACCTAATTTTACATAAGCTATTTTTTTATTTTCTAAATTTGCAAAAGGGATATTTCTATCTGTATTTTTTAACAGTGTTAGAGAGTTTTTTACTAGTGTTCTGTGTAAAATTTCGTCTTCTATAGTATTTAAATCTTCTTGTAAATTTTCTAATTCAATAGGTTTATATTTATGTAAACCCATCCAATATTTTGCTTTTAAAATTTTACGCACAGAGAAATTTAAACGTTCTTCTGTTAAGGTATTTAGCAAGAGTGCTTGTTTTATTAAACGAATACTTGCAGGCACATCTTGTGGAATTAACAACAAATCATTACCAGCTTGTATTGCTGCTAAGTCTATTTCTGCAGAAGTTGCGTAATTCGAAGCTCCTTTCATGTTTAAACCATCTGTAATAATTAAACCATTGAAACCTAGTTCTTGTTGCAACAAATTAGTAACTACGTTTTTAGACAATGATGTTGGTAAATTGGTATCTGATTCTAAACTTGGAATGTTTAAATGTGCAGTCATAACACTTCCAATGCCTGCATCAAATATTTTTTTATAAGGATACAATTCAATAGAGTCTAAACGTGCTTTACCAAAATCTAATAAAGGTAAAGTGTGATGAGAATCTGAAGCAGTATCTCCATGACCTGGAAAATGTTTTCCATTTGCCATTACTTTATATTTTTGCATACCTTTTGTAAAAGCTATTGCTTTTTGTGCAACATTATCTTTGTTTTCACCAAAAGAACGATTCCCAATTATTGGGTTTTCTGGATTTACATTAACATCTACAACAGGTGCAAAGTTTACATGAATTCCTAATCGTTTACAGTGTTTTCCTAAATGTTCTCCAAATTGTTTTACTAAAGAATCGTTATCAATGGCACCTAAAGTCATATTCCAAGGAAATCTATAGGTATTTTGCAAACGCATGTCTAAACCCCATTCTCCATCAAAACCAATCATTAAAGGTAATTTTGAAACAGCTTGATATTTGTTATTTAAAACAGCTTGTTTTTCTGGTGTACCTTGCATAAAGATTAAATTACCTACATGATATTTTGTAATCATTTCTGTAATAAAATCTTCGTGTTTTTGATCTAAATTAGAATATGCTTGTACCATAAATAATTGACCTATTTTTTCATCAATAGTCATATTATTTAGAATACTATCCACCCAAACTTCTTGAGCCTTAAAGTCTTTAGTTCTTAGGGGATCTATTCTCTGAGATTGTATTTTAAAGGCAAAAACAACCAAAAATAATAGCAATATTTTTGTTTTCATAGTCTTTTAATAATTCAATATTTATACCAAAAAGCGTTTGTGCCAACTTTGTTTTGCTGGTATTTCCCAATTATTTTCAAAACCTTCTTTTGTATCTACCATATTATTAAACACAATGGTTTCTGCTGTAATTTTCTGTGCTTTCGCAAATTTTTGAAAATCTGCTAACTTTACTAAGTTAATACTATCACCATCTTTAAAAGAAATGTTCATTTTATTCATTAAGTCGACTTCTAAAGCTTGTTCTAATTGTTGTACAAAACGAACAGAACTATCTATAGAACAGCCAGAAACATTATTAAAACTTTCATCTACAGCCAATACTAAAAACTGATTGTATTTTATAGTAAATGAGCCTTTTAAATTGTCTCCATGTCTTGTCCAAGAGTTTATAAATTGTTGTGCTTTAGTTGAAATAAAATCAACTTCTTTATTGCTAAATGCTCTACTAGATTGATAAATCCAAACTCGAGAATTCTCTGGTAAATTTTTATATTCTGTAAACATGTTGAGTGTTTATTTTTTAAATTATCTTAAATTAAATTTTTGCTGTAAAGCTTGTAACTTTTCTGCATCTGACATGGTTTCTTTTGGTGCAGACATTCTTTCTTTAATTTGTCGTAAAACTTTTTTGGTGTATAAAGGAAAATCTGCATTCTGTATCCAGTTATTGTAACCTGGATTTTCTTTAAGTACTTCTTCTACAGTTCTACCTTTATATTTTCCGAAAGAAAAAATTTCTTGATTATTATCATTCATTAAAATAAAACCTGCAAAATCGGCTCTTTTACCATGAGTAGAGAATTCACTTAATGCCTCTACTGAATTACCCAGATCTTTATATTTATCAACTTGAGCTAATAAAATTTCATAGGTTGCATTAGTATCTGCTTCTGCTCCATGAGCACCTTCCAATTCTTTGCCACAGTAAAATTGATAACCAGCACCTAATGTTCTTTGTTCTTTTTTATGAAAAATCACTTGGACATCTATGGCTTTTCTGTTGTTCATATCAAAATCTATTCCAACACGCATTAACTCTTCTGCTAATAAAGGAATATCGAATCTATTTGAATTAAAACCAGCTAAATCACAACCAGTAATCATATCGTTTACAGTTTGTGCTAATTCTTTAAAAGTTGGTTCTGTAACTACTTTTTCGTTAGTAATTCCATGAACATCTGTTGCTTCTTGAGGAATTTCAACCTCAGGGTTTACCAACCAAGTTTTACTTTCTTTGTTTCCGTTTGGAAAAACTTTTAAAATAGAAATTTCTACAATTCTATCTGTTGCAATGTTTACACCTGTTGTTTCTAGATCAAAAAATACAATAGGCTTTTCTAGTTTTAAATTCATGCTATTTGTTCTTAAAGTTCGTGAAGTTTTAATTTTATTTACAAAACCCCACAACTTTTATAATTTATTCTTTATTTAATTCTGCTTTAAAATCATCTAATTGTGCAACTAATTTAGGTGCTAAAGTGGGTGCTTTAAAATTATATTTTTCTAGTTCTTTTAACAAAATTTCTGCAAAAATTAAACGAGCTGTTGGCTTATCATCTGCAGGTATTGCAAACCAAGGTGCTTTTTCTTTTGATGTTCTATTCAACACATCTTCATAACAGTATTGATACTTATCCCAAAGTTTTCGTTCTTTCATATCTGCTGCAGAAAACTTCCAGTTTTTTTCTGGAAGATTTAACCTTCTAAGCAATCTATTTTTTTGTTCATTTTTAGATAAGTTTAAAAAAAACTTTAAAACAATTGTACCATTTTTAGCTAAATGACTTTCAAACTCATTAATTCTATCCATTCTATCATGATAAAAAGCATCATTTAAATCATTTAAAGATTTTACAGTTGGAATATTTTCATTTAAAATATAAGAAGGATGCACTCTTGTAACCAAAACATTTTCATAATGTGTTCTGTTAAAAACACCTATTTTTCCTTTTGGAGGCAGCGTAATATAATGCCTCCACATAAAATCGTGTTTTAATTCTAAATCTGTAGGTACTTTAAAACTATGCACCACAACTCCCCTTGCATTTACATCTTTAAAAACTTCTCTTATTAAACTGTCTTTCCCAGAAGTATCCATACCTTGAATACAAATTAGCACACCGTATTTACCTTCAGCATACATTATATCTTGCAATTCACTTATTTTTCTCCTAACTTTTTTCAACTTTTTTTTAGCATCGCCTACAACTTCTTTGGTATGTAAATCTGCTAAAATTATAGGTGAAGAAATTTTATAATCGGATAAATTCATGGTTATATAAATAAGATTTAAAGGTAAAAAAAATAGTGGATTTAATAGCACTAAAGAGTAAGCATTTACTTTAATAGTATAGTTTTTATTTATAAACCTTAAATTTGGGTTTGAAGCCATAAAATTGATTATTTTCGTTTATAAAATTTTTACAAAGTGCCTAAAAAAGGAAAAGCAAAAAATACTGTAAACAAAGCAAAACATACCAAGTTAATGAATCAAAAAATTAGCAAGGTAAAGTTAGAGAAGCAAAAAAATAAAGAGCGCTTAAAAGCTATTATCAAAAAAGCAAATGAAGACAAAGCCAATAATCTATGAGTTTTAAATACTATTTAGGGTTCTTATTTTCTATACCTCTACTTCCTTTGCTATACTTAGAGGGGAAAAAAATCAGGAAAAATGTTCCAAAACTTCCTGAAGCTAAAAACCCAAAAGGATATATAAAAAAAGAAACAACTAAAACGCTTAAAGTTTTGGTACTTGGCGAAAGTACCATAGCTGGTGTTGGTGTAGATTTTCATAAAAACGGTTTTACAGGTTCATTAGCTAAAACTCTTTCTAATGAAAACGATGTTTCTGTATTATGGAGAGTTTACGCTAAAAGTGGCTATACTGCAAAAATGGTTCGTAAAAAATTATTATCGAAAATAGAGGATACCACTGCAGATATTATTATAATTGGTTTAGGGGGTAATGATGCTTTTAAGCTAAATTCTCCAGATGTTTGGATACATCAGATAAATTTATTAGTTAAAAAACTCAAACGAAAATTTCCAAAAACCCCAATTTACTTTACAAATATGCCACCAATAAAAGAGTTTCCTGCATTTACAAAAACAATAAAATTTGTAATTGGTAATCTTGTTGAATTGTTAGGAAAACGCTTATATAAAAATATTAAAAGACGAGAAAATGTTTATTACAATAATGAAATAATTTCTCTAGATAATTGGACTGCAAAATATAACTTAGATGATAATATTTCTGTTTTTTTTAGTGATGGGGTTCATCCTTCTAAATTAACGTATCAAATTTGGGGAAAAGATATGGCTAAATTTATAATGCAAACTAAATACTTTAAGCAATGGATGCAAAACAACTAATTAATTTATTTGATTTAACTGCTCATCCAGAAGGAGGTTATTACAAAGAAGTTTACAGAAGTAAGGGCATCATAAAATCAAAAGATTTAACTACCAATTTTAATGGTGATAGAAATTACTGTACAAGTATCTACTTTCTTTTAACTTCAGATAAATTTTCTGCTTTTCATAAAATTAATCAAGATGAAATTTGGCATTTTTACAAAGGATCTGCAATTAAATTACACACTATTTCACCTCAAGGAAAGTACGCTTTTGTTATAATTGGTAATAATTTTGAAAACGGAGAAGTTCTTCAATTTACGGTACCTGCAAATTACTTTTTTGCTGCAGAAGTTTTAAAACAAAACTCTCATGCTTTTGTTGGCTGTAATGTTTCACCTGGTTTCGACTTTAGAGATTTTACTCTACCTAGTTGTAAAGATCTTTCTAAACAATTCCCTAAACATATAGAAATTATTAAGAAATTAACTCATCACTAGAAATAAAAAACCCTGAGAAAACTCAGGGTTTTAAATTATTTAAACTAAAAATTTAAAAAAATTATTGATCTATAGAACCTAATACTCGTTTCATAAAAGTGTTCAAAGCTTCTTTCTTTGGGGTGCCATCTTTTATCATTTTATCAACCTCTACAGCACCATATAAATTAGAAATTAATTCACCAATAACATCTAACTCTTCATCTTTTAAAGAAGGTACTTCTGTTAAGGCCTCTAAAGTTTCTATAGTTTCTAAGATATAATCTTGATCATTTTCTTCTATAAAACTAGTTAAATGTTTAATTACAGGTAATTTCATAATTATTCAATTTCTGACACTAAGTCTTTTAAAACATCAAATTTATTTGTTTGTGTTTGATTCTTTTTTTCACCACCAACAAATGTTGCAAAAGTTGGTAAGTTACTTACATCTGCTAATTTTCTACTTTCAGGAAACTTTTCTGCATCTACGATTACGAACTTTATTTCACCTAATTCAGATGCTAATTTTTTAAATTTAGGTTTCATAATTCTACAGTTTCCACACCAAGTTGCAGAATATTGTACTACAACTTTTTCATTTCCTTCTACTATTAATTGTAGATTATCTTCTGTTAATTCTTGTACCATAATAGTTTTATTAATTTTAATTTTACACTAAGCGTAATTATTCACTTAGTGAAAATTAAAAAATTTATTTTTTAGTGAGATGCTAAATAAGCTGCAGTACCTTTTGCGTTGGCTTGCATTGCTTCTTTACCTTCTTCCCAGTTTGCAGGACAAACTTCACCATTTTTTTGAACATGTGCGTAAGCATCAATCAAACGTAAAAATTCATTTACATTTCTACCTACAGGCATGTGGTTTATACCTTCATGAAATACAGTACCTTCTTCATCTAATAAATAAGTAGCTCTATAAGTTACGTTATCTCCCTCTACTTGTACAGTTCCAGTTTCTTCGTCATAAATTTCTTTACTGATGTCTAAAATACCTAAGATTGATGATAAATTTCTATTGCTATCTGCTAAAATTGGGTACGTAACACCTTCAATTCCTCCATTATCTTTTGATGTTGATAACCATGCAAAGTGTACTTCTGGAGTATCACAAGAGGCACCAATTACTATTGTATTTCTTTTTTCGAACTCTGGTAAAGCTGCCTGAAATGCATGTAATTCTGTAGGGCAAACGAAAGTGA
>CAZMDC010000028.1:0-30798 GCA_964565055.1 uncultured Polaribacter sp. | reverse complement strand
CTTTCTGATTTATATCTATAAAATTAGAGATTGTAAACTTAAGCCGTATATAATTTATTGCTTGGTTCTAGCCTACTTACGAAAGTCCTCACGGACTTTCTTTGTCCGTAATTATTTACTAAATTAGTTTCTTAAAACACGCAACAAACCATATACAACAACGTTGGCATTCATTGACGAACGAACTTAAAAACGAAAATTATGGAAGAATTAAAATTACATTCTTTGGGACAAAATGACCATATTGAAGCTCTAAAGAAAAATTACAATTCTCTAAAAGAGAAAATTAAAGGAAATAAATTTTTGACCGAAAAAGAAAAAATTGTTGAGCAAAAACGATTAACAGAACACTTAAAAAAAGAAAAGAAAAATTCTAAATATAATCTTTACTAAATTGGAATTTTAGTTAATCCGTGAAATCTGAAACTGAACTAAAAAATAAAACCTGAATTGAGTGCGAAATTTAGCAAATTGCTGAATTGCTCACTTAATTGGAATTAAAAATATTACGAAATAAAACGCTGTCTGAATTCACTCAAATGCTGAAAAAACAGAAAAGGGAGTTTAGCCAAATAAAATTATAAAAAATAAAATATGAAAATCACGAAAAGAGATGTCGCTTTTTTCCTTTTAGGAATCTTTACATTATTTATAATTGAATCTGTTATGGATTGGGAAGGAACTAAAAAATCTTTTAAAGATGGGTTTAATGCAGGTAAAGGGAATTTTGAAAAAAACTGAATAAAAACAACGAAATGCCAACAAAGAACTGAGTTAAAAACCAAACAAATTCTTCATTAAATTTAGACATTAGTTTTTTTGCATTGTTGAAATAGCATAAAACTCCTTTGGTCGATTTATTTCCAATTCAACAAGCTATAATTATCATAATTCTTTTTTATTTTTTACTTCACCTTTAATACTGAAACGTGAGTTTCATCATAAGGAATACCTGATTTTACAATCGCAAAACTTTGTTTTAATAGTTTATTGGAAACTACTATTAACGACAGTTTTTTACTTTTACCTATATTTAGATAGAATAAAGCTCTAAAAACTAAATTAACATGTGTATAATTCATCACTAGTTCTAGAATATTTACATAAATCCTTGCGGATTTTCTATCTGGTATTTATTTGCTAAAGTTAGTGCTTGAACAACGCAACTAATCTTATACGAACAGTTAGACATTATGATACAAACTTTAATAATAAAATAAAACCTTGTCGATGAAATTTAAAAAAGAATTGTTTACCATTATTTTTATTTGCCATATTGGAGTTATTTCTTATTCACAACAAACAAACCATATCAACCAACTTAATTCTATTCAAAATAAAATAGAAAAAGTTGAAAATAGTTTAAGCCCATTAGTAGTAAAAAACGGAGAACCTCTTTGGAATCTCGAAAAACAAATGCAGAAATACAATATTTCTGGACTTAGTATGGCAGTAATTAATAATTATAAAGTTGATTGGTCTAAAGGCTATGGCTCAACTGGAAATAAAGAAGTACCTATTGTCAATAAACAAACAGTATTTCAAGCAGCTTCGATGAGTAAGTTTGTAAATGCTATAGCTATATTGAAGTTAATTGAGCTAAACAAATTGAGTTTAGATGAAGATATAAATAAATATCTAACTTCTTGGAAATTTCCATACAATAACGAAAATTATGGTAACCCAATTACTTTAAGGCAACTCTTGAGCCATACAGCTGGTCTATCAACTCACGGATTTGGCGGTTATAAAAATGCAAAAAATCTTCCATCGATCACTCAAACTTTAGAAGGTAGAAAACCAGCAAATTCAGAAAAGGTAGAACAAGTTGAGCCAAATAATAAAAAGTTTAGATATTCTGGAGGAGGAACAACGATTTCTCAACTAATTTTAATGGAAAATTCATCAATGTTATATGAACACTTTTTAAGTAATAATATACTTGAACCATTAAAAATAAATGAATCCTTTTATTCTACAGAGTTAAATAAATACCCAAAGAATTTAGCTTTTGGTCATAAAGGAAATGGAAAGACTTTAAAAAATAAATACTATATATATCCTGAATTAGCAGCAGCAGGTTTATGGACTACGCCTACCAATTTGTCAAAAATAATTATTGATATTCAACTAAGTCTAAAAAATGGATCAGGAAAAATTCTTTCTCAACAATCAGCAAAAGAATTAATTGAGCCTACTTTAAAAAATAACAATTCAGCCTTAGGTGTCTTTTCAGAAAATCAAAATGGGAATTTGTATTTGCAACATTCAGGTTCTAATAGAGGCTTTAGAGGAAAATTTTATTTTAGTGCAGAAAATGGAAATGGTCTTGTTGTTATGGTTAATGGAACAAATACAAAAATTATTGAAGAAATTACGAGAAGTGTTATATCAGTATATAAGTGGAAAGGGTTTGAACAAATGACTGTTTCCGAAGATTTAAAAATCAATAATGCAGATTTAACCAAGTTTGTGGGAACTTACACTTTAGAAAACAGAGAAGTAAATGTCACCATTAAAAAAGGAAAACTTACATTATCTGAAAGAGGTAAATGGAGTTCTAATTTAACAGCATTAAAAAACAACACATTTCTGGTAGATATTGTAAAACCACAAGCAACAATTGAATTCATTACAGATAATAATGGTTCAATAAGTAAATGTATATTAAAGCAGGGAGAATTAACTGAATGGATAAAGAGCAAATAAATAAAGTCGTAGAACAACGTATATACTCATAAATAGTTCAATTACGTAAATAAAGTTAAGGATTCTTTGGTATTTATTATTGGTTCTTAAACGCATTATTTGGCAATTTGCTTACTATGGTGCTAGTTTTTTTGGTAACTATATTTATGGGATGTATTTTCGCTACGTTCTATAACAAGACAAAACCCTTAATTTTACCAGTTGAATTGCTACTTGAATGGCATTTGAAAAATCATAATATCATATCTAAAAACTTGTAACAATCATTACTATTTATCGTCTATTTTGTAAAACCCTTTATGAATAAAACAACTACAAAGCTAATTCTTATTTTAACTATTTTCATTTCAATTAGTTGTCATCAAAATAAAAATTTATTAATTAAAGTTAATCCTGCTAAAAAGGGATTCTCTCAAACAAAATTAGATTCATTAGGCAGCTATTTAGAGGAGGCAAATTCTGAAGCTTTAATAATTTTGAAAGATGGAAAAATTATTTATGATTGGGGAAATACAGACAAAAAGCTACTTGTGCATTCTATTAGAAAAGCTTTGCTGAACTCTCTTTATGGAATCTATATTGATAATGGAACTATTGATACAACCATGACTATTGGTAAACTTAAAATAGATGATATTAATCCATTAACGGAAATAGAAAAAACAGCTACCATTGCAGATTTATTAAAATCTAGGTCTGGCATTTATCACAGTGCAGCAGCAGTTTCAGAAGGTATGTTGGCATCAATGCCTAAACGTGGTGTACACAAACCAAATGAAGCTTATTATTACAACAATTGGGATTTTAACACGCTTGGATATATTTTAGAAAAACAAACTGGAAAAACAATTTTCGATTTGTTTAATGAACACATAGCACAACCCTTAGGAATGAGTTATTTGAATGATTACATAACAGTTAAAAACCCTGATGATAATTGGACAATCCCAAATGTGGACGGATTTTATCAGTTTGAAGAAGATAAATCAAAATACCCAGCTTACCACTTTAGATTATCAGCAAAAGATTTAGCACTTTATGGCCAACTATATTTAAATAAAGGTAAATGGAATGGCAAGCAAATCATTCCAGAGAATTGGATTGAACTATCAACTAAACCATATTCAATAACAAATGAAAATTATGGAATTGGATATGGTATGCTCTGGAATGTTTTACTTCCAAACGAAAACAGAAAAACTAAATCATTCTTCCATACTGGAGTAGGAATTCATATGCTTGGAGTGTATCCAGAATCTAATCTGGTTTTAATACATAGAGTAGATACAGAAAAAGAATATAAATTTCATGAAGGAAATTTCTATCAAATGATAGCAAAAGTTTGGGATTCTAAAATAAATTAAAAACTAGTAAAAAATCATTTACTTTTTACTAAAATATTTCTATAAACATCATCACATATTAATCCTCTCTTTTGTGCTTTCTAATTTATATTGCTTAATTTAACTTTTTTATTAAAATGCAAGCTTAAGACTTTGGTAGTAATTAAAAAACGAAAAATAGATTAGTAGTAATATTATGAATAAATTAAAAAAAATAAACCTTCTAATTATTTTAAGTTTGTTTTCCATTTCATGTTTTAGTCAGAATGATATTAAAACAGATAAAAAATATTTTAAAAATGGAAAAATAAGTTCTGAAATAACATTCAAAGAAAAAGGAAATAAAAAGATAAGAGAAGGAAAAAGTTCTTTTTGGTATGATACTGGTGAATTAAAAAACACTATAAACTATAAAGGAAATAAATTAAATGGAGAAAGAACTAGTTATTGGAAAAACGGAGAAATAAAAAGAACAGATTTTTTTAAAAAAGGAAAACTTAAAACCGGAAAGTGCTTTGATAAAAATGGAAATGAAGTTGCATATTATGACTTTGAAATACAGCCTGAATTTCCTGGTGGAAAAAAAGCCTTTAATGATTTTATTAAAAAACATCTAATTTCTAATAGTTCTAATATAAAAGGCAAATTGATTTTTAGATTTACAATTGAAGCTAATGGAAAAACCTCTAGTGTAACAATACTAAAAGACACAATTCCAAGTTTAGAAAAAAAAGTTACTAATATGTTTGATTCTATGCCAGTTTGGAAACCTGCGAAACAAGATGGAAATCCAGTTAAAGTAAGAAGAACTATACCAATAAACTTCAACTAAAAAAATTGTAAATTAAGCTGTATAAAATCAATATAAATTAATCCAATTTCATAGAAAAATCGACAGTAATAATTGTCGATTTTTTTTTGCTTTTTTGTTTCTTTGTGATTCTTAATGAAAATACAACGCATCACATATTTATCCTTAGGTACAAACCAAGGCAATAAGCTAGAAAACCTACAAAAAGCAATAGATAACATTGCTCAAAAAGCTGGTGCTATACTTAAGGTTTCTAGTATTTATAAAACAAAATCGTGGGGTTTTGATGGAGATGATTTTTATAATACTTGCTTAAAAGTATCTACATATCATCCACCAGAAAAATTAATGCAAATTCTTCTAAATATTGAAAAGAATTTAGGAAGAACGAGAAATACAGCTAACACATATGTGAATAGAAATATAGATATTGATATTTTATTATTTGATGATGAAATTATCTTTTCTAAAACACTAATCGTTCCACATTCAAAAATGTTAGAACGCAAGTTTGTAATGGTGCCTTTAGCAGAAATTGCAGGTAACAGTATGCACCCAATCGCAAAAAAAACAATTTCTTTTTGCCTACAAAACTGTAATGATGCTACAGAAATAAGATTAATTAATGAACAATTGGTTAGGCCTATACCAATTTCAGAAAAATACAATTACATTGCTATAGAAGGTAATATTGGTGCAGGTAAAACATCTTTATCTAAAATGATGTCTGATGAATTTAACGCAAAGATTATTTTAGAACGTTTTGCAGACAACCCTTTTTTACCAAAATTTTACGAAGATAAAGAGCGTTTTGCTTTTCCTTTAGAAATGAGTTTTTTGGCAGATAGGTATCAACAATTATCAGACGATTTAGCCCAACTAGATTTGTTTAGAAACTTTGTGGTATCTGATTATTATATCTTTAAATCGTTAATTTTTGCGCAAATAACATTGCAAAAAGAAGAGTATTTATTGTACAGAAAAATGTTTGATATTATGTATAAAGAAATTACGAAGCCAGATTTATATGTTTATCTGTACCAAAACACAAATCGTCTGTTAGAAAACATAAAAAAGCGTGGAAGAGCCTATGAGCAAAATATACAACCTGATTATTTACAAAAAATACATGATGGTTATAAAAGCTTTATTAGCACCCAACAAAACTTAAACACGCTTGTAATTGATGTTTCTGAGCTAGATTTTGTAAATAATCAAGAAGATTATACCAATATTATCAACCAAATAAAGGAAGGGTAATTACTTTTTTAATTCAAGTTTTTCAGCAAAATAATCACAAAAATCACGCATTGTAGCACTCATTTTTGTATCATCTGTAGCTCTCTCAAAAGTATCTGCCATAGAAACTAATGTTTGATGATAAAATTGTTTCATTTCATCTACAGGCATATCTTTTGTCCATAAATCCATACGTAACGTATCTTTCTTTTTATGATCCCAAACAGAAATCATTACTGCTTTTGATGGTTCTTGATTAATTCCACCATCATTTGCAGTCCAAGAAATTTCTTCTGGAACTTTATTTTCGTCTAAACCTATATTAAAATTTACTTCAGAAGTATGTTTTACAGCCATTATTTTTTGGGTTTGTATTTCGATTTTTTGAAGATGATATCTTCATCTGTTTCTATTAATTTTTGCAAAGATACATCATTAAATTGCATATAAGAATTTACAATTTGCCAACCTAACCACACACCAATTTTACCTGGTGTTGCATTATCTTCTGCTGTATAAAATTTAGAAAACGGTGCATTATCTAAAAAACGTTTGTTTAATTGAGTATCTGAACTAAAAATCAGATTCTTTTCTATAAAATAGCTCCAAATTTCTACTTCATTAGCTAGAGCCCAATTTAATTTCTCTTGAGAATATCCTATTTTTTCTTTTGCTGAAACTGTTGGTAAATACGCATCTAATACATACATTTTTTTGCCTTCATAAATCATTTTATCAATAAATCTTCTTTTGGTTAATGTGTACATTTGCTTGTCTATTATGGCGTTTGCTACATCAACTATAAGGTGCTCTTTAGTAGTATTCTCTTTTATATATTTTGGAAAATCATTATAAAATGGATGATTTTTACCCAAATAAACATCTAAAGAAACCAGCAACAAACTGTCTGCATAAATTACTCGATCTTCGTAAGTTATATTACTTAAAATAGTAATAACATCTGGTGCTTTAAATTTTGAATTGTAATATTTAACATGCTTAAAGAGGTTTTTAAATTGATTTTCGTACGTTGAAAAATCTTGATAAATCTTTTGAGTTTCTGCAAACAATTCTTGCTCTTGAGTATTGTTTATTTTTGCTAATGATAAACTATCTGTAAATAAGTCTGGAAATAAATAAGGGTATTTTTTTTTAACCTTTGGTAACGTTGCTTTTGTGGCGTTGTAAAAATCTACATCATATCTTTCTACTGAAAAATCTACATCAACTGAAGAAACATCAATTTTATGATGATTTTTATCAGAACAAGAAAAAAGGAGTCCTAAAATAATGAAAACCGTAAAAAAAAATCTCATATTCTTTGTATCTTGGTATTGAATTAAAGAACGATAAAAATACTAAAATAGTTTATCAATGAATACTGAAAAAGTAGCAGAATATATTATTAATTGGTTAAAAGATTATGCAAAAAATGCAAAAATAAATGGTTTTGTAATAGGAGTTTCTGGTGGAATAGATTCTGCATTAACCTCTACTTTGTGTGCAAAAACAGGTTTACAAACTTTGTGTGTAGAAATGCCAATTCACCAAGCAGCAAGTCAAGTTTCTAGAGCAGAAGAACATATTGCACAACTAAAAAAACGTTTTGATAATGTTTCCGAAATTCGTGTAGATTTAACTGCCACTTTTGAAGAGTTTAAAAACAACGTACCCACAGTTACAGAACAAAGTAAAGTAGATTTATCTTTAGCAAATACAAGAGCTAGAATTAGAATGACAACGCTTTATTATTTAGCTGGAATACATGGACTTTTAGTTGCTGGCTCAGGAAATAAAATAGAAGATTTTGGTGTAGGCTTCTATACAAAATATGGTGATGGAGGTGTAGATTTGAGCCCTATTGCAGATTTAATGAAGTCTGAAGTCTATCAATTAGCAAATTATTTAGGCGTACCAAATTCTATACAAAAAGCTGCACCAACAGATGGTTTAT
This sequence comes from uncultured Polaribacter sp., assembly GCA_964565055.1. GTDB lineage: Bacteria > Bacteroidota > Bacteroidia > Flavobacteriales > Flavobacteriaceae > Polaribacter. The sequence continues at coordinate 22,742 of CAZMDC010000028.1, read as the reverse complement.
TTGGAGATAGTAGAACAGATGAAGATCAAATTGGAGCTTCTTATGATGAGTTAGAATGGGCTATGAAAATGCAAAATAAAGGCAAATCTAAAGCCGATTTTTCTGGCAGAAAACAAGAAGTGTATGAAATTTACACTCGTCTAAACAGGATAAACCAGCATAAAATGACACCAATACCTGTTTGTGAAATTCCTAAAGAAATTAAAAAAATATAAACAAAAGTGCTTACCAAAATGGTAGGCACTTTTTTATTAGAAATTAATTGCTACAATAAATTTGCAGCAATCATCATTTTTTTAATTCTCATATAGGCTCTTCTCTTTGAACCTTTTGAGATTTCGAATGGTAATAAAATAAATAGTTGGATAATTTTTAAAATTTGTAAAGCTCTTTTCATAATTTTTTCTTTCTTTTTCTTATTGCAAATATACTTAAAAAATTGTTAGTCAATACTTAAAACAAAAAACAGGCATTAATTTAGCTGCATATTTCGATACATTAACTTTGTAATTAACAATAAACATAACATAAATTGTTATAATTTATTAATTAAGTATTGGGGAAGAAACTTGTTAAATCATTTGAGGAGTCAAATGAATATATTGAGAATAATTAAACAATTTTTTTTCATGGTTGATTTCTTTTTACGCTATAAAAATAAATAAAAGAAATATATTATTCAAAAAAAACTACAAAACCTAATAATTTTTAACAAAAATTAAATTTTAATAAAAATAATTTGTATAATTAATAATAAATAAGGCTTTTTAGTATAAAATATTGAAACATAAAGTTAAATAACTCTATTCAGTTTATTGAATAACTTCATCTTTAACAATGTATAATCTTTAATAATCTCTAGGTCAATTGTTTGAGAATTATTGTTTTTTGCTTCTTGCATTAAATCTTCAATTTTTTTACCAATTAAAATCCTTCTTAAGTTAAAAACTGAATCGTTTACTGCTTTAGGTAAAACCTCTAAAGCTGCTGTTACAAAGATATTTTTGCTTTCCCAATTACTTAATTGATGTTTTTCTTCATCCATTAAAATAGAAGTAACTGTACTAGCAATTGTTGGATTGTCATGATTTACTAAACTGTCTATATTTAGTTTTTCTGATTGATTGATTTGATATATAATTTCGTTATAAATTTCTTGAAAAACGGTATTTGAAAACTCAATTTCATCATCATGCAAATGCACATAAATTTCTGCAGAAACTGTATTGGTATATTGTCTAGTAGAAATAGTTTCTTTTCCATCTTCATCTACTTGTATAATTTCTTCAATAAAATCTGCTTCTTCATTACCAAAAAGCAACAAAATTCTAATAATTTCTTTCTCTAAAATAGAGAGTTGATCTACTTTTGAAAAAGCAACAGCTCCACCTTTTACAACCCCCATTTGTGCTTGCTCTATTGCTGCAAAATATTCTGGAGGTGGTTGATTTGGATCTTGGTTTGGATTTTGAGATTGATTTGAGCTCGAGCTTTGAGCAACAGCTTGCCTACTCTTTTTTGCTTTTTCTTGAGAGCCTTTTTTTAATAATTGAGCCAACTCACTAAACAAAACACGTTCTGAAATTTCCATAATTCTAGAACATTCTTGCACGTAAACTTCACGTTGAATAGAATCTGGAATTTTAGAAATACTGGTTACAATATCTCTAATAACCCCTGCTTTTTTTACAGGATCATTATCTGAATCTTTTAATAAAAGTGATACTTTAAAATTGATAAAATCTTGAGCAGAATTTTCTAAATACGCTGCCAAATCTGAATTTGAATGTGATTTTGCAAAACTATCTGGGTCTTCACCATCAGGAAATTGCACCACTTTTACATTCATTCCTTGTTCTAGAATCAAATCAATTCCGCGAATTGAAGCACGAATTCCTGCTGCATCACCATCAAAAAGAACGGTTATGTTTTTAGTTAACCTATTTATTAATCTAATTTGATCTGAAGTTAATGCTGTTCCTGAAGATGCTACCACATTTTCAATTCTAGATTGATGAAAAGAAATTACATCTGTATATCCTTCTACTAAATAACAATTATCTTGCTTCGCAATTTCTTTTTTAGCTTGATAAATTCCATATAAAATTTTACTCTTGTGATAGATATCACTTTCAGGAGAGTTTAAATACTTAGCTGCTTTTTTATCGGCTTTTAAAATTCTACCTCCAAAACCTAAAATTCTACCAGACATAGAATGTATAGGAAACATTACCCTGCCTTTAAAACGATCAAACTGTTTGTTTTCTTTTACAATAGTTAACCCTGTAGAGGCTAAATATTTTAAATCGTAACCTTTAGCTAAAGCTGCTTTTGTAAAATTATCCCATTCATCTAAACAATACCCTAAATCGAACTTTTTAATAATTTCATCAGTAAAGCCACGTTCTTTAAAATAACTCAAACCAATGGCTTTACCTTGATTGGTATTTAGCATTAAATCATGAAAATAATCTTTGGCAAAATTAGAGACCAAAAACATACTTTCACGTTCATTCATTTGAGCCTTTTGCTCATCTGTCTGCTCAGTTTCTTCAATTTCTATATTGTATTTTTTAGCCAACCATTTTAAAGCTTCTGGATATGAATAATGCTCATGCTCCATCAAGAACGATACAGCATTACCACCTTTTCCTGTAGAAAAATCTTTCCAGATTTGTTTTACTGGAGATACCATAAAAGAAGGTGATTTTTCATCTGTAAAAGGGCTTAATCCTTTAAAGTTACTTCCTGCTTTTTTTAGCTGAACAAATTCACCAATAACCTCTTCTACTCTTGCAGATTCAAAAACTTTATCTATGGTACTTCTGGATATCATGAATACAAATTAACCGGAAAACAAAAGTAATATTTTTGAATTTAATTTAATGATTAGTATGATTCAGATATGACAATAAAAAAGCATTTAACAATTTAAAGTGTTGAAAAAGATTTTAAAACTTTTAAAATGTTTTTTTTGTTTAAGAAAATATAGGGATATGTAATTAATTTGCATTATTAATTATATATATATATTTACGAAAAAAATTTTATGAAAAAAACAAATTCAAAAAGGAAAGAATATCTTAAACAATTACAAGATGAGATAATTAATCCTCTTGTTGAGAACGGGAGAATATTACAACAACATATATTGGTAAATGGAGGTGTTAACAATGAAAAAGAAAAAAAAGAAATACAAAAATTAAATGATGATCAACTTGCGAACTTAGCCTTCTTTTCCGCAGTTATTAAACTTCAAAGGCAAGAGTTTTATAGCGTTGAAGAAAAAATTAAAATTGATAATAAATCTAAAATTACAAAATTGAAAGGGGATGAGTTTTATGAAACACAAGCCTTAAAGTGTGTAATGGCGGCTTTAGGTCTTCAAAGTGCTGCGTTTGCTTACGCTAAAAACTTAATTTCATTAGGGAAATTCACACCAGCATCTGCAAGTGTTTTTACTATGGCTGATGATATTGCGCTTACAAAGGCTCTCGGTAAAAGAGCATTTTTAGCTGTAGGTCTTGCATGGGCAATTTATGAGTTTACCGATTGTATGATTGGAGAATAAAAGGTAAAGCATATGTATAAATTAGATAACAATTCTAAACTTTCCAATTTTGATTTATTTAATGTTTTAGGTTTTGTATTCTATTTCACATCTATAAATACCGATGATTTAGAGAAAAATACTATTTTTATGATTTTGGCATTTATTTGTTTCTTAATAGCCTTCGTTTTTATAGTAAGTATTTTGTCTCATCTTTATAAACAGAAACTGTTTAACAAGAAGAAAATAAGTTTATTTTTAAGGTTTGGGAGTGTTCTTTTTTGTGTAGTTTTTTTGACATTTATTTTATTCTTCTAAAAAATTATATGACAAAGAATCTTAAAATTATCCTTTATACATTTTTATTTATACCTTTTCTTTTATCTGGTATATGTCTAATGTTTTTATTAAAGGAGTATATTATTAACAAAGAATTTGACAAGAGAGATTTATTCTTAGGATTTATAATTGGCTTTATTTTTTGGATATTTGAAACCAAAATAATTATTTCATTAATTAGAAATAATAGTAAAATTTGAAATTTAATTACAATTTCTATATCAAAAATATTACTTAACTAGACTTGTAGCGCTAATTTTGTAGGTATAAACATTTAACAAATGCGTATTTATAAAACAAAAAACCCTCACATTTAGTAAGGGTTTTTTCTAAAACTTTATATACTTTAATTAAGAAGCTGCTCTTAACTTTTTTAAAGTTGTGTTAGATAATTTAGCTTCTGCATAATCTTTGGTTACATTTAGTTCTTTTTCATCAGAACTTGGTAAATCAAACATAGCATCTGTAAAAATTGCTTCGCATAAAGAGCGTAAACCTCTTGCTCCTAATCTATATTCTACAGCTTTTTCTACGATGTAATTTAATGCATCTTCTTCTATGGTAAAGTTTACATCATCCATTATAAACAGTTTTGCATACTGTTTTATAATAGAATTTTTTGGTTCAGTTAAAATAGCTCTTAATGTTTCAGCATCTAAAGGATTCATGTAACTCAACACTGGTAAACGCCCAATAATTTCTGGAATTAAACCAAAAGATTTTAAATCTAAAGGTGTAATATATTGCAGTAAATTATCTTCATCTAGTTTATCTTCTTCTAAAGATGCACCAAAACCAACTGCTTGTCTGTTTAAACGTTTGCTGATGATTTTATCAATACCAGAAAAAGCACCTCCTGCAATAAATAAAATATCTTTAGTATTAACTTCTATAAATTTTTGATCAGGATGTTTTCTACCTCCTTTAGGAGCAACATTTACAACAGAACCTTCTAATAATTTTAATAAAGCTTGTTGCACACCTTCTCCAGAAACGTCTCTAGTTATTGACGGATTATCACCTTTTCTGGCAATTTTATCAATTTCATCAATAAAAACGATGCCTCTTTCTGCTTTTTCTACATCGTAATCTGCAACCTGTAATAACCTACTTAAAATACTTTCTACATCTTCACCAACATAACCAGCTTGCGTTAATACAGTAGCATCAACTATAGAAAAAGGTACGTTTAACATTCTTGCAATTGTTTTTGCTACTAATGTTTTACCTGTACCTGTTTCACCTACTAAAACAATGTTAGATTTTTCAATTTCAACATCATCTTCTGTATTTTTATCTTGTAGTAACCTTTTGTAATGATTGTAAACAGCAACAGCCATTGCTCTTTTTGTTTCTGTTTGCCCAATAATATATTTATCTAAGAAATTTTTAATTTCTAGAGGCTTTTTAAGAATTAAATCTTTTGATAAGCTGTTTGTTTTAGCTTCAGAGATTTCTTCTTCTACAATACCATGTGCTTGTTCAATACATTTATCGCAAATATGGGCATCCATACCTGCAATTAGCAAATCTGTTTCTGCTTTTTTTCGTCCACAAAATGAACATTCTAAGTTTTCTTCTTTCGACATTATAATCCGCTTTTTACTTTTAGCTTTTACTGATTGCTTTATTTTCTTGTAAGCACTTCATCAATCATACCATATTTCTTAGCTTCATCTGCTCTCATCCAATAATCTCTATCAGAATCTGTTTTGATTTTATCAAAAGTTTGCCCTGAATGATTTGATATAATTGTATATAATTCGTCTCTTAATTTTATAGTTTCTTTAATGGTAATTTCCATATCTGAAACTTGACCTTGAGTACCACTCATTGGTTGATGAATCATTATTCTAGAATGTGGTAATGCAGAACGTTTACCTTCTGCTCCTGCACACATTAAAACTGCACCCATTGAAGCAGCCATTCCTGTACAAATTGTGGCAACATCTGGCTTTATAAACTGCATAGTATCATAAATACCTAAACCAGCATAAACCCCTCCTCCAGGTGAATTAATATAAATTGAAATGTCTTTATTAGCATCTACACTTTCTAAAAATAATAATTGTGCTTGTATAACATTTGCAACTTGATCGTTAACACCTGTCCCCAAAAATATAATTCTATCCATCATTAAACGTGAAAAAACATCCATTTGAGTGATATTCATTTGGCGTTCTTCCATAATATATGGAGTTAAGCTATTTGCTAATTGTTGGTAGTAATTACTATTAATTCCTTTATGTTTTGTTGCGTATTTTTCGAACTCTTTTCCGTAATCCATTTCTTAATTTCTTTAAAATATTTGTTGTGTAAAGATAAGAACTATTCTCTTAATATTTTGTTAGTTTTTAAAGCGAAAAACCTGAGCTTTTAGCTCAGGTTTTAATTTATTGTAAGATTCTGAAACAAGTTCAGAATGACAAATAAACGATGTTTATTTGTACACTTCTTTAATAAAGTCTTCGTAAGAAAGTTCTTTTGTTTTAAAAGTCATGTTTTCTTTAAAGAATGTCAATAATTTTTGGCTAATTAATTGACCTTGCAATTTTTGAGCTTCTTCTTGGTTTTGTAAAATTCTACCAGCAATATCATCTAATTCTTTTTCTTCTGGATTCATATTACCAAACTGAGCCATTTGCTGACGGATAAATCCTTTAGCATAGTCTACCAATTCTTGGTATTCTAATTTAATGTCATTATCTTTCATAATCTTAGCTTCGATTAATTGATAACGCAATCCTTTTTCAGACTTTTCATATTCAGCAGCAGCTTCTTCAGCTGTTAATGCTTTTTCACCAGCAGTTGCTAGCCATTTTTTCAAAAATTCTGCAGGTAAATCAAACTTTGTATTTTCGATTAAATACTCTTGAACAGCATTTAATAATTGTTGATCTCCTTGTTGTTGGAATTGCTTTTCTGCATCTTCCTTAATTTTTTCTCTTAATTCTGTTACAGTAGAAACGCTACCATCAGCAAAAAGCTTATCAAACAATTCTTTGTCTAAATCTGCTGGTTCTGTTTTTGTAATTTCTTCTACAGTTAAAGTAACTTTAACATCTAAATCGTGAATTACATCGTGCTCAACACCTAAAAGATTTTGTAATTTATGGTCGTCTTCGAATAATTTCTTAGTGTCTAACTCAATTACATCACCAACTTTAGCACCAATTACTTTTTTCTCGTTCTTTTTACCTTTTAAATCACTTACTAAAAAAGTAGATTTTTTATTGATACCTTCTTCTTCATTTACGAAAGTTCCAGTGATGTTAGCTTCAGCAGTAGCTTCATCTAAAGAACTCATTTTTCCATAACGAGTTTGAATATTTTTTACTTCTTCATCTAACAATTCTTCTGTAGCAACAATATTGTATTGTTTTACTTTGTTTTTTGCTGATAAATCAACATCAAACTCAGGTACTAAACCTAATTCAAATTCGAAAGAAAAAGTATCTGCATCCCAGTTAAAATCTTGTTCAACTCTAGGTAAAGGATTTCCTAAAATATCTAACTTTTCTTCGTTTATAAATTTATTTAAAGAATCTTGTAAAAGTTTATTAACTTCATCTATCATCACAGATTTACCATACTGTTTTTTAATCATTCCCATTGGTACATGACCTTTTCTAAAACCTGGTATGTCTGCTTTTTTACGATAATCTGTTAAAACTTCTGTAACTTTTGCTTGATAATCATCTGCAACTATATCTACTTTTACAACTGCATTTAATGCGTCAACGTTTTCTTTTGTAATATTCATTTCTTATTAATCTCTAGTTCTTAAAAAATCGAGTGCAAAATTAGTCATTTTTATTAAGCTTACAAAAGTTTAAATAGTTCTATTTCAGTAATTTCAATTTCATATATTGTAGATAATCATTTAAAAACTAAAAGTATAAGACTGTTTAGATGAGAAATAAAAAAAAATAGTAATTTTGCAAAACTTAAAACTTCTTATGTAACCATAAGACTTCAAACAAAAACAAAAAATGCAATACAAAAGAATCCTTTTAAAATTAAGTGGTGAAGCTTTAATGGGAGATAGACAATATGGAATAGACCCCAAACGTCTAGCAGAATATGCAAAAGAAATTAAAGAAGTTGTAAGCAAAGGTATAGAGGTTGCCATTGTAATTGGTGGTGGTAATATTTTTAGAGGAGTTGCTGGTGCAGCAAATGGTATGGATCGTGTTCAAGGAGATCATATGGGTATGTTAGCAACTTGTATAAACGGTTTGGCTTTACAAAGTGCCTTAGAAGATGAAGATGTTCATACACGTTTACAAACTGCTTTAGAAATTAAAGAAGTTGCAGAACCTTACATTAAAAGAAAAGCAATTCGTCATTTAGAAAAAGGACGTGTTGTAATTTTTGGAGCAGGTACTGGAAACCCTTATTTTACAACAGATACTGCTGCAGTATTAAGAGCTATAGAAATTCATGCAGATGCAATTTTAAAAGGCACAAGAGTTGATGGTGTTTATGATGCAGATCCAGAAAAAGTAAAAAATGCTGTAAAATTTGAAACCATTACTTTTAAAGATGTTATTAATAAAGGATTAAAGGTAATGGATATGACAGCATTTACACTTAGTGAAGAAAATAAATTACCAATCATTATTTTTGATATGAATACAAAAGGAAACTTGATGAAGTTAGTTTCTGGAGAAAAAATTGGTACAATAGTTGAAAACTAAACACTTAAATTCTTTAAATTTTTAAAAATGAACGAAGAAATTGAATTTATATTAGATACTGCAAAAGAAGCTATGAATAATGCTATTGCTCACTTAGAGAAGGAGCTAATTTCTATTAGAGCTGGTAAAGCTTCACCAGCAATGTTAAGCACAGTAATGGTTGATTATTATGGAGCGCAAACTCCTTTAGGGCAAGTTGCAAACGTAAATACTCCTGATGCCAGAACATTAAGCATACAACCTTGGGAAAAAAATATGTTACAGCCTATAGAAAAAGCAATCCAAATTGCTAACTTAGGTTTAAACCCAATGAATAATGGTGATTTAATTATGATAAATGTACCGCCATTAACAGAAGAACGCAGAAAAGGATTAGCAAAACAAGCAAAAGCAGAAGCAGAACATGCAAAAGTTGGTGTACGTAATGCTAGAAAAGATGCAAATAACGACATTAAAAAAGTTGATATTTCTGATGACATGAAAAAAATTGCAGAAGATGAAGTTCAAAAACTAACAGATACATTCGTAAAAAATATTGATGAAAAGTTAGCTGTCAAAGAAAAAGAAATAATGACCATCTAAGGGTAAAAAATATTAGAAGAGTGTTTTTAAAAACACTCTTTTTTTTTACAACTCTTTAACTATAAATTACTAAATTACACCTATCACAAATGAATTTTTGGACCAAAGTTGCTGGTATTATTTTAAGAAACCGTTATTTGGTTTTGCTAGGCATTGCCATTATAACAGGCCTACTTGCATCGCAAATAAAATACATGCAGTTTTCTTACACAGAAGCTAATTTATTGCCAGAAAACCACGAAGCAAATATAGAATACAATAAATTTTTAGAAGTTTTTGGTGAAGAAGGAAACCTTGTAATTTTAGGTATAAAAGATTCTACTGTATTTTCTCCGAAAAAATTTAATGCGTGGAATAATTTAGTTGATCAATTTGATGATTTAAAAGAAATTGACTTTACATTATCGATAGCAGATGTTCAAAAATTAAAAGCAGATAGAAAAGCACGTAAATTTATTTTAGAACCTCTTTATGAAGATAATCCAGATACAAAAGAAGAAGTTTCTGCTATAAAAAAGCAACTGTTTGAGAAACTTCCTTTTTATGATAATCTTTTATTTAATAAAGAAACTGGTACGTTACAAACTGCAATTTATATTAAAAAAGAAATCATTAATACTCCAGAACGTAGAGATTTTATTTTTGATAAATTAATACCTATTGTAGAAAAATTTGAAAAGGACTATCAAGTAGATGTGCGCATTTCTGGAATGCCTTACATAAGAACGCTTAATGCACAAAACATACAAGATGAAATTATACTTTTTGTTGGTGGTGCATTATTAATTACAGCTGTAATATTTTTCTTTTTCTTTAGGTCTTACAGAGCAACTTTTATAACCCTTTTAGTGGTTATGGTTGGTGTAACTTGGGCTTTTGGTTTTATAGGATTATTCCGTTTTGAAATTACAGTTTTATCAGCTTTAATACCTCCATTAATTATTGTAATTGGTGTACCTAATGCTGTTTTTCTTATCAATAAATACCAACAAGAAATAAAAAAACACGGTCAGCAAGCCAAAGCTTTGCAACGTGTAATTTCTAAAATTGGTAACGCTACATTAATGACCAACATAACCACAGCATCTGGTTTTGCAACTTTTGTTTTTGTAAAAAGTTCTCTTTTGCGTGAGTTTGGTATACTTGCTTCTGTAAATATCATTAGTATATTTATTTTGGCCTTATTAATTATTCCTATCATTTACAGTTTTATGCCCCTTCCTAAAAAGAAGCATTTGAATCATCTTGAGAGAAGATGGATAGAAAATGTAGTGGATTGGATGGAAAAAACAGTAAGAGAACAAAGAATAGCTATATACTTTGCCACAGTTATTATTATAATTTTAGGAATTATTGGGGTTTATAAAATTAGAGTTTCTGGGAGTTTAATAGAAGACATGCCTAAAAGTATGGGCTTTTATAAAGATATTAAATTCTTTGAAAAAGAGTTTGGTGGCATTATGCCTTTAGAGATTTTAATTGATACTAAAAAGGATAAAGGTGTCATGAAATTATCTACTCTAAAAAAGATGGATAAAATTAATGAAACTATTGAATCTTTTCCTGAGTTATCAAAACCAATATCTGTAGTAAATTTAGTAAAATACTCAAAACAAGCATACTACAAAGGCAATCCGAAATATTATCAACTACCAACAAGTCAAGAGCAAAATTACATATTTGCTTATACTAAAAATTCTAATAGTGAAGCAGGTATGCTAAAATCTTTCGTAGATTCTACAGGAAGATATGCAAGAATTACCACTTTTATGAAAGATATTGGTACAGATAAAATGGATGTGATTCAAGAACGCTTAAAAGGGGTAATTGAGAAAGAGTTTCCAAAAGATAAATACGAAGTTTCAATTACAGGAAAAGCATTGGTTTTTATAAAGGGAACAAATTACTTAATTACAAATTTGGTTTTTTCTTTATCATTAGCCATAGTTTTAATTTCTTTATTTATGGCTTGGATGTTTAGATCTCCACAAATGATTTTAATATCCCTACTCCCAAATATTTTACCATTATTAATTACAGCAGGTTTAATGGGCTTTTTTGATATTCCTATAAAACCATCAACAATATTAGTTTTTAGTATTGCATTTGGAATTTCTGTAGATGATACCATACATTTTTTAGCAAAATACAGGCAAGAGTTAATGGCCAATAAATGGAAAATTAAACCTTCTGTATATGCAGCTTTAAGAGAAACTGGTGTAAGTATGTTTTATACTTCTATTGTATTGTTTTTTGGCTTTTTAGTATTTACTCTTTCTAGTTTTGGAGGCACAATAGCTTTAGGAGGTTTGGTTTCCATTACATTATTACTAGCTATGGTATCAAACTTACTATTATTACCTTCTTTATTACTAACTTTTGAAAAGAAGATTGCCAATAAAAAAGTATTTAAGGAACCAGCAATAAAAATTATTCCACCAAAAGACAGTGACGATTCTGATAAATAAAAAAAATCTTTACTAATAAATTAGTAAAGATTTTTTTGGGGGATTTTTGCTCTATTTAAATAAATTCATTTTCATAGCAATTTAATTTCTTGTCCAATAGAATTTTAACAAAGTTAATTTACAATTGTTAGTTACACAACTGTGTTTTTCCGCAGTTTTTATCTATTTTAGTTGTATGAACAACAATTTTGGTAATTATACTAGACAAATAGTATCTGACATTCCTTTTGATGCTGAAGATTCACAGTATTTGGAATACAAAGAAAAAATACCTCAATTTTTTGGGCAAGCAGTTTATGTTTATTCTTTTGAAAAACAAAGAATTGTTTACGCTTATGGCTGGGAAGAACTATTAGGATTTAAAGACGAAGAAATTACCTTATTTAAAATTGTAAGTCTTACCTCTAAAAGACATTTTAATTTTTCTAATGAATTAAATGATAAAGCATTACAGTTTTTAAAGAATATAAAAACTGATTTAGAAAAGTATAGTTTTACTATTGAAGTTGAAAAAAAGCACAGAAATGGTTCTATTATCCCTTTATTTTCTAGAGTTGGTGTTTATAAATCTAAAGAAGGAAACATTACAGAAATTATTGGAATATCAGAAAAAATACATTCCCGAAAATTGAGTAATATAATGCAATATGCTGCTTATGGCCCACAAACATCAGGGTTTGAAGAAACCTTAAATCAACAGTTATTTAATGAATTAGGTATTTCTAGAAAAGAAAAAGAAGCGTTAGAATTGGCTGCAAAAGGGTTTGCCTTTAAAGAAATTGCTGAGCAATTAGGAGTAAGCCAGTCTGCAATAGAAAAGAGAATAATACCTCTTTACAAACGGTTTAACGTAAAAAGCCTACCTCACTTAATTAGCTTTTCTTACGATAATCATATTTTATAAATAACTACAAACTTACTGTAGTAATTTTATTTTTTTCTACACCAATTTGCAACAACATTTCCTGCCATTTATCAGCATTAGAAACATCTAAACATTGCTTGTTTCCCAAAACCCAAATAACATTTTTTTGCTTTAATAAGGCTCTATTTTCTTTATTATTTGGCTTTAATGTATCTATAAAACTTAGTAACTTTTCGGGTTGAATTAATTCATCTTCTATAGGCTCACTTGGGTTAATATCATCAATCATTAAGTAGGATGTAGTTTTCCAATTCCAAATTTCATGAGATTTTAAAATATCATCACCTTCTTCAAAAAAATAATTAAACATTTTTATTGCGCTTACATACAAACACGAATTATTTTTAATACTCAACTCATTTAAAATACCAACTCCTAAACTAGTTTTACCAGCGTTTAAACTGCCATAAATTAATAAATGATTGCCAGTACTTTTTGAATTTAAAAAATTTTCAACATTTTCTTTATTTTGAGCATCAATTGAAAAATCCCACTGACTTAAGCGAAACTGAAAAGGAAATCTGGCATAAAATTGATACATTTTTGTGATGTACCAATATCTTGTAGCAAAAACTAAATAAACACCTAGTAGCAATACTATAATTACTACTGTTTGATTTTTTACAGTATTTAAACTAAGTGCAAATAAAAATGCTCCTAAAGCAAAAAAACAGACATCAGTAAAAGTATCAAAAGCAACATTTATCCATTTTGGTTTAAAATTATACTTCGCTTCTTTAGCTATAAAAACAACATCTGATTTTGATTCTTTTTTAGTTAATAAAGGACCCAAAAAATTATACATTTCAAACAATAGCCAAGCTAAAGAAACATATAATGCAGCATTAAAAACATCTATGTTAAATAATTTGTAGAGTAAGAAAGATGGTATAAACCCTAATGCAATATGACCAAATTGATTTGCCAACCACGCATATGTTAACGTAATTCCTCTATGAGAATCTTTACCAATTAAATCTGCTTTAAGTTGTTGAATAATTCTATTAAAAGGTATATTTTTTTTCATTTTCACCAATTTTTAAGTCATAAATATAGTTAAATCAAAAGTTTAAAAAGGAGCCTTTAATTAAGTAATAATATTTCATCAATATATCATCACTTTAAATTTAGATTTTAGTGCAAAAAAGTAACTGGTTATAATCCTAATAATCAATTGCTCAATATTCAGCAAAAAAGTATCTTTACAGCCTGAAAAATCATTTTAATACTATAAAGAATCAGATCAAATGACAGAGCATACTATTGCAGCATTATTAGAATCGAGTACTATCTTACAAGAAGTAGCAATTAAAGGTTGGGTAAGAACATTTAGAAGTAACAGATTTATTGCTTTAAATGATGGTTCTACTATTAAAAATATACAATGTGTAATCGATTTTGAAAATACAGCAGAAGAAACTTTAAAGAGAATTACTACAGGAGCTGCAGTTGCTATAAAAGGTACAATTGTAGAAAGCCAAGGTAGAGGACAAAGAGTTGAAATTCAAGTTTCTGAAATTGAAATTTTAGGAGATTCTAATCCAGATGAATATCCTATTCAGCCTAAAAAACACAGCTTTGAATTTTTAAGAGAAAACGCACATTTACGCATGCGTACAAATACATTTAGTGCTGTTATGCGTGTACGTTCTAAATTATCTTTTGCGGTTCATAAATATTTTCAAGAAAACGGTTTTAATTACGTAAACACACCTATTATTACTGGTTCTGATGCAGAAGGAGCAGGAGAAATGTTTAGAGTTACCAACTTTGAAGACAATAAAGCACCAGTTACAGAAGATGGTAAAATAGATTACGCTAAAGACTTTTTTGGTAAAGAAACCAACTTAACAGTTTCTGGTCAATTAGAAGCAGAAACTTTTGCAATGTCTTTAGGAAAAGCATACACATTTGGACCAACTTTTAGAGCAGAAAATTCGAATACCACTCGTCATTTAGCAGAGTTTTGGATGATTGAACCAGAGGTTGCTTTTATGGATTTAGCTGGTAATATGGATTTAGCTGAAGATTTTATAAAATCAGTTTTAAAAGATATTTTAGAAACTTGTAAAGACGATTTAGAGTTTTTAGATCAACGTTTAACTCAAGAAGAAAAAAGCAAACCACAAGCAGAAAGAAGTGACATGAGTTTACTTGAAAAGCTAAAGTTTGTTGTAGATAATAACTTTAAACGTGTTTCTTACACAGAGGCTATTGATATTTTAAGAAACTCTAAACCAAATAAAAAGAAGAAGTTTCAGTTTCCAATTAATGAATGGGGAGCAGATTTACAATCTGAACACGAGCGCTTTTTAGTAGAAAAACACTTTAAATGTCCTGTAATTTTATTTGATTATCCAGCAAACATAAAAGCATTTTACATGCGTTTAAATGATGATGGAAAAACAGTTAGAGCTATGGATGTTTTGTTTCCAGGAATTGGAGAAATTGTAGGGGGTTCTCAAAGAGAAGAACGTTATGATATTTTAGTTGAGAAAATGAAAGCCTTAGATATTGAAGAAGAAGAATTATGGTGGTATCTAGATTTACGTAAATTTGGAACTGCTGTACATTCTGGTTTTGGTTTAGGTTTCGAAAGACTAGTGCAGTTTGCAACAGGAATGAGTAACATTAGAGATGTAATACCTTTTCCAAGAACTCCACAAAATGCTGAGTTTTAAATAAATTATATTATTCAAAATTACAATCGTCATTCCTAATAAGAATGACGATTTTATTTTAGTCGATTTCTTATCTTTGTTAATATGCTAAAACAAAGTTTACAATATAAGCTCTTACAAAAATTATCTCCACAGCAAATACAGCTCATGAAGTTAATTCAATTGCCTACGCAAGCTTTCGAAGAGCGTTTGAAACAAGAAATTGAAGAAAACCCTGCTTTAGATACTGGAAAAGATGAATCAGATAATTTTGATGATGATTTTTCTAACGAGTATGAAGATGATGGAAATGAAAAAATAGATGCAGAAGACATCAATATAGATGAGTATCTGAGTGATGATGAAATACCAAACTACAAAACGCAAGCCAATAATTACTCTTCTGATGATGAAGAAAAAAATGTGCCTTATGCTGCTGGAACAAGTTTTCATCAATCTTTAGTAAATCAGTTAAACACCTTTAATTTAACAGAAGAAGAAAGAGCTATTGCCGATTTTTTAGTGGGTAGTATAGACGATAGTGGCTATATACGTAGAGAAATAATTGATTTGGTAGATGATTTAGCGTTTACAGCAAATGTTTTTACCACTGAAGAAAAAGTAATTTCTGTTCTTAAAAAAGTAATACACAACCTAGATCCTATTGGTGTAGGTGCAAGAGATTTAAAAGAATGTTTAATTATTCAACTAAAAGCAAAAGAAAGTACAAAAAACAGAAGTTTAGCCATTGATATTTTAGAAAATGCTTTTGATCATTTTGTTAAAAAACATTACACAAAACTTCAAGAAAAATTCAATATTTCATCAGATGAATTAAAAGCTGTAAATACAGAAATTTCGAAACTAAACCCAAAACCTGGTAGCTCTTATGCAGGTAATAATAAACTTGCAGAACAAATTGTACCAGACTTTTCTATTAAAATAATAGATGGCGAATTAGATTTAACCCTAAATGCTAGAAACGCTCCAGAATTACATGTATCTAAAGCGTATAACAATATGCTTAAAGGATATCAAGAGTCGAATACCAAGAGTAAGTCTCAAAAAGATGCAGTGTTTTTTATTAAACAAAAATTAGATGCTGCAAAATGGTTTATAGATGCAATAAAACAACGTCAGCAAACTTTATTGGTAACCATGAACACCATTATGCATTATCAATATGATTATTTTTTAACTGGTGATGAGCGCAAATTAAAACCAATGATTTTAAAAGATATTGCTGATAAAATTAACATGGATGTTTCCACAGTTTCTAGAGTTGCCAATAGCAAGTATGTTTCTACTCCTTATGGAACTAAATTAATTAAAGAGTTCTTCTCTGAGTCTATGAAAAATGATCAAGGGGAAGATGTTTCTACAAGAGAGATAAAGAAGATTTTGGAAAATGTAATTGCAGAAGAGAACAAGAAAAAACCGCTAACAGATGAAAAATTAGCTGGAATTTTAAAAGAAAAAGGGTATCCAATTGCAAGAAGAACGGTTGCAAAGTATCGTGAACAGTTAGATCTTCCTGTAGCACGTTTACGAAAGGAAATTTAGTGCGTTTTCAAAAAGTCATATCCACCATTTTACATCCAATCGTAATTCCAACTATTGGAGTAATGTTGTATTTTTTATTATCTCCATTAACATTTAATAGCAATCAAAAACTTATTGTTTTACTTTTAATATTTGTTTTTACTTATATAGTGCCTTTACTAGTGTTGGTGTTATTAAAAAAACTTGATATTATTGAAAGCTTTAGACTTAAAAAGATAAAGGAGCGTAGAATTCCATTGCTCTTAATGATATTAATATTCTATGCTCTTCCAAATGGCTTAAGTTATCTTAGAGCTTTACAAGATATTTCTTTATTATTTTATGCAACTGCTTTAGCTTTATCAACAGCCTATATTTTACTTTTTATAAAATTTAAAACTAGTATTCATCTGTTATCACTAGGTATTAGTTGTGGATTTTTTATGCTTTTAACTATCATAGATAATCAATCTTACCTAACTGTAATTATAGTAAATATACTTTTAGCAGGCCTATTAGCCACTGCTAGATTAAAGTTAAAAATGCATGTAAATAAAGAAATTTACTTTGGATTTTTAATAGGAATATTATCTGTTTTTAGCATTTATTGGCTGCTATAGTATGTAAAAAATTAAGCCAAATTTCAAGGTGCTTGAATCTATATTTTGACCGTTAAAAGAAGCATCTTCAAAAAATGGAGTAAGGTTATAAAATACATGTAGATTAAACTCATCATAACCAGCAGAAAGTGTTAAACCATATTGTAGCCTTCTATAAGAGGTTATATTTCTATAACTAAAACTACTTGAATTTTCAGTAAATTTAAAAGTATTAGATAAGTTGTATAAAAACTTTATTCCAGAATAAATTCGCCAAAAGTCATATTTTTTTGCATTAGATGTTCTCCATCTCAATTCTATAGGAAATTCTAAATTATGAGAAGATAATGTATTTGAAGTAAGGTTCTGAGATGAACTAAAAACAGTTAAATTGTTAATTTCTTCTACTTTTAATTCGTGATTAAAAAAATCAAAACCATATCCAACACCAGCAGCAAATGAAATAGAACCTTGTTTATTTAAAATAATATCTTTTAGAAAGCCTATTGAAAGTCCATAAGAAAAACCACTTCTAGTTATTGTTTTTGGTTGATTAAAAAATTGCGCATAAGAAACTGAAACATAAATTTGATCTTCTGCATATCTATCACCTAACTGCAAAGAATCTTTTTGAGCAGTAAGGTGTTGAACACCAAAAAGAACAAAAAAAATATAAAATAGTTTACGCATGTTTAAAGTGAAAATTAAATATACAATTTTTTAAAATTAAATACAGTTTAGACCAATAAAAAAGGGTTAATTCTAATGAATTAACCCTTTTAAAAATATTTTTTGATTCTAATTATTTCCAGCAGCTGCTGTTGTAGAGTAGTTAATTTTAAGAGCATTAACATCTCTTAATTTTAATCTAACATCTATAATTGTACCAACATTTGATTCCTTATCTGCTTTAATTGAAGTAGTCATAAATGGGTGTAAAGCTTCAGCTATTTTATCTCGTTTACTAAAAATAAAAGCAGGTACTTGATCTGCTGAAGAGATTTTATCATTTAACTGAATTTTGTTATACCCAACACCATCTCTATTAGGATCTTTTGATTTACCAATATATATAGTACTTACCAAACTTTTATCTTCTAATTTTTTAATTTCAGTAGCATTTGGCAGTCTAGGGTTTTCAATCACTAAGTTAGTTTCTCTCATAGTTGTAGTAACCATAAAGAAAAATAGTAACATAAAAACGATATCTGGCAAGGCTGCAGTGTTTACAGCTGGCATTCCTTTTTTCTTTTTTCTAAATTTAGACATACTTTTGTTTTAAATTTAAATTAATTATGAAGTTGGTTCTGCATCAGAAATAATTTGAGGATATGCTGTTTTAATATCTTCAACCTTTTTTCTCAAGATATCTACCTGACTTTTTAAGTCTGCACTTTTCTTAGCATCTGCAAAAGCCTCTTCTAGTTCATCAAAAGACATTCCATAACGTTCTCTAGAAAGTCTATTTCTTAACTCAGTATAAGCTTTTAACAATTCATTTTGTACTTGAATGTAAGTACCATAATCTGTACCTCTATCACTCTGAACTGAAATAATTGCTTTATTAGGATGATCTGAAGAAGCATCGCTTCTTTCTCCTTGACAGTAATCACAAGCTTCACCTGGTGAACCATCTTCTCCTGGGTTTCCTATACCTCCACCATTATCGATAAACTTAACAGCGGCATCTTTTAGGTTTTTAACATCCATACGTTCATCTTCTACAAGAAGCTCGTTGTTTCTGTTAATATTTACCTCAAAGATATTCTTCTTTTTAATAATTGGAGGTGTATAATCTGCTGGTGGCTTTTCTGATAACTTCTTAGAAATACCTGAATCTACATTCATAGTTGTGGTTACTAAAAAGAAAATTAATAGCAGAAAAGCGATATCTGCCATTGAACCTGCGTTAATTTCTGGGTTATCTCTTCTTGCCATGTTTTATGATTTAACTAGTCCTTTTAATAGATCCCAAACAAAGAATAAACTAGCAATACCACCTAAGATAACACTATACCATATTCCTGTTCCTACCCATTTATTTACAGATGATCCTTCCTCTCCACCATATTCTATTTCTCCTGCAGCATTATAAACTGCTTCACTGTCTGATAAGAAATAAGCTACTAATAAAAGCACAGCTAATATTCCTAAACCTCCTAGTGTTTTCTTTAAGTTTTCTGGGTTTCTCACCAAACTTATTAAAGATAAACCTATTGTTATTATTACAGCAGCATAAAATAAATATGTTGAATAATAAATTAAAGGGCTTACAACACTGTTTGCTACATCTACGTCTGTTTCAATGGCATCTGTGTCTTCCATAAAAACTCTTATGAAAAGAAAACCACCAATAAGTGCTACTGCAGCAATTAAAATATTTAAAATTTTATTACTTTTCATATTAAGTTTTATTTTTTATACTTTACTAATAAATCTATCAAAGAGATAGATGCGTCTTCCATGTTATTTACAATACTATCAATTTTTGCAACGATATAATTATAAAAGATTTGAAGAATAATAGCCACAATTAAACCAAATACGGTTGTTAATAAGGCTACTTTAATACCTCCTGCAACTACTGCTGGAGAAATATCATTTGCTACAGCAATATCGTTAAATGCTCCAATCATACCAATTACAGTACCCATGAAACCAAGCATTGGTGCTAATGCAATAAATAAAGAAATCCAAGAAACGTTTTTCTCTAATTGACCCATTTGAACTCCTCCATAAGAAACAACTGCTTTCTCAGCTTCTTCTATACTTTCATCAACTCTATCTAAACCTTGATAAAAAATTGAAGCAACTGGCCCTTTTGTATTTCTACAAACTTCTTTTGCAGCTTCTACTCCTCCTGAGCTTAATGCATCATCTACATTTGCTAATAATTTTTTTGTATTAGTTGTAGCCATATTTAAATAAATAATTCTTTCAATGGCAATAGCTAAACCTAAAATTAAAGCTACTAATACAATTCCCATAAATCCTGGTCCACCATCAATAAAGTTTTGCTTCAATATTTGGTGAAACGTTTGTGATTCTGTTGCTGCTGCTTCTTGAGCGAATGTAGATTGTACAGCTCCAAAAAACATAAATCCTGTTACAGATAAGACATTTACTACTTTTTTCATCTTAGTTATAAATTAATTTTAATAGTTAACGGGTTAAAGATATAAATTTTCGTCTCAAAAATAGAAATTATAGAGTACTTTATGTTTTTTTTACACTCAATTTTATAATTTTTATTTTAAGAGAGTGCCAAGTAACAAAAAATGTTATGCATAAAAAAATTTTTTTTTAGTTTTGATTTCATTATTATGTGTTTTTTATGAATTTTTAAGCACTCTTTATTTTTTTAGTTAGAAATTTCTCCTCTCATTGATGATTCAAAGTAAAATCTGAACTCTTTTTCTGATAACCTTTCATTAAGTAAGTACATTAGTTTTGCTACAGCAGATTCTGTAGTTATATCTTTACCACTTATTACGCCAATATCTCTTAAACCCATACTAGTTTCGTAATGGCCTTGTTCTACACTGCCTCCTGCACACTGTGTTACGTTAACAATTTTTATGTTTTTCTTAATAGCTTCTTGCAATAGGTTTAAAAACCATAATTTATCTGGTGCATTTCCAGCTCCGTAAGTTTCTAAAACCACACCTTTTAATCCTTTTGTCTTTAAAATACTTTCTACTACATTATTTGTAATGCCTGGAAAAAGTTTCAATATAACAATATCATTTATTAAATTTTTTCTTACAACTAAGGGTTCGTTTTTAGGTTTAAATAAATAATAATCATTAAAATTTAAATGTACTCCGCTTTCTGCTAAAGGTGGATAGTTCATAGATGTAAAAGCCTCGAATTGTGCAGCGTTAATTTTTGTTGTTCTATTAGCTCTGTATAATTTATACTCAAAATACAACCCAACTTCAGTAATAATAGGGTTACCATTTTTTTGTGCACATGCAATTTCTATTGATGTTATTAAGTTTTCTTTAGCATCTGTTCTTAGATCTCCAATGGGTAGTTGAGACCCTGTAAATATGATAGGTTTTTGTAAATTTTCTAACATAAAACTAACTGTAGAAGACACATAAGACATAGTATCTGATCCTGATAAAACTACAAAACCATCAAATTTCTCATAGTTCACTTCAATAATCTCTGTAATATTTTGATAAAATTCTACATTCATGTTTGAAGAATCTATAGGTTCATCAAAAGAAATACTTTCAATATTACAATTTAACTGCATTAATTCTGGTATGTTTTTGGTAATTTGACTAAAGTCAAAAGCTTTTAAAGCATTTGTTTTATAGTCTTTAACCATTCCAATTGTACCTCCTGTGTACACAATTAATATGTTTGGTTTTTTTGTCATTTTGTCATTTTGTCTTAAAACTATTCAGTAGCTTTTTATTTTAATACTATTTTAGTCAATTTTATCATCAAAAATAAAAATGGAATAATTTATGTTGTAAATTTATCAAAGAAATATGACATAAAAATTTTTAAACAATATAAATTATGATAGGATTTTATATACTAATAGGTGCAATATCTTTAGTAAGTTGGTTAGTAAGTAATCAATTAAAAAGTAAATTTAAAAAATACTCTAAAATACAATTAAGAAACGGAATGAGTGGTGCAGAAATTGCTGAGAAAATGTTGGCAGACAATGGTATTTTTGATGTAAAAGTAATTTCTACTCCTGGTAGATTAACAGACCATTACAACCCAAAAGACAAAACTGTAAATTTAAGTGAGGCTGTTTACAACCAGAGAAATGCAGCTGCAGCTGCTGTAGCTGCACATGAAGTTGGACATGCTGTACAACATGCTACTGCTTACGATTGGCTTACAATGCGTTCTAAATTAGTTCCAATAGTAAGTGTATCATCTAACTTTTCTCAATGGTTAGTAATTGGAGGGTTAATTTTAGGTTTAACTACTGAATCTACAGGTGAATATGGTATTGGTTTTTACATTGCAGTTGCAGGTTTAATTTTAATGGGTTTAGCAACACTTTTTAGTTTTATTACTTTACCTGTAGAATATGATGCAAGCAACAGAGCTTTAGCTTGGTTAAAAAATAAAAATATGGTTTCACAACAAGAATTGGCAGGTTCTACAGATGCTTTAAAATGGGCTGCAAGAACATATTTAGTAGCTGCTTTAGGTTCTTTAGCCATGCTTTTATATTGGGGACTTCAAGTTCTTGGAAGTAGAGATTAAGAAAATTTATAAATTTATAAAAAAAAGCCTTTTTGAAAATTCAAAAAGGCTTTTTTAGTTTATTTGACTTCTTTAAAATTAATCATTCAACTTTAAAACAGCCATAAATGCTTCTTGTGGTATTTCTACATTA
>CAZMDC010000027.1:0-32119 GCA_964565055.1 uncultured Polaribacter sp. | reverse complement strand
ACGTTGTAAAAAACTGGTTGATATGCCTCAGATAAACATAATCCCTTTTAAAAATGCATTTTACTTGTAATACCCTTAGGAGTGAAATAAAAATTATTTTTCAAAACCTAAATATTATTCTTAAAACAAAAAATGGAAAAATTAATGTCTAATTATTTTATATTTATTATTCCCTTAATAATTACAGTTATTTTTTATTACACTAAAATTGTAAATTTAAATAGTTTTTTTGATTGCATTTCATTCTATTTTATTGGAATTATAATTTTTTACTTTGGTAATTTAATGCGAAAAAAAATGATAGAAAATCATTATAAAGAGTAGTATAAATTTCAATAAATTGAATCCAAAATTATAACTAAAATTAAAAAAAGGAATGAATTTACTCAAACTCGAAAAATCAAAATGTGGAATTGAGCAAATTTCAAAATTGAGCGCAAATCTGAATAAAGCTAAAAACTGAAAACTTTAAGAGTAAGTTTACCAAGGAAAAAAAAGTTTTAAAAAATGAAATAATATAAACTGTAGGAAACTTAAAAAAGAAAGATTAAAAACGCATTTTACAACAAAGAACTGAGTTAAAAAGCAACTATTTTCTTCATTAAATTTAAGCATTAGTTTTTTTGCATTGTTGAAATAGCATAAACCTCCTTTGGTCGATTTATTTCCAATT
Organism: uncultured Polaribacter sp.; assembly: GCA_964565055.1. Lineage (GTDB taxonomy): Bacteria > Bacteroidota > Bacteroidia > Flavobacteriales > Flavobacteriaceae > Polaribacter. The sequence continues at coordinate 31,446 of CAZMDC010000027.1, read as the reverse complement.
CAACAAGCCATAATTATCATTATTCTTTTTTATTTTTTACTTCGCCTTTAATACTGAAACGTGAGTTTCATCATAAGGAATACCTGATTTTACAATTGCAAAACTTTGTTTTAATAGTTTATTAGAAACTGCTATTAACGCCAGTTTTTTGCTTTTATCTTTGTTTAGTTAAAATAAAGCGTTAAAAGATAAGTTAACATGTGTATAATTCATTGCTAATGCTAGCAGACATTCTTTCTGTGTTTTATTTATTAACTTTAATGCTTATACACGTAACTAATTTTATACAACAACTTTTGTAACAAGCTGAAGAAATAGAATGAATAAACTAAAAATAGGAGAATTTTACGGAACACATTACCAAAAATCAGCTTTTGAAAACCTAATAATTACAGATACTGAATATACACATAGCAAAGTAGATTGGCATTATCACCAAAACCCATATTTTACTTATCTCCTTCAAGGCAAATTACTTGAATCTAATAAAAAAGAATCCTACTATTTAAAACCAGGGAGTTTATTATTTCATAATTGGCAAGATGCTCATTACAATATTAAACCACCTGAATATACGAGAGGTTTTCATATTGAACTTAATCAAGATTGGTTTTCAAGTTTTAATATACAAACATCAAATTTTGAAGGAAGCATCAATTTAAGAAATCCAATAATTAAAAACTTAATGAATCAGATATTTATTGAAACTAAAATAAACGATCAGTATTCAAATTTAAGTATTGAGAGTAACTTAATTGATATATTTAATACAATAAAAGAATCAAAAAAGGCAAGCCTAAAAAAGCCTATTTGGGTAAACCAGTTAAAAGAGTTATTGATTGAAGAAAAAACAAACAATTCATTAAAGAGCTTAAGTTCAAAATTAGGAATTCATCCAGTTCATTTATCTAGAGAATTTAACAGATATTTTGGTATAAGTCTTGGTAATTATATTCGATTAATAAAATTGAACAAAGCATTTTACTTACTCGCATCAAAAAATAAATCGATGACGGAAATTTGTTATCAATGTGGTTTTTACGATCAAAGCCATTTTATATCAAGTTTCAAAAAAATATACCAAACAACACCAACAAAATTATTAAGAAAAATGAGCTAATGTTAATATTATACAATTTCTATAGAGCAAAAATTATGATTTTTACAACTTATTAAAAATCAATCTAAAAAATGAGAATTAAAAACATAATAATATTACTTATTACTCTTTTATCCTTTTCAAGCTATGGCCAAGATATGGCAGAATATACAAGTGGTTGGGAAGGGAAAATTAAAAATTTAAAAACATTTAATCTAAAGGTAGAAATTGAAAACTTAGGTCTTGAAAAAGCTAAATTTAAAATTTCAAATAATAATAGCGTTATTGATTATCAATTTGATTCAAAAAATGCTTCAATATTAAAAATACCATTTGCCGAAAATTATTTATTTGAAGGTATTCTTTCTAAAAACGGCAAAAACATTAATGGATTTATTAAGTCTGGAATGCTCATGTATCACTTAACACTTAATAAATTAAAAAATAATACTTATACAGGAACTTGGAATCTATTAATGGTTGATGAATTAAAATCAGATGATTTTTATTTGAGTGTAGAAAATGGAGAAGGAAATAATTATCAAGCTTACCCAATTTTTGGTGATAATAGATTTACTGGAACTTGGTGTAGCAATTTTCAAAAAGAAAAGGATTTAATATCATTTATTGATTTTAAAACTGGATTGCAGTTTAAAGGAAAATTAATAGCAGGTAAAATTCAATTAAATATACTTTTAGGAAACAACTTAATAACAAAAATATATTTACAAAAATCTACAACAGAATGGAAAATTGGTGGGTTTCATTATAAAAATAACACTTCTGTTCTAAAGCTTACAGAAATGGAAAAGCTAATTTCAAAAAACTCACTACCTAACACACATTCTGTTTTAATTTCAAAAAAAGGAAAAATTATTTATGAAAAATATTTTGATGGTTATAATGCAAATATACCTCATGACATGAAATCAGCATCAAAAAGTATTTCGTCTGCTGTTGTTGGAATTGCAAAAAACCAATCATTATTTAGTAGTGTTGAGCAATCTATTTTTGATTTTTTACCTGAAAAATACCAGGAATTTAAAGATAGCTTAAAATCAAAAATTGATATTCAGAGTCTTTTAACAATGAGTTCTGGAATAGATGCTATAGATTATGGCATCAATGCAAATCCAAAATCTTCTGCAACAGAAGAAAATTACCAAAGAGCACCTGATTGGATTGAAGCAATTCTAAAAGCTCCAATGATTCATAAGCCAAATACTAAGGCTAATTATGGTTCAGCAAACCCTGCTTTGCTAGGTGTTGCTATGGATTCAGTTGTTTATGAACCTTTAGAATTGTTTATTGATAAGTTTTTATTTCAAAAATTGGAAATTTCAAATTACATTATTCAAACGGATTTAAGAGGCAAACCATATTTTGGAGGAGGAATGTATCTTACACCAAAAGATATGCTAAAATTTGGAGAACTTTATCTGAATAAAGGAAAATGGAAATCAAAACGTATTATATCTAAAAAATGGGTTAAAAACTCATTTAAAAACTATCGTAATTTAGAGAATGTGACTGATAAAAATGGTTATGGATATTTATGGTGGCATAATACTTATAACGCTAACGAAAAGAACATAAAATCTATTGAAGCAAGAGGAAATGGAGGGCAATATATTTTTATAGTACCAAGTCTAAAAACTGTTGTTGTTGTTACGTCTGGAAATTACAGAAATGGAAAAACAAAACAACCAGAGTTAATTTTTGAAAAACACATTTTACCTTATCTTGAAAACTGAATCAAGTCAATTACCAGCAAAGAACCGAGTTAAACTCAAATAAACTCTTTGTTAAATTTCTATAATAATATTCTAAGCTCAAAATTCTAAATATTAGCTTTTTGAGCTTTTATTATTCTATTTTACTGTATTCTAGGATTTTCTATCTGTTTTTTATTTATTAACTTTAGTGCTTAAACCACTTAACTAACCTTTTATAAACACGTTAAGCAAAAAATGAATCAGACCCTCATTTAAACCTTTCTTGGAGAATTAAAACACTAATAATTAACTAAAACATCATGAAACAAAACTTTCTAATTTTAAGCACACTATTTGCTTTTCTAGTTAGTCCTTTAAGTACAGCTCAAAACAAAGTACTTCAACTAGAAGATTATAACAAATGGAACAGAATTGTATCTTCAAAGATTTCTCCAAACGGAGACTGGTTTACTTACGGTCTTAGACCTAATGGAGGAGACGATACTTTATTTATTAAAAAAACAACTGCTAAAGTAACAGACTTTTCTTTTCGAATTCCTTATGCAAGCTCACCCGTTTTTTCTAACAATAGTAAATGGACAGCATATCTTATTTCGCCATCAACAAAAGAAGCTAAAAAGCTAAAAAAATCAAAGAAAAAATCATTCAAAACCGCTGAGTTACGAAATCTTAATACAGGTGAAGTTATCGAATTTAAAAGAGCAAAATCCATGGTATTTTCTGAAAATGGAAACTATTTTGCAATATCTCTAGAAAAACCCGAAAGTGATAAGTCAAAACACAAAGGGCAAGATTTGGTAGTTGTAAATTTATCAACCTTAGCAACCTTAAACTTTGGTAATGTTAACGAATTTAAATTCAACAAAAACTCTAGTCACTTAGCATATACTATAGATGCAGCTGAAATGGTAGGAAATGGTTTATATGTGTATGACCTTACCAAAAATAAACTTCATAATATAGATAGTGATAGAAAAATTTATAGTAGCCTTGTTTGGGATGATACAAACGTACTTAAAAAAGACTGGAGTAAAAAAGGAACTCAAATTGCAGTATTAAAAGGAAAAAAAGCAGATACATTAGCACAAAGAGATAATATGCTTGTTATTGCTTCTAATGTGCATCTTAAACCAACAAAAAGTGTTTTTAATACTAAAAAATCAGTCAATTTTCCTAATAACTTTGTAATTAGTGAAAAAGGTAACTTACAGTTTAGTAATGATGGTAGCTTTGTTTTGTTTGGTATTAAAGAACAGGAAGTAAAATTAAAGCTAGATAAAGACACTATTGCGAATCTTAATGTTTTTCATTGGAATGATGAAACCATTAATTCTGTTCAAAGAAGAAGAGCAATTAGCAACCAAAACTTTACCTATTGGGCTTCATATCAATTTAAAAATAATGTATTTACAAGACTTACAGATGATAGTATGCGTAATCTACTTTTTTCTAGAAACTCTAACTATTGGGTAGGTAGTAACCCAAAACCTTACATTAATGATGTAAATTGGGGAGTATCTCCTGTAGACTTATATCGTGTGAACTTAAAAACGGGTAAAAGAGACCTTATGGTTAAGTTAATTAAAAGACCTCTAGGATATTCTCCTGAAGGAAATTATTACGCTGTACAAAAAAACGCAGCAATTCATGTTATAAATCTAGCAACAAACAAGCTAACGAATATCTCTAAATCTGCTAATGTTAATTTTGTGAATTTAGAGCATCCTTACCCTCATGAAAAACCACCATATGGTTTGGCAGGATGGACAAAAGACGGTGCTTCTATTATTTTAAATCACAAATATGATTTATGGTCTCTAAAGTTGGATGGTTCTGCAGCCAATAATATAACAGAAGGAGTTGGTAGCAAAGAAGAAATTCGTTTTAGATATCAAGATCTGAGTACTCATGACCCATATATAGATACAAACGAGCCAATACTTTTAACAGCTTATGGCGAATGGACAAAAAAAGCTGGCTTTTATGAGTTAAAATTAGGTAGAAAGCCAAAACCCTTAATTTATGATGATTATGCATTTACAAGGATTATGAAAGCTGACCAGGCTGATAAGATTGTATTTACTAAAGAATCTTTTGTAGAATTCCCAAATTATCATTTTAGTACTCTTTCATTTGAAAGACCCAAAAAGTTAACTGATGCTAATCCTCAGCAAAAAGAATACAAATGGGGCTCTAAAGTATTGGTAGATTATACCAACAGTAAAGGAGATAAATTACAAGGAACACTTACGCTTCCTCCAGATTATGAAGAAGGCAAGAAGTACCCTATGGTAGTGTATTTCTATGAAAAAATGTCTGATAGGCATCACCGTTATTACATGCCAACTTATGATGACCGTCCACATGGTTCTACTTATGCTAGTAATGGTTATCTATTTTTTCAACCAGATAACGTTTATGAAGTAGGTAAACCTGGTACTAGTGCTTTAGACTGTATTACATCTGCAACTCAAAAAGTAATTGATTTGGGTTATGCAGACCCAAAAAAAATTGGACTACAAGGACACAGTTGGGGAGGTTATCAATCGTCATTTATTCTTACCCAAACAGATATGTTTAGGTGTGTAGTTATTGGTGCACCTCCAACAGATCTTGAAAGTTTTTATAATAATATTTATGGAAACTCAGGAACCAATCATACAGGTATTATGGAAATTGGACAAGTTAGAATGGGAAGAGGTGTAACCCCTTGGACTCATCGAGAAATTTACCAGCGAGAAAACCCAATGTTTCATGCAAAAAATATTAAAGTACCTTTTATGATATTACATGGAACAGCTGATGGTGCAGTGGATTGGACACAAGGGCTCGAATTTTATAATGCTGCAAGAAGGTTAGGAAAAGAAGTTATTTTCTTGTCCTATCCAGGTGAACCTCATCATTTAAGAAGAGAAGCTAATCAAAAAGATTTTCAAATTAGAATGAAACAATATTTTGATCATTATTTAATGGATAGGGAAGCTCCTAAGTGGATGTCTGATGGTATACCACACCTTAAAAAGTTATACGATAAAGCAAAATAATCTTTTAAGAATAAATGCAAGCACCTTATTTATATCATTTTAATTATGTTCATATAAAAATCACTCTAAAAAGAGTGATTTTTTTTGGTGAAATTTTTAGTACTTAAATTTAATATGTTTTTTAGCATAAAATAAACAACTTTAATAACTTAAGCTATAATTAATCTATTGCTAATATTAACCTTATTAAAATTCTCGCAGATTTTCTATTTGGTTTTTATTTGCTAAGTTAAGAACTTAAAACAAACGATAACAATATCTAAATACGCCATAAAAAACTAAAATAATATCACAAAAAAACCGAGCAATCTGCTCGGTTTTTAAAATTATATGATAGTTTACAAAAATTACATCATTGCTGCTGCAATTTTTTTATACGTTCCATTTTCTAAGTTTTCTCTAATTGCAGAAAACGCAGTAATAGTTTCGTCAATATCTTCTTGTGTATGGGTTGCTGTTGGTATTAACCTTAAAATAATTAAGCCTTTAGGTATTACTGGATACACCACAATAGAACAGAAAATTCCATGATTTTCACGTAAATCATTAACCATAGCCATTGCTTCTGGAATTTCTCCTTGTAAGAAAACTGGAGTTATGCAGGTTTGTGTTGTTCCTAAATCAAATCCAGCATTTCTTAACCCAGATTGTAGGTTTCTTGTGTTTTCCCACAATTTCTCTTTTAATTCTGGCATGGTTCTAATCATGTCTAAACGCTTTAATGCTCCTTTTACCATTGCCATTGGTAAAGATTTTGCAAACATTTGAGAACGCAAATTGTATTGTAAAAACTGGATTACGTCTTTATCTCCTGCTAAAAAAGCTCCAATTCCGGCCATAGACTTAGCGAAAGTGGCAAAATATACATCAATATCATCTTGCACACCTTGTTCGAAACCTGTACCTCTACCTCCTTCTCCTAGTGTTCCAAAGCCATGAGCATCGTCTACTAATAATCTAAAATTATATTCTTTTTTAAAGGCTACAATTTCTTTTAAACGTCCTTGTTCACCACGCATTCCAAAAACACCTTCAGAAATCACTAAAATTCCTCCACCTGTTTTTTCTGCCATTTTTGCTGCACGCTTAATGTTTTTCTCAAAACTCTCCATATCATTATGTCTGTAAACAAAACGTTTACCTGCGTGCAAACGCACACCATCTATGATACAAGCATGTGTATCAATATCATAAACTATGATATCATTTTTGGTAACTAAGGCATCTATTGCAGACATTATTCCTTGATAACCAAAATTTAATAAATATGCTTTTTCTTTATTTACAAATTCTGCACATTCTTGCTCTAGTTGTTCATGTAAAGGTGTATGTCCAGACATCATTCTAGCACCCATTGGGTATGCCATTCCATGTTCTAAAGCTGCTTCACCATCTACTTTTAAAACTTCTGGATGATTGGCAAGCCCTAAATAGTCATTTATACTCCAAGTAACTACTTTCTTACCATTAAAAGACATTCTATTTGAAATAGGCCCCTCTAACTTTGGAAAAACATAATATCCTTCTGCTTTATCTGCCCACTTTCCTAAAGGTCCTTTATCTTTTGTAATTCTATCGAATAAATCTGTCGTCATTATATCTACTGTTTTTTCAAGTTTGCAAAGTTAGCAAAAATTAAGAGTTTTAACAATTTAAGTAAATTATTGGTTTATTTGGTAAATTATTAAATAAATCCTTGTTTTTTCATCCAACGTTCACTGTATATTTTGTTCATATACCTAGAACCATGGTCTGGAAATATTAAAACCACAAAACTTTCTTTATTAAAAAAGTTTTGAGTATTGTATTGTTTAGTAGCTTGTAAAACTGCACCACAAGTATATCCACAAAAAATACCTTCTTGCTTTACAATTGTTCTAGCTGCAAGTGCTGCTTCTTTATCTGTTACTTTTTCGTAGACGTCTATTACATCAAAATCTGTAGCAGTAGGAATTAAGTTTTTTCCTAAACCTTCTATTTTATAAGGTGAAACTTCATCTAAATCTAACTTACCTGTTTCGTGGTATTTTTTTAAAACAGAACCAACAGCATCCACTCCTAGAATTTTTATATTAGGGTTTTGTTCTTTTAAATATTTTCCTGTTCCAGAAATAGTACCTCCTGTTCCACTAGCCACAACTAAATGAGTGATTTTACCATCTGTTTGTTCCCAGATTTCTGGGCCAGTAGTTTTGTAATGTGCTTCTATATTAAGCTCATTAAAATATTGATTGATATATACTGAATTTGGTGTTTCTAAGTGAATTCGTTTCGCTACTTCGTAATAAGATCTTGGATCATCTGCTGCAACGTTTGCTGGGCAAACATGTACCTCTGCTCCCATTGTTTTTAATAAGTCGATTTTATCTTGTGACGATTTGTCTGATACTGCCAAAATACATTTGTAGCCTTTAACCAAACCAATCATGGCTAAACTATAGCCAGTATTTCCTGAAGTAGTTTCTACAATTGTTGCTCCTTTTTTTAGAATCCCTTTTCGTTCTGCATTCTCTACAATATGTAATGCAATTCTATCTTTTTGAGATAAACCAGGGTTAAAAGCTTCTAACTTTGCGAAATAATTACCTTCAAGGTTTTGGGTAACTCTGTGTAATTTAACTAAAGGTGTTTGTCCAACTAAATCTAAAATAGATTCTTTTATTAGTTGATTTCTAATCATTCTTATTGTTTAAACCGACTGCAAAAGTACATTTCTGAAATGAAATATAAAATATGGATGGTGTTTTTTAATTATTTAACTTATTTTCTAATGCCAAAAAGAATGTATAATCTTTAGCAGTTTCTTTTAAAGCTTCAAAACGACCTGATGCTCCTCCATGTCCAGTTTCCATATTGGTATCTAGGAATAATACATTATTATCTGTTTTAAGCTCCCTTAATTTTGCTACCCATTTTGCAGGTTCCCAATATTGTACTTGGCTATCGTGAAAACCAGTTGTAACCAGCATGTGAGGATATTCTTTAGCATCAACATTATCATAAGGAGAATATGATTTTATATAATGGTAATATTCTTTATTATTTGGGTTTCCCCACTCATCATATTCACCTGTGGTTAGAGGAATACTATCATCTAACATTGTAGAAACAACATCTACAAAAGGTACAGCTGCAATTATACCATTGTACAATTCTGGGTTCATATTTACAACAGCTCCCATTAGCAAACCACCTGCAGAACCACCCATTGCATATAAATGTTTTACAGATGTGTAATTATTGGCTATTAAAAATTTTGAACAGTCTATAAAATCATAAAACGTATTTTTCTTGTTGAGCATTTTACCATCATCATACCAATCTCTTCCTAAATACTCACTACCTCTAATATGTGCTAAAGCATACACAAAACCCCTATCTAACAAACTTAAACGAGTAGTAGAAAAACTATCTGGAATTGTATACCCATAAGAACCATAAGCATACTGTAATAAAGGCGTATTTTCATCTAACTTAGTATCTTTATGATATACTAAAGAAATGGCAATTTTTTCTCCATCTCTAGCTGTTGCCCAAACACGTTCGCTTTTGTAATTTTCTTGTTGAAACTTACCTCCTAAAACTTCTTGCTGTTTTTTTATTTCTTTGGCTTTTGTAGCCATATTAAAATCTATTACAGAACTTGGTGTAGTAAAGGAATTATAAGAATATCTTATAGTTTCAGTATCAAACTCAGGATTACCATAAACACCTGCTGAATACGTTTCTTCATCAAAAGGTAAATAGTAATCTACAGAATTATCCCAACGTTTTATGCGAATTTTATTTAATCCGTTTGTTCTTTCTTCTAAAACCAAATAATCCTTAAAAATGGAAAAATCCTCTAATAAAGTATCTTTTCTATGAGGAATAACATCTACCCAATTTTCTATAGTTGTTTTAGAAATTGGGGTTTTCATCAACTTAAAATTAGTTGCGCCATCTTTATTTGTTAAAAAATAAAAATGATCTTTATAATGAGAAACATTGTATTCTAAATCTTTAATTCTTGGCTGAAGAATAGTAAAAGTTCCATTTGGATTATCTGCATCTAAATAGCGAGATTCAGTAGTCATACTTGCAAAAGAACTAATGATAATATATCTCTTAGATTTTGATTTTGTTACGTAAGTACCAAACGTATCATCTTCTTCATGATAAATTTCGACATCTTCAGATATTGGTGTTCCTAAAATGTGTTTAAAAACCTTTTCACTTCTTAAAGTAACAGGGTTTTTCTTGGTATAGAAAATAGTTTTATTATCATTTGCCCAAACAGAACCTCCAGTTGTATTATCTATAATATCATCATAAATTTCACCAGTTTCTAAGTTTTTAATTCTTAAAAAATACTGTCTTCTACTTACAGTATCTGTTGCAAAAACAGCCAATTTATTATCAGGAGAAACATTTAAACCACCCAATTGATAATAATCGAAACCCTTTGCCATTTCGTTTACATCAAATAAAATTTCTTCAGGTGCTTCTAAACTCCCTTTTTTTCTGCTATATATTGGGTATTGTTTACCAATTTCATAGCGAGTATTATAAAAATAACCGTTGTTTTTATAAGGCACAGAAGCATCATCTTCTTTTATTCTACCCTTCATTTCTTGAAAAAGTTCTTCTTGGAAATTTTTGGTATATGCAGTTACATCTTTATAATACGTATTTTCTGCTTCTAAATAATCTACTACTTTTTGTGTTTGCTCGTCTTTTATAGGAGCTAACTTTTGAGCATCAGATAAACGCATCCAAAAATAATTATCTATTCTAACATCTCCATGTTTCTCCAATTCTTTTGGTATTTTTTCTGCAACAGGATGTTTGCTATCTGTACTTTTCATTCTTGCATTTGTTTTAAGCGTCTGCAAAAATAATACTTCTCTGCAAGTTGAAGAGCTTTTTCTATTTTCATTTTGGATTTGTTTTTGAAAAAATCCTTTTTGATTTCTTAAATTTGTATTTAATTAATTAAAAAAAACAATTTATGTTTGGAGATATCTCTGGAATGATGGGTAAACTAAAAGAAGCGCAACAAAAAGTTGAAGAAACAAAAAAACGTTTAGATTCAGTTTTGGTTGATGAAGTTTCTGGTGATGAAAAAATAAAAGTAACGTTAACTGCAAACAGAACAATAAAGGCTATTTCAATTGACGATTCTTTGTTAAATGATGCAGAAGAATTAGAAGATTTTTTAATTATAACTTTAAATAAAGCTATAGAAAAAGCATCTAAAATAAATGAAAATGAAATGGCTGTTGCTGCAAAAAGTGGTATGCCAAATATTCCTGGAATGGATATGTTTAAATAAAATGATAGAAAATTTAGAAAGTTATATGCTACCTTGTTTTAGCAAAACATTCTTAAATATAGAATGTTTTGGCTGTGGTTTGCAACGCTCTTTTCTGTTATTGTTAAATGGCAATTTATTTGATGCTTTTAAAATGTATCCTGCTATTTTTACGTTAGTTCTATTGGTAACTATTGCAATTTTTAATTTTTTTAAGAAGATAAAAAATGCTAATAAAATTATTGGTAGATTAGCATACTTAAACTTATCCATCATAATAATTAACTACATTATAAAAATTAGTATTTAAAAATGAAAAAACTAAACACCACTTTAATTTACGTATTATCTTCTATAAGTTTAGTATGTTGCTGTATTTTAGGATTAGGAATTGTTTTTGCTTTACCATCTTTTATTATTGCAAATAACAAATTAAAAGCAGCACAGCTAAACCCTCAAGAATATGAACCAGAAGATTTAAAAGCAATGCAAACAGCAAAAACTTTTGCTCTAGTAACTTTAATTATTAATGGTCTTTGGTTCTTATATAACGTTTATAGTTTAGCAACTACAGATTGGGATACTTTTATGTTAGAGTTTGAAGAGCAAATGAAACAATATCAGTAAAAAAATATTTTATTCTTATAAAAATCCAGCTTTTAATTAAGCTGGATTTTTTTTATTATTTATTTTGATCTGTGTTACATTTAACATTAAATGAACAAATACAATTCTGTTAATAAAGTAACTTTGTACCTGTAAACATAAAATTATCAATGAAAACCAAAAAAAAATCTACAGGTAAGAAAATTTTAAAATGGACAATTAGTATCATTTTAATATTAGTTATTACGTTACTTTCTGCTCCGTTTTTATTTAAAGGCAAAATAGAACAATTGGTTACGAATACCATAAATAAAAATATAAACGCAACTGTATCTTTTAAAGAAACTAACTTAAGTTTTTTTAGCAATTTTCCTTTAGCAAGTGTTACTATAAATGATATTGCTATTATAAATAAAGAACCTTTTTTGGGTGATACACTTTATAGCGCAAAAGAATTAAGTGCTAGTATGAACATTACAGAGCTTTTTAAAGATGCAAACGAAGCTATTGCAATTAAAAGTTTAGCAACAAAAAATGGAGAAGTAAATATTATTTTTGATAAAAACAATAATGCCAATTATGATGTAGCTATTAAAACCAATTCACAAACTACAACTGAAAGCAATAGTATTTCTTTAGATATTGAAGAGTATCAACTAGAAAATATGGCTTTTCATTACTTTGATGAAAATAGCGGAATTAAACTACACTTACAAAACATCAATCATTCTGGAAAAGGAAATTTTGCACAAGATATTTTAGATTTAGATACAAAAACAAAAGCTAATTTATCTGTAGATTACAACAACGTAAATTACCTTTCTGAAGTCGCAATTACTTTAGATGCTGTTTTAGGTATCGATTTAAAAAACTCTAAATATACTTTTCAAAAAAACACAGGATACATCAATCAATTACCTTTAGAGTTTGATGGTTTTATTCAACTTGTAGATGAAACTCAAGTATATGACATCAATTTTAAAACACCAACATCAGACTTTAAAAATTTATTGGCATTATTGCCAAAACAATATTCAGGGAATTTAAACACCATTCAAACCTCAGGAAATTTTGATTTAAATGGTGCTGTTAAAGGAACTTTATCAGATTCTTCTATTCCAACGTTTGATATTTCATTCGCATCAAACAATGCTATGTTTAAATACAGTGATTTACCTAAGGCTGTTAAAAACATAAATATTGATGCCAAAATTATAAATAAAACAGGGAATTTAAATGATATTTACATAAATCTAGAAAAACTAAACTTTAAAATTGATGAAGATGCCTTTGCTGCAAAAGGTAAAATAGCAAACATAAATACCAACCCTTTAATAGATTTAATGGCTAAAGGGACTATAAATCTAGGTAATATTAACAAAGTATATCCTATAAATTTAGAACAAGATTTATCTGGTATTTTAAGTGCTGATTTATCTACAAATTTTGATATGAATTCTGTAGAAAAAGGCATTTATAAAAATATAAAAAATACAGGAAATGTAAATTTAAGCAACTTTAAATATGATGGTAAAGATGTTGCAAACCCAATTGAAATTAATAAAACAACAGTAAGTTTTAATACAAACACTATTAATTTAAAAGAATTTGATGCTAAAACTGGAAACTCAGATTTAGTAATAAATGGGAGTTTAGATAATTTCTATGGTTTTTTATTTAACAAAGAAGTTTTAAAAGGTAACTTTACTTTAAACTCCACTAATTTTAATGTTTCTGATTTTTTAGGTGATAACACTAAAACGCAAAATTTAGAAGACGAGAACACAAAAACATCAACAACAAATACAAATTTAAAAATACCAGCTTTCTTAGATTGCAAATTTACTGCAACAGCAAAAAATGCTACTTATGATAATATTAAACTAAAGAATGTTGCTGGTGTAATTTATGTAAAAGATGAAGCTTTAAATCTTCAAAATTTAAGTACAGATGTTTTTGGGGGTAAAATTGGTTTTGATGGAAATATATCTACAAAGAACAATAATCCTACGTTTAAAGTTGATCTAGATTTAGCTGAAATTAATATCACAGAATCTTTTAGCAGTCTAGAAATGCTTAAAAGCATTGCTCCTATTGCAAAAACTATTGGTGGTAAAATAAATTCGAAAATAAATGTAGCTGGTGTTTTAGATGAAAATATGACTCCAAATTTAAAAACCATAACAGGTAATTTATTTGGTAAACTTTTAGACCCAAAATTAAATGCAAGTAACTCTAAAGTATTAAGTCTTTTAAGCGAAAAAACTTCTTTTTTAGATGTTAATAAGCTAGATTTAGATGGTATAAACGCATATTTTTCTTTTGATAATGGTGTTGTAAACATTAAGCCAATTCCTTTAAAATATAAAGATGTTGGTATAGAAATTGCTGGAAATCATACCTTTGAAAACGAGATAAATTATGATATCACTTTTAATGTACCTGTTAAATATTTAGGTACAGAAGTATCTGGTCTTATTGCAAAACTAAATCCAAAAGATGCTGCAGATATTAAAAGTATTCCTGTAAAAACATCAATTACAGGTAGCTTTACAAGTCCTAATTTTTCTACAAACCTTAAAGATGCTACTTCTAATTTAATGAAAGATTTGGTAGAAAAGCAAAAACAAAGTTTGTTAGATAAAGGTAAAGACAAACTAAAAGATTTACTTGGTGGCAATAAAGAAACTAAAGATTCTACTAAAACCACTGACAAAGATGATGCTAAAGATAAAATTAAAAATACCTTAAAAAATATTTTTGGTAAAAAGAAAGACAGCACTAAAAACTAATAACTTTTAAAGTGCAAGTGCTCCTAAAGAAACTGCAACAACAGTTAAAATATTAAGTGATATTATTATAATTGCGAGCACTCCAATATACTTGTAATGAGACTTTAACATTTCAAAAGCATTGGCCAAAACTTCATCGTTTTTTGATGCTAATGCTTTTTTCATTTTAGTAGAAAACTGCATTAAATAATATATTGGTGCTTTATATAATAAAGCCATTATAATATAAAAAACACTCATAAATAATCCAAAATCAAAAGGCATTAGCTGTACTTGGTTTTGTGGCATAGCGTCAACAATAAAAAAAGAAACTATTGCTCCTAAAAACATAAATGCAACTCCAACAATTCCTAATATAGCTAAGAAAAGTGCCCATTTAGCTGTTTCTTTTAAAAATATTCTTGAATCAGCATTTAAAACTAACTGCTCTAATTGGGCTATTGGGTTATTTTTTTTCATAATTATTTCTTTTGTTAAAACAAAAATAAAAAAAAGCCACGACTTTAAATTATTAAAATCGTGGCTTATCACATTTTAGTGATTTTAATTATTTTTTAAAATCAGTAATTGTAGTGGTAATAATTTTAATACACTCTCTCAATTCCTCTTCTGTCATCACTAAAGGTGGTGCAAAACGAATAATATTTCCATGCGTTGGTTTTGCTAATAAACCATTATCTCTAAGTTTTATACAAATATCCCAAGCAGTAGAACTATCTTCTGTATCATTTATTAAAATTGCGTTTAACAATCCTTTACCTCTAACCGATTTTACCAAATCGTTAGTTTTACAAAACTCAGTTAATTCTGCTCTAAAAATTTCTCCTAATCTGTCTGCATTAATCGCCAATTCTTCATCAGCAACAACTTCTAATGCAGCCATTGCAACAGCTGCAGCAATTGGGTTTCCACCAAATGTAGAACCATGATTTCCAGGCCTAATTACATTCATAATTGGGTCGTTTGCTAAAACAGCAGATACTGGGTAAGCACCTCCACTTAAAGCTTTACCTAAAATTAAAACATCAGGTTTTACCTCTGGTGTACCAGAACAATTTTTTTCAGGACAAGAGCAATTACCACAAGTAGCTAATAAACGACCTGTTCTTGCAATACCTGTTTGTACTTCGTCTGCAATAAACAATACATTATGATCTTCACACATTTTCTTTGCAGCAGCTAAATACCCTTCAGAAGGAACGTAAACTCCAGCTTCACCTTGAATAGGCTCAACCAAAAACGCAGCAATATTATTATTGCTTTCTAAAGCTTCTTGCAATTCTTGCAAGTTATCATATTCAATTTTTATAAAACCTTTGGTATATGGCCCAAAGTTTTTACGAGCAACAGGATCATTAGAGAAAGAAATTATAGTAGTTGTTCTACCATGAAAGTTGTTTTCACAAACAACAATCTGTGCTTTATTTTCATCTATTCCTTTTACTTCATATGCCCATTTTCTTGCAATTTTAAGTGCAGTTTCAACAGCTTCTGCACCTGTATTCATTGGCAACAACTTATCGAAACCAAAATATTCTGATGCAAATTTCTCATACCTTCCTAACATATCATTATGAAAAGCACGTGAAGTTAAACTTAATGTTTTTGCTTGATTAGTCATTGCATCTACAATTTTTGGATGACAATGCCCTTGATTTACAGCAGAATATGCTGATAAAAAATCATAATATTTTTTTCCTTCTACATCCCAAACATGTACTCCTTCACCTTTGCTCAAAACCACTGGAAGTGGATGATAATTGTGTGCACCATATTTGTTTTCTAATTCAATCGCTTGTTGCGATGTTAACTTGTCTAAAACAGCCATTTTTAAATGTTTTAAATTAATAAAATAACCATTCCTGTTCTACCTTTATCCTTCTGAGACTCCAATTTAAATTGGTCAGAAATTCAGCGTGGGAAAGAAATCATCCTCGAAGAGCAACAAAAGTAAGAAATTAATCTAATAACTCTTCTATTTTCCTAATTTTGCAATTCAAATAAATAAGAATGCCAAAAAGAGAACGCAACAAGTTTGTAAAAAGAAATCAAGTTTTAGAACTTAACATTGAAAATTATGCTTTTGGAGGGAAAGGAATTGCAAGAATTCATTCTGAAGAAGGTAGTTTTGTAATCTTTGTACCTAACACTTTACCTGGACAATTGGTGAAAGCTCAAATTAAAAAAACGAGCAAAAAATATGCAGAAGCAAAATTAATTGATGTTTTAGAACCTTCTGAAAATGAAGTCGAAGTTCCATTTCAAGATATTCCTGGTGCTCCATACATCCAATTGCCTATTGAACTGCAACATCAATATAAAAAAGAAAGCACTCTATCACTCTTTAAAAGAATTGGTAAAGTAGAGCAAATTGAAGATTTATTTGATGAATTTATCACCTCTCCAAACGTGTTTCATTATAGAAATAAAATGGAATATAGTTTTTCTGCAATTGGCTATGATAGAGTAGCTAAAAGAGATAAAGACGAGTTTACCCTAGGTTTTAAAAGACGTGGAGTTTGGTGGATGGGAGATAATCTTGAAAAAGATTCTGGTTTATTTGACAAGGAATTTGAAGACAACTTAAAAAACATCAGAAAATATTGTTTAGATACTGGCTTAGATCCTTGGCATGGACCTAGAAAAGAAGGTTTTTTCAGGTATTTTGTGGTTAGAAAATCTTTTAAAACCAATGAGTTACTTTTTAATTTAGTGACTACTTCTTACGATTTACCAAAATTCGACTTAAATAAATTTGCTAATTTTTTAGTTGATCTTTTTGGTGATAGAGTTGCTGGTTTATTACACACTATAAATAATGAAGTTGGTGATAGAACCATTGCAACTTCTGGAAGCATAGATTTAATTTACGGAAAAGATAAAATTGTAGAAGAACTACTAGGCTTAAACTTTGAAATAAGTATGAAAAGCTTTTTTCAAACAAATCCAAAATCTGCAGAAAAATTATACTCAAAAGTAGTTGAATACGTTTTAGAAGATAAAAGTAAAGTAGATAATACTGTAGTTATGGATTTATTCTGTGGTACAGGAACTATTGGACAAATTGTTGCCTCAAAAAGCGATAATGCAAAAATTGTTGGTGTAGATATTGTTGCATCAGCAATTGAAGATGCAAAAAAGAATGCCAAAAGAAATAAAATTGAAGGTTTACAGTTTTATGCAGCAGATGTTGGTAAGTTTTTAAATCAGCATCCTGAATATCAAGATAAAATAAAAACGATAATTTTAGATCCTGCTAGAGCTGGAATTGTGCCAAAAACACTACAGAAAATCATCAATTTAAACGCAGATAGAATGGTGTATGTTTCTTGTAATCCTGCAACACAAGCTAGAGATACAGAGTTATTAAGAGCAGCAGGTTATGAAATTAAAAAAATAAGTTTGGTAGATCAATTTCCTCATACAAGCCATATTGAAACTGTGGTTTTATTTGAGAAATAAAACTTGTTTAACAGTTATTTAAAGAAAATCATTTTATTTTAGCATCAATAAAAAAAATCATTAATACTTTTCAAAATGAAAAAACTTACAGATCAAGAAATACATAAAAGGTTAGAAAATTTTCCAGATTGGGAATATTATGAAGATGCAATTCATACAGATTTTGAATTCGATAATTTTAAAGACTGTATGTCTGCCATGAACAGAATTGCTTTTGAATGTGAAGCGTTAAATCATCATCCAGAATGGACAAATGTATACAATACACTAGACATAACATTAACCACACATGATGCAGATGGTGTTACTGAACTAGACTTTAAATTGGCAGAAGCCATTAATAAAATTGTTGAAGTAGAAGAATAGTATGAGAAAATCAATTGGTTTTTTATGCCTTATCCTTTTTACTTTTTACAATTGCGAAAAAGATGACTTTTGTACACAAAACCCTGTTACTCCAAATTTAATTCTTCGTTTTTATGATGCTTCAGATAGAGAGGCTATAAAAGCTGTAGATAATCTGTATGTTTGGGCAGAAGGTAAAGACAGTTTGTTTATCAATGAAAGTTTAGACTCTTTGTTTATTCCTTTAAACACAGCAAATACAGAAACTATATATAATTTTTCTAAAGACAATGTTGTAAATCAATTTACCATACAATATATTCCAAATAACGAATATGTTTCTCGTTCTTGTGGGTATAAAGTGGTTTTTAATGATGTAACATTTTTATCTGATAACACTTGGATAACTGATTTTGAACCCAATACATTAACCAGTATAGAAAACCAAAATGAAGCACATGTACAAATATTTCATTAGCCTCTTTTTCTTTTTTGTTTTGGTAGATGGTTATGCTCAAAATCAACAAGAAAAAACCGATTTAAAAGTAGATTCAATTATTTACAAATCTCCTTATGGCTTGCGTTTAGGATTAGATATTAGTAAACCAATTAAAGCAGCCATAGATGGTTCTTACAACTCAGGTTTCGAAATTTTAGCCGATTATAGAATTTCTAAAAACTTTTTCATAGCAACAGAAATTGGTTTCGAAGATGAAACCACACAAGAAGATTACACAAATTCTACAGCTAAAGGAAGTTACATAAGACTAGGCTTTAATTATAATGCTTATGAAAATTGGCTAGATATGAATAACGAAATTTTTGTTGGTTACAGATATGGTTTTAGTATTTTCGATCAAACATTAAACAATTTTAGTCCAAATATTAGCAATACATATTTTCCTGCCAATACCTTTACACCAAGCACAACCACCAATTTAAATGCACATTGGTCTGAACTTATGGTTGGTATAAAAGCAGAAACTTATAAAAATTTATTTGTTGGTTTTAGTTTTTCTTATAAAGTTTTAATGTCTGCAAAAGAACCAGACAACTTTAAAACATTGTATTCTCCTGGATTTAATAGAATTTTTGAAAGCGGAACAGGTTTTGGATTTAATTATTCAATTAGTTATTTAATTCCATTTTCAAAAAAATAGCATCAACAATCTTATAGAATCTTATCCTATAATAATAACTCTTAAAATTATGATATTTTACAAGGCTTAGCTATTGGCTTTTTTTTGTAACTTTAAACTCTTTTTTATTAAAATTGAAATAGAATGAATAAAATACCTAGCGTTAATTTAGCAGATTTTTTATCTAATGATGAAAAACGTAAGCAGAAATTTATAAATGAAATTGGGCACGCTTATGAAAATATTGGGTTTGTAGCTCTTAAAGGTCATTTTTTAGATGATAAATTAGTAGATAATCTTTATAAAGAAATTAAAAACTTTTTCGATTTACCAACAGAGGTTAAAGAAAAATATGAAATTCCTGGAATTGGTGGTCAAAGAGGCTACGTTTCTTTTGGTAAAGAATCTGCAAAAGGTAAAAAAGAAGGTGATTTAAAAGAATTTTGGCATTTTGGTCAATATGTAGACAAAGATTCTAAATATGCTGATGAATATCCTGAGAATGTTATTGTAGAAGAACTACCAAACTTTAATAAAATTGGTAAAGAAACTTACCAAATGCTAGAAAAAACAGCAAAATACGTTTTAAGATCTTTAGCACTTCATTTAGGTTTAGAAGAAACTTATTTTGATAATTATATTAAAAACGGAAATAGCATTTTAAGACCTATTCATTACCCTCCAATAGAAACAGAACCAAAAGGTGCAGAAAGAGCTGCAGCTCATGGAGACATTAACTTAATAACCTTATTAATGGGGGCACAAGGTAAAGGTTTACAAGTACAAAACCATAAAGGAGAATGGATAGATGCAATGGCTGAGCCAGATGAATTAATGATTAATGTTGGTGATATGCTATCTAGACATAGTAACAACAAATTAAAATCTACAATTCACAGAGTTACAAACCCACCAAAAGAAATGTGGGGTACATCTCGTTATTCAATTCCCTTTTTTATGCACCCAGTTTCTGATATGAAATTAGATGTTTTAGGAAATTGCATTGATGAAAATAATCCTAAAAAATTCGAAGATATTACAGCTGGTGAGTTTTTAGATGAGCGTTTAAAAGAATTAGGACTTAAAAAATAAATTTTAGTAATTTACGCTGATAATCATTGAAACATGGATTTAAAAGATCAATTAAAAAACTTATTTCCAGAACACCAAGAAACCCCTGAGCCTAAAAAGGAAAAATCAAATATTTGGTTACAAGACGAACCAATACTTTGCAAATACGAAAAAAGAAAAGGAAAACCAATAACTATATTAGATGGTTATACAGGTGCAACATCCGATTTTAAAATATTAGCCAAAGAAATTAAAAAGAAACTTTCTGTTGGTGGTAGTTTTAAAGACGATAAAATAATCATTCAAGGTGATTATAGAGATACAATAATGGCTATGTTAAAAGATAAAGGTTTTAAAGTAAAACGAGTTGGTGGTTAAATAAAACTATCAACTATTAAAATTCTTTATAAATAAATTATGGGGGCATCTATTTTACACATTACAAATGGAGATAGTACTACAAATTACTTGAAACATTTAAAATTTTCTGGAGAATTTATTACTTGGAGAGAAATGCTATGCGAAGGTAAAACAACACCAGATATTGGAAGCGAAAATTTTTGGAAAAGTAGGTTTGACTTTTTAAAAGACACATATAAAATTACCAAAAAAACATTCATAAATTATACTTTAAAAGAATATAGAGCTCTTTGTAACAAAAAAAATCAACAAGAAATAGTACTTTGGTTTGAACATGATTTGTTTTGTCAAATAAATATGATAGCTGTTTTAAGCTGGCTAAAACGTTATAGAAACGATTATCATATTTCTTTAGTTTGTAGTGGAAAAATTGGTAAGTCTAAAAAAATGTTTGCTTTACCAGAATTAAACGAAGAACAAATTCAGCAACATTTTAAAGAAAGAATAACACTTTCAAAAGATGATATTGAGTATGCAGATTATATTTGGCAATTGTATTGCTCAGATTCTCCTTTACGCTTAGAAACCGTTTATAAACTAAAACATAATTCTCCGTTTCAATATTTAGCATCTGCAATAGAAATGCATTTAAAACGTTTTCCTTCCATTGAAAATGGATTAAATAGTTTAGAGAATTCGATTTTAAAAACAGCAGCAATTAAAAAACCTACTTCCAAAAAAGATTTTATTGATATACTTCTTAAAAGTAATGTAAATTATGGTTTTGGAGATATACAATATGAAAATAACATCAATGAAATAAAAAAATTATTCTCTGGTTTTGACCCTGTTCAGCTATCCAAAAAAGGAGAAAAAGTTTTAGAAAATCAACTTAATTTTTATAGATCAATCAGAAATGATAACTCATTTCTTGGAGGCTCAAAAAAATACAGTTTTTTATACCATAACAAATCAAGCAAACTACTTCAAATAACCTCTTAAATGCCAATAAAAGAATCTGAATTAATATTAAATCCAGATGGTAGTGTTTACCATTTAAATTTAAAACCAAAAGATATTGCAAACACTATAATATTTGTTGGTGATCAAAATAGGGTTGATAAAATTACCCAACATTTTGATACAATTGAATTTACTACTCAAAAAAGAGAGTTTAAAACTACTACAGGAATCCTGAATAATAAAAGAATATCTGTAATATCTACAGGTATTGGTCCAGATAACATAGACATTGTTTTAAACGAGTTAGATGCCTTAGTTAATATTGATTTAAAAACTAGATCTATCAAAAAAGAGCATACGCAATTAGAAATTATAAGAATAGGAACCTCAGGTTCTCTACAAAAAGATATTCCTGTAGACTCTTTTGTTTTAAGCTCTCATGGTTTAGATTTAAATGGTTTATTACACTCCTATCAAATTGATAGTATTGCCAATCCAGAAATTGAAAAAGCTTTTATACAATATACCAATTGGAGCACAAAAAAAGCAACGCCTCTTGTAATTGAAAACAGCACAACATTAGCTAATAAAATAGCTTCAGATATAATTTACCAAGGTATAACAGCAACAGCAGGTGGTTTTTATGGCCCACAAGGAAGAATTTTACGTTTGGCTTTACAAGATGCAGATTTAAATGCAAAAATTGATAGCTTTAATTTTAAGGGAAACCGAATTACAAATCTAGAAATGGAAACATCTGCTATTTATGGCTTGTCTAAATTATTAGGTCATCATGCAGTTTCTATGAATGCAATAATTGCAAACAGAGCAAATGGTACATTTAGTGAAAACCCAAAGCAAGTAGTTGCTGATTTAATTGAATATACACTACAAAAAATAGTAGAATAGATGACAAATCTAAAAGTTGGTGGAGTTCCAGAACATTTTAATTACCCCTGGTATTTAACACTAAAAAATAAAGAATACCATAAACATAACATCAATTTAAGATGGCAAGATTATCCTGGAGGAACAGGTGAAATGTGTAAAGCTTTAAGAGATGGCTCTGTAGATATTGCTATTGTTTTAACAGAAGGAATTATAAAAGATATTGCAGCTGGTAATCCTTCAAAAATTGTACAAACTTTTGTGAAATCGCCATTAGTTTGGGGTATTCACGTAAGTGCAACATCAAAATTTACAAAAATTGATGATCTAGAACATGCAACTATTGCTATTAGTAGATATGGCTCTGGTTCTCATTTAATGGCTATAGTAAATGCACACAACCAAGGTTGGGATATTGCTAAACTTAAATTTAAAGTCATTAAAAATTTAGAAGGTGGTATAAATGCGCTTAAAAATGGAGAAGCAGATTATTTTATGTGGGAGCATTTTACTACAAAACCTTTAGTTGATGATGGAACATTTAGAAGAATAGACGACTGCCCTACTCCTTGGCCTTGTTTTGTAATTGCTGTTAGAGATGAAGTTTTGGAAAATAATTTTGAGGAAGTTCAACACGTTTTAAATACTATTAACAACAAAACAAAAAACTTTAAATCTATTCCAGAAATAGATAAAATATTGGCTAAGAGATATCAACAAAAATTAGAGGATATTCAAAAATGGTTAAAAATCACCTCTTGGAATGAAGGTAAACCTATCACTAAAAATTTAATTACTCGTATTCAAAATAAAATGGTAACCTTTAACGTTATTGAAAAGAAGAAAAATTCTAGTGATTTCATAAAAAATATGTACATTTAAATCGTAAATAAAACAGAATGAAAAAAGTAGCATTTATTGCAGTTTGTATTTTAGGAATTATTTGCTTTTCTTCTTGCAGAAGCACATCAAGTTCATGTGGTTTGGCTGATGATGTAACTACCCAAACAATCGAAAAACAAGCAGATTTAGTTTAGATCTTTTTGTTTCTTAATTTCAAATTCAATAAATCCACTTTACCAAGTGGATTTTTTTTGCTTAAAATTTTTAAAATAAGTGATGATTACCAATCAATCTTAGTTTGCTGTGTAGACTCTAATATTCCATTTGCTTTAGAAAAATGCTTATTACCAAACCAATACCCCCTATTTGCACTTAAAGGAGATGGATGCCCAGATTCTAAAATATGATGTTTTGTCTCATCTATCAACTTAGCTTTTTTCTTAGCAAAACCACCCCAAAGTAAAAAAACTACGTTTTCTTTTTCATCAGAAATTTTTTTAATAACTGCATCTGTAAACGTTTCCCAACCTTGTTTTTGATGACTACCTGCTTCATGAGCTCTTACAGTTAAAGTAGCGTTCAATAATAAAACACCTTGTGTTGCCCATCTTTCTAAATTTCCACTTTTAGGATAATCAAGTTCTAAATCATCGACAATTTCTTTAAAAATATTTTTTAAAGAAGGTGGGTGTGGAATATCATCTTTTACAGAAAAACACAAACCATTAGCTTGGTTTGGACCATGATAAGGATCTTGACCAATGATAACGACTTTTAAATCATTAAAATTACAATACTCAAAAGCAGCAAAAATAGCATTGCCTTCTGGATAACAAATTGTTGTAGCATATTCGTTTTTAACATATTCTGTTAAATCTTTAAAATATGGTTTCTGAAACTCATTTTGCAAAATATTTTTCCAAAGTTCAGCAATATTTACCTGCATAGTTTCTTATTTTTGTAGTAAAGCCAAAGATAGCATTTTGAATAAAAATATTTCAGAAAAAACACTTCAAGATTTAGAGTTTTCAACAGTTTTACAACACATTTCAGAATTTTGTATTTCTGGTTTAGGTAAAGAAAAAGTATTTGATACAAAGCCTTTTTATAATAAAAAAGCCTTGTTTAAAGAATTGCATCTGGTAGATGAATACTTGTCGTCTTTTCAGAGTGAAAACAGAATTCCCAATCATGGATTTGATAATATTACAGAAAGCGTAAAACGTTTGGCTATAGAAAATAGTTTTATAGAAACAGATGCTTTTTTAAAAATTGCAACAACATCTATTACTGTTAACGAACAAATTAAATTTTTTAAAAAATTTCAAGTTCAGTTTCCTACTTTTTTTAAGTTAACTCAAGCTATTGAATTCACTACTTATGTAGATGATGAAATTAAGAAAATTATAGATATTTCTGGCGAAGTTAAAAACAATGCTTCATCTGCATTAAAACAAATTCGAAGAGATATAAATAATGTAAGAGGTAAAATTGGCGCAAGTTTTTCATCTGCATTATCAAAAGCTGTAGCAGCTGGTTATTTAGATGATATTAAAGAAACCATTGTAGACAATCAAAGAGTTTTGGCTGTATCTGCAATGCATAGAAGAAAAATTGCTGGTAGTTTGTTAGGTTCTTCTAAATCTGGAGGAATTGTTTATATAGCACCACAAGCAACGTTAGCTTATAGCAGAGAATATCAAAACTTGGTTTATGAAGAAAAACAAGAGGTCATAAAAATATTAAGAGCGTTAGCAGATACTATTAGACCAATGGTTTCTCTTCTAAAAGAATATATTGATTTTTTAGTGCATTTAGATGCTATTGGAGCCAAAGCAAAATACGCCCAAGATATGGATGCTATTTTACCAAAAATATCTAAGGAAAAGAAAATATTTTTCAAAAATGCTTATCATCCTGTTTTATGGAAAAAAAATAAAAAACAAGATATTAAAACAGTTGCTCAAACTATTCAATTGGATGAAAAGCAACAAATTATAGTTATTTCAGGACCTAATGCTGGTGGAAAAAGTATCACCTTAAAAACTATTGGTTTACTACAAGTAATGGTTCAAAGTGGAATTTTAATTCCTGTTGATGAGCGAAGTGAAACGTATATTTTTGATACTATTTTAACTGATATCGGAGACAATCAATCTATAGAAAATCAACTAAGTACTTACAGTTACAGATTAAAAAATATGCGTTATTTTTTAAGAAAATGTAACGAAAACACACTTTTTTTAATTGATGAATTTGGTACAGGTTCAGATCCAGAATTAGGTGGTGCTTTAGCAGAAATTTTCTTAGAGGAGTTTTATTCTAAAAAAGCCTTTGGTATTATTACAACCCATTACTCTAACTTAAAAGTTTTAGCTGCAGAACTTGAAAATGTAACTAATGCAAACATGCAATTTGATGAACGTACTTTAGAACCACTTTACAAATTGTTTATTGGTCAAGCAGGAAGTTCATTTACTTTTGAAGTAGCTCAAAAAAACGGAATACCTTTTAGCTTAATCAATAAAGCCAAGAAACGAGTAGAAACAGAAAAGGTACGTTTAGACAAAACGATTTCTAAGTTACAAAAAGAAAGAAATCGATTACAGAAAACATCAGACAGTTTAGAAAATCAAAAAGCGAAAGGCCAGGAACATTTAGAAAGTTTACAAGAAAAAGAACAAAGAATTCAAGATAAACTCTCTGGTTTTCAAGAATTGTATGATAAAAATCAAAAAATGCTTTCTATTGGTAGAAAGGTAAATGAGCTTTTAAATAAGTATTTCCAAACCAATAACAAAAAGCAATTAAACACTAGCTTTAACAAGTGGGTTGCTGATGAAAAAGTGAAGCATGCAAAAAAGAACCCAACAAAACCTAAAACAAAATCTCAAAAACAAAAAGCCAAAGTTGTTGAAAAACAAATACAAGAGGTGATTAAAAAAGTTGAAAAAGAAGTTTTAGAAAAAGTTGTTGAAGTTAGAAAAGAAAAGAAAATTGAGGAAGCAAAAATTGCAAAAGCAAAATCTGAATACGTTTATAAACTAAATGATAGAGTTCGAATTATTGACTCAAATTCTGTGGGTACAATCGATAAGATTGATAAAAAAAATGTAACCATTAATTATGGAGTATTTACTACAAAAACTTCTCTTGATAAAATTGAGCTAGTAGAAAAAGCTAAAAAGTAAGCTAAACCACTTTTAAATAAATTGCACAAAACTCAAAAATCTTAATTTGAGTTAAAAGCTGTTAAGAAAATATTAAACTATATTCTTTAGTGAAACGTTTTTTATTTTGAAACGTCTTTCTCATATACGTTTAACTTAACACATTTATTATGAAGAATTTAAAATCAATCATTACCATTTTAGCAATTAGTTTAGCAACTACTTTTTCTGCAACTGAAAAAGAACCTGCAAAAGAAACCAAAAAATTAAGAACAGAAATAGTTACTATATTAGCTAGTAAAATTCCTATAATTTTCGAAAAATCAGAAAATGTAGAAGTTTCTTTTATGATTAATCAAAAAAATGAAATTGTTATAGTTTCTGTTAATTCTAATAAAAGTGAGTTTAGTACTTACGTTAAAAGAAAATTAAATTAAAAAAAATAAATGCTGCTGGAGCAAAAAAAGAAAAAGTATATAAATTACCTGTAAGAGTAAATATAAAATAAAACAACGGTTGGTTAGTTGGAGCCCAATATTAGTTTTAAATAACTAAGTTGGGCTTTTTTTATTCGTATTGTTTCATTTCTTCATCATAAAACTCACCAGCTTTATCCATTAAATCTGCTAATTCTGTAGCAATATCCTCTTCATTCTCTCCTGTTAAATCTTCAAACCACTCTATTTCGTCATCTTTAAGATTTATCATAAATCTTGGAAACTCTGTATGCAATACAAAAATATCTTCTGGATGATTGCTATTATCTGCTAATAAAAATTTAGGTAATTCCATGTCTTAAAAGTATATACTACAAAGTTACAAATATCTTTCTTTAACCACGTTTAAATGATGTAATTGATGCCCAGAAAATAAATATCCCAAAGCTCTTACAGTCATAAACTTACCAGAAGCTTTTCCTTTTCTTAACAAAGAATCATCTGTAAAACTCTCAAAAAGTAATATTGAAGCAGCTCTTACAGCACTCATTTCTGCTAACAAATTAGAAAAATCTCTTCTATTGGCATTATCATTTTTAGAAAAAAGATCTTGATCAAAACCTGGTAAATCTGTTTTATCATTTCTTGCAAAACACAAAGCTCTGTAACAAAAAATGCGTTCTGTATCAATGGTATGCTGTACCAACTCTTTTAATGTCCATTTTCCTGCTTCATAAGCAAAATTGTGTTTTTCTTTCGAAATATTATCTAGAATATTATTAAACTCTTGTTGAGATTTTTTTAAATTTTCAACTATAGATTTATTTGTGTCTACAAGTTTTATATATTGCTTAAAATAAGGAGCGTACTCGTTTTCTGAGACCATTGAACATCAATTTTATAAATTTCTAGAGCGAATTTAATCATTTTTTACGTTACTTTATCCGCTTAAAAAGTTTATCACAGTAATGTATTTTAAAATAATTTCTTATTTCAAATTTTTATATTATTCCACAAATCAACATGGAGTACATTCACCTTTTGTATATCAGTTTGTAACCAAAGGTTTGTATAAAAAAATGGAAACTACTACATTAATTGATAATTATAATTCACTTAAGAGTTTATCTAAAAAAGAACAAAAAATACTTTCTAAAATCATTACATATTTTAATGTTGATACTATTAGTTTTGATTCAATAGCATCTAAAAATAATAACAACTTACTTTTTATTCAGCAACTAAATCACAAAACATTTATAAAACCAAAAAGTAATTATTGTGTTGTAATAAAAGATATTCATCAAAGTAAAGTTACCTTTTCAAATTGGCAAAAACTTATTAAAAATCCAAAAGCAACTGTTACAATTGATCTTTTTTATTTTGGATTACTATTCTTTAGAAAAGAACAAGCCAAAGAGCATTTTATAATAAGAGTTTAACATTTAAAGGCCATAAAGTTCGTATTTTTGTAAAACTGAATTTGAAATAAAAAACATGAAAATTTACACAAAAACTGGTGATGAAGGAACTACTGCTTTATTTGGTGGTACAAGAGTAAAAAAATATAACTTACGTATAGACAGTTATGGAACTGTAGATGAATTAAATGCTTATATTGGTTTAATTAAAGATCAAAATATAAATGATACAATTAAAGAATCTTTATTAAAAATTCAGAACGAATTGTTCACTTTAGGAGCTATGTTAGCAACTCCTCCAGAAAAAGAAACCTTAAAATCTGGAAAAGAGCGATTGAATATTCCTAAAATTGATGAAAAATCAATTCAGTTTTTAGAACATGAAATTGATAAAATGGATACTGAACTGCCTCAAATGACACACTTTATATTACCTGGAGGCCATCAAGCAGTGTCATTCTGTCACGTTGCAAGATGTGTTTGTAGACGTGCAGAACGCCTTTCTGTAGCTTTAAATGATGAAGAAAAAATAAATACTGACGTATTAAAGTACTTAAACCGACTTTCTGACTACCTATTTGTGTTGGCACGAAAATTGTCTAAAGATTTACAGGTAGACGAAATTAAGTGGATACCTACTAAAAATAACTAAGTTCTTTTTTTATTAATATTATATTTCTTTAAAAAGACTTGCATAATTCAGTAAAAAAATTATTTTTGCACAAAATTAAACAATAAGAAATGTATTGGACATTAGAATTAGCATCATATTTAGCAGATGCACCTTGGCCAGCAACCAAAGATGAGTTAATCGATTACGCAATTAGAACAGGAGCTCCTCTAGAAGTTGTAGAAAATTTACAAGATATAGAAGATGAAGGTGATGCTTACGACTCGATCATAGAAATTTGGCCAG
Source organism: uncultured Polaribacter sp. (assembly GCA_964565055.1). GTDB lineage: Bacteria > Bacteroidota > Bacteroidia > Flavobacteriales > Flavobacteriaceae > Polaribacter. Next base: position 1,861 of record CAZMDC010000027.1, on the reverse strand, counting down.
ATTATCCTACAGAAGATGATTATCTTTGGAATGAGGATGAATACTAGCAATTAAAATACAAAGTCTCTTAAGAGGCTTTTTTTTTGTTTTCTTTTAACCAAGAAAACAGCATCTTCATCAAGTTAATAACAACTTGATTTACAATAAAATAATACAGCTATTTTTTAGCTGATAAAAATATATACAAAAATGGGTATTTTAGATTCCGTTATAAAACTATTTGTAGGAGACAAGCAGGAGAAAGATTTAAAAATTTTACAACCAATTGTTGATGATGTAAAAAAATTTGAAGCAGAAATTGCACAACTTTCTCACGATGAATTAAGAGCTAAAACTGCTAGTTTCAAAAATAAAATTGCAGCAGCAACAAAAACTATAGACGAAAAAATAGCTAGCTTAGAAGCAGAAGCTAAAGGTGCAGATATTGATAAACAAGAAGACATTTATGCAGAAATAGATAGTTTAAAAGACGAAGCCTATACACTTTCAGAAAATGTTTTAGCTGAAATTATGCCAGAAGCATTTGCTGTAATTAAAGAAACCGCAAAACGTTTTGTAAATAACGAAGAAATAGAAGTTTCAGCAACACCTTTTGATAGAGAACTATCTGCAACACATGAACATATTTCTTTAGAAGATGATAAAGCATTTTGGGCTAATTCTTGGGATGCAGCAGGTAAACCTGTTACTTGGGATATGGTGCATTATGATGTACAATTAATTGGTGGTTCTGTTTTACATCAAGGTAAAATTGCAGAAATGATGACTGGTGAAGGTAAAACTTTAGTTTCTACACTACCTGTTTACTTAAATGCATTAACTGGTAATGGAGTTCATGTAGTTACTGTAAACGACTATTTAGCAAAACGTGATAGAGCTTGGATGGCTCCAATATTTGAATTTCATGGCTTGTCTACAGATTGTATCGATTTTCATCAACCAAACTCAGATGCTCGAAGAAAAGCGTACAACGCAGATATAACTTATGGTACAAATAACGAATTTGGTTTCGATTATTTGCGTGATAATATGGCCAGCTCTAAAGACGATTTAGTACAAAGAGCTCCAAATTATGCAATTATAGATGAGGTAGATTCTGTTTTAATTGATGATGCAAGAACGCCTTTAATTATTTCAGGTCCAGTTCCAAAAGGAGATGTGCATGAGTTTAATGACTTAAAACCATTAGTGTCAGATATAGTATCGTTACAAAAACAACATTTGGTAAAAGTTTTAGCAGAAGCTAAGAAGTTACTTTCTGAGGGTGATGATAAAGAAGGTGGTAAATTATTATTAAGAGTGTATAGAGGTTTACCTAAAAACAAAGCCTTAATTAAATTTTTATCACAAGAAGGAATCAAACAAATCTTGCAAAAAACAGAAAATGTATACATGCAAGACAACAACAAATTAATGCCAGAAATCGATCAAGATTTATGGTTTGTTGTTGAAGAAAAAAATAATCAAATTGATTTAACTGATAAAGGTATTGCTCATTTATCAGAAAAAACAAATAACGATACTTTCTTTGTTTTACCAGATATTGGTGTAAAAATTGGTGAAATTGATGCATCAGAAAAATCAGCAGAAGATAAAGCTTCTCAAAAGGAAGAATTATATAAAGACTTTAGCATCAAAAGCGAGCGTATTCACACCATGAATCAATTATTAAAAGCATATACTGTTTTTGAAAAAGATGTGGAATATGTGGTAATGGATAACAAAGTGATGATTGTTGATGAGCAGACAGGACGTATTATGGATGGTCGTCGTTATTCAGATGGATTACACCAAGCTATTGAAGCAAAAGAAAATGTAAAAATTGAAGATGCTACACAAACTTTTGCAACAGTTACACTTC
>CAZMDC010000026.1:0-35245 GCA_964565055.1 uncultured Polaribacter sp. | reverse complement strand
GATAAAGAAGATTTAGTATATAAAACTGCTCGTGAAAAATACAATGCAGTTATAGATGATATTGTAAAATTAGTAGCAGAAAAAAGACCTGTTTTAGTAGGTACAACTTCTGTAGAAATATCAGAATTATTAGGTAGAATGTTACAAATGCGTAAAATTCCTCATAATATTCTAAACGCAAAATTACACAAACGCGAAGCTGATGTTGTTGCTGAAGCTGGTAAACCAGGTGTTGTAACTATTGCAACAAACATGGCTGGTCGTGGAACAGATATTAAACTATCTCCAGAAGTAAAAGAAGCTGGTGGTTTAGCTATTATTGGTACAGAAAGACATGATTCTAGACGTGTTGACAGACAGCTTAGAGGACGTGCAGGAAGACAAGGAGATGTTGGTTCTTCTCAGTTCTATGTGGCTTTAGATGATAACTTGATGCGTTTATTTGGTTCTGATAGAATTGCAAAAATGATGGATAGAATGGGCCTTAAAGAAGGTGAAGTTATTCAGCATTCTATGATTTCTAAATCTATTGAAAGAGCTCAGAAAAAAGTTGAAGAAAACAACTTTGGTATTCGTAAACGTTTACTTGAGTATGATGATATTATGAACGCTCAACGTGAGTTTGTTTATAAAAGAAGAAGAAATGCTTTAGATGGTAAACGTTTGCAAGTAGATATTGCAAATATGATTTACGATACCTGTGAAGCAATCGTTCAAAAAAACAAAGGAGTTAAAGATTTTCAGAATTTCGAGTTTGAATTGATTCGTTTTTCTTCTATGACCTCTCCTATTTCTGAAGATGAATTTAACAAGTTATCAGAAAAAGAAATTACAGAACAATTGTACGATATTGTAACAAAACATTACAAAGAAAAAATTGAGAGAAATGCTGTTTTAGCTTTTCCTGTAATTAAAGATGTTTTCGAAAATGAAGGTGATAGATACGAACGTATTGTAGTACCTTTTACAGACGGAATTAAATCTTTACAAGTTGTTACAAACTTAAAAGAAGCTTACGAAACTGAAGGTAAAAGTTTAGTTACTGATTTCGAAAAGAATATTACACTTGCAATTATTGATGAAAACTGGAAAGATCATTTACGTAAAATGGATGATTTAAAGCAGTCTGTACAGAATGCATCTTATGAGCAAAAAGATCCTTTATTAATCTATAAATTCGAAGCTTTTGAATTGTTTAAAAGAACTGTAGACGAAATTAATAGAGAAGTATTATCGTTCTTATTTAAAGGTGAATTACCTGCACAAGATAGAGATCAAATTTCTGAAGCACGTCAACAAAAAAGACAAAATTTAAACACCAGCAAAGCTGATGTACAAAACACAACTGAACAAGCTATTCAAAATTCGCGTCAACAATCTACAGAGCCAATTGAAACTGTAGTGAGAGAGCAACCAAAAATTGGTAGAAACGAAAAAGTTACCATTAAAAATGTTATGAGTGGAGAAGAAAAAGTAGTGAAGTTTAAGCAAGCTATTCCTTTAATTGAAAAAGGAGAATATGTTATTGTGAATAAATAAATCAATTACAAATTGATAACAATAAAAAAATCCGTTTAGAAAATTCTAAACGGATTTTTTTTATAAGTTCTAAAATGTATACTAAAAATGTGTATCCATTTGTAAATATTGTAAAAACTCTTTTCTAGTTTCTTTTTCTTTAAATTTTCCTCCAAACTCAGAAGTTACTGTAGAGCTTTCTATATCTTTAATTCCTCTAGAATTTACACATAAATGCTTTGCATCTATTACACAAGCTACATCTTCTGTACCTAATGCTTCTTGCATTGCTTGTACTACTTGCATTGTTAAACGCTCTTGCACTTGAGGTCTTTTTGCAAAATACTCTACAATTCTATTCATTTTAGATAAACCAATTACCTTTCCATCAGAAATATAAGCAACATGTGCTCTACCAACAATTGGTAATAAATGATGCTCGCAAGTAGAATACACAACAATGTTTTTTTCTACCAACATTTCACCATAATTGTAATTATTATCAAAAGTTGATGCTGATGGTTTGTTTTTTGGGTTTAAACCCATAAAGATTTCATTTACAAAAGCTTTAGCGACTCTTTTAGGAGTACCTTTTATACTGTCATCTTCCAAATCCATTCCTAAAGTGTGCAGAATATCTTTTACACTTTCTTGGATTTTTTCTATTTTTTCTTCATCAGAAATTTCAAAAGCATCTGTTCTTAATGGAGTTTTTGCAGATGTTGCTACATGGTTATCTCCTAATTCCTCTACTCTTTCGTCATTCATTTTGCTACTCAATTCAAACATTTCAATCACTATTATTATGCAAATTTACGTGATTACAAGTTATTTTATTCTTTTTTGTATCAATAATCATTATAACAGCATAATTATTGATAACAAGTATATTTTTAGCTTAATGCTTTTACCAATTCTGGCAATGAACATTTTTGTTGTTCTCCAGAAATCATACTTTTTAATGTAAAAACTTCTTGAGCTACTTCATTAGAACCTGCAAGCACCACAAATTCAATTTCACGATTGTTTGCATATGTCATTTGCTTTTTCATCTTAGCAGCATCTGGATATAATTCTGATTTAATATTATGTTTTCTCAACTCAGAAATGGCTTTCATGCAATATAAACCTTCTGCATCACCAAAATTTATAAACAATACTTTTGGCTTTGGTAGGTCTACAGATTTAAATAAACCTAATTCTTCTAGTACCAAGTAAATTCTATCTAAACCAAAAGATATTCCTACTCCAGAAACATCTTTCATACCGAAAATTCCTGTTAAATCATCATATCTTCCTCCTCCACCAATGGAACCCATTTTTACACCTTTTGGTGCTGCAACTTCAAAAATTGCACCTGTGTAATAATTTAATCCTCTTGCTAAGGTTACATCTAACTCTAAATTTGCAGATTGCAAACCTAATTCTGTTGTTGCGTTTATAACAAATCGTAATTCTTTTACGCCTTGTAAACCTTCTTCTGATGTAGCTAACAATTGTTCTAAAGCTTCTAGATTCTCTAAATTTGAGCCTTTAAAATTGAATAAAGGTTGTACTTTTTGAATGGCATCTTCAGAAATTCCTTTAGACAACATTTCTTCCTCTACTTTTTCTTGCCCAATTTTATCTAATTTATCTAAAGCAACAGTAAAATCTATCAATTTATCTTGTGCACCAATTACTTCTGCAATTCCAGAAAGTATTTTTCTATTGTTGATTTTAATGGTTGTATTTTCTAAACCCAATGTTGTAAAAACAGTATCATACAATTGTATAAATTCTGCTTCTTGCCATAAAGATTGACTACCAACTACATCTGCATCACATTGATAAAACTCTCTAAAACGTCCTTTTTGTGGTCTGTCTGCTCTCCAAACTGGTTGTACTTGATATCTTTTAAAAGGAAATGTAATTTCATTTTGATGTTGTACTACATATCTTGCAAAAGGAACTGTAAGATCGTAACGAAGTGCTTTTTTTGAAATAAAAGGTGTAATTTCATTACTTATATTACCTTCTTTACCTGAAATGCTTTGTTTCACCTTTTCTTTAGCGTTTTGATAAAACTTTGAAGGTATTTTATCCCAAAATTCTCCAGATTCTAAAATTTTAAAAATTAATCGATCTCCTTCTTCACCATATTTACCCATTAAGGTAGATGAATTTTCAAAACTGGGAGTTTCTATTGGTTGAAAACCGAAAGTTTCAAAAGCAGTTTTAATCGTATTCATAATATACGTTCTATTAGCTACTTCTGTTGGCGAAAAATCTCTTGTTCCTTTTGGGATGCTTGGCTTCATATAAATCAGTTATCGATGTTCAGTTATCATTAATCAATACATCAAAGCAATGATATTTGTTAAATGATACTTATTTTTTGCGAGTGCAAATATCGTGAAAATCTTATAATTTTTTGGTTGTAGCTTTGGTTTTATTTCTTTTTCTTAAAGAATAAATAGATGCATTCAGCTCAAAACCTAAAAGAAGAATAATTGCATTCAACCAAATGAACAACATTAAAATTAAAAGAGTTCCTATTGAACCATACAACTCATTGTATTTTGCAAATTCAGTTACATAAAAGCCAAATAAATAGAAAGATAAAACCGATAAAACAGTTGTAAATACTGCACCTGGAGAGAAAAAACGAGAATATTTACCTTCTTTAACTCCATAATGATATAACATAGATACTGTTATAAAAATCATAGCTAAAAAGATGGAACCACGAACCAATTGAATCCAAATTAAATTCTTTTCTAACCAACTTAAACTTACATAATTGGTTAAAATTAATTCGAAGAATATAATAATAACCACAGTTATTAATAAAAATGCTACAATTACTAAAGAAACCAACATGGCTATAAAATATGCTCTAAAAACGTTTCTTACTTCTTTTACATGATATGAAAATTCGAAACCACCAAAAATTGCATTTACCCCATTTGTCATTAAAAAAATAGAACCAATAAAACCAAATGACAATAAACCTCCATATTGATTTTTAATAATATCTATAATTACAGTATCTACAGCATCAAAAGTTTTAGGAGGCAAAACATCGCTAATGATAGATAATAATCCTTCTTGAGCACCATCTATTGGAACAAAAGGAATAAGTGTTAGAATAAAAAGTAAAAAAGGGAAAATTGCCATAAAAAAACTGTAGGCAATTCCACTTGCTCTTGTAGTTAAAGCACCTTGTACAATGCCAATAAAATACATTTCTAAAACATCGTACAAAGACATACCTTCTAAACCAGGAATTTTAATTTGCTTCCCAAATTTTACCAACACATTTACAATTGGTATTTTATCTAGTTTTTCTTCTGCGTTTTTAGACATAATACTAATCTATAACAATTTTATATTTTAATAAAAGTCCAGCAACATTTTCTTTACTAAATAAAGCTCCTTTTAAAAAATTTTGTTCAGGTTTTATGTTGATATTGTTAGCTAATCTAAAATCTACTTTTTCAAGATTTGTATTGTCAAAAATTGCATTGGTTAATTCGCAATTTTTAAATTTTGAATTCTTTAAATTAGATTCTGTAAAATCTACCTCTTCTAAATTACAGTCTATAAAGTTTGTGTTTGGTATTTTTAGTTGATAAAAAGAAGCATAATTTAATTGACAGTTTGTAAATGATAGTTGAAGCAAAAAAGTGTCACATTCATTAAATTTTAAGCCTATCATTTTACAGTTGATGAAACTTACATCTTTAAAAGCAGTGTCTTTTATAATTGTATTGCTTAAGTTACAATCTATAAACTCACAAGCTACAAATTGCATATTTGAAGCGTGAATGCTTTCAAAATTACAATTGGTGAATGTACAATTGTCATATTCACCTTTATTGATCTTGGTTTTTGTAAAATCAATTTTAGAAAAAATTTTATCGTCAAAATAATTTTCTACCATTTATAAATTACTCTTGTTTTATTAATTTGTAATTTAATTCACTCTCAATTTTATTACCATCAATATCTAATAATTCTATATAATTATCTCCTATTAAATATTTAAAAGGCGATTTTTCTTTTTCTAAAACAATTTGTTCGTTTTTGATGTAATAGTTCCCCATTGTTTTAAAAATCGTATCATCTGCTTTGCCTTTATAAATTGTTTCTAATACAAAAGTTTTATCTGCATTAAGTGTCATTTTATTATCTATTGCAGTACAATCACCACAAGGAAGTTCTCCTCTGTAAACACCAACTACCTCTTTCTCTATATCTGTATTACATGAAAGAAAAACGAATATAATCATTACAAAAAGTGAACTAATTTTAAGTGTTTTTTTATGTTTCATAATTGATTAATCAATTGCTTTTAAACTTAAATCCATATTATAAACTGAATGAGTCAAAGCACCAGATGAAATAAAATCTACTCCACATTCTGCGTATTTTCGAATCGTATCTTCATTTATGCCACCAGAAGATTCTGTTAAACATTTGTCACCAATTAAAGCTACTGCTTTTCGAGTATCCTCATAATTAAAATTATCAATCAAGATTCTGTAAACACCATCATTAGACAAAATTTCTTCAATTTCATCTAAACTTCTAGCTTCTACAATTATTTTAATATCAAGATTTTTGGCTGCTAAATATTTTTTAGTTTTGGTTATTGCAGCTGTAATTCCTCCAGCAAAATCAATATGATTGTCTTTTATCATTACCATATCATACAAAGCAAATCTATGGTTTTCTCCTCCTCCAATTTTTACAGCCCATTTTTCTAGTGCTCTAATTCCTGGAGTTGTTTTTCTTGTATCTAACACTTTGGTTTTTGTTCCTTTTAATAAATCTGCAAAAAAGGCTGTTTTAGTAGCAATAGCAGACATTCTTTGCATGGCATTTAATACCAAACGTTCTGCCATTAAAATGGATTGCGATTTTCCTGAAACATGAAAAACAATATCTCCATACTTTACTTTAGCACCATCATTAATAAAAGTTTCAACTTTTAAATTGGCATCAACATAAGAAAAAACTTGTTTTGCAAATTCAACTCCTGCAATAATTCCTTCATCTTTTACCAACAGTTTTGCTTTTCCTTCTGCATCTTTAGGAATACAAGATAGTGAGGTATGATCTCCATCTCCAATATCTTCTCTAATTGCGTTTGTAATAATGAGTTTTAATTCGTTTTTAAATTGTGCTTCTGATATCATAAAATCTTAATTCTGATGTAAAAATAGGAATTCATAACACATAATTCGTAATTTTGAGGCATGAAAATCAAACTACTTGCCATAGGAAAAACAGATCATAAGCATCTGATAAAGCTAATAGAAGAATACGAAAAGCGTTTAAAACACTATGTAAAGTTTGAGTTGGCTATAATTCCTGATGTAAAAAATGCCAAAAATCTAAGTGAAATTCAGCAAAAAGAAAAAGAAGGCGAATTGATTTTAAACAAATTACAAAATACGGATGTTTTGGTTTTGTTAGATGATAAAGGCAAGCAATTTACGTCTATCGAGTTTTCTAAATATTTACAGAAAAAGATGAATGCAGGCATAAAACAATTGGTTTTTGTTATTGGTGGTCCATATGGATTTTCTGATGCTGTGTATGAAAAAGCACAAGGAAAAATATCGTTATCTAAAATGACATTTTCACATCAAATGATTCGTCTTTTTATTGTAGAACAAATTTATAGAGGTTTTACTATTTTAAAGAATGAACCTTATCATCATGAGTAAAAGAAGCTAAATTTAAACCTATGATCCTAAAAGTGAAAAATCACTTTAACTCTAAAATTTTCATAAAGAGTAAGCCTCTTCAGTTCTTGTTTCTAAAGAGTTTTGTGCATTTTTAAAAGTAGTATGTAAAAAAACAACTTCAAGAACCAAAATTGGAACTACAAAAAACAAAGCTATTGGAGATAAAATAACACTAATCAATAAAGCTCCGTTTATAATTTTTGCAATACCAGTAATTTGAGCCAAAGAACCTAAATTTTTTTTTAACTTTAAAATACCTAACCCCATAATAAGTTCTCCAATACCAAAAATAATCATTAAAAATACTCCTATTATAATTTCAAAAGAGCTAATAAAACCAACTCCTTCTGTAAAAAAATTTGCAATTGTCATAGTTATAGCAATTATGATATAAATTAAAATAGCATTTGATAGAAGAACATTATCGTACTTTTTTGCTATAACTTTATATCCATTTACAAAAGGAAATAATGTTATAAAAAACATAACTGCAAAAGGTATTCTTAAAGCCAATACCAAAATATCAGCTAAATTATTAGCAGCTATGTATATTTCCATAAAAATGCCTACTAGAGTTATTATGGCGTAAAAAATTCCAAAAACCCAGCTGTTATTTATTGTTTTTAACTCGTCTTTGGTCCAATTGATTTTATTGTTTTCTGTTGATAATTTTTTTTGAATATCATTTAAATCTTCGCCTAAAACCTCTAAGATAATTTTTATAGTATAGCTTCTAGGATTTACTTCTCCTGCTTCAATTCTTTGAATTGTTCTTACATTAATATTACATTGTGCAACCAATTCTTCTTGAGTTAATCCTTTTTGTTTTCGTAATTCAGTAATTCGTCTTCCTAAATCTGGCTGTTTCATAATAAATGTGTTTTTATTTTTCATACAATGTTAGTTCAGAGATTTAAATTTACAAATTAATTAAGGTTTTTTTAACCCGACATTTGCACGACAAATCAACAATATCAATAGTTTTCGAAGTTTTTATATTTTTATGATGTAAAACTTAATTTTAAGTTTTACATAGTTCTTTTCACATGAAAAACTATAAAATGATTACATTTGATGCAAAATTAATTCAATTTTAATGAAACTTGTTTTTGCAACTAACAATTTAAACAAACTTAAAGAAGTACAACAATTATTACATAATTCTATTGAAATTTTGAGTTTGAGTGATATTAATTGTTTTGATGAAGTAGCAGAAACCGAAACTACTTTACAAGGAAATGCAAAATTAAAAGCAAATTATATTACCAATAATTTTGGCTACAATTGTTTTGCAGATGATACTGGTTTAGAAGTAGAAAGTTTAGAAGGAAAGCCTGGAGTGTATTCTGCACGTTTTGCAGGTGAACCAAGAAGTTCTGAAAGAAACATGCAAAAACTATTGGCTGATTTAAAAGGTAAAACAAATAGAAATGCACAATTTAGAACTGCTATTTGTTTGAATATTGATAACAAACAGTTTATTTTTGAAGGTATTTGTAAAGGTGAAATTTTAAAGGAAAAAAAGGGAGGAAAAGGCTTTGGATATGATCCTGTTTTTGCTCCAAAAGGTTTCAACACTTCTTTTGCTGAAATGAGTGCCGAAGAAAAAAATAAAATATCTCACAGAGGAATTGCAATTCAACAATTAGTGAAATTTTTAAAAGAAAACTACTAAAAATCAAAAGCTAAAAGACAGTTTTAACTACTACTATTTTTTTAGCATTTAAGGCATGGTAAGAACAAATTACACGAAACATTTTATTCTGTTATCAGTTTTACTGGTTTTTTTGTTCTTTATAAATATTAGTTTGGGTTCTGTAAGCATACCAACCAAAGAAATATTTTCAATTATAATTGGAGGAGATTCTGTAAAAGAAAGTTGGGAAATTATCATTTTAAATTTTAGGTTACCCAAAGCTATAACAGCAATTTTAGTAGGGTCTGGTTTATCAATTAGTGGTTTATTAATGCAAACATTATTCAGAAATCCTTTAGCAGGCCCATTTGTGTTAGGTATTTCTTCTGGTGCAAGTTTAGGAGTTGCACTTTTAATTTTAGGCTCATCAGTTTTTGGAGGATTTTTTTTAACAGCATCAATATCTAATTGGTCTTTACCAATTGCTGCAAGTTTAGGTGCATTTTTAGTGTTATCTGCAGTAATTATAGCTGCAAATAAGGTAAGAAATACCATGTCTATTTTAATTATAGGATTGATGTTTGGTAGCTTAACATCTGCAATAATAAGTGTTTTAGCCTATTTTAGTGAAGCTGAACAGATTCAACAATATTTATTTTGGAGTTTTGGTAGTTTAGGAAATCTAAGCTGGAATGAGCTTTTGGTTTTCAGTATTATTTATATAATTGGTTTTCTTGCCACAATAACTATTATAAAACCTCTAAATAGCTTTTTATTAGGAGAAAATTATGCAAAAAGCTTAGGTATTAATATCAAAAAAAATAGAACAATCATTCTATTAATCACAAGTCTTTTAACAGGAGTAATAACTGCTTTTTCTGGTCCAATTGCTTTTATTGGTTTAGCTGTTCCACATATTACAAGGTTGTTTTTTACTACTTCAAATCATAAAATTTTAATACCATCTGTTTCTATAATTGGTGCAATTGTTCTTTTAGTTTGTGATTGTATTGCGCAATTACCTACAAGTGAATTCACATTGCCAATAAATGCCATAACTTCACTTTTTGGAGCTCCTGTAGTTATTTGGTTATTGGTTAGAAAAAAGAAAATATTTGTTTAAATTTTGAAAGAATCTTCTAAAAATATCGTTTTAACCACAGAAAATTTAGCAATTGGTTATCCACATAAAAAAAATCAAAATGTGGTAGCTACTAACATAAATTTATCAATTAAAAAAGGAGATTTAATCACGGTATTAGGTAAAAATGGAATTGGAAAATCAACATTATTAAGAACTCTTTGTAATGTACAAAAGCCAATTGAAGGTAAAACTTATGTACAACACAAAGACATAAAATTATACTCTAATAAAGAGTTAAGCACGTTATTAAGCTTAGTATTAACAGAACGTTTACCAGAAAGTCAATTAACTGTTTTTGAATTAGTTGCTATAGGAAGACAACCTTATACAAATTGGATTGATACACTTTCTGATATTGATATTGAAAAAATTAATTGGGCAATAACGCAAACAGAAATATCACATCTAAAAGATAAATTCTTTTATGAATTGAGTGATGGCCAATTACAACGTGTACTAATTGCAAGAGCTTTAGCTCAAGATACTGAAATTATAATTTTAGACGAGCCAACAGCACATTTAGATTTACATCATACCATAAAGATTTTTCAACTTTTAAAAAAATTGGTATCCGAAACTTCTAAAACGATTATTTTATCTACTCATGAAGTAAATTTGGCAATACAATTTGCTGATGAAATTGTATTATTTACTGATACAGAAATACACACAGGAACTTTAGAAGAATTAAATAAAAAGAACGCTTTTGATAACTTATTTCCAAAAAATATTATAAATTTTAATCAAAAGTTAAATCAATTTTTAATTAATAAAAACTAATTTTGATTAAGCTGTAACTTTTTGTTACATTTGAGTACTAATCATAAGAAATTAAATACTTTTTTAATCGATGAAAAAAATACTTTATGTAGCTGGTGCATTAGCTTTTATGGCTTGTGGCTCTAGTAAAGAAGCATCAAATGAAGATGCAAATGTAGATCAAGCAGCAAAATACGCTGCAACAATTACTGCTAAAGATTTAGGTGCACACTTGTTTACTTACGCTTCAGATGAATTTGAAGGAAGAAATACAGGAGAACCTGGTCAAAAAAAGGCTGTTGAATATTTAAAAAACTTTTACGTTTCAAATGATATTGTTTCTCCACTTGGGGGTGATGATTATTTTCAAGATATATCTGCAGAATGGTTAAATAAAAATTCACGTCGTGGAAACTTAAAAAGTTCAGAAAATGTAGTTGCTTTTATAGAAGGAACTGAAAAACCAGATGAAATTGTGGTTATTTCTGCACATTTAGATCATGAAGGAATTAAAAATGGTAAAATTTATAATGGTGCAGATGATGATGGTTCTGGTACTGTTGCTATGCTAGAAATTGCAGAAGCTTTTCAAATGGCTGCTAAAGCAGGAAAAGGACCAAAGCGTTCTATATTATTTTTACACGTAACTGGTGAAGAGAAAGGTTTATTAGGCTCTAAATATTACACAGATGAAGATCCTATTTTTCCATTAGCAAACACAGTTTGTGACTTAAATATAGATATGATTGGAAGAACTGATGACAGACACAAAGCAGACCCAAATTATGTATATTTAATTGGTTCAGATAAACTAAGTACAGAATTACATACTATTTCTGAAGCTATGAACGAAAAGTACACAAAAATTAACTTAGATTATAAATATAATGATGAGAATGATCCTAATCGTTTTTACTATAGATCAGACCATTATAACTTTGTAAAAAACAATGTCCCAATTATATTTTATTTTAATGGTACTCATGTAGATTATCATAAACATACAGATACACCAGATAAAATTAACTACGAGTTATTAGAAAATAGAGCACGTTTAGTTTTTCATACTGCTTGGGAAGTTGCTAATAAAGAAACAAGAATTATAGCTGATAAAGCTGAAGTAAAGAAATAAAAAATAGAAGTAATTTTTCTTTTTAAGATAAAAAAAAGCCTAATAATTTTATTATTAGGCTTTTTTTATTGCTAAACTCCAAATTGTGTTAAATGATGGTTTAAATGTTTATAAAACATATTGTTCCATTCTTCTACTGTCAATTTTCCAAAAGAATTAGATTCTTTACCATCAAAATAGCTTTTACCTAGTTCATGAGTTTGAATAATATAATTTTTTAGTTTTTCTTTTTCATCTAAGAAATCTTTTTCTTCTGTTATCAAAAATTGAGGTGCAGTTCTACCATTCTTTGGATAAGGTTTTTCTGAAACGACTCCTTTTTTAATTATTGCTTTTAAAATCCATTTTGTAAATGCATTTGGCTTTGGGTGTAAATCTGTAAAAACCATTTCGTAAGTTACACTACAATGTGCTAACATTTGGGCAACAGACATTTTACCCCAAATAGGTTGTGTGTCTTTTGTTAAATTCTCTATTCTACTAAGAACTTCTTGAGTAACTTCTTTGCTGAAAATGTTTTTCATAACCATATATTTAATGTAAAATTTTAAAAATCAACTCTTTTAAAATATCTCCCTGAGTTTGGCTTGCTCCTACTCCTTTATTCTTAACATCAGCTTCTCTTAAAAAAGTAATATTTTGAGCAACTTTTCGCATTGGATAATTTCTACCCGCTAAAAAATAATCATCTATAAAATAATAACCAACCCCTAAAGATTTTGAAACAGCGTCTTTAGATTTATTTTGTAAACCATGAAATAATAAAAGCTTTGTAAAAAAAGTATTTAACAAAGAAATGGTCATTATAGCAGGATTTTTTTTGGGATTATTGATAAAGTAGTTAATAATTCTATTTGCTTTTAGTACATTTTTTTCGCCTATTGCTTTTTGTAATTCAAAATTGTTAAAGTCTTTAGAAATACCAATATTTTCCTCTATATGAACATCAGTAATAATAGTTTCAGGAGGAAAAATCAACATTAATTTATTCAATTCATTAGAAATTTTACTCAAATCTGTACCTAAAAACTCTACTAACATTTGAGCTGCTTTCGGTTCTATTTGATATTTTTTTCCACTTAAAACTCTACGAATCCAATCTCCAAGTTGATTTTCATATAGTTTCTTACTTTCATACACCAAACCTGTTTTGGCTATTGCTTTATGTAGTTTTTTTCGCTTGTCTAACTTTTTGTATTTGTAATTTAAAACTAATACTGTAGTGGGTTGTGGGTTTTCTGCATAGGCTACAAGTTTCTCAATACTTCTACTTAAATCTTGAGCTTCTTTTACAATAATAACTTGCTTTTCTGCCATCATTGGATAACGTTTTGCAGAAGAAACAATATCATCTATAGTTGCATCTCTACCATAAATTACTTGTTGGTTAAAACCTTTTTCTGTTTCGTCTAAAACTGTATCTTCTATAAAATCAGAAATTTTATCTATATAATAAGGTTCTTCACCCATTAAAAAATAAATAGGTTTTACATTCCCTTTTTTAATATCTGAAACAATAGTTCTTATTTCGTTCATTTTCTTACTTTTGATTGATGCAAAAACTCAATCTACCAACTTATAATTTTAAGCTCAAAAATAGCGAAAATAAGATGCTTATTTTCGATAATTTGAGAAAAAAATACATGGTTCTAACTCCAGAGGAATGGGTTCGTCAACACTATGTGCAATTTTTAATTGATGAAAAAAACTATCCTAGCTCATTAATTGCAGTTGAAAAACAATTAACCATCAATAATCAAAAAAAAAGAACTGATATTTTAGTGTTTAACAAAACAGGAAATCCAGATATTATTGTGGAATGCAAAGCACCTCAGATACAAATTACACAAGCTACTTTCGATCAAATTGCGAGATACAACTTAAAATTAAAAGCCAATTATTTAATTGTTACCAATGGTTTACAACATTTTTATTGCAAAATGGACTTTGAAAACGAAACCTATATTTTTCTAAAAGATATCCCTAATTATAATTAAGATAACTTTAGAAAAAAAGTCACTATTAAAATGTAAATTCGCAATCTTGAAAACAGCAATAGTCATATTAAATTGGAATGGAAAACAACTCTTAGAGCAGTTTTTACCTTCAATCGTAAACTTTAGCATGAATGATGCTGATATTTATGTTGCTGATAATGCATCTACAGATAATTCTATAGCTTTCGTGAAAGAGTTTTATCCATCAGTAAAAATTATAGAAAATAAAATAAATGGTGGTTATGCAAAAGGTTATAATGATGCTTTGCAAACTGTTAAAGCCGATATTTATTGTTTAATAAATTCTGATATAGAAGTTACCAAAAATTGGTTACCTCCTATTTTAGACGTTTTTAGAAATAATTCGAAAACAGCTATAATTCAACCAAAAATCTTAGATTTTAAAGACAAAACTAAATTCGAATATGCAGGAGCTGCAGGTGGTTTTATAGATTTATTTGGGTATCCTTATTGTAGAGGAAGAGTTTTTAATGAGCTAGAAAAAGATGAAAATCAGTTTAATGATATCAGTGATATTTTTTGGGCTTCTGGCGCTTGTTTTTTTATAAGAGCTAAAACTTTTCATCAGTTAAATGGTTTTGATGAAGATTATTTTGCACATCAAGAAGAAATTGATTTATGTTGGAGAACTCAAAATTTAGGACACACTGTAAAATACGTAGGTGCATCAACTGTATATCATGTTGGAGGTGCTACTTTACAAGAAACAAATCCTCATAAAACGTATTTAAATTTTAGAAACAGTCTTTTAAATATTATAAAAAATGTTCCTGAAAAATGGTTTTTATTCGTAATTTTTTCTCGATTAATTTTAGACGGTATTGCAGGTCTTAAATTTTTATTCGAAATAAAACCTTTGCACACTTGGGCTATTTTAAGAGCTCATTTAAGTTTTTATAAAAATATTTTTAAATTTTTAAAGAAACGAAAAAAGCTACTAAAAAAACAAAACTATTACTTACACACTAGCGTTGTTTGGCAATATTATGTTTTAGGAAGAAAACAATTTAAGACTTTAAAATAAAGCTTATAAAATATCTAAACTTCCTTTTCCTTCTCTAATTACCTCTGGTTCATTACCAGTTACATCAATAATTGTAGAAGCATAATTATCTCCATAACCACCATCAATTACTAAATCTACTCGATTTTGCCATTTTTCAAAAATTAATTCAGGGTCTGTAGTATACTCTAAAACATCATCATCATCTCTAATTGAAGAAGAAACAATTGGGTTACCTAAAGCAGTAACCAACGCTCTTGCAATGTTGTTGTCTGGAATACGAATACCTACAGTTTTCTTCTTTTTAAAGACTTTTGGTAAATTATTACTTCCTGGTAAAATAAATGTATAAGGACCAGGTAATGCCTTTTTTAAAAGTTTAAATGTAGGTGAATCTATTTGTTTTACGTAGTCAGAAAGGTGACTTAAATCGTTACAAACAAACGAGAAGTTAGCTTTCTCTAACTTTACGCCTTTTATTAAAGCTATTTTTTCTAAAGCTTTTGTATTTGTAATATCACAGCCTAAACCATAGACTGTATCTGTTGGATAAATAATTAAACCTCCATTTTTTAACACCTTTACAGCTTTCTGTATTTCTTTAGGGTTTGGATTTTCGTTATAAATTCTAATAAAATCAGCCATAACATAAAAATACAAAAAAACTCAACTTAAAATTAAGTTGAGTTATTTTTTTTTGGGGAAGTTTGTTATTTTTTATGATTTATCAACCAACCTAAAACCTTCACCATGAATATTTAAAATTTCTACTTGTTCATCTTCTTTTAAATATTTACGTAGTTTAGCGATGTAAACATCCATACTTCTTGAGGTAAAATAGTTATCATCTCTCCAAATTTTAGTAAGCGCCAATTCTCTTGGCATTAAATCATTTTTATGGATAGCTAACATACGTAGTAGTTTACTTTCTTTAGGTGATAACTTACTTGGTTCACCATCTTTACCTACAGATAAATGTCTTAATTTAGAATTAAAGAAAAAAGAACCAATTGTAAATTCAAATTGTTCTGATTCTGCTGTTTTATCTGTTTCTTTTCTTTGCAAAATAGCTTTAATTTTATGCAATAATACTTCAGAATCAAAAGGTTTATTCAAATAATCATCTGCACCTACAGCATATCCTTTTAAAACATCTTCTTTTAATGTTTTAGCTGTTAAAAATATAATTGGTACTTCTTTATTGGTTGTTCTAATATCTTGAGCTAATGAAAAACCATCTTTTCTTGGCATCATTACATCTAGTATACATAAATCATAATCACTGTTTTTAAACATGATTAAGCCTTCTATACCATCTTTAGCGTGTGTAACATTATAATCGTTTAATGCTAAATAATCTTTTAAGACTGTTCCAAAATTTGGATCATCTTCTACTAATAAAATCTTTTTACTTCCCATTTTATAAAATATTTAAATTAAAGGTAATTTTACTGTAAATATACTTCCTTGTCCTTTTTCACTTTCAACAAAAACTGTTCCATGGTGTTTTTCTACAATTTCTTTTACGTATGCTAAACCTAAACCATGGCCTTTAACATCGTGAATGTTTCCTTTTTGTTCTCTGTAGAATTTATCAAACACATTTTTTTGTACGCTTTTATTCATACCAATTCCATCATCTTTTACTTTTAAAATAAAGAATTTATTGGTGCTTTGAGTGTACACATCTATTTTTGGTGCATTCAAACTATATTTTATAGCATTTTCTAAAATATTAACTACAACATTTGTTAAGTGAAATTCGTTTCCAGAAATCTCTGATGTTATAGCTTCAAAATGTGTATTAACAAATCCCTTTCTATCTTTTATTAATAAGTGAACATGACTAAGAGCATCAACTATAATATCGTGAATATCTATGGTTTCTTTACTAATATCTAGCTGATTCTTTTCTAGTCTTGATATTCGTAATACATTTTCTACTTGTGAATGCATTCTTTTATTTTCGTCACGAATCATATTTATATAGCGAAGCACTTTTTCTTGATCACTAATAATTTTAGGATTTTTTATGGAATCTATAGCCAAATTTATAGTTGCAATTGGCGTTTTAAACTCGTGAGTCATATTATTGATGAAATCTGTTTTAATTTCTGATATTTTTTTCTGTTTTATCAGCTGATATAATGAACTTGAAAATGCAATAATTATGATAAAAATAAAGAAAAGTGAAAGAAGTAAAATACCTGAAATACCTGATAAAATATGATTGTTTTTAGTAGGAAAGGTTACATATAAAAAATGTTTTGGCATATTATCTGTATCAAAAAATAAAGGGTGTTTATAACTTTCATTTTTATTAATAGTATAATACCCAGATTTTAATTTGGTTGCCAAACCATCTACACCATAAACACCATATTTAAAATCTAAAAAAATATTTCTTTTATTTAATTCATCTTTAATAGTAGCATTTAACTCTCTGTTACTAACCCTTTGATTTAGGGGTTTTCTTTCAAACATTCTTCTAAACAAATCAGTGTTGTATTCTTTGTCTAATTTTGTAAATCTTTTGGTAAATGATGTTCTTTTGTCTTCTACAGAGGATACTTTGTCTAATCCTTTAAATGTTTTTGTTTGAAAAAAATCTTGTTTACCTGTAACTCTTTTTAAAATAATTGAATCATTATCTATAAATTCATCTGCAGGAATTTTAAAATTTTCTTCTAAAATAGTAGCTCCGTAAGTAAATTTTTGTTTTGTAGTGGTATCTATTTCTTGAAAAAAATAATTTTTGATTTGTGCAGCATTTGCCAAACCAATATTTTCTAACATTCCTTCTATTTCACTATCAATAAAATTTTGTTCTTTTTCATTAATTCTTTCTGCAACTCTATTTAAAGATTTTTGAACATCATTCTTAAATTGTTGCTTTTTACTTTCTACTGCATTATCAATCCAATAGAGTTGTACAGCAATAATTCCTATCAAGGAAATGCTCATTAAAATTACAATAAGAACAAACATTTTTTTGCCCATAAATCAAAGATAATTTAATAAAATATTGAATTTTACGTTTTTAACGTTGATTAACAAATTTGTTTTAATTTTAAGAGTTATTTAACAAATTTGTTAAAGATATTTAAACAATTTAAGATTTTTGTGTTAAAATATTATGGATTTCTTGAACTTGACTAGCAGTTTCATTAAGGTCTTTGTTATAAATAATGTAGTTAGATTGAAGCTTTTTATGAGTATCACTTAACTGATTTTTTATTCTGCTTAATACTTCTTCTTTTGAAGTATTATCTCTTTTTAAAACACGATTAATTTTAATACTTTCATCAACATAAACTGTAATTATAACATCACATAAAGCATCACTTTTACTTTCAAATAATATTGCAGCTTCATAAATTATATAAGATTTATCTGCATTATTTTTAATAAATTCTTGAAAGTGTTTACGAACTTCTGGATGAACAATTGCGTTTAATTTTTTAAGTTTTTCTTTATTTTTAAAAACTAAATCTGCAATAAATTTTCTATTTAACTGATTTTCAACAAAAGATTCATAACCAAACTCTTCAATGATTTTTTCTTTTATAAACAAAGAAGTTTGCATCAATAGTTTTGCTTCTTTATCTGCAATGTAAATTGCAACATTATCGAACTTAGCAAACATGTTTGCAACTGTTGTTTTGCCACTTCCAATACCTCCTGTTAAACCAACTATTTTCATTTATTTTTGTATTAGAAAATCAATTTTAGACGGAATTAATTTGATACTTTTAACAAAGTCTGGCTTAGATGTTACATGTGGAATTAAATAGCTCAAATTGTTTTTGCTAGATAATTCGTAATCACATTCAATTGTAAATGAAGATTCTGAAACTTTACCAAAATTAGATAGTGCTACAATAAAAACTACTTTAACGTTTTCATTTAAGAAAGTTAAATTTACATTTTCTGGTAAATTTTTTATTGTAAATGGCACATTTACTGTGCCCTCTGTAAACTTATCTACTTTACCAGAAATAGTTACTTTAGATTTGTTTAGTTTTAAGCTATTAAAGTCTTTTGGCTTTGCTATACCTATTGTTTTTGTAAAATCTGTTTTTACATCACTTAACTTTAAAGGCATTAAATTTAAAAGTTTAATTTTAGAAAGTTTTAAAGCTGATCCAGAAATAGTAACTGAATCAGGATTTAATTTAATGTCTTCTAATAAATCATAACCAATGTGATAATTGATATCAATATTTGAAACTAAAGGCACTTTTTTGGTAGCAAGTTCTCCAATATCAAAAAATAGTGTATCCTTATCTATTTCTACTAAACTTACTCCTGAAAAAAGCTGTTTTTCAATTTTTAAAAATTGCTTTTTAGTTAACAAATAAAATTTTCCTTTTTTATTTTTAGATACTGATGCAACATTCAAATTAATGGTTTTTTTTCTTAATTGCGTTGCTAATATTTTAAAACCAGTTGCTTTAATAGATAACTCTAACTGCTTTTGTGGTGGTTTTTGAAACAACTTGTTTTGTGGAATATTATTATAAGCAACAGGCATTGTTATGTTTGTTGTATATTCTTTAGAAAATGTAATTAATAGCCATATAAAAAAAGACACTATTAAAAAAACGATAAATGTTTTTGGTATTTTCTTAGAAGTTTTCACTATAATAATTTTACTGCAATCTAATAAAAAGCATGTGAACAAAAAAGTGAGCTTTCTCTAAATAAAAAGAAAAAGCTCACTTTAAATATGATTTTAAAATCTATTTTTTTGTTGGGGCTGCGTATTTTTTACTAAGCTCCATAGAAATTGCTGAACGTTCAAATTTAATTTTACCTGCTCCTGTTTCTATTGTAATGGTATTATCTGTTGCATTAATTTCAACTATTTTACCATGTATTCCACTAGATGTAATAACTCTAGCTCCTTTTTTAATTTCTGCTTGAAATGCTTTTTCCTTTTTTTGACGTTGCATTTGTGGTCTTATCATAAAAAAATATAAGACTATTATCATTGCCAAAAAAGGCAACATACTTGCTAAACTTCCTGAATCCATTTATATATTTAATGTTATGCTTTTGGAGTAACCATACCTTTAAGCGTTAATATTTCTCTTCCAGAAGCTGTATTTGTAATTAAAGTAATATTTTTTTGCTGTCTATTACCTTTACCTGCTGTATTAAAACGCACTTGAATTTCTTCTGTTTCACCTGGTTTAATTGGTTGTTTTGGCCAAACTGGTACTGTACAACCACAAGTTACTTGAGCATCTGTAATTACTAAATCTGTTTTACCAGAGTTAGTTACTTTAAAAACGGTTTCTACCACTTCTCCTTCTGTAACAGTACCAAAGTCATATTCAGTTTCATCAAAAGTTACTAAAGCAGCTCCATTTTTAATTTCTACATCTCTTGTCTTAGCACTCTCTAATTTATCTTTATTAATTTTTGATGACGCATCTGCTTTTTTATCACAAGAAGTAAATGCCATTGCTGATACTAAAAATGCTATTAAAATTGTTGATTTTTTCATGATTAAATTAATTTTTGTAAAAATAATAAATAAAAAATTGGTTGCACAAATTTACAGTAAACCTCTTCCTATTTTAACGATTCTTTTGTTTTTAACAAACTCTTTAGAAATTTTATCTAAAACTCCGTTTACAAAGTAACTACTTTTTGTTGTTGAGTAGTCTTTTGCAATTTCTATATACTCATTAATAGTTACTCTTACAGGTATAGATGCAAAATTGATAAACTCTGTAATTGCCATTTTTATTAAAATCATGTCAATATCTGCAATTCTATCTGACTCCCAGTTAGGTGTTTTTTCTGCAATATCTTGCTCGTAAGTTTTGTGTTTTAAAATTGTTTTTCTAAATAAATTTGAAACAAAATCCTCATCGTCTTTATCTTTATATAATGTACCTAGAGTAAAGTTTGTATTTGCTTTTTGCTTTGTAAGAGACTTTAAAATCCAAGTGTTTACGTAAGGAATATCATCTACCCAAGAAATCATTTTATCTTCATAATATTCAGCTAATTTTTCATTAGGTGCAATAATTTCTTTAAAAAAGTCAATAACAAAAGCTTTATCAATTTTAAAAGAGTCTTCTTCTGTGTTTAAGTAATTTTTATATAAATCGCTTTGTTGCAATTCATCTAAAATAATTTTCACATACTCATCATCTAAAGACCAATTGTCTAACTTGTTTACTTCTACATAACTCTCTACACTTATGCTTTCTGCAATTGCATTGATAAGTTTATTGTCTATAAATTTTGTATTTGGCTTTAAATCTTGCTGAGTAGCAAGAATTTTCTTTTTTGATAACTCAATTTTTTTTGCTGCCAGCTTTTGTACTTCTACCAACAAGCGTAGGTTTAGAACGTACAAATCGAAGATTTTTTGAATACTAAATTTCAAGAATTTTTCTTCTTTTACAACATCATCATTATGAGATTGCTGCATTGCGTATACAGATTGCATTACTTTAACTCGAATATGTCTTCTGTTAATCATGGAAAAGAACTTATATAAAATTGCTATTTGTTGCGTTGCAAAAGTAGTATTATTTTAGTTTTGAGTACCCATTTTTTAATTCTTTTTTAAGAAAAATTATCTTTTTGAAACTCGTATCTTCGTGCTTTCTTTTTAATATATTTTCTTTGAAAGCTTTACAATATTTAAACAAATTTTTTTCGAAATACAAGTGGCGTATCTTAACTGGTTTGCTCATTACCATTTTAGCAAAGCTATTAGCTTTACAAGTACCTAGAATTATTGGTAACTCTTTTAATATTGTAGAAGATTATTTAAATAATACTGTTACAGATTTAGCCCAAGTAAAACACGAACTTTTAATAAACGTACTCATTATTATTGGTGTTGCTCTTTTGAGTGGTTTTTTTACTTTCTTAATGAGGCAAACTATTATTGTAACTTCTAGATTAATTGAGTTCGATTTAAAAAACGAAATCTATCAACAATACCAAAAACTGTCTTTAAATTTTTACAAGAAAAACAGAACAGGTGATTTAATGAATAGAATTAGCGAAGATGTTTCTAAGGTAAGAATGTATGTTGGGCCAGCAATTATGTACACCATGAATATGATTGTACTTTTAGTTGTAGGTTTTGCGCAAATGATTCAAGTTGATAAACAACTTACGTTATATACGCTTATTCCTTTTCCTCTTTTATCAATTTCCATTTTTTTATTGAGTAAAGTTATTCATAAACGAAGTACAATTGTGCAACAGTACCTTTCTAAATTAACCACATTTAATCAAGAGTTTTTTTCTGGAATAGACGTTGTAAAATCTTATGGAATAGAAAAATCAATCATTAGAGATTTTGATGAAATTTCTAATGAGAGTAAAGAAAAGAATATAGATCTTCAAAAGGCAAATGCATTGTTTTTTCCTTTGATGGTTTTACTCATTGGAGTTAGTAATTTAATTGTGATTTATATTGGTGGTTTACGTTACATAAATGGCGAAATTCAATCTGGGGTTATTATAGAGTTTATATTATATGTAAATATTTTAACATGGCCTGTTGCTGTTGTTGGTTGGGTTACTTCTATGGTTCAACAAGCAGAAGCTTCTCAGGCAAGAATTAACGAGTTTTTAGATGAAGTCCCTGAAATACAAAACACCAATCAGAATCCTACAAAAATTGAAGGTAAAATTACATTTAAAGATGTTACTTTTACGTATGATGACACCAATATTACAGCTCTAAAAAACATAAACCTTACAGTAAACACTGGAGAAACCTTAGCTATACTTGGTAAAACTGGCTCTGGAAAATCTACAATTATAGAACTTATTTCTAGGTTGTATGATGTTACAGAAGGTGTTATTTTAATTGATGACAAACCCATTAAAGAAGGTAATTTAAACGATATTAGAAGTCAAATTGGATTTGTACCTCAAGATCCTTTCTTATTTTCAGAATCTATAGGAGATAATATTAAGTTTGGTAAGCAAGATGCAACAGAAGAAGAAATAATTAACGCAGCAAAAAATGCAGTGGTTCATGATAATATTATCGACTTTAAAAATGGTTATAACACTATTCTTGGTGAACGTGGTGTAACTTTATCTGGTGGACAAAAACAACGTGTTTCTATTGCTAGAGCAATTATTAAAAACCCTAAAATTTTAATTTTTGACGATTGTTTATCAGCTGTAGATACAGAAACAGAAGAGAAAATATTATCAAACTTAGAAAAAGTATCTAAAAATAAAACTACTTTTATTATAAGCCACAGAGTATCATCTGCCAAAAATGCAGATAAAATTATTGTTTTAGATGATGGTAAAATTATACAACAAGGAACTCACAATCAATTAATAAACACAGAAGGCTATTATAAAGACTTATACGAACAACAACTTTTAGAAAAAGAAATTTAATCTTTAACATTGCTACGTAAAATATTTTATTAGATTTGTAAGTATAACAAACATAAGTTAACAACTATTTAAAGATTATGGCAGAGAGAGTTGAACAGGAAGAAATTTTTTCTCAAGTATTAAGAGCAGGAAGAAGAACCTATTTTTTTGATGTTAGAGCTACAAAAGCAGATGACTACTATTTAACAGTAACAGAAAGTAAAAAATTTACACATGATGATGGCTCATTCCATTATCAAAAACATAAAATATATCTTTATAAAGAAGATTTTGCTGATTTTCATGAAATGCTAACAAAAGCTACTGATTATATTGTTGCTGAAAAAGGTAATGAAGTAATTAGCGAGCGTCATCAAAAAGACTTTAAAAAAGAAGAAAATAACACTTCTACAGAAGAAACAACATCTGCAAAAAATTTCACAGACGTTTCTTTTGATGATATTTAAACCTTTTAAAAAATTATTATTACTAAATAGTTTTTAAAGACTTTTAATTCAAATTCAATTTTACACTTGTAAGACCGTAAACAAATTATTGTTTACGGTTTTATATATTATAAAACTTTCTTCATTGTTTTAGATTTAGACACGGTTTCTAACCATTCTTTCTTTGCATCACTATCTTTTGTAATACCTCCACCAACATAAACATTTGCGATATCATTTTCTACAGACATGCACCTTAAGTTTACAAACAATTCAGTTTTCTTAAAATCTGATTCAGTATCTTTTATATTCAACTCCCCCAAAAAACCAGTATAATAAGTTCTATCATACAATTCGTTTGTTACAATAAACTTTTTAGCTTTTTCTCTTGGCAAACCACAAACTGCAGGTGTTGGGTGTAATGCTTTTATTAAAGCTTTTAAATTAGCTTCTTTGTTTAAAACACCTTCTACTTTTGTTCTTAAATGCAATAAATCTCCTGCTCTAATTGTTTCTGTTTTATCAATCTCTAAACCTTCAGCAATAGGTTGTAATTGATGCTCTATAAATGTAGTAACCAATTGCTGTTCTTCTAACTCTTTATTTTTCCAAACAACTTTTTCTTGATTTACAAACTCCTGTGTACCTGCCAAAGACATGGTTTTAAAAATATTTTCATTTACTTTTAAAAGTGTTTCTGGTGTAGCTCCAAACCACAAACCTATTTTTGGATGATACCAAACGTAAACAAATGCAGAAGTGTAACTAAACAATAAATTTTTAAAAATTGAAATTAAATCGAAAGTTGATAAGCTCAAAACTTCTTTTCTAGAAATTACAATTTTTTGTAAATCACTTTCATTAATTGCTTTTATTGCTTTTTCTACAATTTGTATATGACTCTCTTGTGCTGTTAAATCTTGCTGCTCTTCTATTTTATAATTTTGAATTTCATTTATTTCTATTTGTTCTCTCTCTATTGATGACTTCTCCAAAGGAAATAAAACTCCTTTTTTATTGGTATCAAAAGGAGAAAAAACAAAACCAGATTGCGAATAATCATCAGTAAAAAACAAAGAATTATCTTCCATAAAATAGCCAGAAACTAATTTTTCATTTGGTTTTCTATATACCACAAAAGGTTTATTTTGTGAGTAAGAACTATCTATTTTATTTAATAAATTCAAATTGATGTTGTTGAATTAAGTTTATAAATCACATGTAAACAAAATTGTTACTGCTTTTTTGGCAAAACAATATTTGTCATTTTTGCTACAGAAATTAACGCATCGTTTTCATCCACAATATGCACTTCCCATAAATGGGTTGTTCTGCCTTTATGAATATTTTTTGCAGTTGCAAAAACAATACCTTCTCTCTTGCTTTTTATGTGGTTTATAGACAATTGAATTCCGTTTATAAATTGATTTTTACTATCAATAAAAAAATTGGAAGCAGCACTACCAACAGTTTCTGCTAAAGCAGCTGTTGCACCTCCATGCAATTGTCCATAAGGTTGATGCACTTTAGAAGAAACAGGCATTTTTGCTGTTAAAAAATCTTCTCCAATAGCAACATATTCTATATCAAGTGTTTCCATTAAAGTATTTTTATTTCTTGCATTAAATGCTTTTAAAAGCGTTTCTGTGTCCATTTCTAAATGTTTATGATGTAAAAATACGCATAAAAATTTGTATTTTTGCACCTGAAAAGAAAGCAAAATTTATGTACAAGATTAGAGTTATTTTAGATACCAAAGAAGATGTTTTAAGAACTATTTTGGTTGATGAAACTATAGATTTAGAAAATTTACATTTTACCATTGCAAAAACATTTGGTTTTGAAGGGCAAGAAATGGCTTCTTTTTACAGAACAGATGACGAATGGAATCAAGGAGAAGAAATTCCGTTGTTTAATATGGCAGAAGCAGGTGATGCTATTTCTATGAAAACTTGCACATTAACAGATACTTTACCAGAAGAAAACAGTAAACTTATTTATGTTTACGATTTTTTAAAAATGTGGACATTCTATGTTGATGTAGTTGAAATATCATCAGAAAAAAGAGAAGACTTACCACAAACTATTTTAGAAGTAGGTGAAATACCAGAAGAAGCACCTGAAAAAGAATTTGTTGCAGATAAATTAAATGATGGTTTTGACGAAGATGATGAAGACGATATTGATGATGAATATGGCCATTTTGATGATTTTGATTACAATAATTACTAAGTAATAACACTACCTTTGCTTTGTAAAACTATTCTCGTTTTAAATTTTAAATCAACTTTTTTAAACAAATCAAAAACTATTTCAAATAAGTTTTTCTAGTAACAAAATTGTATTTTAGTCGTCTTACATAGTATAA
Source organism: uncultured Polaribacter sp. (assembly GCA_964565055.1). Lineage (GTDB taxonomy): Bacteria > Bacteroidota > Bacteroidia > Flavobacteriales > Flavobacteriaceae > Polaribacter. The sequence goes on along the minus strand of CAZMDC010000026.1, from coordinate 9,101 downwards.
CCGACTAAACTAACTTCTTTGGAAACAATTTTATCACTAAAAAATTTAGACAAAAAATACGGCAAAGTACATGCTGTAAACAACCTTTCTTTTGATATTCAAAAAGGAAATGTTTACGGTATTCTAGGCCCAAATGGAAGTGGAAAATCTACCACTTTAGGAATTATATTAAACGTTGTTAACAGAACTTCTGGAGATTTTTCTTGGTTTGATGGAAAACTATCAACCCATGAAGCGCTTAAAAAAGTAGGTGCTATTATAGAGCGTCCAAATTTTTATCCATACATGACAGCTGCTCAAAACCTGTCTTTAATTTGTAGGATTAAAGGAATATCAACAGAAAAAATAGATGAAAAACTAGCTACTGTAAATCTTTTTGATAGAAGAAATAGTAAATTCAGCACCTTTTCTTTAGGTATGAAACAACGTTTGGCAATTGCATCTGCGTTGTTAAATGATCCAGAAATTTTAATTTTAGATGAACCCACAAACGGTTTAGACCCACAAGGAATTCATGAAATTCGTGAAATCATTAAAAAAATTGCGGCTAATGGCACCACAATTTTATTAGCTTCTCATCTTTTAGACGAAGTAGAAAAAGTATGTTCTCATGTTGTAGTAATTAGAAATGGCATAAAATTATATGCTGGTAGAGTTGATGAAATGACAGCTTCAAAAGGTTTATTTGAACTTAAGGTTGATACTGATGAAGATAATTTAATTGCTCTTTTAGATGCACATGAAGCAATTTTAAAAGTAAGTAAAGAACACGAAACAATTATTGCCACCTTAAATAATGATATTTCTGCTGCAGAAATCAATAAATTTTTATTCGATAAAGGTTTTGTTTTAAGTCATTTAATAAAACGTAAACCTAGTTTAGAACAGCAATTTTTAGATTTAACCAAAAACAATTAATCAACCTAAAAAAATACAGTCATGTTTAGACTACTTACTATAGAATTCCATAAATTAAGATACAATAAAGCCAGTAAAATATTATCTATTATATACTTTGGTCTTTTAACTTCTATTGCACTAATTGCTGCAATAAAGTTTGAGTTTGGAGATTTTAAATTGCATTTAGCAGATGCAGGAATCTTTAACTTTCCCTACATTTGGCACTTTAACACATATGTTGCTGCAATTCTAAAATTCTTTTTATTGTTAGTAATTGTATCTATGATGTCTAACGAATACAGTTACAAAACACTAAAGCAAAACTTAATAGATGGTTTAAGTAAAAAAGAATTTATACTTTCTAAATTCTATACAGTAATCGCTTTTGCAGCTATATCAACTATTTTTGTATTTGTAGTTTCATTAATTTTAGGTTTAGTGTATTCAGATTATGATGAGTTTGCTATTATTGTTTCAGATTTAGAATATTTACTCGCCTTTTTTATAAAATTAGTTGGCTTTTTCTCTTTTGGATTATTTTTAGGAATCCTTGTAAAACGTTCTGCTTTTGCAGTTGGTGCCATGTTTGTTTGGTTAATTATAGAAAGCATGTTTAAAGGGTTTTTGTATTGGGAGTTTCAAGATGCAGAAAACACTAGTGAAAAAGTGAATGGAATTATGCAGTTTTTACCTCTAGAAGCCATGACAAACTTAATCAAAGAACCTTTTTCTAGATTAGGAGCTGTTAAATCTGTAGCTAGTCAAATTGGTAAAACATTTGTAGAAACTAGTGTTGAGTTTTCAACTATATTAATTGTTTCTGTATGGACATTTATTTTCATTTTTTTATCGTATAAATTATTATTAAAAAGAGATTTGTAGAAATTATAAAAAGCGCCTTAGTTTATTGTAAAATGATAAAGTTTTTAAGATACTACAAATAGCGAATGTTCGCTATTTGTAGTATCTTTGATTTCTATGAGTTTAGAAGATGAATATATTCGTTTAATTTTTGGTTTAAAAATTAAACAGATTAGAACAGAAAGAAAATTATCTTTATTTGGTCTTGCAAAACTTTCTGGACTTTCAAAATCATATTTAAACGAAATAGAAAAAGGAAAAAAGTACCCCAAAACTGATAAAATACTGCTACTTTCTGAAAGTTTAGAAGTACCTTATGATCATTTAGTTTCTCTTAAATTAGATAAAAACCTTGCACCAATTGGAGAAATTCTACAATCAAAAATTTTAAAAGAAATCCCTTTAAACCTTTTTGGTATCAAGGAAAATAACTTAATAGACATTATAGCAAATGCGCCAGCTAAAGTAAATGCATTTATAAGTACTATTATTAAAATTTCCCAAAACTATAACTTAACTAGAGAAAGTTTCTTTTTAGCTTCTTTAAGATCATATCAAGAAGCACACAATAATTATTTTGAAGACATAGAAAATGATGTAGAGAGATTTGCAAAAGCGTATCATATAAATTTATCTAATAGAATAGCAGCCATAGACTTAGAAGAAATTTTAATTGAAGAGTTTGGTTATAAAATAAATACAAAAGAACTAGAAAAACATAAAAATCTAGAGGAGTTAAGAAGCATTTATATACCTACAAAAAAAATATTATTACTAGATAAAAATATATCTGAAGCTCAAAAAACCTTTATCTATGCCAAAGAAATAGCTTATAATTTTTTAAATATAAAAGATCGTTTGTATACTTTTCCTTGGATAAACTTCAAGAATTTTGATCAAGTTTTAAATAATTTTATTGCTTCCTATTTTGCAGGTGCATTAATAATTCCAAGAAAAAACCTAACTCTAAAACTTAAAGATTTTTTTGCTTTACAAAAATGGGAACCTTTAAAACTTCATCAACTTATACACCAATTTAATTGCTCTCAAGAAACCTTTTATCAAAGATTAACAAACATACTACCCAAATTTTTTAATATTAAAAATTTATTTTTTTTACGATTTACACATCAAGAAAATTTACCAGAATTTAGGCTAAATAAAGAGCTTCATATTACACAACAACAAGCACCACATGCTAATAGAAATAATGAGCATTATTGCAGAAGATGGGTTGCAATAAACACCATAAAAAAACTGGAAAATTCTGATAAAAAAAGAGATACATTTGGCGTTCAAATTTCTTCTTATCAAAATCAAAAAAACGATTATTTAGTAATTTCATCTGCTGCAAAAGATCCTTTTAAAAAAGATATCAACAGAAGTGTTAGTATTGGAATTCTAGTTTCTAATCACTTAAAAAAGAAAATTAATTTTTTAAACGAAAACAATTTTACTCAACAAAAAGTTGGAGTAACTTGCGAAACCTGTGCTATAAAAAACTGTAAAGAAAGAGTAGCTAAACCAACTCGATTGCAGAAAAAAAATAAATACAATGATATTTCAAAAACGGTAGATAATATCATACGAAAATATAGCTAAAAAACTTATTTTTACATAAAAAAACAAAGACATCCATGGACATCAACTTCAACAAGAACGAAGACTATAACAAATTATTAGTATCCGATTTAAAAAATCGTTTTGCAAAAGTAAAATTAGGTGGTGGTCAAAAAAGAATTGACAAACTACATCAAAAAGGAAAAATGACTGCTCGTGAAAGAGTTGATTATCTTTTAGATAAAAGTACGAAATCGATTGAAATTGGCGCATTTGCTGGCGAAGACATGTATGCAGAACATGGAGGATGTCCTTCTGGAGGCGTAGTTGTAAAAATGGGTTACATTAAAGGGAAACAATGTATTGTTGTTGCAAACGATGCCACTGTAAAAGCTGGAGCTTGGTTTCCAATTACAGGAAAAAAGAATTTACGAGCACAAGAAATATCAATAGAAAATAAATTACCAATAATTTACTTGGTAGATTCAGCAGGTGTTTATTTGCCAATGCAAGATGAAATTTTTCCTGATAAAGAGCATTTTGGAAGAATTTTTAGAAATAACGCTGTAATGAGCTCTATGGGAATTACTCAAATTTCTGCAGTTATGGGTAGCTGTGTTGCAGGTGGAGCTTATTTACCTATTATGAGTGATGAAGCGCTTATTGTAGACAAAACTGCGAGTATATTCTTAGCTGGCAGCTACTTAGTTAAAGCAGCAATTGGAGAGCACATAGACAATGAAACACTTGGTGGTGCAACAACGCATTGTGAAGTTTCTGGAGTTACAGATTACAAAGCTAAAGACGACAAAGATGCATTAGATAAAATAAGATTTATAGTTGATAAAATTGGTGATTATGATAAAGCTGGCTTTAGTAAAACAGAAGCTTTTGAACCAAAAGAAAATCCTGATGATATTTTTGGAATCCTTCCAAAAGAGAGAAACGCACAATATGATATGTTAGAAATCATAAAACGTTTGGTAGATAAATCTGAATTTGAACAATATAAAGAAGGTTATGGACAAACCATTCTAACTGGTTATGCTAGAATTGATGGTTGGGCAGTTGGTATTGTTGCGAATCAACGTAAATTGGTTAAAACAACTTCATCAAAAACGAAACCTACAGAAATGCAATTTGGTGGTGTAATTTATAATGATTCTGCTGATAAAGCTACACGTTTTATTGCAAATTGCAATCAGAAAAAAATACCATTGGTATTCTTACAAGACGTAACTGGTTTTATGGTAGGTTCAAAATCTGAACATGGAGGAATTATTAAGGATGGTGCAAAAATGGTAAATGCTGTAAGTAATTCTGTTGTTCCAAAATTTACGATTGTTATTGGTAACTCTTATGGAGCAGGTAATTATGCAATGTGTGGTAAAGCTTACGATCCTAGATTAATTGCTGCTTGGCCAAGTGCAGAATTGGCTGTTATGAGTGGTAATTCTGCTGCAAAAGTTTTGTTACAAATAGAAACTGCATCTCTTAAAAAGAAAGGTGAAGAAATTACGCCAGAAAAAGAAGCTGAATTGTTTAAAGAAATTAAATCGAGATACGATAAACAAATTTCTCCATATTATGCTGCTGCAAGAATTTGGACAGATGCAGTAATCAATCCTCTAGACACCAGAACTTGGATTTCTATGGGTATTGAAGCTGCAAACCACGCTCCTATTGAAAAACAATTCAATATGGGAGTTTTACAGGTTTAATCAATAGCACTTATATTTTAATAAATTATAAATGACCAAAATCAGATTTGGTCATTTTTTTATGCCTTATTTTTGCAATAGAATTTAAACTACAATGAGCAAAGCAATATACGTAACTACAATAGAGTCAAACAGCGGAAAATCGTTGATATCATTAGGTCTTTTAAGAATGATGTTGACAAGATCTGCTAAAGTAGGATACTTTAGACCCATCATCAATAAAGGCAAAAACGACACCTTTGATAATCATACAAATACAGCAATTCAGTTTTTTAATTTAGATATAAAATATGAAGACTGTTATGCTTACGAACAAAGTGAAGTTGTTGAATTATTAAGCGAAGGCAAAACTGAAGAAATTATTCATAATGTTATTAAAAAGTATAAAAAACTAGAACAAAAATTTGATTATGTTTTAGTAGAAGGTACTGATTTTTCTGGTGAAGGTGGTTTTACAGAAATAGATGTAAACCTTATGATTGCTAAAAATTTAGGAATTCCGGTTTTAATTGTTGGTGCAGGTAATGATAAGAAAAAGAAAGATTTTATAAACACTATGCAAATTACCTACGCGTCTTTTATAAATAAAGAAGTAGATGTTATTGGTGTAATTGCAAATAAAATTGAAGCTGATGAAGTAGATTTTATTAGAAATGAATTACAAAAAATTATACCTAAAAAAATTCATTTAGATGTAGTTCCTAAAGTACATTTTCTTGCTTACCCAACTGTAAAAGAAGTTGTTGAAGAACTTGATGGAAAAATACTTTTTGGAGAGCAGTTTTTAAATAATGCCATAGGTAGTTTTAGTACTGGTGCAATGCAATTAAGAAACTATTTAACACATTTAAAAGAAAACACACTAGTTATTACTCCTGGAGACAGAGCAGATATTATTTTAGGCGCTTTACAAGCAAACGCATCAAAAAATTACCCAAGAATTTCAGGTATTGTATTAACAGGTGGTTTAATTCCAGAAGATTCAATCATTAAACTAATAGAAGGTGTACAATCAACTATTCCTATTATTTCTGTTGATGGAGGAACCTTTGGAATTTCAAACAAAATTGGTGCTGTTAAGCCAAAAATTTATGCAACCAACAGTAAAAAAATTCTACTCGCTTTAGATACTTTCGATAAATATATAAACGTAGAAAGTCTAACAAATAGCCTTACGTCTTTTCAATCAGATAAATTAACTCCAAGTATGTTTCAGTACAATTTGCTACAAAAAGCAAGAGCACACAGAAAACATATTGTATTACCAGAAGGTAATGATGAACGAATTATTAGAGCTGCAGCACGTTTACAATTATTAAATATTGTTGATTTAACTTTATTAGGGAATCAAAGAGAAATACAATCAAAATGCGACCAATTGGGTATACAAATTGATTTAGATAAAATAAACGTTTTAAACCCAGAAAATTCTATATACAATGAGCGTTTTGCAAAAACGTTATTCGAAGCTAGAAAGCATAAAGGCATGACAGAAACAACTGCAAACGATTTAACAAGAGATGTTTCTTATTATGGTACACTAATGATTTTAAACGGTTTAGCTGATGGTATGGTTTCTGGTGCTGTACACACAACAATGCATACCATAAAACCAGCTTTACAAATTATTAAAACAAAACCAGGTGTATCAGTAGTTTCATCTGTATTTTTTATGTGTTTATCAGATAGAGTTTCTGTTATGGGAGATTGTGCTGTAAATCCAAATCCAAATGCAGAACAACTGGCAGAAATTGCAATTTCTTCTGCACAATCTGCAGAAGCTTTTGGCATAGAAGCTAAAGTAGCTATGCTGTCTTATTCTTCAGGAAGTTCTGGAAAAGGTGAAGAAGTAGAAAAAGTTAGAAAAGCAACAGAAATTGTAAAAGCAAAAAATCCTAATTTAAAAATTGAAGGTCCAATACAATATGATGCAGCTGTAGATATGTCTGTAGCAAAAACAAAAATGCCAAACTCCAAAGTTGCTGGGCAAGCTTCTGTTTTAATTTTTCCTGATTTAAATACTGGAAACAACACCTATAAAGCCATACAAAGAGAAACTGGTGCATTAGCAATTGGGCCAATGCTACAAGGACTTAACAAACCTGTTAATGACTTAAGTAGAGGCTGTACTGTAGACGATATTTTTAATACAGTTTTATTAACCGCAATTCAAGCAGAACAAGGATAATATGAATATTTTAGTTTTAAATGCAGGTTCATCATCATTAAAATATCAAGTGATTAAAATGCCTTCACAAACTGTAAAATGTGTAGGTTTGGTTGAAAGAATTGGTATGACTGATGCAATATTTACTCATGAAAAAAAGGGCAATAAATTTACTGAGACACTGCCTGTTTTAAATCATGAAATTGGATTGCAAAAAATAGCAAAAACATTATTAGATTCAAAAATTGGAGTTATAAATACTGTTAGTGAAATTGCAGCTGTAGGACACAGAGTCGTTCATGGAGGAAGTAAGTTTAGCAAAACAACCATTGTAAATCAAGATGTAAAAGACAATATTCGTAATCTGTTTGATCTTGCTCCTCTTCACAATCCTGCAAATTTAACAGGTATAGAAATTGCAGAAACTATATTTAAAAACGCAAAACAAATTGCAATTTTTGATACTGCTTTTCATCAAACCATGCCAAAAGTTGCCTATCAATATGCAATTGAAAATAAATATTTAAAAGAAAATAATATAAGAGCATATGGCTTTCATGGTACAAGCCACAAATATGTTTCAGAAAAAGCGATAGAACATTTAGGAAAAGATAATGGCAAAAATATTATAACTATTCACCTTGGAAATGGCTGTTCTATGACTGCAATTCAAAATGGAAAAAGTGTTGAGCATTCATTAGGTTTTGGACCTGCAAATGGATTGGTTATGGGCACAAGAGCTGGAGATATTGATCAATCTGTAATTTTCTTTTTGATGAAAAAACTCAACAAATCTGTAGATGAAGTAGCGAATATATTAAACAAAGAATCTGGAATGCTAGGCCTTACAGGGTTTTCAGATCTAAGAGAAATATCTGAACAAGCAGAAAGTGGAAATTTAGAATGCAAAAATGCATTAGAAATAGCAGCACATAGAATAAAAAAATACATTGGTGCTTTTGTAACTATTTTAAACGGTTTAGATGCTATTGTTTTTACAGCAGGTATTGGAGAAAACTCAGCCTTAATGCGCAAACTATCATGTGCTAATTTAGATTTTTTAGGCATTCTTTTAGATGATAAAAAAAATAATAATCGTGCTAAAGATTTAAGAGAAATACAAGCTGACAACTCTAAAGTAAAAGTTCTAGTAATTCCTACGAATGAAGAAATAGAAATTGCAAAACAAGCTTATCAACTTATAAATTAATTTACTAAGTTTAAATGAAATTATAATTGTAGAAAACCATCGTGTTTTTTACATTTGTGTACATTTAAATTAAAACAACAAACAGAAATGGGTAGAGCATTTGAGTTCAGGAAAGCAAGAAAAATGAAGCGTTGGTCAGCAATGGCAAAAACTTTTACCAGAATTGGTAAAGATATTGTTATGGCTGTAAAAGAAGGTGGCCCAAACCCAGATACAAACTCACGATTAAGAGCGGTTATACAAAATGCAAAGGCAGCAAATATGCCCAAAGACAATGTAGAACGTGCTATAAAAAAAGCTTCTGATAAAGACACTGCAGACTATAAAGAAGTACTTTTTGAAGGTTATGCTCCTCATGGAATAGCTGTTTTAATAGAAACTGCTACAGATAACAACAACAGAACAGTTGCCAATGTAAGAGCTGCATTTAACAAATGTGATGGAAATTTAGGAACTTCTGGCTCTGTTTCTTTTATGTTTGATCATACTTGTAATTTCACTATCAAAAAAGATAATATTTCTATGGATATGGAAGAGTTAGAACTAGAATTAATCGACTTTGAAGTAGAAGAAGTTTTTGATGACGAAGAAGGTGTAATTATCTATGCTCCTTTTGAACAATTTGGTGCCTTACAAACATATTTTGAAGAAAATAATATAGAAATATTATCATCTGGTTTTG
>CAZMDC010000025.1:0-36051 GCA_964565055.1 uncultured Polaribacter sp. | reverse complement strand
CATTCCAAAATCTCTCTAAACTTTTTCGCTATTTCCGTTAGCGGGTGCAAATATATAAACTTTTTTATTTCTGACAATAAAAAAATATATTTTTTTTATTTTTTAAAAACCCTAAAAAAAGAAGAACTTTTTCCGAAAAATTCGGACTGCAAAGATACTACTCTTTTTATTTATCATCCTAGTAAAAATGATGAAAATTTATTTTTTTCAACCAATTCCTTCAAGAACAACTCAACAAAAACAACATATCAATGAACTCATTTAACTAACCATATTTCCGTTAGCGGGTGCAAATATACAACCTCTTTTTAATCTCACAACACTTTTCTGAAATTTGTTTTACAATACTACTAATCTAAAAACTAAAACCAACAAAATAAGCACTTTACAAAGTGAAAAAAAATCAAGTTTTTTTATAACAATAGATACATTCTATTTAAACAAATAAACAATACCTTAATTATAACGAAAAGTACCAATAAAAACTCTTAAAATTAAGTTGATGTAGATGTAACATAAATTAGAACTATAATACAACAATATACTTAGAAATGATGAGTAGCTCTAAAAAAAGGATAACTTTTAATTCTTTTTTCTCTTCTTTTTTAATTTGGCAAACATTTGTTTATACTCTTCTACATTAATTTTAGCTTTTTTTTCAATGATTATTTTTTGAAACTCAAAATCTAGTTTACTATTTTGTTTCTTTAATAACCCGTCTTGAAAAGCTCTTTGTAAAATATCTTCTATAAGATAATCTTCATTTTCAAATTCTGGATGATACTCTTCTTTTAATGATAACGTAAAAAGGTTGGCTGTTGTATTGTACCAAAATGCTTTCCACCCACTTCTTAAACTTTTTATATTTTCGAAAGCTGTAGATCCTGTTTGACGATGAATCAACTTTATTAGAATACGCCCCTCTGTTTTTGTCATTTTTTTAATCTGATCTGTAAATTCACCTTCAATATAATTCTGTACTATCCTTGTATATTTTCTTTTTTTACTATTAGATTCTATTTTTGCTAGCCTAGCATTTAAAGTATCTAATCTTTCAGAAGCTAATTTTGCATAAGGATAGGCTTTAAAAACTTTTCTACGAAACCATAAATAGTAACGGATATCATTTTTTGAAGCAAACTTTTGCTTAGGCAAAAGCATGATTTCATTTAATTTTATGGTAATACTATCACCAGGTTTTACAAAAATGTAATCCTCTAAATTTTTAGGTAGCGAATCTAAAACTTCTTTTTTTTGAGAAAAAGTGATAAATGATAGACCTATTATATATATGTATAAAAGTTTTTTCAATTTTGTTTTTTGAATTACAACAATATTATGAATATAGATTGTGCAAAAAGGCTGCCAAATTATTTAACTTATTTTATTAATGAAATCTTGTTCAGAAATAATACTAATACCTAGAGTTTCTGCTTTTGCAAGTTTTGCAGGCCCCATATTATCGCCAGCAACTATATAATTTGTTTTTTTTGAGATGGATGAGCTTACTTTGCCTCCATTATCTTCTATTGCTTTTTTAAGTTCGTTTCTACTCATTTGATGAAAAACACCAGAAACTACAAATATTTGTCCTTTTAATTTATCAGTCTGATTTTCTAAACTTGCTGCAGAAACCTGTAGCTGAACACCAACTTCTTTTAAACGATTGATGAGATTTCTATTTTCTTCATTTTCTGAAAATTCAATTATGCTTTGTGCAATTCTATCTCCTATTTCATCTACATTTATTAGTTCTTCAAAAGTTGCTTGCATTAAGTTATCTATAGATTTGAAATGTTTTGCCAACTTTTTAGCTACAGTTTCTCCCACAAAACGAATTCCAAGTGCAAAAAGTACTTTTTCGAAAGGAATTTCTTTTGATTTTTCTATTCCCTCTATCATATTTTGAGCAGATTTTTCTGCCATTCTTTCTAGTGGAATTATTTGCTCAAATTTTAAATCGTATAAATCTGCGTAATTTTTAATTAATCCTTCTTTTCGCAATAAATCTACTGTTTCACCTCCTAAACCATCAATATCCATTGCTTTTCTAGAAATAAAATGCTTTATTCTTCCAGTAATTTGTGGGGCACAGCCAAATTCGTTTGGACAATAGTGTTTTGCATCACCCTCTGTTCTTATTAATGCTGTATTACATTCTGGACAATGAGTAGCGTAATTTGTAGGTTTAGAATCTTTTTGCCTTTTTGCAAAATCCACAGCAATAATTTTAGGAATAATTTCACCTCCTTTTTCTACAAAAACAGTATCGTTTTCTCTAATATCTAACTTTTCTATTTGATCTGCATTGTGTAAAGAAGCACGTTTTACAGTTGTTCCTGCCAATTGCACAGGCTCTAAATTTGCAACTGGAGTTATAGCTCCTGTTCTACCTACTTGATACGTAATTTCATTTAAAACCGTAGAAACTTGTTCTGCTTTAAACTTATAAGCAATTGCCCATCTTGGAGCTTTAGAAGTATACCCTAACTCTTCTTGTTGTTGTAGGTTATTTACTTTTATAACAATACCATCTGTTTCATAAGGTAATTCATGTCTTTTAGTATCCCAATAATTTACAAATTCAAAAACGTCATCAATTGTTTTGGCTAGTTTAATCGTTTTTGGAACCTTAAAACCAACTTTTCTTGCATTTTCTAAACTCTCAAAGTGGGTTTTGTATTTTCTTTCTGAGGTTACTACTTGATACAACAAACAATCTAAAGGTCTTTTTGCAACTTCAGAACTGTCTTGCAACTTTAAACTTCCACTTGCTGTATTTCTTGGGTTTCTATATTCTTCCTCATCATTTGCAACACGTTCTTCATTCATTTTTAAGAAGCCATCTAAAGGTAGAATGATTTCTCCTCGCATTTCAAAATCTTGAACAAAATCTTTTTTAATTGATAATGGAATTGAACGAATTGTTTTTACATTATTGGTAACCTCATCTCCTTGAAAACCATCTCCTCTTGTTACCGCTTTTACAAATTGCCCATTTTCGTATGTTAAGTTTATCGATGCTCCATCAAATTTTAACTCACAAGTATATTCAATTTCTGATGCACCTAACATTTTTTGAATACGCTTTTCCCAATCTTGTAAATCTTCTTTTGAATATGAATTATCTAAAGAATACATTCTATTTTTATGAACAATAGTATTAAAGTTTTTGGTGATGGTACCTCCTACTCTTTGAGTTGGAGAGTTTGCATCAAAAAAAATAGGGTTTTCTTTTTCTAATTTTTCTAATTCTTTAAGCTTTATATCAAACTCAAAATCAGAAATAGTAGCATTGTCTAATACATAATAATTGTAATTATGATTGTTTAATTCGTTACGAAGTTGTTCTATTTTCTCTTGAACATTCATATGGATAAAACTTGTTTTTAAGTTTGAAAAAATGTATATTTAAAAGAATCAAAATTGATTTTTAAACATGAAATACGCTATAAAAATACATAAAATTTCTACAGTTGACGACCTTGAAAATGCATGGTCTATAAATGATTATAAAGAACTTTTAGAACGGTTTGAATTACCAAACATTGAAAGTATTGATATTAAAGAGCTTAGAGAGTTACTCTTTATGGCAATTGCAGATAAAGACCCAAGTGAAGCTGCTAGAATAATTTTAGATTATAAATTATCTGACGAAATGAACGAACATCAAATAGATTCTGTTTCTTATGAAATGTTGGTTGATAAAATTTCTGAAGAATATCCTAGAATTGGTTTACATAAAACACTTTTTATCATCAATCAATTATTGTACAAAGCCTTTAATGGTAAATTTCCAAATACGAAAGCAACAATTATTGACTTTGAGATTACGCCTAAAATGAATGCTGATAAAAACATTACTAAAGAAATTGCTTTAAAATGTTTTGCCCAAAATTTAGATAGTCATAATGTTATAAAACGTTTGTTTAGTGATCAATTAAATGGTGAAGAAGCATTTGATGAAGCTAATGATATTATTTGGTTTTTACATGAAAAAGACAATCATCATCAATTAATCACATCCGACTATTTTATGAGTAGAGAGGAATTTATAAATCAGGAATTTGAAGTAAAAATTGCTTTTTTTGAAGAAGACTAATCTATACTATTGATTGTATTTTAATACATCAAAAATAAAAAGCCCAAAACTAAACTGTTTTGGGCTTTTCTTTATTGTTTTAAGACAAACTACTAATAATATGTATATCTTCTCACTTTTGCAATGTGTTTTGCCAAACGCATTACTTGATGTGAATATCCGTATTCATTATCATACCATACATAAATTACTATAGTATCTCCATCTGTAATGGTTGCTTTACTATCAAAAATTGATGGTGCTGTAGAACCTATAATATCAGATGAAACTAACTCATTATCTAAAGAATATTTAATTTGTTCTACCAAATCACCTTCTAATGCATGTTGTTTTAGAATTGCGTTTACGCTATCTGTAGTTACTTCTGTTCTTAACTGTAAACTTAAAATTGCTAAAGAACCATTTGGTACAGGAACTCTAATTGCATTAGATGTTAATTTACCTTCTAAAGCTGGCAATGCTTTTGCAACTGCTTTACCTGCTCCTGTTTCTGTAATAACCATATTTAATGCTGCTGCTCTACCTCTTCTGTATTTAGAGTGCATATTATCTACTAAATTCTGATCATTAGTATATGCATGAATGGTTTCTAAATGTCCTTTTTTAATTCCGAAATTATCTTCTAAAACTTTTAAAACTGGTGTAATTGCATTTGTTGTACAAGAAGCTGCAGAAAAAATATCTACAGTATCTGGGTTATGTTGTTTGTGATTTACACCATGTACAATATTTGGAACTCCTTTTCCTGGAGCAGTTAATAAAACTTTACTAGCTCCTTTAGACTTTAAATGTCTTGCTAAAGCAACATCATCTCTAAAAGCACCTGTATTGTCTATAATTAAAGCATCGTTAATTTTGTATGCTGTATAATCTATATCTTCTGGGTTATTTGCAGAAATCATATGAACAGTTGTACCGTTTATAATTAATGCTTTGTTTTCGATATCTGTTTGCACTGTTCCTAAAAAGTTACCATGAACAGAATCTATACTTAAAAGAGAAGCTCTCTTATCTAAAACTGCTTGTGTAATTTCTCCACGAGTAACAATTGCTCTTAATCTTAACTGAGAACCTTTACCCATTTTAGTCATTAACTCTCTAGCTAATAAACGACCAATTCTACCAAAACCATATAATACTACATCTTTTGGTGTAATGTTTTTAACTTCAGATACATTTTTTAATTGCTTTTTTACAAAGGCAACTTTATCTGCACAGCTTTTTGGGTTTAAATGACACTCATAAGCCAATTTTCCAATATCTAATTTAGATGATGGTAAATCTATTTGCTGAATTGCTTTTGCAATCTCTAAAGCATCTTGAATTGTAATAGGTTTATTTACAAATTCTCTGGCATAATCTATCAAGTTTAAAACCTCACTAGCTCTTTTGTCTACTAATGGATTTCTAAACATTACTAATTCTATAGATTTATCATACCATAAATCGTTTACAATATTGATAAATTCTACTGTGGCTCTTCTAGTTTGTGCTTGTGAAGAAACTTCTTTTTCGTAATCTAAAGTTGATGACATCGTTTTGTTTACTATTTAAAATTTTTGCAAAAGTATTTCTTTTTTTAAAAATACGAAATCGATTTCGTTAAAATTTTTAAAACAAAAAAAATCCTGATGATTAACATCAGGATTATATAAGTTTTTAAAACTAAATTTATCTAATAGCATACTTTTCTGTTTCACCATCTAAATTAATCAACTCTATGAAAAGCGGTTTACCATTACCAAAACTACTATTGTCTATAATTCTTTTTGCTTCGGCTGCATTTGAAACAGCCTTTTTATTGACTTTTGTTATAATGTAGCCTTCTTTAACACCATAATAATCTAGAGTTCTGTTTATATTTTGTGTAATTTTTGCACCACCTTTAATATCATATTTTTGCATTTCTTTATCAGTTAAATCCTTTAAAGAAATACCTAAAGACCTTGCTATAAAGGTATTTTTCTTATTTAAAACTACTTTCTTTGTAATTAGCTCTCCATTTCTTTCTAAGGTAACATCTACATATTCACCTGGTCTTTTAGCTGTTAATTGTCCTTTTAACTCAGAAAATTTAGAGATTTTTACGTTATTAATTTTTTTAATAATATCTCCTTTTTTAAACTGAGAGTTATTTGCTCCATCTTCATAATACACATCTCCAACTTTTACACCTTCATCATTATATTGTTGGTCTATTGTAATTCCTAAAATTGCTTCTTGAACTGCACCAAACTCTAATAAGTCATCAACAATTTTTTTAGCAATATTAGAGGGTACTGCAAAAGAATACCCAACAAAAGACCCTGTTTTAGAAGATATTGCAGTATTTATACCAACCAATTCTCCTCTTGTATTTACTAAAGCTCCACCACTATTTCCTGGATTTACAGCTGCATCTGTTTGTATAAATGACTCAATATTTCCATTGCCTTCTAAATCTCTTCCCTTTGCACTTACAATTCCTGCAGTAACTGTAGATGTTAAGTTATAAGGATTACCTACAGCTAAAACCCACTCACCTATTTTTACAGTATCTGAGTTTGTAAAAGGCGTATAAGGTAAAGGTGTTTCTGCATCAATTTTTAATAAAGCAATATCGTTTGTAGGATCTGTACCAATTAAAGTTGCTTCATATTTTTTCCTATTATTTAATGTAATTTCTATAGCATTAGCATTATCAATAACATGATTATTTGTTACTATGTAACCATCTGCAGAAATAATAACTCCACTTCCTGTACCTACTTGTTCAAATTTTCTAGTTCCATTTCCAGTACCAAAAAATATATCTAAAGGGCTTTGTTGTGTTCTTATTGTTGTGTTTTTAACATGCACAACAGAATTTACAGTTCTTTCTGCTGCAACTGTAAAATCTATTGTTGATGCAGCCACAGCAGAACCATTAGAAGTAACTGAACTATTATAATTGGCTTGAATGGTTTGTGGTAATGTGTTGTATGAACTGTTTTCTATAACAGGTTCATCAAAAAGCATTTTATAACCTCCTAAAGTTAGGGCTCCTCCTAAAAATGCCATTCCTAAAAAACTGAAAAATTTCTTCATAACTTTAAAAATTTAATTAATCAAATATACAATTTTAACATTTTTAAAAAATCTGTTTAACTAGGTTTTAACTGATTTTAACCGTGTTTTAACAGAACAATTTTTACTAGTAAATCATTACCTTTGTAGCATGAATTTACCCTTTTTTAAATATCAAGGAACAGGAAATGATTTTGTGATGATTGATAACAGAACAAAAATCTTTCCAAAAAAAAATACTGACAAAATTTCACAAATTTGTGACAGGCATTTTGGAGTTGGTGCAGATGGAATTATTTTAATGGAAAATGATAATGAACATGATTTTAGAATGATTTATTATAATGCTGATGGCTCTGAAACCTTTTGTGGTAATGGAGCAAGATGTGCAGTAGCTTTTGCAAAGTATTTAGGTTTAATATCTGATAAAACTAATTTTTTAGCTGTTGATGGTTCGCATTTTGCTGAAATAAATGATGGAATAATTTCACTACAAATGATTGATGTTCACAAAATAGAATCAAGTAAAAACGGATATTTTTTAGAAACAGGCACACAACATCATGTAGAAATGGTAGATAATTTAAATGGTTATCCTGTTCATGAAAATGGAAAAAAAATCAGAAATTCTTATCAAAAGCCTGGTAGTAACGTAAATTTTGTTCAACAGATTGACAACACTACTTTTAGGGTTAGAACTTATGAAAAAGGTGTAGAAAATGAAACTTTAGCATGTGGAACAGGTGTTACAGCTGTTGCAATAGCTATGCATAAAACCAACAAAACTAAAAGTGAACTTATTTCTTTGCCTGTAGAAGGAGGCCTTTTAGAGGTTTCTTTTAAAGCAGAAAATGGTGCATATAAAAATGTATTTTTAAAAGGACCTGCTACTTTTGTTTTTAAAGGAGAAACAACTATTTAATGAATACATTAAAAGGAAAAAACATTTTACTAAGGGCCTTAGAACCAGAAGATTTAGAGTTTCTATATCAGATAGAAAATAACGAATTGTTTTGGGAAGTTAGCCATACTCAAAATCCGTTTTCTAAATATATACTTAAACAATATTTAGAAAATGCACATTTAGACATCTATGAAGCCAAACAACTTCGTTTAATAATTACAGAAGTAAATACAAATGAAAACATTGGAATGATTGATTTGTTTGACTTTAATCCACAACACAAAAGAGCAGGAATTGGAGTTTTAATAGCCCCAAAACATCAAAATAAAGGGTTTGCTTCAGAAGCATTATCATTAATAATAAACTATGCTTTTACTCATTTAGAGTTACATCAATTGTATGCAAATATTACTTCAGACAATACAAAAAGTATCCAGCTTTTTATCAAACAAAACTTTACAAAAGTAGGCACAAAAAAAGATTGGATTTTTTCTAAAGATAAATATAAAGATGAAGTTTTATATCAATTGATAAATCCCTAATTTTGTATCGTCATAAAAAACAATAGTTTGAATAAAAAAGTTTTATATATACTTGGTTTTATAGTTGTAATTGGTGGTATTTTAGGATACAATTACTACCAAAAAATATTTGGTAAAGCCATAACTAAAGAGTTTGTACTCTATGTAAACTCAACTGATAGTTTAGTAGACGTTAAAGAAAAAATTGCTGATTATTCTAAAAATCCAAATACATTTCTTTGGGTAGCTGCTCAAAAAAGTTTCGACAAACCAAAAGTAGGTAGATATGTAATTAAAGAAAACATGTCTAATAATGATGTTGTTAACTTATTAAGAAGTGGAAATCAAAGTCCGTTAACTGTTTCCTTCAACAATCAAGATACTGTTGAAAAATTTGCAGGTAGAATTGCAGCACAAATAGAAACTGACTCATTAGCTATTCTAAATGCATTAACTGAAAAATCATTTTTAGAAAAAAACAATTTAACAGAAAAATCTGTTTTGCAAATTTGTATACCTAATAGTTATGAGTTTTATTGGACAGTTTCAGCAACCGATTTTAGAGATAAACTTTTAGCAGAATACAATCGCTTTTGGAACTCATCTAGAGAACAAAAAGCAAAAAAACTAAACATGACAAAAGGTGAAGTGATTACTCTTGCCTCTATTGTACAAAAAGAAACTGCTAAGAAAAGAGAAAGACCAATTGTTGCAGGTTTGTATTTAAATAGATTAAGAGATGGCTGGCCTTTACAAGCAGACCCAACTGTTATTTACAGCATTAAAGAAGTTAAAGGCCAAGATTATGTTGTAAAAAGAGTACTGAATGTAGATTTAAAAATTAACTCTCCATATAATACCTATAAATATAGGGGCCTACCTCCTAGTTTAATTGGTATGCCAGATATTTCTTCAATTGATGCAGTTCTAAATGCACAAAATCACAATTACTACTACATGTGTGTAGATGTTGATAATTTTGGATACCATAAGTTTGCAAGAACTCTTGCTCAGCACAACAAAAATGCATTTGCTTACCAACAATGGTTAAATAAACAAGGCGTAAACAGATAGCATTTTCTTTATTTGTTAAAAAAAGCCAATTTTTTAATTATTTGATAACAATCTACAATAAGATTGGTAATTAATGACAATAAAAAAGTAACAAAATCTACATTTCGATAATTTCGACGAAATTAATTAACTGATTATCAGTAGTATTTAAATTAAGACTTACATTTGCACCCGAAAAACAAACAGATTTTATATGATCAAAAAGTTTTTATTTTTAACGGTGTTAACATTACTATTCGTTAGCGCAACTACACTTAAAAAGAAAAAAGATTCAAAAAAGGCCACTCTTCAGCCAGCTTATGTAGATTATAACATACCCTATTTAGAAAATAATTTTGTAGCATTCAAAGAAGCTTTGGCTTTTAAAGAATCTCAAGGAGATTATAAAGTTGTAAATACATTAGGGTATTTAGGTAAATATCAATTTGGAAAAACTACTTTAGAACGTTTTAGAATTTATGATACCAATGCTTTTTTACAAAATCCAGAGCAACAAGAAAAAGCTTTTATAGCACTTTGCAAAGTAAATAAATGGATATTAAGAAAAGATATTAAACGCTCTGTAGGTAAAACAATTAATGGTATAAAAATTACAGAATCTGGAATTTTAGCTTCAGCACATTTAAGTGGTGCAGGAAACGTAAAGAAATTTTTAAGAAGTAATGGAACTGAACGTTTTGAAGATGCATATGGTGCAACTATTCAGCTATATATGAAAAAGTTCTCTGACTATGATACTTCTGTTATACTTGCTGATAAAAACGCAAAAGTGTAATTATTTTTGAATGATAAAAATAGCTGGTTTTTTATGTAAATCTGGCTGCTGATGCTTCCAATCTTTTATTAACAACGTTTTTATATACTCACTTGGTAAGGTAATATCTGCAGCAATACATAATGATGTAGTTGGAGATAAAATCGATTTTAAATCAGTCAACATTTTTTCGTTTCTATAGGGAGTTTCAATAAATATTTGCGATTGATTTTTATCCAAAGATAATCGCTCTAAATCTTTAATAGCTCTTTTTCTTTCTCCTTTATCAATAGGTAAATAACCATTAAAGGCAAAATTTTGACCATTCATTCCAGAAGCCATCATTGCCATTAAAATAGAACTTGGCCCAACCAAAGGCACTACTTTTATATTTTTTTGATGCGCTAATTTTACGATACTTGCTCCAGGATCTGCAATTGCAGGAACTCCTGCTTCAGACAATAAACCCACATTTACCCCTTGTACACAAACATCCAAATACTTTTGAGTTTCCTCTTCTACAGCATATTTGTCTAAGAGTTTAATGGTTAATTCTGGTTGAGATTTTTTAGGAGAAATTTTTTTAATAAATCTTCTTGCAGATTTTTCATTCTCAACAATATAATAATCTATCTGTTCAATTACTTTTTTTACAGACAAAGGCATTACTTCTAAAGGTTCTGTTTCTCCTAAAGTTGTAGGTATTAAATAGAGTTTGCCAATCATTATTTGTTGTTTTATTATTTAAGATAATTTTGTTGCAATCACATTACATGCTTCATTTAGCATTTGATACACATTTTCGAAACCTTCTTTTCCTCCATAATAAGGATCTGGAACAGATAAATTTTTATTTGGACGAGTTTCGTTTCTTATCAAACGTACTTTAGCCTCATCTTCTTTCGAATTTGCTAACGCTAAAATATTATCATAATTGCTTTCATCCATAGCAAAAATATAATCGAAATTTGAAAAATCTTTTGCAGTAAATTTTCTAGCTCGTTGATTTGTTAAATCTATACCATATTTTTCAGCAACTTGTATTGAACGTTCATCAGGTGCATTCCCTACATGATATGCAGCAGTTCCAGCAGAATCAACAAAAACTTTTTCTGGATTAATTTTAGATTGCAAAATACCTTCTGCTAATGGTGAACGACAAATGTTCCCCAAGCAAACCATAAGTACTTTAATCATAAAAATTGTTTTAGAACGTTAACTTTTTAGTAAGGTCGTCTACGTATTTTTTAAACTGCTTGTCTGTTTCTGTAAGATTATCTACAGTTTTACAGGCATGTAAAACTGTTGCATGATCTCTTTGCCCTATTTGATTTCCAATACTTGCTAATGAGGTTTTGGTTAATCGTTTCGCAAAATACATTGCTAATTGACGTGCTTGAACTATGTGTCTTTTTCTAGTTTTAGACTGCAAAGTAGCAACATCCATATCAAAATATTTTGATACTTCTTTTTGAATGTAATCTATAGAAACTTCTTTCTTAGTATTTTTTACAAATTTATCTACAATTTGCTTTGCTAACTCTATAGAAAACTCTTTTCTGTTAAAAGAAGCTTGTGCAATCATAGAAATAATAACACCTTCTAACTCTCTAACGTTAGATTTGATATTTTTTGCAATATACTCTACAATTTCTTCTGGCATTTCTACACCATCTCTGTATAACTTATTCTGTAAAATAGAAATTCTAGTTTCATAATCTGGTGCTTGCAGTTCTGCAGACAACCCCCATTTAAAACGAGATAACAAACGTTGTTCTATATCTTGCATATCTACAGGTGCTTTATCTGAAGTTAAGATAACCTGTTTACCATTTTGATGCAAATGATTAAAAATATGGAAGAATACATCTTGTGTACCAGCTTTTCCAGATAAGAATTGCACATCATCAATAATTAACACATCTACCATTTGATAGAAATGTATAAAATCATTTCTTGTATTCGACTTTACTGAATCTATAAATTGTTGTGTAAACTTTTCTGACGAAATATATAGTACCGTTTTTTCTGCATACTTGTCTTTGATATCAACACCAATTGCATGAGCTAAATGGGTTTTTCCTAATCCTACACCTCCATAAATTAGCAAAGGGTTAAAAGAAGTTCCACCTGGTTTATTGGCTACAGCCATACCTGCAGAACGTGCTAATCTGTTAGAATCTCCTTCTACAAAATTTGCAAAACTATAATTAGGATTTAATTGTGATTCAATTTTAACTTTTTGTAAACCTGGAATTATAAAAGGATTTCTTAATTCTCTTTTATTAGATTCTAAAGGAACAGTAACTTTCTGTGGTTTAAGTGGATCTCTGTTTGAACTTGGTATTTTAACAATTTGCGGTCTATTACTGCTGTAATTGTTTTCCATCTTAACATCATAAATCAATTTGGCATCATTACCCAATTGTCTTACTAAAGCTACCCTTAATAATTTAATATAATGCTCCTCTAACCATTCATAAAAAAATTTACTTGGTACTTGAATCGTTAATGCTTCTCCAGAAAGTTTTACTGGTTTTATTGGTTCGAACCATGTTTTATAAGCTTGAGGCTTAATATTATCTTTTATAAAAGATAAACAGTCTTTCCAAACAGATTCTGCAGAATAATTCATTGAAATACTTCGTTGTTTTTTTTAGGTTAAAATTTAGTTGGTGGTTCTTTTCTTAAGCATTACAAAAATGTGAATAAATTTTAGCATAAAAAAACAAAACTGCTATTGATTATTAACTTTTTTTTACGTAAAATGACTTAAATAAAAATGTTTACACATATTGAAAAAATCATCAACAAAAACTAGAGTAAGATATTCAGAAACAGATCAAATGGGTGTTGTTTATCATGGTAATTATGCCCAATTTTTTGAACTTGGTAGAACTGAATGGCTTAGAAACCTAGGAGTTACCTATAAAGATATGGAAAGTAGTGGAATAATGCTACCTGTTATTTCATTAAAATGTAATTTTATTAAATCTGCAATTTATGATGACATACTCACTATTGAAACTTTTTTAATAAAAAAGCCGTTAGTAAAAATTGAATTCGATTACGAAATAAAAAATCAAAACAACGAATTAATTTGTACTGGAAACTCTGTTTTAGCTTTTATAAATATGAAAACTGGTAAACCTACAAGATGTCCAGATTATTTATTAAAGAGTTTAGGGTTCTAATTCAGAAATTTCTATCTTATACAATCTATTAAATAATTCAAAAATTTCGGCTGATTTATTTTTTCTAATAGAAATTATAAATTTACAAGCCAACTCCATTTTTTGATGAACAAGAGTAATGTCTTTTTCTTTGATAACTCGCATCACTTTGTTCATTACATCATATTCAAAATTAATTTCATAAAAAACATCTATTGTTTTTTCTATAATTTTTGATGCTTCTAAAGCTTGTTGAGCAGCAGTTTTGTAGGCATTTATTAAACCACTAACTCCTAATTTTGTTCCACCAAAATAACGAACTACAACAATTAAAATATTGGTAACTTCAAAAGATTGAATTTGTCCATAAATTGGCATTCCTGCAGAGTTATTAGGCTCACCATCATCATTTGCTCTGTATTTTACATCCTCTACCCCAATTTGATATGCATAACAAAAATGACCTGCAGTATGATGTTTTTTCTTTAAATCATCTAAATGATTTTTAACATCATCTTCATTTAAAACAGAAAAAGCATACCCAAAAAACTTACTATTTTTATCCTTAAATAGTATTTCTTCTGATGAATCTTCTATAGTTTTATATACATCTGTTTCCATTAAGCCAAAGCTACAATTACAATTCCTAAAATAGCTAAAGCAACTCCTATTTTATTTTTTAAACTAAATTGTTCTTTAAAAATTAAAATACCCACTAATGTTGATACTATTACAATACCTACGTTATTAATGGTAAACAAAGTAGAACTTTCAAAACCTTCTGTTTGCAATGCTTTGATTAAAAAAACAATAGAAAAATAATTTGGAACTCCTAATAAAAATCCTGCAATAACATTTTTAAATCCAAAAGCAGTTCTTTTTTTAAAGCTTTTAATTAATAAGATAATACCTGCAAAAATTGCAGCTATTGCAAAAAGACTTCCTGAAAATAAAGAAACATCTTGTTTGGGTACATAATTTGTTTCAACAAATTTTAAAGTAGTATCTATTGTACCTGAACCTAAAAACAATAAAATAGGAAAAAGTAAACCCGCATTTTCTTTTGCTTTTTTATCCTCTTTTACAGATGCCAAATAAACAGCAATTAACGCTGTTAAAATTCCTACAATTTTTAAAAAAGTCACTGACTCTGAGTATAAAAATATTCCAAAGAAAACTGGAATTACTACAGACATTTTTCCTGCAATTGAAGCTACTGACACTCCGTTTTTTTGAGCTGTCATTGCCATTACAAAAAAGATTGACACAAAAAGTGCACCCAAAAACAAAGCTCCAAAAAACCAAGGTTGAGCAGGAATTTCTAAAACCGAAAAATCTCTTTCTGCAAAAGCAAAACCTAATGAAAAAGCTACTATATAATTGATAAAAATAGCCTTTAAAACGTCAACTTTATAAATGCCAAAATATTTGAAAATAACAAAAAGACCAGTTGAAATAAGTATACTTAATAATAGGTAAATCACTAAAATAAATTTTTAGAAAAAAGCTGAGTTACCTCTTCTTTTTCTGGGGTTAAATTCCAAACATGTATGCCAAGTTGTTTTGCTGCAATTGTGTTTTCTTTTAAATCATCTACAAACAAAGTTTCTGCTGCTTTTATTTTATTTTCATTTAAGACAAACTCGTAAATTTCTGTATCTGGTTTTCTAAAATGAATTTCATGAGAAAGATAAAATTGCTCAAACGATTCTTTAAATTCTTTATAAAATTGTTTTCCTACAGAGTTTTGCACCCATTTAATATGCAAATCGTTAGTATTGCTTAGTAAAAATAAACGGTATTTTTTACTCGCAGATAATTCTTTAAGAAAGTCTAAACGATTTTGAGGAAAATCCAATAAAACAGCATTCCAGGCATCAACTAAATCTGTCTTTTTTATATCAAATTTATCGTGAAAAAAATTGATAAATGCTTCTGTAGTCATTAACCCTTTTTCATATTGATGGTAAATATTTATCATTTCTGGAGTAATTTCTGTAACTCCTAATGCTTCCATAGCTTGATATGTACCTTGTTTATTTAGGTTGATAAATATATCACCAAAATCAAAAATGATGTTTTTAATCATTTAAATATGTTTTTAAAATATCGTTTTGTATATTTTCTTCTGATAAAATTTTTGCTGATAAATTAGGTGCTTTAATTCCGTTTTCAAAGTTATTTTTTCCAACAAAAACCATAGCTTCATCCCATATATTTGCATCAATAAATGTTTGTAAAGTTTTAGTTCCTCCTTCTACAATTAAAGATTGAATTTTATTTTTTTGAAGCACTTCACAAATTTGATTTGCAATATTATCATTAAAAGAAATTCCTTCAAAAGAAATATTTTCCTTACTATCTTTTTGATTTACTTTTTTACAATTTTCATGACTAGTTATAAAAATAGTTCGTAAAGTATTATCGTAAACATTACTAATTTTTGGAGTTCGTAAATTTTTATCTAACACAATTCTTATTGGGCTATTCCCAAACCAAGATCTTACATTTAATGATGGGTTATCTGCTATAACTGTATTTGTACCCACTAAAATAGCATGCTCTTTAGCTCTTAACTTATGAACTCTTTGTTGCGAATATTGATTTGAAATAAAAACTGGAGCTACAGTATTTCTCTTTAAAGGAGCTATAAAACCATTTGGAGTTTCTGCCCATTTTAGAATAATATAAGGTCTATTTTTATCTTGAACTGTAAAAAAACGTTTGTGATGCTTTCTGCATTCATCCTCTAAAACACCAACAACTACATGAATCCCAGCTTTTTTTAGTCTTTCAATCCCTTTACCTGCTACCAAACTATGAGAATCTACACAACCAATAACCACTTCTTTAAATTGATATTTTACAATTAAATCTGCACATGGAGGAGTTTTACCAAAATGTGCACAAGGTTCTAGTGTTACATAAATTGTGGCGTCTTTTAAAACAGATTTATCTGCAACAGCATTAATTGCATTTACTTCTGCATGGTTACCTCCATAATTAGATGTAAAACCTTCTGCAATAACTTTATTATTATAAACGATAACTGCACCAACACTAGGATTTGGTCTTGTAGTACCAATTGCATTTTTAGCAATTTGTATACAACGTTTTATGTAGATTTCGTGATTGATAATACTATCAAATTTAAATATTAATCAAAAAATAGATTGTTTTAAAAAATCAATATATGTTTCACTAATTTTTTAAAATTTAGCTAACTTGCTCCTGCAAAAATACAGTATTAAATGACAAGTGAAGATTTTATCATTAGAGAAATTAAACCTACAGACAATAGCCAGGTTGCAAAAGTTGTTCGAAGTGTAATTTTAGAAATGGGTGCTCCAAAAGTAGGCACAGCTTACGAAGATAAAGCTACAGATAACATGTTTGAAACTTATCAGAAAAAAAATAGCACCTACTTTGTTCTTGAAAAAGACAACACAGTTATAGGAGGTGCAGGAGTTGCTCAGTTAGATGGTTTTAATGGTAATATTTGTGAATTACAAAAAATGTATTTTCTACCAATTGCTAGAGGAAAAGGCTTAGGAAGTAAGCTTATTAATATCTGTTTAGAAAAAGCCAAAGAATTTGGTTTCGAAAAATGTTATTTAGAAACCCTACCTTACATGACTGATGCTGTAAAGCTTTATAAGAGAAATGGTTTTACAAACTTAGATAAACCCATGGGAAACACCTCGCATTACAATTGTAATGTTTGGATGTTAAAGGAAATTTAAAAAATAATGACTTTTTACATATTAGCAATTTTACATTTTATCCTTTTTTCCTGGGCGTTTTACAACGTTTTATATTTTGGGGTAAAACCCTCTAAATCTTTAAGTTGGATTCTTATTACATTTTTCTTCCCTTTTTTAGGGGTAATTGCTTTTGTGTTATTTGGTATTAATAGAAGAAAAATTAAATTTTTTGAACTTAAAGAAACCAAAAAGAGAAAAGATTTTATAAAAAAATCTTTTGAGAGTAAAAATAGTGCTAATCTTGATCTATTAGATTCTCAAATTTCAAAAAAAATATCTACGCTTATCTTCACTAGCACCAATATAAGTGTAGAAAACAACAATAATGTAGTTTTATTAAAAAATGGTAAAGAAACTTTTGATGCCTTAATAGAAGCTATAAAAAAAGCAGAAAATTTTATTCATCTACAATATTTTATTTTTGAAGAAGGTGAAATTTTAAACAAAATAATTACTCTTTTAGAAGAAAAAAGAAAAGAGAATGTAGAAGTAAGAATTTTATATGATACTGTTGGAAGTTTTGATTTAAAGAATACAACCAAAGAAAAATTAAAAGCTATGGGTGTTGAAATTTACCCAGAAACTCCTTTTAAATTTGGAACTTTCATATTTTCACTAAACTATAGAAATCATAGAAAAATTGCTGTTATAGACAATAAAATTGGCTTTACAGGTGGTGTAAATATTTCTGATGAATATATAACAGAAGATACAGATTTAGGAATTTGGCAAGATACACATTTGCAAATTACAGGTTTCGCAGTTAACAATATTCATAAAACGTTTTTAAAAGATTATTACTATGCAACTGAAAAAGATTTAAGTAAGGACAAAAAATACACAACTCCATTTAATACAGATGGCAAAACCAAACTTCAAGCTGTTTCAAGTGGACCAGATTACCAACAACCTGTTGTAATGCAACAATATTTGAGTTTTATAAGCTCAGCTACTAAAAGTATTTGTGTTTTAAACCCTTATTTTATTCCTACATATTCAATTTTAGAAGCCTTTAAAATAGCAGCATTAAGTGGCGTAAATGTTACTTTATTACTTCCTAAAAAAAGTGATTCTAAGATTGCTACTTATAGTATGTACTCTTATTTTGAAACCTTATTAGAAGCTGGCGTTAATATTTATTTAAGAGACGATTTCTCTCACAGTAAAGTAATTTTTATAGATGATGAAATTGCCTCTGTTGGCTCTACCAATTTCGATTGTAGAAGTTTTGAGCACAATTACGAATTAAATGCAATTGTGTACGATAAAGGTTTAACATCAGAAATTAGAAAAGAGTTTGATGAACGCAAAGAAATGGCAAATAAAATTAGTTTAGAAAATTTTAAAAAAAGATCTACCAAACAAAAAACTTTAGAACGCTTGTGTCGTTTTTTTAGCCCACTATTGTAATTATGCAGCTTAAAGAATTTAAAGAAGTATTTGAAAAATTACTCTCAGCCCTATATCCTACCTCAGAAATAAATTCATTTTTCTTTTTGTTGATTGATGAATATTTAGGTTTACAAAAAATTGATACTGTTTTAAAGCCAAACTACATTATTAATGATAAAAAATTATCACTTTTAAAAAGCGCCACAGAAAGATTAAAAAAAGAAGAACCTATTCAATATATCATAGGAAAAACAGAATTTTATGGACTTTCTTTTTTAGTTGATGAAAACACATTAATACCAAGACCCGAAACAGAAGAATTGGTAGAATGGGTAATTCATGAGGTTAACAAAAAAAACTTAAACACTAAAAATATTTCAATTTTAGACATAGGAACTGGAACTGGATGTATACCAATTTCTTTGGCCAAAAACGTATCGTTTACAAAAATATCAGCAATTGATGTTTCTAAAAATGCTTTAAAAATTGCTAAAAAAAATGCACTAAAAAATAATGTAGCTATTAATTTTGAAGAAATAGATATATTACAAACAGAAAAATTATCCACTAAATACGATATTATTATTTCTAATCCTCCATATGTTAGAGAACTAGAAAAAAAAGAGATTCAGAATAATGTATTAGAAAACGAACCTCATTTAGCTTTATTTGTTTCAAATGAAAATCCATTGATATTCTATAACAAAATTGCAGGTTTAGCTAAAAATCATCTTACTGAAAATGGGTTGTTGTTTTTTGAAATCAACCAATATTTAGCCTCTGAAACTATTGACTTATTAAAAAAGAAAGGCTTTACTTCTATTGAATTGAAAAAAGATTTTTCTGGAAATGACAGAATGATTAAAGCAATTTATTAAACAAAAACTTTTGTTTTTTTCAAAAAAAAAATCTTCTTTAAAATTAAAGAAGATTTTTTTATTTGTAAGAAATATATCTATTTATTCAAATACATTTTACGTCTTGCATACAAGTCATAAAATTCATCATCTTTTAAACTATCAATAAATAAAATACTTTCTCCTGTAGATTTCATTTCTGGTCCAAGTTTCTTATTTACATTCGGAAATTTATTAAAAGAAAAAACTGGCTGCTTAATTGCATAACCATCTAACTGAGGATTGAAATTAAAATCTGTTACTTTATTATGACCTAACATTACTTTAGTAGCATAATTTACATAAGGCTCTTTGTAAGCTTTTGCTATAAAAGGTACTGTTCTAGAAGCTCTTGGATTGGCTTCTATTATAAAAACTGTGTCATCTTTAATAGCAAATTGAATATTGATTAAACCTACTGTTTTTAATGCTCTTGCAATTGTATGTGTATGATCTACAATTTGTTGCATTACCAAATCTCCTAAATTAAAAGCTGGTAAAGTTGCATTTGAATCTCCTGAATGAATTCCACAAGGCTCAATATGTTCCATAATTCCAATAATGTAAACATTACCATCTGCATCACAAATAGCATCAGCTTCTGCTTCAATAGCCCCATCTAAATAATGGTCTAATAACAATTTGTTATTTGGAATTTTACGTAATAAATCAACAACATGCTCAACTAACTCTTCTTTGTTGATGACAATTTTCATTCCTTGACCACCTAAAACATAAGAAGGTCTTACCAAAATAGGGAAGTCTAATTCATCTGCTAAAGCCAAAGCTTCGTCTGCAGTTTCTGCAACACCAAATTCTGGATAAGGAATATTATTTTCTTTTAACATTGCAGAAAAACGACCTCTATCTTCAGCAATATCTAAGGCTTCAAAAGAAGTTCCTATAATTTTAATACCATATTTAGTTAACTTTTCCGCTAATTTTAATGCTGTTTGTCCTCCTAATTGTACAATAACACCCTCTGGTTTTTCATGACGAATGATGTCATAAATATGTTCCCAAAAAACAGGTTCGAAATATAATTTATCAGCTGTGTCAAAATCAGTAGAAACTGTTTCTGGGTTACAGTTAATCATAATCGTTTCGTAACCACATTCTGCAGCTGCTAAAACTCCATGCACACAACAATAATCGAACTCAATTCCTTGTCCAATTCTATTTGGTCCAGAACCTAAAACTACAATTTTCTTTTTATCAGTTACAATACTTTCATTTGCAATGGTAATTTCTCCATCTGCAGTTTCAATTTCATTTTCGAAAGTTGAATAATAATAAGGTGTTTTTGCAGTAAATTCTGCAGCACAAGTATCTACCAATTTATAAACACGTTGTACATTTAATTCTTCTCTTTTAGAATATACTTGACTTTCTAAACAATCTAGCATATGAGCTATTTGTCTATCTCCATAACCTTTTTGTTTTGCTTCTAGCAATAAATCTCTCTCAATAGTGTCTATGGAATATGTAGAAATTTCTTTTTCTAGTTGAAATAATTCTTCATATTGTTTTAAATACCACATATCTATTTTTGTGATATCATATATTTTGCTCAATGGAATACCCATTGCAATTGCATCGTAAATTGCAAAAACACGATCCCAACTTGCGTTGGTTAATTTTTCAATAATTTCATTATAATTTGTATATCCTTTTCCATCTGCACCTAAACCATTTCTTTTAATTTCAAGAGATTGTGTTGCTTTGTGTAGTGCTTCTTGAAAAGAACGTCCAATACCCATTACTTCACCAACTGCCTTCATTTGTAATCCTAAAGTTCTATCTGAACCTTCGAATTTATCAAAATTCCAACGTGGTATTTTTACAATCACATAATCTAAAGTAGGTTCAAATAAAGCTGATGTAGATTTTGTAATTCCGTTTTCTAATTCATCTAAAGAGTATCCAATAGCTAACTTTGTAGCTACTTTTGCAATTGGATAACCTGTGGCTTTAGAAGCTAAAGCTGATGAACGAGAAACTCTTGGGTTAATCTCGATTGCAATTATTTCTTCTTTTTCATCTGGAGAAACTGCAAACTGCACATTACAACCGCCTTCAAAATCTCCAATAGAACGCATCATATGGATTGCCATATCACGCATTTTTTGATACGTTTTGTCTGATAAAGTCATAGCAGGAGCAACTGTTATAGAATCTCCTGTATGAATACCCATAGGATCCATATTTTCGATAGAACAGATAATAACAACATTATCATTCTTATCACGCAATAATTCTAATTCATACTCTTTCCAACCCATCATTGCTTTATCAATCATCACCTCATATATTGGTGATGCTTCTAAACCTCTGCTTAATAATTCGTCAAAATCTTTTGCATCATAAACGATAGATGCTCCTGCACCTCCTAAAGTATATGAAGAACGAATAACTAATGGAAAACCAAAACGTTGTGCTATTTCTTTACCTTTTAAGAAAGATGTTGCTGTTTCTTGAGGAGCCATAGCAACCCCAATTTTACCCATTAGTTCTCTAAATTGTTCTCTGTCTTCTGTAACATTAATTGCGTTGATATCAACTCCAATCATTTTTACATTAAAATCTTTCCAAATTCCTTTATCATCTGCTTCTATACATAAATTTAATGCAGTTTGGCCACCCATTGTTGGTAAAACAGCATCAATTTGTGGATGCTCTTTTAAAATCTTAATAATAGATTTTGTGGTTAATGGCAACAAATACACATGATCAGCCATAGAAGGGTCTGTCATAATAGTTGCAGGATTAGAGTTTATTAAAATGGTTTCTATACCATCTTCTCTTAAAGAACGTAAAGATTGTGAGCCTGAATAATCGAATTCACAAGCCTGACCAATAACAATAGGTCCAGATCCAATAATTAAAATTGATTTAAGGTCTTTTCTTTTTGGCATTGTAAGTTGTTGTATTTATTAGTTTTACAAAAATAGTTATGCTTTGGGTAAAAAAAAAGGTGTTACTTAAAAAGTAACACCTTATATATTAACAATTGTTAATCATTTATCTTTTTGGTCTAGCTTCAGATGAAACAGATATTTTCTTTCTTCCTTTTGCTCTTCTACGAGCTAATACTTTTCTACCATTAGCAGAAGCCATTCTTTCCATGAAACCATGTTTATTTCTTCTCTTTCTCTTTGATGGTTGGTACGTTCTTTTTGGCATTATCTGTATTTTTAAAAATCTTCTTAATTATTTTTTTTTCGCTATAAGAATTTCACCTTATTAAAAGCGTGTGCAAATATACAACTGTTTTTATTTTAAGCAAACACTATTTAAAAAAATATTTAAAATTATTTAATCCTTCTAAAAATCCTTTTAAAACACTTTTTTACCAATTGATTTTCACTACTATAAGTGGCAATTTTACCATCATCTTCATAGGAATTTGTGTTGAAATTAAAGTCAAGATCATCATAAACAGCACTTTTACACCTTATTTCTATAGCTTTTGTATTGTTTTTTACATCAACTATTTTAAAAAACACAACAGAACCTGCTAATACATTACTTCTATATTTTAAGTCTTTATATTTAGGATAGTTGGGATTATTAATTTGATTCGCATTCAGAATTTTTGTTAAAACTATATAATCTAAATCTGTAGTTTGCTTTAAATTATCTTTATAATCTTGAGATAAATCATAATCAAGAATAAAAGGAATAACTATTTTTCCATCAACATCTTTGTAATTTTCTTTTGAATAAGTTTGATTTTTAAGTTCGTCTTTAAGAAAACTTATAAGATGTTCATTATAAGAATCAGTGCTTGTTGCTAAGTAATTTTGTTGAGTTGGATTTACTAAATATTTTACATTTTTATTGTAATCTAAGGTAGATGCAAACCAAAGGTCTTGCATTATAAAGCTTGCAGGTTTTCTATCAAAAGTTTTAGGAAATAAAAATGAACAGCTGCTACATAATATAATAACAGTAAAAAATAGTATTTTTTTCATAATGTAGTTTTATCAAAAAACAATCCAAGTAAAAGTTAGTTGCAAATTTATGCAGAATTATTCATCTTTTTATTTGAGATAAAAGCCAGAGTTAGTACTTTTGCCCAAACCTAAAAGAACCATGCACAACACTAAATACGTTTTTGTAACAGGAGGCGTAACTTCATCACTAGGAAAAGGAATTATAGCAGCTTCATTGGCAAAACTTTTACAAGAAAGAGGCTTTTCTGTAACTATTCAAAAATTAGATCCGTATATCAATATAGATCCAGGAACGTTAAACCCTTATGAACATGGAGAATGTTATGTAACTGATGATGGTGCAGAAACCGATTTAGATTTAGGGCATTATGAGCGTTACTTAAATATTCCAACCTCACAAGCTAACAATGTTACTACAGGTAGAATTTACCAATCTGTAATAGACAAAGAGCGTAAAGGAGAGTTTTTAGGAAAAACGGTTCAGGTAATTCCTCATATTACAGATGAAATAAAACGCAGAATTCAACTTTTAGGTGAAACTGGTGAGTATGACATTGTAATTACTGAAATTGGTGGAACTGTTGGTGATATTGAATCTTTACCTTACATAGAATCTGTTCGTCAAATGCTTTGGGAAAAAGGCGAAAATAACGCCATTGTTATTCATTTAACACTAGTTCCGTTTTTGGCTGCTGCTGGTGAATTAAAAACAAAACCAACTCAACACTCTGTAAAAATGTTAATGCAAAGTGGAGTTAGTCCAGATGTTTTAGTTTGTAGAACAGAACACGAAATTTCTAGTGATATTAAACGTAAGCTAGCCTTATTTTGTAACGTAAAACAAGAAGATGTAATTCAATCTATTGATGCAGAAACTATTTATGATGTTCCTAACCTTATGTTAGAGCAAAACCTAGATACTGTTGTTTTAAATAAATTAAAACTTTCTTCTAAAGGTGAACCAGAATTAAAAGTTTGGAACAACTTTTTAAGAAAACATAAAAATCCAACTTCAGAGGTTGAAATTGGATTAATAGGTAAATACATAGAATTACCTGATTCTTACAAATCAATTACAGAAGCTTTTATACACGCAGGTTCTTCTCATGAAACCAAAGTAAATGTTCGTTGGATTCACTCAGAGAGTTTATCACCTAAAAACGTTGAGAAAAAGTTACAAGGTTTAAACGGAATTCTAGTGGCACCTGGTTTTGGTGATAGAGGAATTGAAGGTAAAATTAAGGCTGTTAAATATGCTAGAGAAAACAATATTCCATTTTTTGGTATCTGTTTAGGTATGCAAATGGCTGTTATTGAGTTTGCAAGAAATGTACTTGACTTTACAGGTGCAAGTTCTACAGAAATGAACAAAAGCACTAAATACCCTGTTATAAACTTAATGGAAAGCCAAGAGAACGTAACTAATAAAGGAGGTACAATGCGTTTAGGAGCTTGGGATTGTGAAATTAAAAAAGACTCTAAAGTTTTTAAAGCCTACCAATCTGAATTAATTAGTGAAAGACACAGACACAGATATGAGTTTAATAACAAATATCTTAAAGAAATTGAAGAAGCAGGCTTGAAAGCAACAGGAATTAATCCCAAAACTGGACTGGTTGAAGTTGTTGAACTAGAAAACCATCCTTGGTTTGTTGGAGTTCAATATCACCCAGAATATAAAAGTACGGTTTTAAAACCTCATCCTCTTTTTGTAGATTTTATTAAAGCTGCTTTAAAACAATCAAAAAAATAAATTAAAAATTGTTCTAAAAAAAAACGGAACACTAATTGAACTATTAAAAGGCATATAATTTTAAGTATAAATTGTTACTTAAAAAAGGCTTTTTAACTACATTTGTCGCGTTTTTATCAAGAATACATCTTGACTTAGTGACAAACTGACATTTAACAAACACATGGAACAAAAAAAATTCGATTATAATTCTTTGATAGGAATGGTTCTTCTTGCAGGAATCATGTTATGGTATTTTAACACCAACAAACCAGAAGATTTAGAAGAAAAAACAACTACAGAACAAGTAGTTGAAGCTAACAATAATAGTCAAAATACCACAGAGACTATTTTACCAGCCTCTCAAAACGATTCTATAAAGCAAATTGAATTAAAGAATAAACTAGGTGCTTTTGCACAAAGTGCAATTGGAGCAACTGAAGGTACTTCTGTAATAGAAAACAGTTTAGTTAAATTAAAAATTAATAATAAAGGTGGGCAAATAGTTGAAGCCTTAGTTAAAAACTACAAAACTTACGACTCACTTCCTTTATATATGATAAAAGACAACAACTCGTCTTTTAACATCAACTTTGGTACAACAGATAATAGAATATTAAATACTAAAGATTTATTTTTTGAACCAACTCTAACTAAAAATGGCGAAAACCAAGTGTTGTCTATGAAACTAAAAGTTTCTGATAGCCAGTTTTTAGAGTATAGATATGAAATGAAACCTAAAAAATATATGGTTGACTTTTCTATTCGCTCTCAAGGATTAAATGGTGTTTTTAACTCATCTAATCCAATTAATTTAGATTGGTCTTTAAAAGGATACAGACATGAAAAGAGTTTAAAAACAGAAAACTCTATGTATTCTTACTATTATTATAAAACAGATGATGAAGTAGAATATTTAAATGCAGGTAATACAGAAATTGCAAATGATGTAGATTGGGTTGCTTACAAACAACACTTTTTCACATCGAACTTATTAACAGATACACCTTTTAATAATGCAACTGTAACTTCTATAGATTTAGTTGAAGATGAAGAAATAGATACAATATTTACTAAAAAATATGAATTAACAACACCTTTAGCTTTAACTGCTGGAGAGTTAAATTATAACATGAAATGGTTTTATGGACCAAGTGATTATAATTTATTAAAGAAATACGAAGGAACAGATTTAGAAGAAACAGCAGATTTAGGTTGGGGAATTTTTGGATTCTTAAACAGAACTATATTTTATCCTGTATTTAATTTCTTAGAAGGCTTTCTATCAAACTATGGTTTAATCATTATTTTAATGACTATTGTTGTTCGTATTATAATGTCGCCATTAGTTTATAAATCGTATTTGTCTAGTGCAAAAATGAAGGTAATTCGTCCTGAATTAACAGAATTAAATAAAAAATATCCTGGTAAAGAAAACGCTATGAAACGTCAGCAAGAAACCATGGCAATTCAAAGAAAAGCAGGAGTTAATATGATGTCTGGTTGTATACCAGCATTATTGCAAATGCCAGTATTCTTTGCATTATTTAAGTTTTTCCCTACGAATTTAGCATTAAGACAAGAAAGCTTCTTATGGGCACCAGATTTATCGTCTTATGATATCGTATATAATCTTCCGTTTTCAATTCCTTTTTATGGAGATCACGTAAGTTTATTCCCAATTTTAGCTTCAGTTGCTATTTTCTTTTACATGAAAATGAATCAAAGTCAGCAAGCAAATATGCAAGCTCCACCACAAGAAGGTATGCCAGATATGAGTAAAATGATGAAGTATATGATTTACTTCTCTCCTATTATGATGTTATTCTTCTTTAACAACTATGCAAGTTCTTTAAGTTTATACTATTTTGTATCGAATTTATTAACGATAAC
The DNA here is from genome assembly GCA_964565055.1 of uncultured Polaribacter sp. GTDB lineage: Bacteria > Bacteroidota > Bacteroidia > Flavobacteriales > Flavobacteriaceae > Polaribacter. The sequence continues at coordinate 8,845 of CAZMDC010000025.1, read as the reverse complement.
AATTATGTTAGTTATTAAAAACTATGTGATTGATGAAGATAAAATTCATGCACAAATAGAAGAAAACAAAAAGCGCCCAGAGAAAGCAAAAAGTAAATTCAGACAAAGAATTGATGCTGCAATGAAACAAGCGCAAGAACAACAAGCAAGGCAACAAAAAAATAAGTAATTCTTTTAAGATACTTAAATTATATATTAAAGTCCCTTGCATTAAGTAAGGGACTTTTTTTCTATGATGAATATCATACTACTTTAAAGCGATCAATAGTAAATTTGTAATAAATTAAGATTAAAGAACATGTCTAAACCAGAAATAAACCCAAAACTGACCTTATCTAAAGAAGAAATGAAATCTTATGGATATAAGGTTGTAGACACTATTGTAGAACATTTTGAAACTCAAAATTCAAAAAACCCTGTATATAATTCTACAAGAAAAGAAATGGATGATTTATTTTTAGAAGAGGCTCCAGAAAATGGAGAAAACGCTAAAGAGGTTCTAGACTTTGTTATCCAAAATGTATTACAGAAAACAGATATTTTATCTCATCCAAAATCCTATTCTTTTGTTCCTGGCCCAAGCAATTATGTAAGTGTTATGGCAGATACTTTAGCAACAGGATTTAATATATTTTCTGGTGGTTGGGCAAATGCACCTGCAGCTGCTGAACTAGAAATTGTAACTATAAATTGGTTATTAAAAATGTTTAATTTACCAACAAAAAAAGGTGGTGGAATTTTTACAAGTGGTGGCTCTATGGCTAATTTAACTGCCTTAGTTACTGGAAGAAGACAAAAATGTGGAGACGATTTTTCTAAAGCAATTATTTACATATCAGATCAAACACATTCTTCTAACGTTAAAGCTATTAGAACAATTGGTTTTAAAAAAGAGCAAATACGTATTATTCCAACTGATTTAGAGTTTAAACTTTCTATCAACAAATTAAAAAGTGCCATTTCTAGAGACAAACTAGAAGGTTTACAACCTTTCTGTGTTATTGGTACAGCTGGTGCTACAAATACAGGAACTGTAGATCCTTTAAGTGAAATGGCTAAAATTTGTAAATCAGAAAAACTCTGGTTTCATGTAGATGCAGCTTATGGTGGTGCAGCTATTTTAGCTAAAAACGGAAAGAAACTTTTAAAAGGGATAAACAAAGCAGATTCTATTACAGTAGATCCTCATAAGTGGTTTTTTCAACCTTATGAAATGGGTTGTTTGTTGGTAAGAAATCATAAATGGTTGAGTAGTACTTTTACAGAAAAACCTGAGTATTTAAGAGATATTGAAGGAAACACGTCAGAAATAAATTTTTACGATCATGGAATTCAATTAACAAGACGTTTTAGAGCTTTAAAATTTTACATGTCTATTAAAAGTTTTGGTTTAAATTCATTTAGAGAAGCAATTGATTATAACATAGCTTTAGCAGAACAAACTGAAGATTATATACGAAATAGCGCAAAATGGGAACTTATTTCTCCTGCAACTTTGGGAATTATCAATTTTAGATACAATCCTTTGTCTAAAAAATATTCAGAGAAAGAGTTGGATAAAATTAATCAGGAAATTTCTCAAGAAATAATAGCTGCTAAAGAAGCCATGCTTGTAACCACAATTTTACAAAACCAAATTGTGTTGCGTATGTGTTTGATAAATCCTAGAACTCAATTTGAAGATGTTTTGCAAACCATTACTAAATGTGAGCAAATAGCTGCTAAACATTAATATTTTATTTTTGTAAATTGCTGCTTATGTTGAAATCTAAACAAGTTATAAACCTTATTCCATTAGCACTTTTAGCAATTTATTACTTTGTAATAACTCCATTAGTGGAGAATTTTACTTTTAGATTAGTCTATTTAGCAATTGCTATTGCAATTAGTGGCTATTCTATATATAAAAACAAAACCATATCAAAAACTCAGAAAAAAGTTTTAATTTTAATTTTAACTCTTACTGCATTACTTTTTGCTTATTTTTTATATGCTTAGAACCTTAATTAAAAATGAATAAATATAAAAAACCAAATACACTTTGCTTTTTTTGATGTTCTTATGTTTTTACACAGTTGATTTTTACGTTTTAAAAAACTAACTTCGCTAACTTCGAATATATGTCATTAAAAAGACGCATATTCGAAATCAAGTTGGCATTCATTAAAAAAACTCACCTGAATTGAAGATTATAACTTGGAATTGTAATGGAGCATTGAGAAATAAGTTTAATAATTTATCAGACTTTAATGCTGATATTATTATAATACAAGAGTGTGAAAATCCAGCTGAAACTAAACACGAGGAATATATTAAATGGGCAGAAAATTATTTGTGGATTGGAGATACTAAAAATAAAGGAATTGGGATTTTTGCAAAGAAAAATATAGAACTTGAAAGATTGAATTGGTCAAATAATTTTAAAGACCATAAAGTAAAACACTTTTTACCTTGTTCTGTCAATGGAGATTTTGACTTATTAGCTGTTTGGACACATAGTAATAAGTCACCAACTTTCGGGTATATTGGACAATTCTGGAAATATCTTCAAGTCAACAAATCTTACTTAAATAAAAGTTTAATTGTCGGAGATTTTAATAGTAATAAAATTTGGGATAAATGGGACAGATGGTGGAATCATTCTGACGTTGTAATTGAATTGAAAGAAATTGGAATTGAAAGTTTATATCATAGTTATTGGAATGAAGAACAAGGAATTGAATCACGTCCGACTTTTTTCCTACATAGGAAATTAGAAAAACCTTATCATATAGATTATGTTTTTGGTAGTAAGCAATTTATTAACGGACTTAAAAAAATGGAGTTTGGAAAAATAAATGAGTGGTTAAAAGTTAGTGACCATTTACCAATTATTTGTGAATTTGAAAACTAAAAAATAACGAAATGCCAACACTGTAAAAAATTAATTGCTTTGTTTAGGCATACTTACGAAAGTCCTCGCAGACTTTCTATCTGTGTTTTATTTATTAAAATTAATGCTTAAACCACGTAAAAAACCAAATACAAACACGTTAGCGAAAGATTTATTAAGCCCCTCCTTTTTTAGCCTTAAATCGTCCATAAAATAAAATATAACCATAACAAAGTATGGTTAATAAAAAGGCTACTTTAAAACCAAAACCATCAATTAAACTTCCGAAAATAAACGGAATAATTGCTCCACCAACAATTGCCATACACAATAAACCAGAGGCTTGTGCTTTTAAATCGCCCAAACCATCTAAACTTAACGTAAAAATTGTTGGAAACATAATTGAGTTAAACAAACCAACTGCCAAAATAGACCACATAGATAATAAACCAGCTGTGCTTATTGATACTAAAATCATGCTAATTGCTAAAAATGCAAAAATACTTAACACTTTACCTGGAGCCATAATTTTGGTTAAATATGCTCCAACAAACCTACCAATCATTGCTCCTCCCCAATAAAAAATCACAAAAATACCCAGCAACGATTTTGGATCTGAATTTGAAAAGCTTTTATTAAAGGTGTTCGCAATTGTATTTGCAATATTCATCATAGTTTCATTTTGAGCAACCATAGTTGCCAAACCTTCATCAGCAAAATAGTTTACCAAAAAGCTACCTATTGCAACCTCTGCACCAACATAAACGAAAATTCCTAAAGCACCTAATAACAAAGCTTTGTTTTTTAGTAAGGTTAAGTAACCTCCTTTTGGTGATTCTTGCATCACTGTTGGTAATTTTATAAATAAAAACACCAAGGCTAAAATCACTATAAAAAGTGATATCATTAAAAAAGGAGTTTGTACAGTTGCTGCTTCTGCAATGTAATAATTCGATTTTTCTACAGCAGATAATAATTCAATTTCTGAAGATGTTTTTACAGTATCACTCAATAAAAAAAGCGCACCAATTACTGGAGCAATAGTGGTTCCTAAAGAATTGAATGCCTGTGATAAATTTAAACGACTACTTGCACCTTCTTCACTACCCAACAAAGCAACATAAGGATTTGCAGCCACTTGCAATACAGTTATACCTCCTGCTAAAGTAAAATAACCAATTAAAAACACAGAAAATAATCTGTATTCTGCAGCTGGGTAAAATAAAATACAACCCAAAGCCATTGTTAACAAGCCAAAAACAATGCCTTTCTTATAACCAATTTTTGCTAAAATAGCGCCTGCAGGTAAAGAAAACACAAAGAAAGCAACAAAAAATGCAAACTGCACCAAAACTGTTTTTGCATAAGACATTTCAAAAACATCTTTTAATCTAGGCACCAAACTATCTACTAAAACAGTGATAAATCCCCAAAGAAAAAACAGAGTTGTTAAAAATATAAATGCTGATTTATATGATTTATTAGTGGTTGACATATTAAATTGTGTTTGTTTGTAAACGAGTTAAGTGTTATGCTTTATTAAAAAAATCTGATTTGATATTCTTATTTTCTTTGTCTTTATACACATTATAGCTGAACCATTCGTGTATAGAATAGGCACCTGTTTCACCTTGTTTATTAACTGCAATGTAACCCACTTGAAAATCTTTAAAATTCTTTCCTGGTTTATTTACAATTCGTCCAATAGCTTCTTCGCAAGCTTCTTGTGGCGTTCTTCCTTGACGCATTAATTCCACAATTAAAAAACTACCCACTGTTTTTAAAACCTCTTCACCTAAACCAGTTGCAGAGGCTCCACCAATTTCATTATCAACAAATAAACCTCCACCAATAATGGGTGAATCTCCTACTCTACCAGCCATTTTATAAGCCAAACCACTTGTAGTACATGCACCAGAAATATCTCCTTTTTTGTCAATGGCTAACATACCAATAGTATCGTGATTTTCGATATTGATAATTGGTTTGTATTCTGATGTTTCTTTCCATTTTTCCCAAGCCTTTTTAGAAGCTTCCGTTAATAAATCTTCAGGTTCAAAACCTTTAGAAATGGCAAACTTTTTTGCACCTTCACCAACTAACATTACATGAGGCGTATCTTCCATCACTTTTCTTGCGACAGAAATTACATGTTTTATATTTTTAACACCTAAAACTGCTCCATAGTTTCCTTTTGAATCCATGATACAAGCGTCTAAGGTTACATCTCCATCTCTATCTGGTAAACCTCCTTTTCCCACTGATTGACCTTTTTCATTAGCTTCTTCAATTCTGCATCCTTCTTCTACAGCATCTAATGCAGAGCCTCCTTTTTCTAAAACTTGAGCTGCAGTTTCTACTGCTAAATCCGTTTTCCAAGTTGCAATTACTAGTGGTTTTGTAACTTTTGATGTTGCTGCAACAACTTTTTTATCTTTTGTATTTTCATCACATGATAATAATGATGATGATACAGCAACTAAACCTAAACCTGTTGCAGATGCTTTTTTTATAAAATTTCTTCTTTTCATTCTTAATTACTTTTTTGTTTGGTTAGACATGGTAAATACAAACTCTCCTCCATTCATGAGTTCATCATGCAAAATATAATTTCTTTTAATTTCTTTTCCATTAATTGTGAGTTTAGAAACATATACGTTTTCTTTAGTTTGATTTTCAGTTGAAATCACTAAAGTTTTTCCATTTTCTAAATTTAAAGTTGCTTTTTTTATTAGCGGACTTCCAATTGCATATTGATTAGATCCTGGAGTTACTGGATAAAATCCTAAAGCAGAAAAAATATACCAAGCACTCATTTGTCCTGCATCGTCATTTCCACACAAACCTTCAACTCCTGGACCATACATGGTATCCATAATCATTCGAACTCTTGCTTGTGTTTTATGTTCATCTCCAGTCCAATTGTATAAATATGGAATGTGATGCCCAGGTTCATTTCCATGAACATAATTACCAATAATTCCATCTCTAGTAATATCTTCATGTTGTGCAATATATTTGTCTTCTATTTCCATAGTAAACAAAGAATCCAAACGTTTAGAAAATGATTGTTTACCTCCCATCATTTCAATCATTTTATCTAATTGATGTGGAACGTACAAACCATAATTCCAAGCATTCCCTTCAATAAAACCTTGTCCATGTGTATCTAAAGGATTAAAATTCTTTCGAAAAGTTCCATCAGATAATTTAGGACTCATGTAGTTGTTTTCTGGATTGAATACATTATTGTAATATTCTGATCTTTCTAAAAATATTTCTTCAGTTTTAGAATCTCCAACACTTTTTGCAATTTGTGCAATAGTCCAATCATCATAAGCCAGCTCTAAAGTTTTAGAAACAGATGAATGACTTTTATCATCTGGTACATATTTATAGTTGATATAGTCTCCTAAACCATCAAAATAAGCAACATTTGCTGTTTCAACAGCAGCTTTTAAAGCTTTATTTTTATCAAAATCTCCTACATTTTTTACAATTGCATCTGCAATTACAGAAGTTGCATGATACCCAATCATACACCAATTTTCATTCGCATAATGGCTCCAAATTGGTAACATATTATGTACACTTTCTTGTTGATGTGCTAACATCGATTTTATCATGTCATTATTTCGTTCTTGTTGAATAACATTAAACAAAGGATGTAAAGCTCTATAAGTATCCCATAATGAGAATATTGTATAATTTGTAAAACCTTCTGAACTATGAATATTTTGATCTAAACCTCTATATTGCCCATCTACATCTTCATATAAAATTGGGCTTAACATTGTGTGATACAAGGCTGTGTAAAAAGTCTCCATTTGAGATTGTTCAATCGTTTCAACTTCTATTTTGTTAAGTTCTTTATTCCATTTTTGTTGTGTTTCCTGTTTGGTTTTATCAAAATTCCAGTGAGGTATTTCAGCCTCCATATTTTTCATTGCTCCAGCAGAACTCACTGAAGATAAAGCAAATTTCATTTTTATTTGTTCGCCTTCATTTGTATCAAAATTAAAATAAGCTCTTATATCTTTTCCAGCCATTTCTGGGAAATTTTTAGTCTCATCAAATCTTCCATAAAAACCATTGTATGTTGTTTTATCGTATTTTTTATGGCCATAACTTTTAAAAGGTTTCGAAAATTTTACTGCAAAAAACACTTTTTTATCTCTTGCCCAACCTTTAGTTTGTCTATATCCTGTTAGGGTTGAATCATTTTCTACTCTTAAAAAAGTCCACACATTTTTGTTATCATGATGATATACATTGTAAACCAAGTCTAATAAAATATGAGCATCTTTAGATTTAGGAAATGTATATTTATGAAAACCTACACGTTCTGAAGCTGTTAATTCTGCTTTTATATTATAATCTTCTAAATCTACACTATAATAGCCAGCTTCTGCAGCTTCATTTTCATGAGAAAATGTTGAGTAGAATCCTTTTTTACCTTCTTTAGTTTTTAAAGGCTCTAAAACGAGTTTACCTGTGGTTGGCATTACTAATAAATCTCCTAAATCTGAATGGCCTGTTCCACTAAAATTGGTGTGTGCAAAACCTATTATTGTAGTATCTCTGTATTGATAACCAGCACAATATTCATATGTTGAACTATTGTATTTGCCTTCTTTAAACATTACCTCAAAATTGGTTTGTGGACTCAATTGCACCATTCCAAAAGGAGCAGTTGCTCCAGGATAAACATGCCCCATTTTACTAGTTCCAATCATTGGATTTACATGTTTCACAAAGTTTTTAGAAGTTTGTGGTTTTATATCTGCATCATTAGGTTTGTTACATTTTGCAAAAGTGATTATAAGAGATAAAAGAAATATTTTTTTTATCATTGAATTTCGTTTTAACTGAGGATAAATTTCTACTTATTTAGGAATAACTAGTCACTATTTTATTTGAATTTCATCTACAAAAATCCAACTTCTTCCATCGTGTTTGTGTCCTAAATGCCATTCTGGAAGCACGCCTAATTTTTTAGCTACTACTTTAATATACCTACTTTTTAGCTTTTGAGTCACATTAACCGTTTCAATTTCAACTTGGTCTGTATTAAAATATTTTGGTGCAACCCAATCTTTTATTTTTTGAAAATTTTCACCATCATTAGAAACATAAAAATCAACTGCTGTTGGTAAAAAAACCCAACTTCTTTGATCTCTTAAAAAATTGACTGAGATGGATGAGATGTTTTTCTTCTTACCCAAATCTACAATAGCAACAACATCTTCATTCCAATAGCCTTGCCAAGTTCCTGTTCTAAAATCTTCTGTACCTGTAATTCCATCAATCAAAGCATTATCTCCTCCAGCATTGTATTGATTGGCATATTTGCTTTTTAATTCAATCTTTACATTTGGGTCTATTTTATAAAAATCAGTAGTAATTGTAGTACTTTTCTTAGCTCCTTTTTGAGCATAAACTTTTAAAGTTGCTTTTTCTGAAATGGTAAATGGTGTTGAATATTTCTGAAATTCATCACCCAAGGTATAATAAATATCTACATTGTTTTCTGCAGATTGTAATTCAACTTCTGTACTTCCTTTAAAAGCTGTTTTTCCTTTTGCTATAAAAGGTGCAGCCACAATTACATGTTCATCTATTTTAGTTGATGGAATAAATGCATCTTTTGTACCCCAATCTGTAGGTTGATCTGTCATTTCAAAAATTAAACTTCCACCATTCATAATATCTTCATGATTGATGAAAGAATATTCATAATTCTCCCCATTTAATGTTACTGATTTGATGTATTTATGATCTTTAGATTTATATACAACATCTACAGTAAAAGTTTTTCCAGATTCTAAATTAATGGTAGCTTTATTAAACAAAGGGCTACCAATAATATATTGATTAGAACCAGGTGTTACAGGATAAAAGCCTAAAGAAGAGAAAATATACCAAGCACTCATTTGTCCACAATCTTCGTTTCCTGAAATTCCATCTGGAGCA
>CAZMDC010000024.1:0-38745 GCA_964565055.1 uncultured Polaribacter sp. | reverse complement strand
CAACTTGTTATATAGTTACTTTTACTCCTATTATCCCGTAAATAAATGAGGGATAAAAAGCAATATATAAGTGGTTTTGCAATTTTTTGGTTGTTAAAAATAGAAAAATAAAATCAACTAGAAATATATTCTTAAAAAATGTTTTTAGCTATTGCATTCCAATCCACATTTTTTGCTAAAAATTTTTCATTTTTAAAAAAAATAGTATATTCGAGCGTAAAAAGCTCACTGCTAGGAGCATATCATTAATTAAAAATACGAAGTATGAAAAAAGAAAACCAACAAAAACTTAGCTTAAAAAACATGCATTTTGAATTTGATGCACAATTACTAGCCAATGAAGTATGGCTAACTACAGAAGAAGTAATGGCATATTTAAAAATTAGCAAGAGTACCTTATACCGTTTGCGTAAACAACACAACATACCAAACTTTAAATTAGGGAACATGCCTATTTTTCCAAAACACTTGTTAAATAAATTATTTTTAATCAAGGCACTGCAAAACATAAATTTATAGCATTATATTTTTACAACGGTACTAAAAAACGTGTAAACAGCACCTACATATTTAGGCAGCATATTTACACGTTTGCAAAAGCTATGTGGTATAACTTTTGTTTACAATAGCATACTATTATAGTACCGTAATTGCACCCATATAGGTGCTCATTGCAGCAAAATTAGTGCCTGGTTTGTGAAACGAAGCCCAAACTTCTACCTCAAAACCCGTCATAAAATCGGGTAGGGTAACAGTGGCTGTAGTAGCATCTCTAGTGGCTACTGCTACATTGGTGTAAAACAAATTTAACTCTGGTGCATATACCACTACCATAAAGCTATCTGTGGCTGTTGCCTTGCCCTGCCCACTATTGTCTTGCCAAGTAAAATTTAGCACACGGTTAGCGGCTGCTGCAAGCGTGCCACCATCTAAGCCTCTTAACTCGCCTTTGCTAATCAATACTTTTGGGTAATCCATTACCATACCCAAAGGCGTACTCACTACTGCATTTTTAAGATGATAAGAGGTGGCTAAATTAGAACGCGATTTATCTCCTTGCGGACTCCCAAAATACAAACTGAGTATTTCTACAATGGGGCTTAAAAAACCAATAACGGTTTTAAACTTTTCGCGCTGTTCTTCTTGCCTAGCTGTAGGTGCATAACTACCACGTTGTGGTAAACTACGCATAATGTTTTTACCTCGCCATCTAGACCCTACTACGTTTCCAACTTTTCCTGAAAATCCACCAAGGATTCCTTTTTCAAATGTCGCCATAATTTTATTTTTTTATGATTAATAGACGCTAAAACTAAAATCTAAAATACAGTTAACCAAACCTTTGGCATAACATGACACAAATTGAACCAAAGTAATGCGAGTTAACTAGTACAGAAAAGGAGTGCCTTTTTAAGGCAATTGTAAACACTAAATGACCACTGCTGACATTCCCTGACCTCAAAATCCAATTTTTAGGGGGTTTTGTTCGGGTCTTGTTCGGGGTTTGTTCGGGTGAGGATAGGGTGTATTTTTTAAAAATAGACGTTTTTGGGAACAAACTGGGAGGAAGCTCGAAGAAAGGTGAGGTTGTTATGCTGTACTAGTGCTACAACTATAAGCATAAAAAACCCTCTCTGCCTGCACAAAGAAGGTGTATATAAGCAATGATAGTATTGGTTTTAAAGTTTTTTTATTTTGATTTGTGTACTTCCCATTCAATTTCTACCATAAATTCTGGTAGGGCTAATCCTTGTACTTCTAGCCAAGTACCTGTAGGAAAATTGTTGGTGTAAATTTGAGCTCTGTAGGCAGATTTTTCGAGCATTTGTGCCATGTCTGTTGTAAAAATGTCTTCTTTTACAACATCATCAAAGGTGCAGCCATAATGTGTTAATATCTTTTCTAAATCTGCATAACAATTTTTTAGTTGTTGTTCTATATCACCAATGGCAGTTGGGTTTCCTGCATCGTCCATACTTACAGCTCCAGATATTTTAATGCTATTGCCAATTTTTACGGCATGCGTATACCCATACGCTTTTTCAACTTCTGGTCTTAATGAAAAGTATTCGGGTTTTTGGGCAGCCATAATTACTTCTTCTTCAATAATTTTGATTTCTTCTTTTTGTGGTTGATTGCAGCTTTGCAATAGAAAAGTTACTGCAAAAAGTGTTGCAAAAAAAGACAGTTTGTTAATTTGATTTTTCATAATTTTAATTTTTAGTGCCTGGTTTTATTGGGGTTTGGCTTTCCCGTTTTTGTAATGTATTTCTATTTTTTATAGGGTATACAACGCGTTTTATACAATGCGTTATACATTGGTAACTAGAGGAGTAGGAGTGTAAAGACGAAGTTAGTTGTTTTTTCTTAAAAAGTCAATTTAAAAAAATGCGCTGTTTTTATGTAGCAATTTTATTTTTTTAGCCCAGGTTTTTAGTTGTAGTACAGTGCTAATTACGGTTCTAATTTAATATTGCCAATCGTGTTTTGCTAAAATACAGTTTTAGAATTTCCACTTTGCGAGAGCACAAACTTCTCATCAAACTCAGTACAATGTAATATGTACTTTAAATTATTTTTTGATTCTTTGTTTCTTATCAGTATTTCAAAATCATAATTTTTACCAGATTGATCAATAATTCTACAGTAGTTTTTGTTGCCAAAAAACGAATGTGTTTGCCAACTGCCATAATCTAAATACCTTAGGTAAATATTTTTAAGTTCAGTTATAGGAATAGCAGTATGCTTATCATTTACATTAAATTCAATACTGTCTGTAGAAATGGTTAATTTCCCAATCTTTTTGGGTTTAACTAAGCTTTTTTCAGTCATCACATAAATACTAACTATAAAAATTGCAAACGCTGTATATTTTAAATAACTGTTTTGATGCTCTTTGTCTAATAAAAAAATATAATAGATAGCAATCAAATAAAGAATACCATATACAATTGTAAAGATTTTGTTGAATTTTTTTGTTTTAACTATTTCAGTTTCAAATTTTGTAGTCATTCTTTTAAGTATAGCACAATAGTTAATAAATACATGTGTATTTTATTGTTTTAGTTTAGCGTAAAACCGAAGTTAGTTATTTATGCTGATAAAGTAAAATAAATAAAGCGTTATTTGCAAGTATGGTTTTTGCTTTTTAGAGATTGCTTGTTTTACAAAAACAACACCATTAGTACTGTTATTGTGGTTTTGTTGAGTCAATTTTACAACAAAGATTTGGCGTTAAAGCTGCACACAAACTAAAGTATTTACTAAATAGAATTTGTAGTGTATCAAACATTATGTTTACGTATTGAGTACCTCTTTTACACTTTTATCTTCGGGTAAAAACTTTGTTAGAATTATTGGAGTTAGTATACATGCAATACCAATGATAGACTTGCTACTAAAATCTGGAATAAAATTCATAATGATTAAATACAAGCCTGAAATTAAATACAGTGCATTTACCCATTTTCTTTTCCAAAGAAAACCACCAGCAATAAATAATAGTCCAATAATACTAAACATTGCTGTATTTAAAATGTTGTTTATTGTGGCAGTATAGTTTAAAAACCAATTTGAAATTTTGCCTACAAGTACCACTACAAAAACAATATTTAATAGTTTGCTAAAATTTTTTTTCACTGTTTTTTTTAAATAATTGTAAGTTACACAAGAGTTTTTATAGTATGCTATGTATAAAAATACATAATTTATTTAATGTAATCAAATTTTTAAAAAAGGTCTTGCCAAAAGTCAGATTAGTAGTGTAATAGTAATAATAATGTAAAAAAAAAAGCCTTATTGCAAAACAATAAGGCTTTAGGGTTTATGGTTTTCTGCTTTAGCAGGTATTACAAAATTAGTTGCTTAGTCAGCTTATAATTTATTTAAATAAAGCGAGTTATTTGGTGTTGCTGTAACCTGCTTTTCGCTAATTAAAATGATAGTTAATCACAATCATACGTATATTGTGTAGTACTTGTAATACTAAAACCTTGTGTAATAATAGTAGATACACTTGTGCGCAATAATTTATTAGCATCTATGGTATTGTTAATTTCTCCTATTACTGTGCCACTACCATTTTTTGAAACAGAACTTTTTAACTGACAGTTTTCATAGGTATGCGTATCTGTTTGTGTAATGGTACCATTTGCATCAAACGTTTCTACAAGTTGAGGGAAACTACCTTCAATATTTACAAAGTTGCTATATACAGTATAGCCTGTAAGTGCATCATTTGAAGAATAATTTTCTGTACGTGTTAAACGATTATTGGTATCGTATTCGCTTATGGTATATCCTGTTAAATTACCACTAGCATCAAATGAGTTTGCTTTTACAGTTTTATCACCATTGCTATATTCATACTCAATAGTGCTTTGTAATGTACCCCCAAGTTTTACTTCGTCTTTTATTTTTCTTGCTTGGCTATCATATTGAAAGCTGGTAACAATATTTCCAGCAGGAGTGCCAGTGGTTATTGAAGCAATTAATTTTTGCCCATTTACAACGGTATAGCCATAAATTACTGTAGTTGTAAATCCTGAGCTTACAGTAGTGGTTTTTTCTACATAGCATTCAGGTAAATTACAAGGATTGCTATTGCCACCACCATTAGATGCAGCTGTTACAGTTACTGTTTTTGTAATTTCATGAGACCCAGCAGTATTGGTAACTACCAATTTTACATCGAAATCTCCAGCAGTATCAAACGTGAATTTCGGGTTTGCCTCAGTTGAACTAAAATTGGTTCCTGCAGCAGACCATTGATAAGAAGTCGCATTTTGACTTTCATTGGTAAAACTTACTTCTTGACCAGTTTCAGGATTGGTAGGCGCAAAACTAAAATCTGCAACAGGTGCAGCCACAGCTTGTGTAACCGTTACTGTTTTTGTAATTTCATCTGTACCAGCAGTATTGGTAACTACCAATTTTATAGCATAATTACCTGCAGTATCGAACGTGAATTTTGGGTTTGCCTCAGTTGAACTAAAATTGGTTCCTGCAGCAGACCATTGATAAGAAGTCGCATTTTGACTTTCATTGGTAAAACTTACTTCTTGACCAGTTTCAGGATTGGTAGGCGCAAAACTAAAATCTGCAACAGGTGCAGCCACAGCTTGGGTAACCGTTACTGTTTTTGTAATTTCATCTGTACCAACAGCATTAGTAACTACCAATTTTACATCAAAGTCGCCAGCAGTAGCAAAGGTAAATTTTGGGTTTGCCTCAGTTGAACTAAAATTAGTGCCTGCTGCAGACCATTGGTAAGAAGTCGCATCTTGACTTTCGTTCGTAAACGTCACCTCTTCTCCTGTTTCTGGAGATGTAGGTGCAAAGCTAAAATCGGCAACAGGCGCTGATTGCGCTTCAGAAACCGTTACTGTTTTTACAATTTCATCTGTTCCTACAGCATTTGTTACGATTAGTTTTACAGCATAATCTCCAGCAATAGCAAAGGTAAATTTTGGGTTGGCGTCTGTAGCACTAAAGTTTGTACCCTCTGCAGACCATTGGTATTCTGTTGCATTTTCGCTTTCATTAGTAAAGGTTACTTCTTCTCCGGTTTTTGGAGCAGTAGGCGCAAAACTAAAGTTTGCAACAGGCGCTACTTGTGCTTCAGTAACCGTTACTGTTTTGCTAATTTCATGAGATCCAGCAGTATTGGTCACTATCATTTTTACTACAAAATCACCTGCAGTATCAAAGGTAAATTTTGGGTTGGCTGCTGTTGCGCTAAAGCTAGTATTCTCTGCAGACCATTGATAAGATGCTGCATGCTGACTCTCATCTGTAAACGTAACTTCTTGGCCAGTTTCTGGGTTTTGAGGTGAAAAACTAAAGTTTGCTATAGGCAATGCTTCAGTTACAGTTATGGTATTGATTACTTCATGAGTTTCGTTAGCGTTTGTAGCTATAAGCTTAACATTAAATTGGCCAACTGCTGTAAACGTAAATTTTGGGTTTTCTTCTGTTGAACTAAAATTGGTTCCTGCTGCAGACCATTGAAAAGAAGTAGCATTAGAACTGGTGTTTGTAAAGGTTACTTCTTCATTTATTTTTGGACTAGTAGGTGAAAATGAAAATGCTGCATTGGGTATAACAGGAGGAAGGTCTTCTTCTGAACAACTGATAAGCATAGATAGCAACATAAAAGAAAAAAGGAATCCTTTTACAATGGTTGAATAGTGTTTTGATTTCATGGCTAAGTGATTTAAAATGAACGTATAACTTTGTGTTGTAAAATTAAATTTTAAGCCTTATGTACACCATACGTCATATGCCCTATTTTATTTCAACTCGCTTTTTGTAAAAAAAAGCATTAAAAAAACCTCTTTGTTTTCACAAAGAGGTTTTTTATTTTTCTGTGGTATTTCCACTATTTCATCAACTCATAAAAACATTTTATAAAGTCTGTTAACGCTTTACCTTGTAATACGTTTTGAGATAGTTTTGCCAAATTAAACGCTTAAAAAACCAAACTCTTCTTTTTGTCTTAGTAATACTGTTAAAATATATTTTTAAATGCTTAAAATTTGTTTAACACATTGAAAACAAAATATTTAAAAAGTACATTATAAATTTTTAGTAGTACAAACTGTAATTGCAAAGTTCAATATTTGGCACCTAATTTATTTTATAACTTTAGTTACAAAAGCTACCATCAACAATTTCGTTGTAGGTTACTGTAGGTCCATCAATTAAAATTGTTTTTTCGGCTATATTATTATCATAGATAACTTTAAAATTATACCTTTTACCTAATTCTACAGCATTTACTTTGCAAGATGCACTTTCTAATTCTTGTGTATCTGAATTAAAAACCCATTCTAAATTAGTGGCAACTCGCCAAGGTGCTCCTGGAGCCGAATTTTCTGTTCTGTATACAATTGAAGCAGTAGGTAAGTCTGTAACTCTTACTTTTTCATCGTTATTTGTACAGCTTAGTAAAACTCTCATTGTTGCATTTATCAAAGCAGGAGGTGGTGTAGGTAGGTCTATAGTTGCATTGGTATTACATAAATCTAAACTTTGAGAAAAAGTTGTGTATGGTAATTTTATTTCAATGGTTTTTGCCCCTTTTGTTACATTATTAATTGTAATCGTGTTTGATGGAGCTTGTAAATCTTGAACCCTAGAAAAACCTTTATCTGTGATATCTATACCTAACTTGCCTTGATTTCCATTTCTGTTAATTGTTAAGGATGTGTTACAAGGCTGTTCTGAAAAATAAACAAGCGCCATATTTTGAAAAAGATTCGTATTTAACAAGTAACGTAACTCAACTCTACCACCATCTAGTTGAGTAACTTCTGGGACAGTGTAAATTATAAATCTCTCTGCTGTTGCTGGACTAATATATGCCAATCTAAGCAACTGTTGTAAAGAACTATAGGTATTGTTATTTAATATAAAACCAACAACATATTCTTCTGTGGTTTTCTTGTTGGTAGTAGATTTTTTAACGGTTCCTTTAAAACTATTTCCAGACGAATCTGTAATATTAAGTTCTGCTGCTCCAAGAACAACTAAAGCAGAATCGTTTACATTTTCTAATAACTTTTCTGGTAGTGCATTTATTGCTCTAGCATCACTAGGATTATAATAGGTGGTATTAAAACTTAAATCTCCTGTTAAACTATTTCCATTTTGATCTTCAAAAATAGTACCTTTTGTAAATTCTAAATTAACTCCTGTTTCTAAATTATCATCGGTATCTAAATTGGTAACAGAAATCTTAACATTATCATTTATTTTTCCATCATTAGCAGTTGTAACAATATTATTGTTATTTTGAATGCTAATACCTTCTGGAAGATTTGATAATTTTATCATAGAAACTGTATAACTTGAATTACCTAATTCAGAAATTGATAGGGTTTTTTCCAGTTCTTTGTAACCAGGTGCCGTTAATTTTACAGTTACTTCTGTAGAATTTTGTTCGCTAGGTACTATAGTGTTTTTTAATCCGAAATTTAGGATTCCATTACTGGTTTTAATATTTTCTACAGGTTCACTAAAAGTATCAATAATATTGTTACTATTAACCCCTTTAAAATCTACTTGAACTGAAGCATTTATAATTTCATTGGTTTTGGCATCTGTAATAATAACAGTGGCAGAGGTATTAACGGGGTCTAACCCAATAACAATTCCAAAATTATCAACCGCATTTTCAAGTACTGATGTATCACAAGCAATTATTGTTATAAAGGCGATACTTGTTAAAATTAATTTTTTTGCTTTATTCATTTTACTTTTGATTTTTATTTTCTTTTTTAAGAAATTGATAAGAGATACCTAGATTAAACATAGGGTATAAACCAAATTCATTTAAACCTTCTTGTAAATTAACTACTTGATTTATGGTTGGTGATATTAAACCTGTGCCTTGCATCTCTAGCTCAGGAGATCCACTAAACAAAACACCTAATGATAAGTTGAATTTTAAAGCTTTACTACCAGATAATGAATTACCAAAACCTAAACCTAAGTAGGGCATAATTGTATTAGGGTAATTGAGTTTTGCAGTTACAGCGCCAACTCTATCAGGTGAAAAAGTTCTATCATTATTAAAAACATAGGGTGTAATTGCAGCAGCTATACCATTTACTTCAAATTGATTTCTAACCAGGCCTCCAATTATTTTAAAACTATTTTTAAACGGATGATAATCTACCAAAAGTGATATTGCATTTACAGCAGCATCTGCTTCATACCCTACAGTAACATTATCATCTACTTCTTGTCCGTTGTCTGAATATTTAAAACCTGATAGACCAAACCTAAGGTTTAAATTTTTAGAAATATTAGTAGCAACTTCTCCACCAAAACCAGTTGTACCAGCAGTAAAACCGACAGAAAATTTATTAAAAGTTTTAGATTGTGCTTTTAAGTTATTTGGAAGCAAAAAAAATAACATAATAATTAAAGCATAGAAGAAAATGAAAGATTTATTCTCTTTTGGATTTTTTTTCTCTTGAATTTTAAGCATAATTTATTTAATAAGTAGTCTATTTAAAAAATGTTGTTAAAACAAATGATTACAACTATTTAGCTAATTACACAAATATATAATTTTTTTTAAATAGTTAAGATCACTTTTTTTCTAAAAGTATTTGCTCAAAACCTTTTAAGTATTGTTAAACAATAGCATAAAATTTCTAATAAAAAAAACCTCTTTGCGAAAGCAAAGAGGTTTTCTATTTATTTGTAGTATTGCTACTATTTAATTAATTCGTAACTTCTTTTGATAAAGTCTGTTAACTCTTTACCATGTAATAAGTTTTGAGATAGTTTTGCCAAATCAAATGCTTGAGAAACCAAACCTTTTTGTTTGTCTTCGTCTGCAGCTAAAATTTCTGAAACTAATGGGCTGTTGGTATTTACTACTAAATTGTACATGTCTGGCATATTACCCATACCCATCATTCCACCTCCTCCAGAAGCTTGCATTTCTTTCATTCTACGCATAAATTCTGGAACAGTAATAATAAATGGAGATGCACTAGAATCCATAGCTTCTAATTGAACTGTGTAAGCAGAATTGTTTACAGCACCTTCAATTACGGGCTTTAGTTTTTCTTTTTCCTCATCAGACAATTTAGAAATTACGTTTTCGTCTTTCTTAATTAAATTGTCAATATGATCTGCATCAACTCTAGAAAATTTGATTTTACCTTCTCCAGAAGTTTCTAATTTTTGCATTAAGTGCGATATAATTGGCGAGTCTAACAACAACACCTCATATCCTTTATCTTTTGCAGCCTCTATATAACTGTGTTGTGCATCTTTATTAGCTGCATACAAAATTACGTGGTTGCCATCTTTATCTGTTTGTGTGTCTTTTGTTTTTTCAACCAACTCATCAAACGTAAAATACGTGTCGTTTACAGTTGGGTATAAAGCAAACTTTTTAGCTTTGTCAAAGAATTTATCTTCAGATAACATTCCGTATTCGATAATCACTTTAATATCGTTCCATTTCTTCTCAAAATCTTCACGATCTTTTTTGAATAATGATGATAATTTATCAGCAACCTTTTTAGTAATGTATCCAGATATTTTCTTTACAGCACCATCTGCTTGTAAATACGAACGAGATACGTTTAATGGAATGTCTGGAGAATCGATAACCCCTTTTAACATCTGTAAAAAGTCTGGTACAATTCCTTCCACATTATCAGTTACATATACCTGATTTTGGTACAATTGGATTTTGTCCTTCTGCATGTCTAAGTTTTGAGACAACTTAGGGAAGAATAAAATACCTGTTAAGTTAAAAGGATAATCTACATTTAAATGAATGTGGAATAACGACTCTTCGAATTGCATTGGATACAATTCTCTATAGAAGTTAGTGTAGTCTTCTTCGCTTAAATCTGCAGGCGCTTTTGTCCAAGCAGGATCTGTATTGTTAATGATATCATCTACTTCAATCTGTCTGTAAGGCTCAGTAGTTTCTTTACCTTCAGCATCTTTTGTAGTTTTTGGCTCATGAGTTGGGTCGTTTACCTTTTTAGTACCGAATTTAATTGGCACTTGGTTAAAACGATTGTACTTTGTTAACAAGCCTCTAATTTTACCTTCTTCTAAAAACTCAGTTGAGTCTTCTGCAATGTGTAAAATAATTTCTGTACCTCTGTCAGTTTTGTCAGCTTCAACCAAAGTATATTCAGGAGAACCATCACATGTCCAATGAGCAGCAGGCTCGTCTTTAAAAGATTTTGTGATAATTTCTACAGTATCAGCTACCATAAACGCAGAATAAAACCCTAAACCAAAGTGCCCAATTACACCAGTTTCGTTTTTATCATCTTTGTATTTGTCTAAAAATTCTTCAGCTCCAGAAAATGCAATTTGGTTGATGTATTTTTCAACTTCTTCAGCAGTCATTCCTAAACCTTGGTCCTTAATGGTTAAGGTCTTTGCATCTTTATTGATACTGATTTCAATTTTTGCATCACCCAATTCAGTTTTGGCTTCACCAATAGCAATTAAGTGCTTTAGTTTTGTAGTTGCATCAGTTCCGTTTGAAATTAATTCACGTAAAAAGATTTCGTGATCAGAATACAAGAATTTTTTAATCAGCGGAAAAATATTTTCTACTGATACATTAATGTTTCCTTTGCTCATAATTTGTTGTTTATTTTAGTTTTATTGCTTGTTTTGTCATTTCGACCTTGTGGAGAAATCTCTCGATAAATAAAAAGATTCTTCGACTCCACTTTGTTTCGCTCAGAATGACAGAACGTTTTTTTTCTATAATTTAAATAGTCAAAAAAAATACCAAACCTATAATTATGACAAGATGACAGAGGGGGGCTTTGCAGTTTTTAGTTTTTAGTTTTTAGTTTTGAGTTAGCAGTTACCAGTGGGTAGTAAGTAGTTATCACTAAACACTAAACACTAAACACTAAAAACTAAAACCTAAAACCTCAATATTAAATCTCTCTTAACATTTCTGTTTTGTTTTTGTTTTTCCAAGTTCCACCAGTAAAATCAGGCACTTTAATAGAGGTGCTATTTTGCGCAACTGAAAGTTCTGATAGGGGAGTAATGGCACTCCACAACACACTATCATACACATTAATGTCTAATGGTAAGCCTTGGTTTAAACATTTAATTAATCTGTATATCATTACAAAATCCATACCTCCATGACCTACAGCATTATCAGAAATTTCTGCTTTTAATTTGCTCCAAAGTGGGTGATTGTATTTTTCTCTATACTCTGTATATTTTTCATCATCCAACCAATTGTGACCCCACCAAGCCAACTCTTCATCATTAATATATATTTTAGAAGGATAGCCTTCATGCACTGCTTTTGTACCTACAACTGTATTCAATCTGTCATAAGGTCTACCTGTATGTACATCAAACTGCAACATGATAGTTTTGCCTAATTTGGTTTTAATCATGGTAGTATTCATGTCACCACATTTTACGTTTGAAAATTTGTCAATTCCTGCATGTTTTGCAGCATCACTCAAACTCTTTTCACGAGAACTCATAGAAACCACATGATCAAAAGTATCTCCTCTTCCAATATCCATATATTGGCTAATAGGTCCTAAACCATGAGTGGTGTAAAAGTTTCCATCTTTATTTAAATGATGTTTAATTCGCCATTGATTTTCATAATAAGTTTCATCTAACAAGTGTTTTCTTAAATCGTGAATATAAGCACCTTCTGCATGAGTTAAATCGCCAAAAACCCCTTCATTTACCATATTTAGCACCCACAATTCCTCATTATTAAAACAACAATTTTCCATCATCATACAATGTTTTTGAGTACGTTCTGCAGTTTCAACTAATTTCCAACAATCTTCTAAAGTATAGCCAATTGGTACTTCTGAAGCAACATGCTTGCCTTTTTCCATGCCATACAAACACATTTCAGTATGTAGTTCCCAAGGCGTAGCAATAATTAGTAAGTCAATGTCATCTCTATCTGCAAGTTTTTTCCATTCCTCAGGGTTTCCATAATAGGCATCTGCAGTTGTATTATGCGTTTTTTTAAGATGTTCGTTTAATTTATATGTTTTTTCTTTATGTAAATCAGATATACCAACAATAGTTGCATTATTATTTTTTACCAACCAATCAAACATTTGTAGTAAAGTTTGTCCTCTGTTTCCAGCACCAATAATACCTACTCTTACATTGTCAATCTTAGGAGCAGTTAGGCCAAAAGCAGTTCCTTTAGCAGTTTTGTTTAATAAATTGTTTGTTTTTTCTACAGTTTCATCTTTACAAGAAACAGCAGTAGAAAGTCCTAAAAAAAGCGCTGCTTTAGAAGAGAGTGATAAAAAGTCTTTCCTATTCATAATTTAAGTTTGGTTGTTTAACAGTGTTTTAGTTTTTGTAAAGGTGTTAATTTATCACTATTTTTGTTAGTTACAAATAACAAATTACTAAAATCTAGCGCATTAAAATATGTATAGTTCAAAAATTACAGGTTTAGGATATTACGTTCCAGATAATGTTGTTACCAATAACGACTTGAAAGAGTTTATGGATACCTCAGATGAATGGATTCAGGAACGCACAGGAATAAAAGAAAGAAGATGGATAGACCCAAAAACAGATGACAATACGTCTTCTATGGGAGCAAAAGCTGCAAAAATAGCTATAGAAAGAGCTGGATTAACCAAAGATGATATCGATTTTATTGTGTTTGCAACATTGAGTCCAGATATGTATTTTCCTGGAGGAGGAGTTCGTGTACAAGACATGCTAGATATGCCAACCATTGGAGCTTTAGATGTTAGAAATCAATGTTCTGGTTTTATATATGCAATGTCTGTAGCAGATCAATTTATTAAAACAGGTATGTATAAAAACATTCTGGTTATTGGTTCAGAAAATCATTCAGGTGGTTTAGAACGTTCCACTAGAGGTAGAGGTGTAACTGTTATATTTGGAGATGGAGCAGGAGCAGCAATATTGTCTAGAAGTGAAGAAAAAGGAAAAGGAATTTTATCATCACATTTACATTCAGAAGGGAAACATGCAAGAGAATTGATGTTAGATGGGCCAGCAACTGGCAGATGGGTGCCTGAAATTATTGCAGAAAATGATCCTGATGATCAATCGTATTTTCCTCATATGAATGGGCAATTTGTATTTAAACATGCAGTGGTTCGTTTTTCTGAAGCCATTGTAGAAGGTTTAGAGGCCAACAACTTAAAAAAAGAAGATATTGATATGCTGATTCCGCATCAAGCCAACTTGCGAATTGCACAATTTATTCAAAAGAAGTTTCAGTTGACAGATGATAAAGTGCATAACAATATTATGAAATATGGAAACACAACAGCTGCTTCTGTAATTATAGCTTTAACAGAAGCTTGGGAGCAAGGTAAAATAAAAGACAACGATTTGGTAGTTTTAGCTGCATTTGGTAGTGGTTTTACTTGGGGTTCTGTAGTGATACGTTGGTAATTAACCAACTATATTAAATAAAAAAAGACTTGTGTGTACAGGTCTTTTTTTTTGGTTTAAACCCTAGGTTTTGTAAAATACGGATGTTTTTGTGTTGTATAAAAGAGCTTAATTGTTAAACAGTATAGGTTTTGTCGATCTATTTAAGTATCCTTAAATTATTGTTAATAATTCACTTAACATAATTATGTGTTTATTATTTATATATATTTGTTAAACAATAACCAAAATAACAAGATTATGAAATCGTTTAAAACAAAACTTGTATTAATAGCTGCAGCTTTTTTAGTTTCTTTTGGAATTAGCGCCCAAAAACTAAGTGGTAAAGCAACTTATATTTCTAAAGCTAAAATGGAATTAGGTAATTGGGGAGCTAGAATGAGTGAAGCTCAGAAAAAACAAATGGCAGCAAGATTAAAAAATAGATTAGAAAAAACATACGAACTTACTTTTTCTAACACAGAGTCTTTATTTTTAGAAGAAGAAGAAATTGATGCGATTTCTGGAGCTACAGATTCTTGGGGGGCTTATTTTACTAGAGGAGATCATTATAAAAACATTAAGGATAACAAATTGGTACAAAGCCAAGAGTTTTATGGAAAACGTTTTTTAGTTAAAGACGATTTGTATAAAATTGAATGGAACATGGGAACTGAAACGAAAAAGATAGGACAATATACTTGTTATAAGGCAAAAGCATTTGTACCATATTCTGAATTAAACTGGTTTAGTTTTTCATGGAGTGATATTAGGAGAGAGGAAAGAAAAGAAGGTGAAGAAGATAGAAAAGCAGAAGAAAACTTAATTGTTGTTGAAGCATGGTATACACCACAAATACCAATGTCTCAAGGACCTGCAGAATTTTGGGGCTTACCAGGGTTAATCTTAGAGGTAAGTGCACAAAATACTACTTTATTATGTACCGAAATTGTATTGAATAAAGGTAAGAACATAGAAATTGAAGCACCAGATAATGGAACTGTAATTACCAAGGCTAATTATACCAAAACTGTTCAAGAAAAAATGTTGGACATGAGAAATAATAGAATGGGTAGGAGAAGAGGTTAATTTTTTGTATATTCTGTTTACTTCAATCAAGTAAATAAATATATAAGCATGGAAAATAAAAAAACTTTAGTTTTAGGAGCTTCTACAAATCCTAATAGGTACTCAAATATTGCAATTAAAAGATTAAGAGATAGAGGTATAGATACTGTAGCTTTAGGTTTAAAGCAAGGAAAAGTTCTAGATGTTGTTATTGAAAACGATACTCATAAATTCCATGATATAGATACTGTAACTTTGTATTTAAACCCTAAAAGACAAGAAGCGTATTACGATTACATTATAGGCTTGCAACCTAAAAGAGTAATTTTTAATCCAGGAACAGAAAACTTTAATTTTATTAAATTATTAGAGAAAAATAACATTGAACCTGAAATAGCCTGTACTTTAGTATTGCTTTCTACAAATCAATATTAAATAAACAGGTTTTTTTTGTTGTTATGAAGCAGTGAAAACCTTTCCTGGTACAGCTAAATCAGTGTTTTCAAAAATTTCTTTTGCTTCTACTTGGAATAAAGAAATATCTTTATACCTGCCTGAATAATGGCCAACAATTAGTTGCTTTGCATTTGCGTCTTTAGCAATTTGAGCAGCTTGCTTAGACGTGGCATGTTTTGTTTTTTTTGCTAAATCCTGTCTGTCATCTAAAAAAGTAGCCTCATGATACAATACATCTACGTTTTTTATAATAGGAACAATATCTGGCTTGTACATGGTATCACTACAAAAAGCATAACTTATTGATTTTTTTGGAGGTAAAGTCAATTCATCATTAGGTACAATTTCTCCTGTTGCTAATGTTACATCTCTACCAGCTTTAATATTTAGATAATCTGCTTTTCCAATTTCTTCATAATTACTAATGTTGTCCATATGTAATTTTCGAGGTTTTTCTTTTTCTTCAAACAAATACCCATTGGTATACACTCTGTGATTTAAAGGAATTGTTTTTACGCTAACTCTATCATTTTCATAAATAAGTTCACTTTCTTTACTTTCTAATTCATGAAAAACAATGGTATATTTTGCATGAGAATGAGAAATCTTTAATAATAATAAAGTAGCTTTTTTAATTCCTTTTGGTCCGTAAACATGCAGTTCCTTTTCTCTATTCAAAATGCCAAAAGTAGATAGTAAGCCCACCAAACCATAAAAATGATCTCCATGCAAATGCGAAATAAAAATATGGTCTATTTTAGAAAAACCCACTTTGTACTTTCTCATTTGACGTTGAGTGCCCTCTCCACAGTCTATTAAAAAGTGGCAGTTGTTAATTTCTAAATATTGTGCAGTTGGGTATGCGTTTACACGTGGAGTTGCAGAATGACAACCTAAGATAGTTAGGCTTAAACTCATTTAATTACGAATCTTTTTGAGATTATTTTCTTTTTGTCTTGTATACTATATACGTAAATACCTGTGGCTAAATCATTTTTGTAAAATGTTATGCTGTTTTTTCCAACCTCAGTTTTATAGCTTTTTTTAAAAACTGTTTTTCCTAAAACATTTGTAACATTTAAAATAATGGTTGAGTTCTCTGTAGATGTAAAAGAGATGTTGGTATTATTTGTAAAAGGATTTGGAGCTGTAGCTAACTTATCAATAGTTTTAGCTTGAGAATACCCAGCTAAAGCACTACCTAAAAATAACACAAAAAGTAGTTTTTTAATCATAAGTTTTTGGTTTTAAAACCCTAACTCTCTTTCCATGGCTTCCATTTCTAATACATCTATTGCTTCAGTAAGCGTTGGAACAATATTTATGGTTTCTGGAATATCATCAATATTTATATTCTTATAAATGATTACAAATGATGTGCCATTTTCTTTTTTGTGAGCTGATATATCCAAAAATAATGAAAAATCTTTTTGGTTAATGTTAATATCATCAGAAAAATGAACTACAATATGTTCTTTTTGTAAAACTTCTAAAGCGTCTTTAAAATTATTGAAAAACGTTTTGAAAGATTTTTCATCAGATAAAATATAACTGTAGGTTGTTTTTTTTTCGATTTTCATCTGTTATCGCTTTATCTGTTGTGCCAATAAATAAATAACAGCCATTCTTACAGCAACTCCGTTTTCAACTTGATTTAGGATAATAGATTGATTAGAGTCTGCAACATCACTAGTAATTTCTACACCTCTATTTATAGGTCCTGGATGCATAATTACAATTTCTTTATCAAGACTATCTAATAGGGCTTTGTTTATGCCAAAAAGCTGTGTGTATTCTCTAGTTGATGGAAAATATTTAATATCCATGCGTTCATGTTGCACTCTTAAAACATTGGCAACATCACACCATTCTAAAGCTTTTCTTAAATTGGTTTCTACACCAACCCCTAAACTTGTAATGTATTTAGGAATTAGAGTAGTTGGTCCACATACTTTAACTTCTGCACCTTGTAATTTTAAGGCGTAAATATTAGAAAGTGCTACTCTACTGTGTAAAATATCACCTACAATTACTACTTTTTTACCTTTAACAGACCCTAGTTTTTCTCTTATAGAATAAGAATCTAATAACGCCTGAGTTGGATGTTCATGAGTGCCATCACCAGCATTTATAATTTTTGCATTTACATGTTTAGACAAAAAAACACCTGCACCTACATTTCCATGACGCATTACAACAATATCTACTTTCATAGAAAGAATATTGTTAACAGTGTCTATTAACGTTTCTCCTTTTTTTACTGATGATTGCCCTGCAGAAAAATTAATAACATCTGCAGAAAGTCTTTTTTCTGCTAGTTCAAAAGAGAGTTTTGTTCTTGTGCTATTTTCGAAAAACAAATTGGCAATAGTAATATCTCTAAGAGAAGGTACTTTTTTTATGGGTCTATTAATTACTTCTTTAAAACGATCTGCAGTTTTAAAAATTAAATCAATATCGTTGGTGTTTAGGTATTTGATGCCTAATAAATGTGCTACGCTTAATTGATCCATATTATCTTTGCTCTATATAAACTGCATCTTTTTTGTGAGTTTCTTTCCAAGATACCAGTACTTTTTCTTCGTTTATTGCATCTACTTGTCTGCCTCTATAATTAGGTTGTATTGGTAAATGTCTGCTAAAACGCCTATCTATTAACACTAAAAGTTCTATGTTTTTTGGTCTTCCAAAAGATTGTAGTGCTGTTAAAGCAGCTCTTACACTTCGTCCAGAATATAAAACATCATCTATAATAACTACTTTTTTATCTTCAATTAAAAAATCTATTTGAGTTGATGTTGCAGACAATGGTGCGTCTCTCCTTCTAAAGTCATCTCTATAAAAAGTAATATCTAGTAAACCATATTCTAGGTTTTTTATATGATATTCTGTTTCTAATAATTGCGTTAATCTATTGGCTAAATATGCGCCTCTAGGTTGTAAGCCAATTAGAACCGTATTCGAAAAATCATTATGGTTTTCAATTAGCTGACAAGCTAATCTGTGCAAAATAATTTCAATATCTTTTGAGTTAAGTAGTGTTTTTTTGCTCATAAGAAACTCATCAAATTTTAGTTGATGATTACTGAAAATCAAAATTAACGTAAATAAACGGTTGCACAAAATTTATACTCGTTAAATGCTTATTTCAATTTGTTAATTAAATTGTTGAAAACAAAACCATGTTTTTTTAATGATATGTGGTAGTTGTAGTACTTTTAAGGTACTAATTCAAATCTCATAGCTATGTCTTTAGTAAAATTTGAATCGATGCTCAAAACCAACAATATCTACTTTTTTGATTTGGTTGAGTTTGAGGAGATTATAATACATTATTTAGATGCTGGTAAGCATTCTTTAGCAAAAAAAGCGGTTAAATTAGGTCTAGAGCAACATCCAGAATCTGTAGATTTAAAATTACTACAAGTAGAATTGTATGTATTTGATAACGATTTAACTAGCGCAAATAGCTTGTTAAAAAAAATAGCACTTATAGAACCTAATAATGATGAGGTTTATATCCAAAAAGCAACTATTGACTCAAAGCTAGGTAATCATAAAGAAGCTATTATCAACCTAAAAAAAGCACTTACACTTACAGATGATAAATTGGATGTTTGGTCTTTATTGGGCATGGAGTATTTATATTTAGATGATTTTGAAAATGCCCGTTTAAACTTTGCAAATTGTATAGATGTAGATTATGAAGATTATTCAGCTTTATACAATATTGTATATTGTTTTGATATGACTAATGAGCATGAACAAGCCATTTCTTACTTAAATAACTATATTAATACAAATCCTTATTGCGAAGTTGCTTGGCATCAATTAGGAAGGCAGTATTTTATTTTAAAACATTTTAAAGAAGCACTTAGAGCCTTTGATTTTGCAGTTTTAATTGATGAATCTTTTATAGGTGGTTACTTAGAAAAAGCAAAAACGTTAGAAGAACTAGGTGAGTATCAAGAAGCTATTGAAAATTACTTAATTACATTAAATTTAGATGATCCAACAGCATTTGCTTATGTAAGAATTGGGGAGTGTTATGAAAAAATTCATAAATACGAAGCTGCCATTTCTTACTATAAAAAAGCTGTTCATGAAGACCCTTTATTGGATAGAGGTTGGTTTTTATTAACTAATATTTATTACGATGATAATAATTTTCAAAAAGCATTGTATTTTATAGCAAAAGCGTTGAAAATTGATGAAGACAATGCTTTATATTGGAGAAAATATGCAACAATAAATTTAAAACTAAATTTTTATGAAGAGGCTGTAATTGGTTTTAAAAATTGTTTGCAATTACAAGATACTGCTTTAGAAATTTATGTAGGTTTGGTAGATGTTTTATCCTTTTTAGGAGAATTTGACCAAGCAATAAAAGTGTTATTTAATGCCCAAAAAAACTATAAAAATTCTGCAGAAATAGAATACAGGCTTGCTGGTTTGTTTTTTGTTTTAGGTAAAAGAAATTATGCTTTTAATCATTTTATAGAAGGTTTAAAAATAGATTACGAATACCATATTGTTTTGAAAGAGCTCTTTCCTTCAGTTTTTGAAGATGAAGAGATACAACGATTGTGTGTTAACTTTAAAAAAGCATCAGAATAAAACATTAAAAAACCACTACAGAAAGTAGTGGTTTTTTATATATAGCTATTTTAAAATTTAGTTAGCAGTAATCTCTCCACAGCCAACTCTTGCTCCAGCAGCTCCAGAAGGTTGAGATTTAAAATCGTCTGTACCTGCATGAACAATTATTGCATGGCCAACAATATTTTTAGTATCATCTTCACAGCCAATACACCAGAAATCACTTTCTTTTTCTATGGTTGCATTACCATTTTCATCAGCAATTAAATTTCCAATATCTCCACTATGAAATTCGCCATGTTTCCATTCACCATGTTTGTCTTGAGTTGGGTTCCAATGTCCTCCTGCAGACTTTCCATCATCTGAAGAGCAATCTCCATTTTCATGAATGTGAATTGCATGATTTCCAGGAGTTAATCCTTTTAACTCTGCTTTCATCATTACTTTTCCATCTTTTTGGGTAAACGTAACTAGGCCACTTACATTGCTGTCGCTTTTAGCAGAAATTGTAGCCTCTGCTAATTTTTCTTCATTTGTTGTACATGAAATTAAAATTGTACATAGTAAAACAAATAGGCTTATTTTTTTCATAATTTATATTCTTTTTGATTAGTATTTATTGTCTGTTTGGGTACCAATTTAATTGTACCACTTTAATGTCTGTGTTATTATTAGTTATAATTTCTTTAAAATTTGCTACATCACTTAAACCTTCTGTACCTCTATAATGATAGGGATATACTTCTTTTGGCTTAAAAGCTAAGACAGCATCAGCAGCACTTTCAACTGTCATAGTGTAAGGTAGATTCATGCATACAAAAGCTTTATCGATATTTTTTAAATTGCGCATTTCAGGGATATCTTCAGTGTCTCCAGAAAAATAAATTCTTTCGTTATTAATTGTAAATACATATCCATTTCCTCTACCTTTTGGATGAAACTTTAAAGCCTCTTCTCTTAAATTATACATAGGTATCGCTTCAATTTCAAAATTTGAAAAGTTTTTTTTATCACCATTATTAAGTACAATTATTTCTTTGAACTTAATTTCTGATAATTGATTTGCAACTGCTTCAGGTGCTATTATTGTAGTGTTTTCTAGATTTAAATCACTTAAAGTCTTTAAGTTCATGTGATCTCCATGAATATCTGTAATAACTACATAATTTGGTGCTTTAAAATTCTCAAATGGTTTAGCACCTCCAGTTGGGTCTAAAAAAACATTAATATCTTCAAATTCTATTACAGCTGTAGCATGAGAAATAGGTGTAATTTTTGTTTTTGAATTTGTTATTTTTTCTGACTGATTTAAGATTTCCTTATTATCGTTTTTTGTTTTAGTGTTGCAAGAAATAATAAGTATAAGTAGTAATGAAAGTACGCTTATTTTTATTTTCATAATTAATAGGTTAGTTAACTCAAATATAAAGAAAGTTCTTAACTTTAGTTGTTAAGGTTTGTTTAAAATAACTTAAACAAGTAATGTATATTTTAAGAAATGAATCCTTGATTTTTATAGTATTTCACTTCAGTTTTTCCCTAAAAAACTTTTATATTCGTTTTTTTAAGAAACTTTAGAAATGAGAAGAAAAGTAAAAGATTATGTAATAATTAGTCTTAAAGGAATGGCTATGGGTGCTGCAGATGTTGTTCCAGGTGTTTCTGGAGGAACTATTGCATTTATATCAGGAATTTATGAGGAATTATTAGGTTCAATAAGTAATATAAATATTAATCTTTTTACAACTTTAAAGAACGATGGTTTTAAAACAGCTTGGAAACAACTAAATGGTAACTTTCTTTTAGCTTTATTTATTGGTATTTTTATTAGTATAATTTCTTTAGCAAAGGCAATTAAATACTTATTAGAAAACAAACCTATTTTATTGTGGTCTTTTTTCTTTGGATTAGTTTTAGCGAGTATTATTTATATTGCTAAACAAATTAGTAAATGGAACTTTATAGCTGTTTTTGTTCTTGTTTTAGGAGTTTCTTTGGCATATTACATTACAACTCTTAACCCTCTAGTAACCGAAAATTCATCAGTGTTATATATGTTTTTTGCAGGAGCTTTAGCTATATGTGCAATGATATTGCCAGGTATTTCTGGAGCTTTTATATTAGTACTTCTGGGTGCTTATAAACCTATTTTATCAGCAGTAAATGACAGAGACCTTAAAACAATAACAGTTGTAGGTATAGGTGCTATTGTTGGTTTATTATCTTTTTCTAAAATACTAAAGTGGCTTTTTGCAAATTATAAAAATTATACACTGGCAGTACTAACAGGATTTATTATTGGTTCATTAAACAAAATTTGGCCTTGGAAAGAAACTTTAACTTGGCGTACAAATTCTCACGGAATAAAAGTGCCTTTAAAACAAGAAAGTATATCTCCTTTTTATTTTGAAGGTGATGCACAACTTATATTGGCTATTTTTTTAGCAATTGTAGGTTTTGGCTTAATTTTGTTAATGGAAAAACTAGCAGGTTATAAAAAATAAATGCAACAAGAAAGAACATTTCAACAAAAAATAACGCTTTTCTTTAAAGGTTTGGCAATGGGTGCTGCAAACAAAGTACCTGGTGTTTCTGGAGGAACTGTTTCTTACGTTTTAAGTTTTTATGAAGAATTAATATACTCTTTTCAAAAAATTAACTTAAAAGCTTTAAAATTACTTTTAAGGGGCGATTTTAGACTTTTTTTCCAGTATACAAATGCAGAGTTTATTGCACTAGTTATGGGAGGTAGTATCTTTAGTTACTTTAGTGTTTCCTTAATTTTAGATTACTTTTTAAAACATTATGAATTATATGTTTGGAGTTGGTTTTTTGGGATGATTATTGGCTCTATTTATTACATTGGTAAAGATTTTGGAAAATGGACAAGGCTTAATTTTGTTAATCTAATAATAGGAGTTTGTTTAGGTTTGGCCATTAGTTTTTTAACACCAGCAAAAGAAAATGATAACCTTTGGTTTGTTTTTCTCTGTGGAATCATAGGTGTTTCTGGAATGACATTACCAGGGCTTTCTGGGTCATTTATTTTAATTCTATTAGGAAACTATGTGTTGTTATTGGTAGATTCTGTTAATGAATTATTGTTGGTGATTACTAGTCTTTTATTAGGTGATTTTGAAGTGCTTTCAGATCCTGTAAAAATTAGATATTTAAAAATTATTGGAGTTTTTACTGCAGGTTCTGCTTTTGGTCTAGTATCAATTTCTCATGTTTTAGGATATGTTTTAAAAAAATGGAACAAAATAGTAAATGCTATAATTATAGGTTTTATAGCTGGTTCTTTAGGTATTGTTTGGCCTTGGAAAAAAACAATCTATGTAAAAAATAATAGTGCTTTTTTACTAGATAAAAAAGGTAATAAAGTAGTTGAAAATTACGAACGTTACATTCCTGAGTTCTTTCAATTAGAGACTTTTATAGCAATACTTTTTATTTTTATTGGAATAAGCTTAATTTTAATTATAGATTTTTATGACAAAAGAAGAACATAAAATATTTGGACTGTTAGGTAAAAATATAGCCTATTCTTTTTCACGCGGTTATTTTTCAGAGAAATTTGCTACACAGATGTTAAATCATAAATATCTTAATTTTGATATTGCTCAAATAGAAGATTTTAATAAAATTATAAAAGAAAACAAAAATCTAAAAGGTTTAAATGTAACCATACCTTATAAGCAAGAAATTATACCTTACTTAAATAAAATAAATAAAACTGCTAAAAAAATTGGAGCAGTAAATACTATAAAATTCACTAAAAGAGGTAATTTAAAAGGATATAATACAGATGCAGTTGGTTTTGAAAAATCTTTTTTACCATTATTAGAAAAACACCATAAAAGAGCTTTAATTTTAGGAACTGGAGGTGCATCCAAAGCAATAGCATTTGTTTTAAACAAAAACAACATTAAATACAAGTTTGTTTCTAGAAATGCTTCTAAAAAAAATGAAATTTCTTATGATAGTTTACATCAAGAAATTTTAGATAAATATACCATACTTATAAATTGTACGCCTTTAGGAACTTCTCCAGGCATAGATAAATGTCCAAATATCCCTTATCAATTTATTAATAAAAATCATTTTCTTTACGATTTAATTTATAACCCAGAAGTCACTACTTTTTTATCAAAAGGAAAAGAAAATGGAGCAAAAATTAAAAATGGTTTTGAAATGCTAATTCTTCAAGCAGAGGAATCTTGGAGAATTTGGAACTCTTAAAATATTATAAATTTTACCTATAACTAATTTTTGTAATTTTAATAATATGTAAGTATTTTTACTAATAAAGTAGTAATTTTACTAAATAAAGACCTTTAAACATTGTAGATATGTTAGATAAAAATGAATTAGAAGCTAGTAAGAAAGACAATTCTATGTCAGAATCTGAAAAAACTGTTGTTTCAAAAGTTTCAGATACAGAAGAATCAAAAAATGATAATCTTTCAGAAAAAAAAGAAGCTGAAGTTGAAACAGTAGATTATTCTACAAAATCATTAGAAGAGTTAATTGCAAGCTTAAAAGAATTAATAGCTAACAACCCTGCTCAAAAAATTAAATCACAAGTAGAAAGTATAAAAAGCGCTTTTAATAAAAAATTTGGTGCATTATTAGCAGAAAAAAAAGCAGCTTTTCTTGCTGAAGGAGGTAACTCAATAGATTTTCATTTTTCTAGCCCTTTAAAAACAGAATACAATGGTTTGCTGGCAGATTATAAAGCAAAAAGAGATGCTTATTATAAGGCTTTAGATGAGCAACTTAATTATAATCTAGCAAAAAGAAATCAAGTAATCGAAATTTTAAAAGCTTTAATTGAAAATGCAGATGCAACTACAATGTATAAAGACTTTAAAGAGATTCAAGATAAATGGAGAGCTATTGGTCCTGTTCCAAAATCACATTATAATGATACTTGGAAAATTTATCATCATCATGTAGAACGTTTTTACGATTTACTAAATTTAAGTAATGATTTACGAGATTTAGACTTTAAATACAATTTAGAAGAAAAACTTAAAATTATAGAAAGAGCTAAAATTTTAGCAAAAGATCCAGATGTAAATTATGCAGCTAAAGAACTACAAGAATTGCATAAACAATGGAAAGAAGATGTAGGCCCTGTTGCTAAAGAAATGCGTGAAGAAATCTGGCAAAAGTTTAGTGAAGAAACAAAAAAAATACATGATAGAAGACATGATTATTTTAAAGAAGTACGTTCTAAATATCAAGAAATTGTAGAAAAAAAGTTAGAAATTATTGCTTTAATTACTGCTTATGATACTTCTAAAAACAAGTCACATAACGATTGGCAAAAAAGTATAAAAGATATTGAAAAATTAAGACAAGAATACTTTAAAGCTGGTAAGTTACCATATAATAAAAGTGAAGAAGTGTGGCAAAAATTTAAAAGAGCCACTAAAAAATTCAACACAGAAAAAAACAAGTTTTACAAACAAGAAAAACTTGAGCAGCAAGAAAATTTAAAAAAGAAATTAGCTTTAATAGAAGTTGCAGAATCTTTAAAAGATAGCGAAGATTGGCAAATGGCTACAAATGCTATGAAAAAAATTCAAGCAGATTGGAAAAAAATTGGGCACGTGCCTCGTAAATTTTCAGATGATATTTGGAAACAGTTTAAAAAAGCCTGTAACTATTATTTTGATAGATTAAACAAAAGAAAAACTTCAGCAAGTAAAGAACAGCAAAAAGTAGTACAAGCAAAACAAGAATTTTTAGACAATTTAAAGGAAACAGAAAACGCATCTAAAGATACAGTTTTAGAGGCTATTGATAACTGGAGAGATTTAGGAAGCTTACCAAATAATGCTGGTAATTTAAAAGAGAATTTTAATAAACAGGTAGATAAAATGCTAGAAAATCTTTCTTTAGATAAAGAAGAGGTTGCCATGCTTAAATTTACAAATCTTGTAGATTCTTATTTGGCTGATAACGATTATAGAAAGCTAGAATCAGAACAACAATTTGTTAGAAAAAAGATAGACGAAATAAATAAAGAAATTCAACAGTTAGAAAATAATTTAGGTTTCTTTTCGAATGCTACAGATGATAATCCATTGGTTAAAAATGTAAAAAACCAAGTGCAAAGTCATAAAAATGATTTATCAATATGGAAATTAAAAAGCGATTATTTGAAAAAAATGGATTTTTAATTAAAGTCTATTTTTAATGCAAAAAAAACTCGAAGCATCGCTTCGAGTTTTTTTATTAAGTTTTATTTTCTTTTAAGAAAAGAATTTTTCCATTTTTAATTTTTCTTCTTCAGCTAAAGCAGCATCAACTAAAATACGACCACTATGCTCATCTATAGTAATTTTCTTTCTGTTAGCAATTTCTAGTTGCACTTGTGGTGGAATTGTAAAATAAGATCCTCCAGAAGCTCCACGTTCTATGGCTACAACAGCTAAACCATTTTTTACTTTTGTTCTAATTCTTTGGTAAGCAGCATATAAATGCTTGTCTAAAGACTCACCAAACTCTTTAGATTTTTTTATTAAAAGTGTTTCTTCTTTTTCAGTTTCTTTTAAAATAGCATCTAATTCAGACTTTTTATGACCTAAGTGCTTTTCTTGTTTTGCTAATTTTTCTTTTGTTGCTTCAATAACTTCTAGTTTTTGAGCAATTTTAGCTTTGTATTCATTAATTCTTTTATCTGCCAATTGAATTTCTAAATCTTGAAATTCAATTTCTTTAGATAATGAATCAAACTCTCTATTATTTCTTACTTTTTGTTGTTGCTCATCGTATTTTTTCATTAACGATTTAGATTCATCTATTGCTAACTTTTTGTTGTTAATATCTGTTTCTAAGCTAGAAACATCTTTTTCTAAGTTAGAAATACGTGTGTTTAAACCAGCAACTTCATCTTCTAAGTCTTCAACCTCTAAAGGTAATTCACCTCTAACGTTTCTAATTTCATCAATTCTAGAGTCTATTAACTGTAAGTCATATAAAGCTCTTAATTTTTCTTCAACCGAAACTTCTTTCTTCTTTGCCATGTTTATATATAATATATAGGATTTGTACTTTTTTCTGATAAAATGACTGCAAAATTACTAAATTTTTTTGTAAGATAATCAACCAAAAGGTTTTTTGTAAACTGTTCGCTCTCATAATGTCCAATATCTGCTAAAAGGATACTGTTTTCTGCCTTAAAAAACTCATGATATTTAAAATCTGCACTTACGTAAGCATCTGCTCCAGCTCTTTTTGCATTAGATATAGCAAAACTTCCAGAGCCACCTAAAACTGCCACTTTTTTTATACTTTTTTTGATGAAAGCTGAATGCCTAATACAATCTGTTTTCATAGTTTTTTTTAAGAATATTAGAAAATCTTTTTCATTCATTTCATTTTCTAATTCGCCAATCATTCCCATTCCAATATTTTGATGCACATTATCTGTTGTTACAACTTCGTATGCAACTTCTTCATAAGAATGATTTTCTTTTAATGCATTTAGAATTTTATTCTGGTTTTTACTTTCAAAAACAATAGAAATTTTGGTTTCTGGTTCAATGTGTAAAACTCCTTTCTCACCTATTGTTGGGTTCGATTTTTCATTACCTCTATAAGTACCTTCTCCTAAACTATTAAAAGAACAATTATCATAATTACCAATACTGCCAGCATTTGCTTCAAAAAGAGCATTTCTTAGTGATTCAGCATTTTTACTTGGTACGTAAGTGGTTAGTTTCTTTATAATTCCACTTTTTGGAATTAAAACTTTGCTATTAATTAACCCTAAAACCTCACACATTTTGGCAGATACTCCATTATTAGAATTATCTAAAGCAGTATGTGTTGCATAAATTGCAATGTTATTTTGTATGGCTTTTAAAACAACCCTTTCTACATAAGAGTTTCCATTTATTTTTTTTAAACCACTAAAAATAATAGGATGAAAACTAACTATTAAATTACAGTTTTTTGCAATAGCTTCATCTACAGTTTCTTCTAACGTATCTAAAGTAACCAAAACTCCACTAACTTTTGTTTGGTAGTTACCAATTAGTAAACCAACATTGTCAAAGTCTTCTGCGTAATTTAATGGTGCTAATTCTTCTATGTAATTTGTGATGTTTCTTATAGTCATTTATCAATAAATTGAAAATCAAAGTTAACATTTTTAATGTATTTTTACACAGATGAAATTTGTAAGATTTTTACTCTTTCCGTTTGCAGTTTTATATCAAATAATAACAGCTTTTCGTAACTTTTTATTTGATGTAAATATTTTTAAATCAACTTCATTTTCAATGCCAGTAATTGTTGTTGGGAATTTAAGCGTTGGTGGTACAGGAAAAACTCCGCAAATAGAATATTTAGTTAGGCTTTTAAAAAACGATTTTAAAACGGGAGTTGTAAGTAGAGGTTATGGAAGAAAAACATCAGGTTTTATACTTTTAAATAATAAGCATACAGCTAAAGATGTAGGTGATGAGCCTTTACAATATTTTAAAAAATTTAAAGATATTGTTGTAGCTGTTGACGAAAATAGAGTAGAAGGTATTGCTAAGCTGGTAAAACAAAAATCACCAGAAGTAATTCTTTTAGACGATGCTTTTCAACATAGAAAAGTAAAAGGAAGCTTTTATATATTACTTACAAAGTATAATGATTTATTTATTAATGATTATTTATTGCCTACAGGTAATTTAAGAGAAAGTAGAGTAGGAGCTAAAAGAGCACATGCAATTGTTGTAACAAAGTGCCCAGAATCACTTTCAGAAATTAACATAAAAAGAATTAAAGCGCAGCTTTCTAAATATAAAAAGCCTGTGTATTTTTCAACAATAAAGTACGCTGATAAAATTTCTGGAGAATATAATTATACTATTGAAACATTACAAACAAAGCATGTATTATTAGTAACAGGAATTGCAAATCCAAACCCATTGCTAAACTTTTTATCTGAAAATAAGATTACATTTACGCATTTAAAATATTCAGATCATCATGATTTTACATCAAAAAATGTTGATGAAATAGAATCTGTATTTAAAAGTATTTCTTCTAAAGAAAAACTTATTTTAACTACAGAAAAAGATTTTGTAAGGTTAGAAAATAAGCTAGAAAACGTTTCTTTTTTAGCAATTGAAACTTGTTTTTTAAATGATGATAATCAGAAGTTTAATAATGTTATTACTCAGCATGTAAAAACTTAATATGTAAATATTCTCAAGGGTTAAAAATTTTTATGTTAACCATTATAATAAAATATTTATTGATTAGTTATCTTTTTAATTATTGGTATTATTTTTGATATTTTTAATAAAATTAAAAACACTATATGCATAAAAATATAATATTATTATTTTGCTTTTTTACGTCTTTGTTTTCTTACAGTCAAGATATTATACAGAATACTTCTGTAGAAGTAGCAACTGATAGTATTGATTTGAACTGGGTAGCTACTTATAAAGAAGCTTTAAAAAGGTCTAAACAAGAAGATAAGCCAGTTTTAATTTATTTTACAGGATCAGATTGGTGTGGGCCTTGTATACGTTTAGATAGAGAGCTTTTTCATACAGAAAAATTTAAATCTTTATCTGATAAAGATTTGATTTTGTTAGAAGTAGATATTCCAAGAAATCAAGATTTAGTTGCTCCAGATAAAATGAGCGAAAACCTTTATTTAAAAAGTAAATTTAAAGTAAACGCTTTTCCTACATTACTATTCGTAAATCACAAAGGAAAAAAGGTTGCAGAAAAAAGAGGTTATATATTAACTGAATATTATTATCCATTTATTACATCAGTAATTAGAAAATATTAGACCAAAAAAAAGGAAGTAAAATTAATTACTTCCTTTTTTTATGAATAAGGTTTATTTATTATTTCTGATTTACAACTCTAAAAGTCGTTCTTCTGTTAATTGCATGTTCAGCTTCAGAACAAACCACACCATCAGAACATTTATTTAATAATCTTGATTCTCCAAAGCCTTTAGCATACAATTGTGATGCATTAATTCCTTTAGAGATTAAGTAATCTGTTACTGCTTTTGCTCTTCTATCAGACAAGTCTTGATTATCTTTTTTAGTTCCTCTCATATCTGTATGAGATTCTATAAATACAGCAACTCCATCTTTTAAGATTGGTAAAAGTCTTGCATCTATAATTTTCATTGCTCCTTCATTTAAAGTTGCACTAGAAAAATCCCAATTTATTGGTAATGGAGTGTTATCTATTAAAGAACAATCTACAGCTTTCCAAGAAGATAGGCCTCCTTTTTCTACAAGAATTTGTTTTGTAATAGATCTATATACTGCAGGTATAACTTCTTCTTCTGTTCTAGCATCTTTTACTAAAACTGTTTTTGTAATAGTTTTGTATTCAGGTTCTGTTTTTACGATAGAAGTAGAAGGTGGTTTTACCATTACTTTTCTTTCGTAAGTTTTAGTAACCCCAGGGATTCTTATTTTATTTACTTTTGCATCATTAGCTAGTTTTTCTACTGGCATAGTTTTAAACTCAGCAGGTACAGGTTTGTAACACCAATATCTACAATCGTCTGGATTACTAGATTCACAATCTGGTAATTTTTCACTCATTTCCCAACTTGCAGTTGCAGCTCTTGTTTCTACTGTTTCAAAACCCTGTAAAAAAGTAGCTTTCTCAATTTCTATTTTAGTACCATCTTCTTTTTCGTAATAGGTAACTTCTTGTGTACCCCAAACAGCTGGTACAATTAAAATTTCTTCACCAGCTTCTCTAACTAAAACTTTTTCTTGAATAGTTTTATATTCTGCTGGGTAAGAAACTATTTTTTTGTATTCTGGAGATACAGCTACATTAATAGTTTCATTTTTGTAAATATCTGGCGTTTTACAACGTACATAACATTTACCTGGTTCTGGATTATCTGGTAAATCTTGTCCAAAAACAACAGCAGTAAACATTAAAAGTACTGAACTTAATACAATTTTTTTCATACTAGTAATCATTAATCAAAGTCTTTATTTTCAATAAAAAACATTGTGCCAAATGTACTAAAAACATTTATAAATTTTAAGAAATAATGTGATTTATAACTTGTTGTAGTGTAAACTTTTTATAATACCATCAGAAAGTCCGATTTTTGGAACATATATTTTTCGTGCTCCACTCCATTTCATAGCAGATAGATAAATTTTTGTAGCAGGTATTATAACGTCTGCTCTATCAGGGTTTAAACTTAGCTCTACAATTCTATCTTGATAGCTCATTTGTTTAAGAAACTGATATTGGGCATTCAAATAGATATAAGAAATAGGCTTTCCTTCGGTTCTACCAGACATTTTAAACAGTTTGTTGATATTTCCTCCAGAGCCAATTAAAGAAAGTTTCTTTAAATCTTTAGTATTTTTCTTAATCCACTTTTCTACACTAGCAAACATTTCTTTATTAACAGCTTTTTTGTTATTTAATAAACGTACTGTACCAATTTTAAAAGATTTAGAGGTTACTATTTTTCCTTTTGAAAAAACCGTAAACTCTGTGCTTCCTCCACCAACATCAACATATAAATATGAATTATCTCCTTGAATTAATTCGCTTAAATCTGTAGATGATATTATACTAGCTTCTTCTTTACCACCAATAATATCAATTTGTACACCAGTTTGTTCTTCTATTTTTTTTGCAATTTCTAAGCCATTTGTAGCCTCTCTCATTGCAGAAGTTGCACAAGCTTTGTAACGTTCTACGTTATGAACTTTCATTAAAAGTTTAAATGATTCCATAGCATCAATCATTCTAGCTGTGTTTTCTTCACTAATAAAACCATTAACAAAGGCATCTGCTCCTAAACGTATTGGAACACGAACTAAAGATGATTTTTTAAACTGTGTTTCTCTATCTTCTTTTACAATAACGTTTGCTACTAGCAATCGTATTGCATTGGAACCAATATCTATAGCACCGTATTTTTTTATTTCTAACAAGCTTATCTTATTTATGATTTTTAGGGAATTCTACTAAAAAAGTTTCTCCTCGTCGAATATTTTTCCAGTGTTTTTCTTTAAATTTTATACCAATTATACCACATGTAGTAACATGAGCAATAGGTCTATTACCAAACTCGTTTACAAATGTATTTATACCATGATCATGACTAAAAATAATAGCAGAATTAAAACCATCATCTAATGCGTTTACGGTTTTTACTAAATAACCATCACTAAAACTGTATAATTGTCTTTTAATTTGTAAGTTAAAATGTGGATAACCAAAATTTTCACAAAAAATAATAGCTGTGTGTAGAGCTCTATTTGCACTACTAGAGATAAATACATCTGGTTTATCTACCATTTTACTTAAAACTTTAGACATTAAATGTGCATCTTTGATACCTCTTTTCTTTAAAGGTCTGTCTATATCATCAATTCCAGAATACTTCCATGAAGATTTTGCGTGACGAACGATGTATAATGTTTTCATTTATTTTGGTTATTGAATTGTAAATATAATTATTTAAGGTGCTAATCTTTCTAATTTCCAAGAAAAATCTTTTTGTAAAGTATACCTTAATCTATCATGCATTCTGTTAGGTCTGCCTTGCCAAAACTCAATAGAAATTGGTTTGGTAATGTAACCTCCCCAATGTTCTGGTCTAGGGATTTCTTTACCCTCAAAACTTCTTTCGAACATTTTTAAATTTTCATCTAGTTCTTCTCTAGATGAAACAACAGTGCTTTGATTAGAAGCCCAAGCACCTAATTTACTTCCATCTGGTCTTGAATCAAAGTATCCATCTGATAAATTTTCTGGAATTTTTTCTGCAATACCTTTAATTATAACTTGTTGTTCTAAAGCAGGCCAAAAAAAAGATAAACAAATGTTATTGTTATTTTCGATTGCTATTCCTTTTTCTGATGTGTAATTTGTATAAAATATAAACCCTTCCCAAGTTATTTTTTTTAACAGTACAATCCTACTTTTTGGAAAGCCATCATTACCAATTGTAGAAATATTCATGGCATTTGTTTCTGCAACAGTATCAGACTCATCTGCATTTTTAAACCAAGTTTGAAATAATTCCATTGGGTTTTCTGGACAATTACTCTCTAAAAGTTCTAGTTTTTCATAAGATTTTCTGTAATCGCTTAAATCTTTCATTAATTTTTACTTTTGTTCACACAAAAATACAAATGTTTTCTCGATTGATTTGTTACATTTTTTCACAAAAAAAAGAGCTGACCTAAGTCAGCTCTTTGGAGTCAATAGTTCTAAATTAATACCCCTAAAAATTATCTAAACTATTGATTTTCTTTGCAAATATACACTATTATCTAAATATAATCTTAGAAGTTCCATAATTGGTTTGTTTACTAGCTACTTTTAGTAACATAACACCTGGTTTAACTCTAAAGTTATAATCTAATTCATTTTTACCAGCGGTTAAAGATACATTTTTTCTATAAATAGTTTTACCTGTTATATCTGTTAATGTAATAGTAGCTTCTGTGTCTACTTCACTAAATAATAGCAAGTTTACGTTACCTTTAGATGGGTTTGGATATGCCATGAACTCATTTTCAAACTTCTCAATTTTATTAATTACTTGTTCATCTACAGCAGTTTTGGTAAATTTTACATCAGAAATTTCTAAATCTAACTCTTTAGTTTGTGCTTCTACAGGTAAGAATGTAAACATTAAAGTAGTTAAATCTTCTGCAGTTAAGTTTTCTTGACTTGCACTAGAAGTAAAAATATCAAAAGGTACATAATAGGTTTGTTCTTCTTCAGATAAATCTACCATTACTCTGTATTGAGCTTTCCAATCTTCGATAGATGATTTTATTAATCCTAACTCAATTAAACCAGAACCTTTAGCTGTAAAAGATACATAATTATACTCAGAATAGTCTGCAGATAAGGTACCTGGTAATAATGATTTATAGACTGTTAAGTAATCAAAATCACTAGTTGCTTTAATTTTTACGTTTCTGTTGATTGCGTATTCATCATCTTGATACGTTCTGTTAAAATTGTTAGAAACAAAGTATTCTTTGATTTCTGTATATTTAGAGTCAAAATCTAATCCCCAGTTACCATCTGCATGATAAAAAGCATCTTCTACTTCACCAGCAACTTTTAATAAGGCATCATATTCGTAACCATCTGCAATGTCTATTCTTAACTCTTGCTCTATTTTAGTGCTTACAGGGTTGTATCTGTGTTTCACATTATTAGCAGTTTCAGAATAAATTTCATCCATTGTAATTTCTGTTTGTAAGCCTTCTTTTGTGCTTCTTAAAAGAATAACTAAGTCAGCTTTATCTCTAGAAATTTTAGCAGCATAAGTTTTAGGTACTTTTTGAGTTTCTGTTTGTGTAACAGGTACAAAAGATTTTAAGTTTTTAATGATATCTAAAACCAATTTATAAGTATCTTCTGGGTTTGTTGTCCAAACTTGGAAGTTGTACATATCATTATATTTGGTGTAATTATTTACATACCAGTTAGTTTGTAAAGTATAGTTATTATCATTATTATTTTTAGCAGCAGCAAACGAAATTGCATATTCTATTACACCATTTCTTTGTTTTATACCTTGCATTAAGAAATTGTAACCTGCTAACTGAACAGGTATTACATTTAATATTTCTGCACCTCTTAATCTATCACAAGAGGCTTTGGTGTGATTGTATACTTTATCAGAGGTTTTAACACCTAATACAACACCTTTGGTTTTACCATCTAAAGAGAAATCTACAGATAGCACTTCATCAGCAATTGTATAATCTAAGATATCAGTAGGTGAAGTTACGTTTGCTACGTTACCAGCTACTAATTCTGTAGGGAACATGTCTAACATAGTTTGTCCTTTACCTTGATAAGGTTGTTTTGCTTGTAATGAAGACTTGTTATATAAGTTAGATCTATTTTTTACAAATTCAGTAGGAATAGAGTTTTTCTTTCTTTTTACAAATATCTTCGAAATTGCATCTCCTAAAGATTCAGATTCAACACCACCAGAATTACCTCCTGTAACTTCGTTTGAGGTTACAGCTACTGTTGCAGATTGTGAATTAGAACACCCATTTGAAGTTCCTTCTACAATCACATTATAAGATCCTTCAACACTATAATCTACAGAGATTGTTTTTTCATTTGCAAATAAGCCAGCTCCTTGTCCTGGAACCTCCCAAGTAAAGCTATCGAAATCTGTGTCGTTATCTAAAGTAAACTCATAAGTAACTGTTCCATTACCATTATTTATACTGATTTGAGAAATAATAGGACTATTAACCTGATCTAGTACAACTACTTGTTTTGTAATAGTATCAGAACC
This sequence comes from uncultured Polaribacter sp., assembly GCA_964565055.1. GTDB lineage: Bacteria > Bacteroidota > Bacteroidia > Flavobacteriales > Flavobacteriaceae > Polaribacter. The sequence goes on along the minus strand of CAZMDC010000024.1, from coordinate 3,371 downwards.
AAAACTATTTGTTGCAACTAAAGTAACAGTATAAGTTCCAGAAGTACTATAAACCTTTGTAGGGTTCATTTGTGTGCTTGTAGTACCATCACCAAAATTCCATGCATATGTTATAGGGTCATTTGGTTGTGCAGTTCCATTCGTGTTAGAACTGTTTGTAAATATAAATTCGTTTCCAGATAAACATTGGTTGTTATTATTGGTTGAATAATCTGCAGTTGGAGATACACCTGTATTTGGAGCACATGTGTTAACTTGTGCATTAAAGTTAGCAGAATGTACTTCTCCACCTGAATGAGCGAATGATTTACCAATAACTTGACCTTCTATATTAGATTGGTTTACAGTTTTATTAATATCTGCAGTAGGAGCTAATATAGAGCCTTCAATAGTTGAATTACCTACAATATTTAAAGTAGTAGTATTGTTGAAGTTATAAATAATATAAGGTGCATCTTGTTGCCCAATTCCAGCTTGATTCCAAACATCCCAATTAAAAGTTCCAGGTGCATCAACATTAATAACTAATACTTTAGAAGCACTTGGCTTGTTATTATAGGTAAATACATCAACATTGTTTAAGTCAGAACCAGTAACATTTAAATAGTTAATACCATTTTGTAAATTAATTTTTACCTGATTTGGTAAATTAGTATTAGAAATTGACTGTCCATTAGGATTTGTTAATTGAGCATTGTTTGAATTTTGTGCTAAGCTATTAGAATTTGTTTGTAAGCTTTGAAAAGCAGCAGCAAAGTCTATTACATTTTGTTCAAAAACAGGATTATTTGTAGATGAAACATTCAGTTGATTTGCACTTGCTTGTAAATTAATTCTTGGAGAAGAATTGTAACTAGAGTTCTTAGTTACTCTAATAGGCGCAAAAGCACTGTTTTGATCTTGATACCAAACCACAGAACCATTACTTTCTCCAATTTTTACATATGTATTTTGATTTATTTGTAAAGTATTACCAGATTGATAGATTACTTTACCATCAACAACTAAACCAACAGGAACATTATTTACTGTAAAAGATCCAGGGTCATTTGTTGTAATTTGATAATTACCAGAAATAGTTAAATCTCCTCCAGTTGCAACAGCTCCTTCAGTTTCATTGGTGCTTAAATTTAAGCCTTCTAAAGTAAATACATTAAAGCCTAAGGCAGCATCAGTTGGGTTAATCTGAGAGCAACTTTCTTCACTTACTGTAAAAGTAACATCATCAAAACTTGCAGCACAAGATCCGTTAGCAGTTATTGTATAACGTATTATAACTGTGGTATCACTATTTACAGGGTCTGGAGTATATGTATTTCCATTAATACTTCCTCCACCAGAAATTATAGAGAATGTTCCACCAGTTGGGTTTCCAGCTAATGTTTTTATTTGATTATCAGTAATTGTTGCTGAAGTCGTCATGTTATTTGCTGAAACACATACTGTAACAGGAGTTACAGTAAACATAACATCATCAGTTGTTGCAGCACAAGAACCATCAGCAGCAATTGTATAACGAATCACTACAGTTGTGTTGGTGTTGATATCATCTGGAGTATACGTTGTTCCATTGATCATTCCACCACCAGAAACAATAGAAAATGTTCCACCAGCAGGATTTCCTGATAATGTCTTTGTTTCATTTTCATTTATTGAAGCAGTAGAAGTTGTATTGTCTGCAAAAGTACATGTTGTTGGAAAACAGTTATTGCTAGGAACAGATACATTTTCACCTGGAATTGACCAGTCATCTATTATAGCTCTTCTATTTCTATTTCCATTTTGATTATATACGCTTAAACGAACTTTATATGGATTACCATCATTTGCTAAGTTTGCAGGAACTGTATAAGAAACAGTTTCTGAGTTAGAAAGAGGTGATTGTAATGTGTGCGTGTATGTGTTAGCATTTGGTGTTCCTTCGCCATTATTATCACTAGGATCAAAAGGTATGAACGAAATTTCTACATAATAATCTTGATTATCAGTATTATTCAATTTAATATCAAAATTAATATCACCTGATGCCAATTCAATCCAAGGAGACTTTAACCAGAAAGATCCATTTGTATTATTTATAGAGCCTGATCTTGCAGAAAAGTTTCCATTAATTTTATCATTATCACGAATTGAAAACCCTCCAAATCCCCAACATTCAGCGCTTTCAATATTTCTATTTCCAGATTCGAAATTTTGTGTAACACTTGGTACTGTAATAACAGGAGTTACAGTAAACGTAACATCATCAGTTGTTGCATCACAAGAACCATCAGCTGCAATTGTGTAACGAATTACAACTGTTGTGTTAGTGTTGATATCATCTGGAGTATACGTTGTTCCATTGATAGTTCCTCCACCAGAAACGATTGACCAAGTTCCTCCATTTGGAGCACCAGTTAAAGTTTTAGTTTGTCCTTCAGTTATTGAAGCAGTTGAAGTTGTATTATCAGCAACTACATTACAAACAGGAGTTACAGTAAATGTAACATCGTCAGTTGTTGCAGCACAATCACCATCAGCAGCAATTGTGTAACGAATAATTACAGTTGTGTTAGTGTTGATATCATCTGGAGTATACGTTGTTCCATTGATAGACCCACCACCAGAAACGATTGACCAAGTTCCTCCATTTGGAGCACCAGTTAAAGTTTTAGTTTGTCCTTCAGTTATTGAAGCAGTTGAAGTTGTATTATCAGCAACTACATTACAAACAGGAGTTACAGTAAATGTAACATCGTCAGAAGATTCGCCACAAGAACCACTTGCAGGAACTGTATAACGAATTACAACTGTTGTGTTTGTGTTAATATCATCTGGAGTATAAATATTTCCATTGATAGAACCACCACCTGATACTATAGACCAATTGCCACTTTCACAACTAGTTGGTCCTTCATGTGTAGTTCCATTGTTTGTAAATGATCCAATGAAACCTGTTGTGCTTGTTTTCCAATAATGACCTCCATTATCTATACTTACAGAACCAAAAATAGTAACTGAACCACAGACAATTAAATGTCCACCATTTCTTACAGTTATTGTACCATTGTAATAGCCATTACCAGTAATTTTTAGTACTTGACCAGATTGTATTACTCTTGCAGGTTGTAGATTAACTCCTAAGGTATTACCTTCTACATCTACCTGAATAGTTGATGCAGGAGCTGATTCTGGAGTAGCAGTTAAAGTTTTAGTCTCACCTTCAGTTATTGAAGAAGTAGAAGTTGTATTATCAGCAACTACATCACAAACAGGAGTTACAGTAAATGTAACATCATCAGTTGTAGCAGCACAAGAACCATCAGCAGCAATTGTATAACGAATAATTACAGTTGTGTTAGTGTTGATATCATCTGGAGTATACGTTGTTC
>CAZMDC010000023.1:20602-39619 GCA_964565055.1 uncultured Polaribacter sp. | reverse complement strand
TTGAAGGTTGGAATACTGGCTGGGAACGTTGGATTGGTTTTGAAGATAGAGAAGGAGTTTTTGATTTTGTAACCCCTTATCCTGATTATGATTTAGATGAAGTTACAGCCTATGCAAAATCTAAAGGCGTTCAAATTATTATGCATCATGAAACATCTGCAGCAACAGCAACTTACGAGCAACAACTAGACACAGCTTATGCTTTAATGCAAAAATATGGCATGCATACAGTAAAGTCTGGTTATGTTGGTGAAATTTTACCAAAAGGAGAGTATCATCATGGACAATATATGGTGAATCAATACAACAATGCAGCCATAAAAGGAGCAAAATATCAAGTTGCTGTTAATGCTCACGAACCTATTAAAGCAACTGGTTTACGAAGAACTTATCCTAATATCATTTCTAGAGAAGGTTTGCGTGGCCAAGAATTTAATGCTTGGTCTCAAGATGGAGGAAATCCTCCAGAACACTTATCAATTGTAGCTTTTACAAGAATGTTGGCAGGTCCTATAGATTTTACTCCAGGAATTTTTAACATTAAGTTTAATGAGTATAAAAAAGAAAATCAGGTAAATACTACATTAGCTCATCAATTAGCTCTCTATGTTGTAATTTATAGTCCTGTGCAAATGGCAGCAGATTTAGTAGAGCATTATGAAGCAAACCCAGCACCTTTAGAATTTATTAAAGATGTTGGAGTAGATTGGTCTGAAACTAAAGTTTTAAATGGCGAAATTGGTGATTTTGTTACTATTGCAAGAAAAGAAAGAACAAGTGGTAATTGGTTTGTAGGAGGTATTACAGATGAAAACGATAGAGAAATTGAGATTGATTTTAGTTTTTTAGATGCGAATACAACCTTTGAAGCGAAAATTTATAAAGATGGAGAAAACGCTCATTTTAACGATAATCCTTTAGCTATTAAAATAGAAAAAATTTCTATTACTAATAAAACTAAGCTTAAAATAAATTTAGCAAAAGGTGGTGGTTTTGCAATAAGTATAAAAAATAATTAATGTTTACTAACCTTATCAAATTCTCTAATCATAAAATACGCCCAAATTATTACACATATACCCACAAAGACTGAAAAATAGAGTATTATATCATCTGCGCTCATTATTTATAAGTTTTAGATAAATCATAACACCTAATAAGGTTGGTGCCCAAAGGCCCAAGAAAATTCCATGTAATTTATTACCAGTTAAAAAAAGATATTCTGCTACTAAGATAATAAGTACACATAACAGGAGCATTAAAAAGTTAGATGTACCTAATTTTTTTATTAAGTTCATTAAGTATAATAATATTTTATAAAATTAATTAAATATTTTGATTTTTATTCTTTTTAGTTAAAAAATATATAAAGTTTATTTATGTTTTTTTAAATATCTACACAACAATAGCTCTTTTTTACTATACATATCTTTTACAACCACAATACATTAGTAATTATTTCCTAAATTCGTAACCAAACAATATATTCTTATGTTAAAAATTGTTCGGTTATTTCTATGCTTTTTTCTAAGCTATACGTCTTTATTATATTCTCAAGAAGTACCTCCAATTAATGTTTTTTCATCTGAAGATTATGGTGCAGAAAATCAAAATTGGGCAATTTCTCAAAATAAAAATAAGCTAATTTATATTGCAAATAATGAAGGTTTATTAGAATTTAATGGTGCAGATTGGCAGCTGTATCCAACTCCAAATGAAACCATTATGCGTTCTGTAAAATGTTTTCAAGATAAAATTTATACAGGATTTTATATGGATTTTGGGTTTTGGAAAAAAAATAAATTTGGCGTTTTAGAATATACATCAATTAGAAAATCTAGTAATATTAAAATGTTAGAAGATGAGCAAATTTGGGAAATTTGTGAATTAGATGGCTGGATGATTTTTAAATCTTTACAAAGAATTTACCTATACAATATAAAAAATAAAACTTTCAAAATAATTAATGCTTCAAAAAACATTATTAAATTAACTAAGGTTGAAAATAGAATTTATTTTCAAGAATTAGGTAAAGGAGTGTTTGTAATTGAAAATGGAGAGCCAAAACTAGTTTCAAATCAGAAAGTTTTAAAAGAAAATAAAATTGTAGAAATTTTCTTAAAAAATGGAAAGCTATTTTTCATCACACAAAAAAATGGTTTTTATTTTTTAGAAAATAATCAACTAAAAAAATGGAATATTTCTTCCGATAGTTTTTTAGCTTCAAAAGCTATTTATAGTGCCAAACAACTTAAAAACGGTAATATTATTTTAGGTACTATTTCTAATGGTTTTGTTAAAATTAATGAAGAAGGAAAACTTTTTTATCAAATAACACAAGGTATTGGATTAAGTAATAACACAGTGCTCTCTATTTTTGAAGATGTTGATCAAAATATTTGGCTTGGTTTAGATAATGGAATTAACACTATAAATCTAAATTCACCATTCAAGCTATATGTAAAAAATAATAATTTTTGGGGTACAATTTATGCTTCTATAATCTTTGAAGATAAACTCTATATTGGTACAAATCAAGGTTTGTATTATAGAGATTTGGATTCTAAAAATGATTTTATTTTTGTAAAAAACACACAGGGTCAAGTTTGGAGTCTTCAAGAAGTTAATGGAGAACTTTTTTGTAGTCACGATTCTGGTACTTTTATTATCGAAAATAATAACACAAAGTTCATAGAAGGTACAAATGGTAGTTGGCAAGTAAAAAGAATTGATAATTCTACCATTCTACAAGGTAGTTACGATGGTTTGTATGTTTTAACTAAAAATAATAATAATTGGGAGTTAAAAAATAAAATTAAAGGTTTTTCAAATTCAAGTAGATACTTTTTACTAGCAGAAGATCAAAAAATATTTGTGAATCATGAGTATAAAGGTGTTTTTAAGTTAACTGTAGATTCCTCACTCACAAAAATTAAAACAATTGAAAAAGATGAATCTGTAGAAAAAGGAATTTATTCTAGTCTTATAAAGTTTGATAATAATATCTTATATGCTTGCAAAAAAGGAGTGTATAAATATAATAATGAATCAGATATCTTTGAAATTGACTCAATATATAGTCAATTAATGCCTACAGAAAATTTTCTTTCAGCTAAGTTAATTTACGATGAAGCTAATAGTAAATTATGGTCTTTTACAAAAGATGATATTAGATATTTGATGCCAGGGAAATTTAGTGATAAACCAGAACTTAAAATTATTTCTTTAAAAAGATCATTATATAAGGGCGCTTCTGGTTACGAAAATATTCTATATCTAAAAGATAAAGAATATTTAGTAGGTACATCTCAAGGATACCTCATAGTAGATTTAAATGGAATACGAGAACCAGATAATTTTAAAGTAAAAATTAATAAAATATTTAATAATAAACTAGATAGTTTGCCTAAAAATGTTGTTTTAAATGAGTTTAAAACTTTTTCAAATAAAGAAAATAATTTTCAGTTTTATTATAATGTACCACATTACAACAAAACGTCTTCAATTAAGTATCAATATAAATTAGAAGGTTTTAACACAAAATGGCGTCACTTAACTAAATCTAATTCATTTTTATTTGAAAATTTACCATCTGGAATTTATATATTTAAAGTAAGAGCGTCTATAGATAATAAGTTAAGCGAAAACATTGCAGAGTACAGATTTTCGGTTGCAAAACCCTGGTATTTATCTATATTTCTAATAATAATCTATATTCTATGTTTTTTATTCCTATTATACGCTTTACACATCGTTTATAAGAGATATTATAAAAAACAACGAGAAGAGTTACTTGCTAAAGCTAAAATTGAATTAGAACTTAAAGAGTTGGAATCTAATCAAAAAATTATTAAGCTTAATAATGACAAATTAAGAAACGATATAGAAAGTAAAAACAGAGAGTTAGCAACATCTACAATGAGTATTATTAAGAAAAATGAATTCTTAAATACTATAAAATTAGAGTTGGTTGATAAAGGAAATGATGGGGTTAGTAAGGTGATAAAAATAATTGATAAAAACTTAAACAATACAGATGATTGGAAGCTATTTCAAGAAGCTTTCAACAATGCAGATAAAAAGTTTCTTAAAAAAATTAAATCAAAGCATCCAAAACTTACCCCAAATGACCTTAGATTATGTGCATACTTAAGACTTAATCTATCTTCTAAAGAAATTGCACCCCTGTTAAATATATCACCTAGAAGTGTAGAGGTTAAACGTTATCGATTGCGTAAAAAAATGGAACTAGCACACGATGCCAACTTAACAAATTATATATTAGAGATTTAAAAACTATTCAAACCGATTTTTAAACACAACATTACCACAACATTTTATTTTTTTATAAAATTTAATAATAAAAACTTCCCTTTTAATGCATGTATTTAGGCTAATAATTGCCATGTATGTTTTTTGTTGAGGTTTTAATTGTGATTTTAACAAAATTTTACACTTAAATTTACAAAAAACATAATTAAAACTTTTTGTATGAGTAAAAAGATCACATTGTTACTCTTTGTATTTATATCGTTTATGGCAAATGCCCAAACTATAGATGTCAAAGGAGTTGTTAAAGATGCTGCTACTGGAGATGTTTTACCAGGAGTAAGTATAATCATTAAAGGAACCACTATTGGAACTCAAACAGATTTTGATGGTATTTATAGTTTAAAAAATGTAAAAAAAGGGGCTGTTTTAGTCTTCAATTACTTAGGCTATAAAGTAAAAGAAGCAATTGTTAATCAAGAAACTTTAAATGTTTCTTTAGAGCAGTCTACAGAATCTTTAGATGAAATTGTAGTAATTGGATATGGTACACAACGTAAAAAAGAAGTTACAGGTGCAGTTTCTGTTGTTTCAAGTGCAACAATAGAAGATCTTAATCCAACTCGAATTGAACAAGCATTGCAAGGTCAAGTTGCAGGTGTAAATATTACACAGTCTTCTGGTTCTCCAGGTGCAGGTTCAAATATTAGAATTAGAGGTGTCTCTACAAATGGAGATAGTAGACCCTTAATTTTATTGGATGGAAGAGTTATAGAAGATTTAAGTGTGGTTAACCCATCAGATATTGAGTCTATAAATATTTTAAAAGATGCTTCTGCTGGTATTTATGGAGTTCGTGCTGCTAATGGTGTAATTTTAGTTACTACAAAAACAGGTAGAAAGAATACTGATTTTCAATCAATTTTAAATATCTCAACAGGTTTTCAAAACACTACAAGAGAAATTCCGCTTTTAAATGCAACTGAATATGCATTTTTAGCTAACGAAGCTTATGCTGCAAATGGAGATGCTTTACCTTTTTCAAACCCTACAAACTTAGGACAAGGTACAGATTGGCAAGATAGAGTATTTGAAACTGCACCAATTTATAGTATAGACTATACTTTAAATAAAGGTACAGAAAAATCTACCTATTCTTTGGGTATAGCTCTTACAAGTCAAGATGGTATTGTTGGTGGTAGTAAGGCAAATTTTAACAGAAGAAATATTCGTTTTAATTTTGATACAGATATTACAGATAAATTAAAATTTACATCATCTACAATATATACCAATACAAATAAAAAGAATTTAATAGAAAATGCATTAGGTTCAGTCTTGTTTAATGCATTAAATATGCCACCTACAACTTCAATTAGAAATGTAGATGGAGAATTTTCTTTACCTCCTGCAATTGGAACAGGTATAGAAGTTGCAAACCCACTTGCGCAAATAGATAATGCAAATAATAGAACTTGGGTAAATAAAATATCTGGAAGTTATGGTTTAAACTACAAGTTTTTAGATTATTTTTCTGCAGAAACAAGATTCCAAGCAAATTATGCTGTACAAACTTCAAATACTTATAATAAGTTAGCGTTTTTTGGAAACAATAATGTTTTTAATGTTGATTTAGGTACATTTAATGAATTTAGTCAAAGCTTTTTTGATTATACATTTGATGCATTTGTAAATTATGAAAGAGTTTATAATGATGTACATAGTGTAAAAGCCATGTTAGGAGCATCAGTTTTTAAAACAACAGGTAGATTTATAACAAACTTAACAAGCGAAGCTTCTGGAGAAGATTTAAATGATGTAGATGTTGGTGATCCAGTTTTAAATGGAAATGGCTTAGAAATTTATAGAAATAATAATAGAGGAACTAGTTTAAGTTTCGATAGCAGATTATTATCATATTTTACAAGACTACAATATGCTTACGATAGTAAATACTTATTTTCTGCAGTATTAAGAAGAGATGGTTCTTCTAATTTTGGTCCAAAAAATAAATTTGGTTTCTTTCCAACAGCATCAATTGGTTGGGTAGCTTCAGAAGAAGATTTTTTACAAGATTCTAGCGTAATTAGTTTCTTAAAATTAAGAGCAAGTTATGGAATTATAGGTAATGATAGAATACCTGGTTTTAGATTTGTTTCTGTTCTTAATGGAGAAGCTGAATATGTTTTTAATAACGAATTACAACTAGGTACTGCTTTAGGTCCAATAGCAAATCCAGAAATTAAATGGGAAGAGCAAAAACCATTAGACATTGGTTTAGATATAGAGTTGTTTGATAAAGTAAACATTACAATGGATTACTTTAAAAAAACAACAGAAGATCTATTAGTTTCTGCTCAAACTTCAGGAATAATAGGGGTAGCAGCTCCTGGTTCTTCTGTACCAGTTGTAAATGCAGGAACTGTAGTAAATGAAGGTTTTGAATTTGCAATTGGTTACAAACAAATTGTATCAGACGATTTTAATTTTAACGTAAATTATAATTTTACAACTTTAGACAACAATGTAACATTTGTTGGTAATTCAACAGGTGTTTTAGAAGGAGGAGCTTTTGGTATTGGTCAAGATCCACCATCTAGAATGGAAGCAGGTTTTCCTATCGGATATTTCTATGGTTACCAAACAGATGGTTTGTTTCAAACTCAAGCAGATGTAGATGCTCATGCAACACAAACAAATGCAGCACCAGGAGATTTAAGATTTGTTGATGTTAATGGTGATGGAGTTATAGATGCTGATGATAGAACCTATATAGGAGACCCTATTGCAGATATTAATATGGGATTAAATTTTTCATTCAATTATAAAAATTTCGATTTCAATGCATATGCTTTTGCATCAATAGGTAACGAAATTGTAAGAAATTACGAAAGAAATTTACCATTAACTAATAGACCAACTTACTTCCTAGACAGATGGACAGGCCCAGGAACTAGTAACAGTTTTCCAAGAGTAACTACAGGAGCTAATGGAAATAATTTATTTTCAGATTTTTATGTAGAAGATGGTTCATTCCTTAGATTACAAAGTGTTCAATTAGGATATAGTTTTGGTAGAGAAACTTTAGAAAAGTTAAGTTTTAATAAATTAAGATTTTACGTTTCTGCAAGTAACCTATTTACATTAACAAAATATAGAGGTTACGACCCAACTACATCAAATGGTGCTCCAATAGGTGGAGGTATAGATCAAGGTTTTTATCCAAGTCCAAAGACATTTTTATTTGGAATGAATGTTAACTTTTAATAAAAAATAAAAATGAGAAAAATAAACACAAAAATATATCTAGTATTAATTTTAATCTTAGGGTTAAGTTTCTCTTGTAGTGATGATTTTGTTGATGTAAAACCAACATCAGACAACTCAGAAGATTTTTTTAATACAGAAGAAGATTATCAAAATGCACTTATTGGTGCTTATGATTTATTACAATCAACTTACTTAAATGTATTACTAGGAGAAATAGCATCAGACAACACATTAGCAGGTGGAGAAAGTGCAACAGATGTTTTAGGAATTCAAGAAGTTGATGATATGAGACATACGCCTTTAAATGCACAATTAAGAGATATTTGGAGCTGGATGTTTGCAGGAGTAAATAGAGCAAACTATATCCTAGAATTTAAAGATAAAACAGATTTTGCTGGTAAAGATCAAGTTTTAGCAGAAGCAACTTTTTTAAGAGCTTACTATTATTTTGAATTAGTAAAATGGTTTGGTGATGTGCCTTTATCTGTTGATAAAAGAATCGAGTTTGGAGAACAGTTTAATATTGATAGAACTCCAAAAGCAGAAATATATGCACAGCTTGAAAGCGATTTGATATTTGCTGCTAACAATCTACCTTATGTGCAATCTACTCCTGGCAGAGTTACAAAAGGAGCAGCACAAGCTTTACTTGGTAAAGTATACTTGTTTCAACAAAAATATGAAGAATCAGCAACTGTTTTAGAAGAGTTAATTACCAATGGGCCTCATGATTTAGTATCAGATTACAGTACAATTTTTGAAGAAGCTGGAGAAAATAATATTGAGTCAGTTTTTGAGGTTCAATATTTTGAAGGTCAAGGTGCAGGTTTTGATTGTTTACAGTGTAGTGAAGGTAATGTAGCTGTAGGTTTTAACGGAGTTAGAAACTACGAAGGACCAGATTTTTCATCAGGTTTTAGTTTTAATGTTCCAGTTCAAGAAGTGTATGATGCTTTTGAAACTGGAGATTTAAGAAGAGATATTGCTATATTAAATATTGATGCTTGGGCTGCAGCAACAGGAGCTAGTTTTGGTGTTGGTTATGAGCATACAGGGTATTTTAACAGAAAGTACATTCCAAGAAAAAGAAGTGCAGATGCACAAGGAGATAGAAATTTAACTAATCCAAATAACTATAGAGCAATTCGTTTTGCAGATGTTTTATTGATGGCTGCAGAAGCTTTTAATAGAAGTGCTGCTCCAAATGATGCAAAAGCTCAAGAATATTTAAATAGAGTTAGAGCAAGAGGTTTTGGTGGTACAGCAAACAATATTACTGCTACTGGAGATAATTTATACAATAATATTTTAGATGAAAGAAGAATAGAATTAGTAGGTGAAGGACACCGTTTTTTCGATTTGGTAAGAACAGGTAGAGCAGTCCAAGCTATAGAAGGTTTTGTAGCAGGTAAGCATGAAGTTTTTCCAATACCAGAAATTGAAATTCAATTAGCAGGAAATCGTTGGCCTCAAAACCCTAATTATTAAAACATATAACAATGAGAAAAATAAAAAATATTTATACATTCTTTATTATGCTATTTATTGTAGTAGCATGTGATGAAGAAATAAGAGATTTATCTTTTGCAGAAAATATTGCTCCACCAACAGAAGTTTCTGCAAGTTATGCAATAACTCAAGATAATTCTGGAGTTGTAACTATAACACCTACAGCTCAAGGTGCAGTTGATTTTGATATTTCTTTTGGTGATGGTACACCAGACGCCACAAGTTTAAACCAAGGAGAAAGTGTAACGCATACTTATTCAGAAGGGTCTTATCAAGTTAAAATAGTTGCAACAAATATAGCTGGAGATTTTACTGAAGTTGTTCAACAATTAGTAGTTTCTTTTCAAGCACCACAAAATTTAGTAGTAGTTTTAGAAAATGATGCAGCTGTATCTAAACAAGTAAATGTAACTGCAAATGCCGATTTTGCTGCAGTATTTGAATTCGATTCAGGTGAAACAGGAGTTTCTCAACCTGTATTAACAGGTAATATTGGTGAAACAATTTCTTATGTATATGCAAACCCAGGATTATATTCTGTTAAAGTAACAGCAAAAGGAGGCGCTATTGCAACTACTGAATTTGCTGTAGATTTTGAAGTTACCGAAATTTTAGCGCCTTTAGAAGCTGCTCCATCACCACCAAATAGAGATGCAGCAGATGTAGTATCTATATTTAGTGATAAATACTCAGATGTAACATTAAATGAGTTACCAACAACTTGGTCTGCTGGAAATTTTGAAGCAACTACAATAGGATCTGATAACGTTTGGAAATTAACAGCTCTAGATTTTATAGGTATGGTTACCAATTATGGATCAGGAGTAGATTTATCAGCAATGGAAACTATGCATATTGATTATTGGGTTCCAGATGGTACTACAAACGAATTATTTGTAAAAATAGTTAATACAGTAGATGGAGGAGAAGATCAAGAATCTTTAGGAACAACTGTAGGTGGTTCTTGGCAAAGTATTGATTTAGATATGACAGGTTTTGATGGTGGAAACTTAGCAAACAAAGAAAAAATAACACAATTATTAATAGATTCAGATGGTGTAGCAGGTGTTGTTTATATAGATAACTTTTATTTTTATAGACAAAGTACAGCATCTACATTTGATGATGGGTTATTAACAAATGGAGATTTTGAAAACGGTAGTGATTCTTGGTTAATTGGTGTAGACGATAATAGTGCAGCACCAGTTATAACAAATGGTGGTAATACGTACTATTCTGTAAATGTAACTAACCCAAATGCAAGTCAACCATTTTTGGTTAACGTAAGTCAAAAATTAGAAATTGTTCAAGGAAATAATTATGTATTAACCTTTGATGCATGGTCTGATGTTAATAGATCAATAATAGCAGGTATAGGTTTAAGTGGTGGTTCTTTTGCAAATGATAATGAAACAGTTAATATTACTACAACAAGATCTACTTATACTGTATCTTTATCAGCTGCCGATTTTGGAGCACTAGATGCAAGAGTTCTATTTGATTTAAATGGAGAAGCTGGTCAAGTGAATATAGACAATGTATCATTATTCGTAGATGTTGATAATCTATTAACTAATGGAAATTTTGAAAATGGTAACGATTCTTGGATTGTTGGAGTAGATGATAATAATCCAGCACCAGTAGTTACAGATGCAGGTAATACTTTTTACTCAGTAAATGTAACAAATGCAAACCCTAATCAACCATTTCTTGTTAATTTGAGTCAGAAATTAGAAATTATTCAAGGCAACACGTATACTTTAACTTTTGATGCATGGTCTGATGTAGATAGATCTATTATTGCAGGAATTGGTTTAAGTGGAGGTTCTTTCGCTAACGATAATGAAACAGTTAACATTACTACAACAAGAACCACTTATACTGTGTCTTTATCTTCTGCCGATTTTGGTGCGTTAGATGCTAGAGTTCTTTTTGATAATGGAGGAGAGAATGGAGTTGTTAATATAGATAACGTTATTTTAACGATAGATTAAACATCAGTAGTTAAAAATTAAATATTAAAAATAAAGAAAATGAAACATTTTAAATTTTTGAAAATAGTACTATTTTCTACAATTCTAGCTTTCTTAGGTTGTCAAGAAGATGACTATTCTTTTGGAGAAATTATAGTTCCTTCAAATATCCAAATTTCAGCAGAAATTGTTGGTGCAGATGCAAGTAATCCAAATGGAGATGGAAGTGGTGTTGTAAACTTTACAGCAACAGCAGATAATGCAGTTTCTTACAAATACACTTTTAATGGTGTACAAGAAGTAGCGCTTTCAGGTAAAACTTCAATAAGTTTTAGTTCGCTTGGTTTAAATACATACACTGTAACTGTTGTTGCAACTGGTACAGGAGGCGTTTCATCATCTAAATCAATAGATGTAGAGGTGTTATCAACATACTCAGCACCAGACGATTTGAAAACAAAATTATTTGGTTTCGATCCTGCAAACCCAAATGCAATAACATCAAGAACATGGAAAATTCATGCGTCAAAAAACAGACATTTTGGATTAGGTCCTGTAGGTGGTGCACCATTTGAATTTTATGGAGCTGGTGTAGATGAAAAAGCAGGAGTTGGTATGTATGATGATCGTTTTACGTTTAGTTCAGATGGTACTTTCACTTACGTTACTAATGGAGATATTGTAGGTAGAGATCCTTATGTTATTAATGATCTTGGTCCAAATACAGCAGGAAGTGTTAATGGAGCAGATATTGAGAATTATGCTTTTGGAGATTATGTAGAAAACTTTTCTTTAATAGCACCAGGTGGAGTAGAAACAATTAGTTTAACAGGTAATGCCTTTATTGGTTATTATACTGGAGGAAATCATAATTACGAAATATTCGATAGAGGAACACCAAATGAATTAGTTATAAAAACAACAGATGCTAATGCAGAGTTCGACTGGTGGTTTATCATTACATTAGAATAACTATAAATTATTATTTGATTAATGAAAAAGAAAATCAATAGAATCTAATTTTATTGGTTTTCTTCTCTTTTTATTTAATTATTTTCTAGCTTTTTCTTTGTTACTACTTAAAATTATAAGATTTTTTTAAGAAAACTATCTCATCAACAATAATTTTATTAAACTTTTTAAAATCAATGAAAAAAATATTTTTTAGCTTTTTACTTTTATTACTTACAACAAGTTTTCTTGCTCAAAACACACAGAAAGTTGCTGTTGTTAAAGATTACAGTGGCATGAGGCTACAAGTAAATGGAGTTGATTTTATGATTAATGGAATGAATTGGGATTATTTTCCAATAGGAAAAAATTATGAATTTAGTTTATGGAGTCAGCCTGAAAACTACATTAAAAAAGCTTTAGATAGTGAAATGTCTTTATTAAAGAATATGGGCGTAAATACTATTCGTGTTTACACAGGAATTCAGCCAAAATGGATTACCTATATATTTGAAAATTACGGAATTTATACTATGCTAAATCATTCTTTTGGAAGATATGGTTTAACCATTAATGAAGTTTGGACACCAGTTACAGATTATAGAACTCAAGAAACCAAAAAAGTGCTTTTAAAAGAAGTAACAGAAATGGTAAAAAATTATAAAGACACACCTGGTTTACTTCTTTTTTTGTTGGGTAATGAAAATAATTACGGTCTTTTTTGGGCAGGTGCAGAAACCGAAGATTTTCCTGAAGATGAAAATAAAAAAAGGCAGCTAGGAGAACAAAGAGGAAGGCCAATGTATAAGCTCTTTAATGAAGCTGCAAAACAAATGAAAGCTATAGATAATAATCATCCAATTGCCATTTGTAATGGAGACACTTTATTTATAGATATGGTTGCAGATGAATGCCCAGATATAGATATATATGGAACAAATATGTACAGAGGAAAATCATTTGGAAATGCTTTTAAAGAAGTAAAAAAACAGCTGAATAAACCAATTTTATTCACTGAGTTTGGTGCAGATGCATTAAATGCAATAACAACAACTGAAGATCAAAAAACGCAGGCAATATATGCTAAAGAAAACTGGAAAGAAATTTATAGCAATGCTGCTGGTTTAGGAAAAGCAGAAAATTCTTTAGGTGGTTTTACTTTTCAGTTTTCTGATGGATGGTGGAAACTAGGACAAACAATCAATTTAGCTATTCATGATAAAGGAGCTTCTTGGGGAAATGGAGGTTATAAAACTGATTTTAAAAAAGGAGAAGATAATATGAATGAAGAGTGGTTTGGAGTTTGTGCAAAAGAAAATTCAGATTCTGAAGGACATTATAAATTAAAACCAAGAGCTGCTTATTATGTACTAAAACAAGTGCATAAATTTAATCCTTATGAAAAAGGAACAACAAAAAAAACGTTAAAAAAATATTTTTGCAATATAGATTTAAAAGAAGCTTTACTTAAAGCTGATGATAAATAACAAAACTTATAAAATAAATGAGTAAAAAAGTTCCCTCAAATACAATTACAGGAGAATTGGTAACAGTAGAAAACGAATCATACTATAAAATTTCTAACAGTCATGCAATGCGTCCTTTTTTTATGACCATTGTTTCAGACTCTAATCATTGGATGTTTATTTCTAGTAATGGAGGTTTAACAGCTGGTAGAAAAAATGCAGAATATGCTCTTTTTCCATATTATACTGATGATAAGATTACTGATTTAGCAGAAACTACAGGTTGTAAATCTATTTTTAGAATTCAAAAAGCAAATCAAGAGTTTTTATGGGAGCCTTTCTCAGAAAGACAAGCTGGTATTTATAAGGTTAGAAGAAATATTTATAAGAATATATATGGTAATAAAATCATTTTTGAAGAGATTAACGAAGATTTAAATTTTTCGTTTAAATATCAATGGAATTCAAGTGATGAATATGGCTTTGTTAGAAAAGCTACTTTAAGAAATTTATCTAATGAGGCTTCAGAAATATCAATTTTAGATGGTTTTCAAGATATTATACCTTATGGAGTTGGTTCAGATATTCAAGGTATTCGTAGCAATTTAGTAGATGCTTATAAAAAATGTGAATTAGAAGCAGATTCAGGTTTAGGCATTTATGCACTAAGTGCTATAATTGTAGATAAAGCTGAACCAAGTGAAGCTTTAAAAGCAAATCTTGTTTGGTCTTTAGGTCTAGAAAATCCAACATATCTTTTGTCTTCTTTACAATTAAACAATTTTAGAAGAGGAATTAGTTTAGAGCAAGAAGTTGATATAAAAGCAGAAAAAGGAGCTTATTTCTTAAATGCAAATATTAGTTTAGAGGCTAATCAAGAGAAATCTTGGATGCAAATTGCAAATGTGAATCAAACTGTTTCAGATGTAACAAGATTATCAGAAAAAATTAAAAATGATAGCAACTTAGTTACTGAATTAGTAGAGAGTATAGAAAAAGGTACTCAAAACTTAATAAAATTAGCTGCAGCATCAGATGGTTTACAACTATCAAATGATGAATTAATTAATACAAGACATTTTTCTAACACGCTCTTTAACATTATGAGAGGTGGTATTTTTGATGATAATTATACCATAGAAAAAGATGATTTCATCACGTATTTATCAAAAGCAAATAAAATTATTTTTAAAAATAAAAAAGAACTTTTAGAAAACCTTCCAGAAACATTTTCATTGCATTATGTAAAAGATCTTGCAGAAAAAGATGATAATAAAGATTTTAAAAGACTTTGTTTAGAATACTTGCCTTTAAAGTTTAGTAGAAGACATGGAGATCCAAGTAGACCATGGAATAAATTTTCTATAAATACTAAAAGTGAAATAGATGGTTCTAAAATTTTAGATTACGAAGGTAATTGGAGAGATATTTTCCAAAACTGGGAAGCTCTAGCACATTCATATCCTCAATTTATAGAGAGTATGATTCATAAATTTTTAAACGCAACTACATTCGAAGGTTATAATCCTTACAGAGTTACCAAAGATGGTTTTGATTGGGAAGTAATCGAAGAAAATGATCCTTGGTCTTACATTGGTTATTGGGGAGATCATCAAATTATATATCTTTTAAAATTCTTAGAATTTATAGAAAAACATTATCCTTCAAAATTGGCAGATTTATTTAATGATGATGTTTTTGTTTACGCAAATGTACCTTACAAGATAAAATCTTATGCAGATATTTTAAAAAACTCTAAAGATACTATAGATTTTGATCATCAATTGAATGAAAAAATAGAGCAAAGAAGAAGTGAACTTGGTGCAGATGGCTCGTTGTTAAGAGACAAAAATAAAAATCCTTATAAAGTTAATTTAACTGAAAAATTACTGGTTACTGTTTTAGCAAAAGTATCAAATTTTATTCCAGAAGGTGGTATTTGGTTAAACACTCAAAGACCAGAATGGAATGATGCTAACAACGCTTTAGTTGGTAATGGTGTTTCTATGGTAACTTTATATTACTTAAGAAGGTTTATCAATTTCTTTGAAAATGTTGTTGTAAAATCGAGTATGAATGACATAGAAATTTCAAAAGAAGTAGCGACTTTGTTTAATGAAATTCTAAATACATTAGAGAGTAACAGTACAATTTTATTAAGAAATATTACTAATAACGAAAGAAAAAGAGTGTTAGATGGTTTAGGAAAACCGGCAAGTGATTATAGAATGTTTATCTATAAAAACGGATTTTCCACAGAAAAATCAGCTGTTTCTAAAACTGCTTTATTAGAATTTTTTGCTATCACTAAAAACTATTTAGACCATAGTATTAGAGCCAATAAGCGTGAAGATAATATGTATCATGCATATAATTTAATGACTATTGAAAATGATCATGAAGTCTCTATTTCTTATTTATCAGAAATGTTAGAAGGGCAGGTTTCAGCATTAAGTTCAGGTTATTTAAGCCCTAAAGAAGCGTTAGATTTATTAGATGGCTTAAAAGCGTCAGCTTTATTTAGGCCAGATCAATACAGTTATATTTTATATCCTAATAAAGAATTACCAAGATTTACAGATAAAAACAACATTGCTAAAGAAAAAGTTAATCAATCTAACTTGCTAAAAACCTTAGTTAAAGAAGGTAATAAGCAATTGATTGAACAAGATGTTTTAGGCAATTATCACTTTAATGGAAACTTCAATAACGCTAATAATGTTAAAGATGCGTTAGCTAATCTAGCTGATAAATATCCAAAACTTGTAAAAGAAGAATCGAAGTATGTGTTGAATGTTTTTGAAGAAATTTTCGATCATAAATCATTTACAGGAAGATCAGGAACTTTTTTCGGTTATGAAGGTTTAGGTTCTATTTATTGGCATATGGTTTCAAAATTACTATTGGCAGTTCAAGAAAACTGTTTGCTAGCAATAAATTCAAATGAATCTGAAGTGATTATTGGTAAATTATTAGATCATTATTATGAAATAAATGCAGGAATTGGCGTACACAAATCTCCAAAATTATATGGTGCTTTTCCTACAGATGCGTATTCACACACTCCAGCTACAAAAGGTGCTCAACAACCAGGAATGACAGGTCAAGTTAAAGAAGATTTATTAAGCAGATTTGGAGAATTGGGTGTTTTTTTAAAAAACGGAACTGTATTTTTTAAACCAAGACTTTTAAAGAAATCAGAGTTTTTGTCATCTGCTAATAACTTCGAATACATTGCTGTTAATGGTGATAAGAATATCTTAAACATTGATGAAAATCAACTTTGTTTTACGTACTGTCAAGTTCCAATTATTTATGTTCTTTCATCAAAAGAAGCATTAGAAATAGTTTATAATGATGATAGTAAGAAAGAGTTTAATGGCTTAAGTTTAGATAAAAATACGAGTAACCAATTGTTTAATAGAACAAATGAAATTAATTATATAAAAGTTTTTATTACAAAATAGAATAATGAGAAGCAGCTATTTAAAACATATAGTTTGTTGTGTATTGTTAGTTCATTTTTCCTGTAAAAAAGAAATGGTAGTAAGTAAAGAAGCAGAAATAGAGCAAAAAGTAGATTCTCTTTTAAAGTTAATGACTTTAGAAGAAAAAATTGGGCAGATGACTCAAATTAGACATTTTGAGGAAGATGCAAAAAATGCTATTGCTTCAAAATTTATTGGTTCTGTTATTCATACTCAAGGTCCAACTCCAGGAAAAACAGCCAAAGAATGGCAAGAAAAATTTATAGCATTACAAAAAGAAGCCTTATCTACAAGGTTGGGTATTCCTTTGTTATTTGCTGTAGATGCTGTTCATGGTCAAAACACTTTTGAAGGAGCTACTATATTTCCTCACAATATTGGTTTAGGAGCAACTCAAAATGAAAAATTAGTAGAAGAAATAGCTAGAATTACAGCATTAGAAAGTCAAGCTACAGGTTTTAATTGGGTGTTTTCACCTTGTATTGCTATACCTTTTAATGAAAAATGGGGTAGAGTGTATGAAGCTTTTTCAGAAAGTACAACTCTTACAGAAAAATTGACCAAAGCATCTGTTAGAGGTCATCAAGGAGATTTATCTAAAAATAATACTGTAATGGCTACTGCCAAACATTTTATAGGTGATGGAGCTACTGATTTTGGTGTTGAAGGTGGTGAAACATCTTTAACAACATCAGAAATTAAAGAGCTTTTGTTAGGTCCATATAAAGCTGCAGTAAACGAAAAAATAGGAGCAGTTATGGCTTCCTTTAATACAGTTTCAGGTATTTCTATGCATGCAAATAAAGCATTAATTACAGATACATTAAAAGTGAAGATGAATTTTGATGGAATTGTAGTTTCAGACTGGAAAGGTTATTCCAGATTTGGAGGTAATGATATTATAAATGCAGGTATAGACATGGTTATGGCTGTTGATGGTGATTTAACAGGATATCAGTCAGGATTATTAAAAGGTATAGAAAATGGATCTGTATTATTATCAAGAATTGATGATGCAGTAAGAAGAATTTTACGTCAAAAGTTCAGATTAGGCTTGTTTGAAAATCCTTTTCCAAATGAAAGTTTAATCAAAGAAATTGGTAGTAAAAAGCATAGAGAAATAGCAAAACAAGCAGTAAGAGAATCTTTAGTATTGCTTAAAAATGATAATAATCTTTTGCCTATTTCAAAAACACTAGATAAAATTGTAGTGGTTGGTGAACACGCAAATTCGTCTGGTTTGCAATCTGGAGGATGGACAATTAATTGGCAAGGAACCAAAGAAAATTACAAAGGAGCAACTACGATATTAGAAGGTATAAAAGAATCAGCAACAGGCAGAGTAGTCTATGACAAAGATGCAAAAGAAGTTCATTCAGATGCAGATATTGCCATTATTGTTGTAGGCGAAAATCCTTATGCAGAATTTTTTGGAGATATTGGTCACGAATCAAACCAATTAGAACTTACTCTAACTAAAGAACACCAAGAGTATTTTAATAAATATAAAAAATTAGGAATTAAAACGGTTGTTGTTTTAATTTCTGGAAGGCCATTAGTAGTAACAGATCAAATCAATAAATCAGACGCTTTTGTAGCTGCATGGTTATTAGGTTCTGAAGGAGGTGGAGTTGCAGAGGTACTTTTTGGTGATTATAATTTTAAAGGAAAATTACCACATTCTTGGCCAAAATCAATAGAAGATTATAGAGGTAAATATGGACCAAATTTCTGGGACAATTCCATAGAACCTCTATATCCTTTTGGTTATGGGTTAAGTTATGAATAAAGAAAGTAAAACCGATTTAAGACACAAAATATGATATCAAAATTTAAAATAAGTATAGCAGTTTTAGTATTGATGATTGGTATTGGGTGTAATTCAAAAAAAGAAAATAAAACAGAAGTAGAAACAGAAATGAAGAAAGATTTAACTGCTGCAGATATTTTAGGAAATCCTAAATATTTAGCAATTTCTTATGGGGGTTACAGAGAAAAATCAAGAGAAATACAACCAACAATAGCTCAATTAAAAAATGATTTGAAGTTATTACATGCTATGGGTATTCGAATATTAAGAACCTACAATGT
>CAZMDC010000023.1:0-20502 GCA_964565055.1 uncultured Polaribacter sp. | reverse complement strand
TACCCATATCATAATTCGCATTATAATCCAGCTTTTTGGAAAGTTCCTGCTCATGAAAAAGGGTTAACAGATCAAGAGAAAATAGATCATGCTATGGTTCGTGCCTTGAACTTTGCAAAAACTCAATACAAAGAAGTATCAAAATATGTAAAAAGTATTGATTCTACAAAAGCAATTCATATTGGTGAAACTGGTTGGGCAACAATTTCTAGTGGACATTATGGAATAAATGGTTCTAGAGCAACAGACGAATATAAACAAGGTTTGTATTACAATCATTTAAGAAATTGGACAAATTCAGCAGGAATTTCTTGTTTCTATTTTGAAGCTTTTGA
Source organism: uncultured Polaribacter sp. (assembly GCA_964565055.1). Lineage (GTDB taxonomy): Bacteria > Bacteroidota > Bacteroidia > Flavobacteriales > Flavobacteriaceae > Polaribacter. Next base: position 20,167 of record CAZMDC010000023.1, on the reverse strand, counting down.
TGAACAATGGAAAGATGCAGCAAATCCTCAAGGATCAGAAAATCATTTTGGACTTTTTACTCTAAAAGGCGAGGCTAAATACCCTATTTGGAACTTGGTTGATAAAGGTGTTTTCAAAGGATTAAAACGTGGAGGAAATACAATAATCAAAACTTTTAATGGTGATAAGGATGCACTTCTAAAAACTGTAAAAGTGCCAAATACAGAGTATCCAAGATAGTAAATTGTTAGCTTATGAAATATTTTAAATTTTTATTTTACACATTATTGATATCATTTATGATGGTAAGTTGTCAGCAAGAAAAAGAAAACTTGAAAGTAGAATTTTACGAGACTTCTGCAAGTGGAAATAATTTAGAAAAATTAGAAGATTTTTCTTTCTCGGAAACAGAATCGTTTATAAAAATTGAGCTTTTACCAAATCAACAAAAACAAACCATTACTGGTTTTGGAGGTTCATTTACAGAAGCTTCTGCATATTTATTAAATCAATTAAGTAAAAAAAATAGAGATTCAATTATAGAGGCTTATTTTGGTGAATCTGGAGCTAAATATTCATTGACAAGAACACATATGAATTCTTCTGATTTTTCTTTAGGCCAATATTCTTATGCTCCTGTTGCTGATGATAAAGAGTTGAAAAACTTTACTATAGAAGAAGATATGGATGATATCATTCCAATGATAAAAGATGCAATGAAAGTGTCTAAAGATGGTTTTAAAATCCTTTCTTCACCTTGGACAGCCTCTCCTTGGATGAAAGACAACAAAGATTGGGTTGGAGGAAAGTTATTACCAGAATATTATGATACTTGGGCTTTGTTTTTTTCAAAATATGTAACAGCTTATAAAAATGAAGGAATAGATATTTGGGGTTTTACAGTAGAAAATGAACCTTTAGGAAATGGTAATAATTGGGAAAGTATGCATTATACTCCTGATGAAATGACCAATTTTGTAAAAAATCATCTTGGCCCACAGTTAAAAGGTGATTATCCTGATGTTAAAATATTAGGCTATGACCAAAACAGAGAACACTTAAAAGAATGGGTAGATTCGCAATTTAAAAATGAAGAAACCTCAAAATATTTTGATGGTACAGCCATTCATTGGTATGCAAGTACATTTCATTATTATCCAGAAGAATTACAATACGCGCATCAAAAAGCACCAAATAAATATTTAATTCAATCAGAAGCTTGTATAGATGCTGAGGTTCCAGTTTGGAAAGATGATGCTTGGTATTGGAAAAAAGAAGCAACAGATTGGGGTTGGGATTGGGCTCCAGAAGAAGACAAACACATGCATCCAAAGTATGCACCTGTAAACAGATATGCTAGAGATATTATTGGGTGTTTAAATAATTATGTTGATGGCTGGATAGACTGGAATATGGTTTTAGACACAAAAGGTGGCCCTAATTGGTTTAAAAATTGGTGTATTGCTCCAGTTATTGTAAACCCAGATACAGATGAAGTGTATTTTACACCTTTATATTATACAATGGCTCATTTTTCTAGATTTATTAGACCAGAAGCCAAAGTTATAGAAATTAATAATTCTGATAAAGGCTTAATGATAACAGCTGCAAAAAATACTGATGATTCCATTGCAGTAGTTGTATTTAATGAAAAAGAAACTCCTAAAAATATAGAACTAAATTTGGAAGGAAAAACAGTGAAATTTAAAATAAAAGCACAGGCCTTACAAACTATAATAATTTCAAATAATATTAATTAAATAAAAAAATTATATGTCTACGCAACCCGTAAAAATTTCTAGAGGAAAAGTACCTTTAGGTCAAAAAGCTGCTTTTGGAGCAGGGCATTTAGTAAACAATTTAATTCCAGGTATATTAGGTGTATTTGTTGTAATCCTTAAATCTGCAGATGGTTTTGGAATGGATACTGTTTTAGCTGGTTTAATTGTAGGTATTCCTCGTTTGTTTGATGCAATTACAGATCCTGTAATGGGTTATATTTCAGATAATACAAGTTCTAAATACGGAAGAAGAAGACCTTATATTTTACTCGGTGCAATTTTATCAGGATTAATTTTTATTGTGTTGTGGCAAGTGCATGATACCAATTCAGAGATGTATAATTTTTGGTATTTACTTATTTTTTCCATTTTATTAATCTTCGGAAACACTATATTTTCTACGCCTTTAATTGCTTTAGGTTACGAAATGACATCAGATTATAACGAAAGAACAAGATTAATGAGTTTTGCAAATACTATTGGTCAATTTGCTTGGATGCTTGTTCCATTCTTGTACGTTTTAATACCAGACACAGATATATTTGTTACACAGCCAGAAGGTGTAAGACAAGTAGCTTTGTACGCAGGTGTTATTATCATAGTTTTAGGAGTTTTACCAGCCATATTTAATAGAGGTATTGACGACAGCAAAATGGAAGGAAGAGAAGAAATAAGTGTTAGAACTATTTTTCAAAGTATGGGTAAAATTTTTAAGGGTATTAAGATTGTTCTTAAAAATAAACCATTTGTAAAGCTTTGTATTGCAACGTTTTTAGTCTTCAATGGTTTTCAAATAGTAGCAGAGTTTAGTGTTTTTATCATCAACTTTTATATGTTTTATGGAGATTGGGGAGCCTCTAAATGGTGGATTGCTTTATTTCCTGCTGTTACAGCAGCTTATACAGCATTTATTGCTATACCTATTATAAATTATATGGCTAATAAAATGGGTAAAAGAAAGGCTTTTATTTTAGCTACAGGTATTTCTGTTATTGGTTATATTTTAAAATGGTGGGGTTTTGATCCAGATAATTATTATATGATTTTCTTACCAATACCTTTAATGGCTTTTGGTATGGGTTGTTTATTTACTCTTATGATGAGTATGACTGCTGATGTTTGTGATTTAGATGAGTTAGAAAATGGAATGCCAAGAAAAGAAGGAACTTTTGGAGCAATTTATTGGTGGATGATAAAAGTAGGGCAAGGTATTGCTTTGGTTTTTTCTGGTGTTATTTTAAAACTTCTTGGCTACGATCCAACTGCTACAACTCAAACAGCAGAAGCATTACATGGTATGAGAATTACAGATATTGTTCTACCAGCAATTACAGCAATAGGAGCAATTTGGATTATGTGGAACTATAGTTTAAGTGAAGACAGAGCAAAAAAAATAAAGGAAGAACTAATAGAAAGAAGAGGAGAGTTATAGTTAAATACAAGAAAAAAATATTCAAAAAATGTCATATAGAAAAGAACGTAAATTTTCACTAAATACAGCAAAATTTTTAGAAAATGCTGGTGTAGATTTTTCAAATTATAAATCTACAGAAGATTTAAAGGAACTTTGGAGAGATACTTTAGAGCAAGGTATGCATGGTATTTGCTTTAGTATGTATGAAGATGGTCAAGAACCTGGAGATAGTATTACAGAAGAACAAGTAGAAAGAAGAATTAAAAAATTAAAGCCATACACAAAATGGATTCGCTCTTTTTCTTGTATTGAGGGTAATGAGCATATACCAAGAATTGCTAAAAAACATGGATTAAAAAATATGGTAGGGGCTTGGTTAGGAGATGATTTTAAAAAAAATGATCAGGAAATAGATGCACTTATAAAACTTGCAAAAGAAGGTTGTGTAGATATTGCAGCAGTAGGTAATGAAGTAATGTATCGTAAAGATTTAACAGAAGAGCAGTTATTAACATATATTTTTAAAGTAAAAGATGCATTAAAAGACACTGATATTCCTGTTGGATATGTAGATGCTTATTACGAGTATTCTCACAGACCTAAAATTACTCAAGCTTGTGATGTTATTTTAGCTAATTGTTATCCTTACTGGGAAGGCTGTAGTATAGAAAATTCATTAGCACATATGCAACAGATGTTTAATCAAGCTTCAGCAGCTGCAAATGGAAAAAAAGTAATTATTACAGAAACTGGTTGGCCAAGTCAAGGAAGTAGTTTGGGTATTGCACATTCTAATGCAGAAAACGCTATGCAATACTTTATTAACGCACAATCTTGGTCTGCAAAAGATACTATTGAAATGTTTTATTTTTCTTCTTTTGATGAATCTTGGAAAGTTGGTGCAGAAGGAGATGTTGGAGCTTATTGGGGTTTATGGGATAAAAATGAAAAGCTAAAATTTTAGTAGTAAATGATACAAAAAAATCCGAACAGAAATGTTCGGATTTTTTTATTCAAAAAGAATAAGAAATTTATTCTTCATTTTCTTCTTTATTGTTTGCTTTAATATTATCTAAATATTCTTGGAAACGTTTACCATACTCAGAAGCTTTAATCTTTGGTGCTAACGAAGCATTTAAAGTGTCTAGCATTTGTAAACTAGCATCATACATTTCAGTTAATCCAATATAAGGAGCTACCTCATAATCAGCATTTGAAATTGCAAAATTAGTGGTAAACAAAACTCTTCTACGAACTAGTTTTTTATAATCTTCTTGAATTTCTTCAATTAAATCTTCGTCTTTATCTCTTTTTGCCTCAAAATCTTTTTTAATTATTTCTAATCTTTCTTTTTGAAACCTTCTACCTATTACATTATATTTATCTAAAACTTCTTGATTTTTTGAGCCAGAAATTTCTGGATTAACACCAAATGCATCAACATTGTCATTAATTGTAATAGTACCTTCTTCTCCAAAAAATAAGATTCTTTTATCAGTTGTATTTCCATCAAAAGTTAAATAATATAGCACAGGCGATTCTACATTATCAGTTAGCTTAAAAGTATCGTCACCATTTAAAGCTATAGAATCTACAGAAACCAATGCTGTATCTTTCATTTTTTGAAGAAATAATTTCCCCTTTTTAAGACCTTTTATTTGTCCTTGTACAATCATATTACCTTCTTTTTTAGAAGAACATGAGTACAATAATATTGATACTACTAAAACAGCAATAACTCTTTTCATTTTAATAAATTTTTAAGAATGCAAATATGCCTATTTTTTTATAAAGTTGCAGCTAATTCCAATAAAATAGTACATGCTATTGCACCTACTGTTCCAATTGCATAGCCAAATACCGCTAATAAAACCCCAACAGTTGCTAATGATGGATGAAAAGCCTGAGCTACAATAGGAGCTGAAGCTGCACCACCAACATTTGCTTGGCTGCCTACTGCTAAAAAGAAATATGGAGCTCTAATAATTTTAGCTACAATAATAAGCAGAACTGCATGTATGGTCATCCAAACTAGACCAATAACCATTAAGCCTGGGTTTTCAAAAGCTTGATTTAAATCCATTTTCATACCAATAGTAGCTACTAAAATATATATAAAAACACTACCTAATTTACTTGCTCCTGCACCTTCATAATTTTTAGCTTTTGTATAGGATAATAGAATAGCAATTATTGTAGAAACACTTATTAACCAGAAAAAGCTAGAACCTAAGAATGAGAAAATATTACGCCAAGTTTGTGAGGTTATACCAGCAACTACATCAGTAAAAAAGTTTGCTAAATATTTAGAGGCAAAATGCCCAAAACCAACTGTACCAAAACCAATAGCCAACATAATCATTAAATCTGTTAAAGAAGGATTCTTTTTTACTTTCTCAGAAAAGTGAATCACTTTTTGTTTTAACTCATCAATAGCAGAATTATCTGCCTTTAACCATTTGTCAATTTTATCTTTTTTACCAATACCAATTAATAAAATTGCCATCCAAACATTTGCTACAACAATATCTACAATTACCATTCCCCCATATTTTGCAGGGTTGTATTGATAAATTTCTAACATTGCTGTTTGGTTAGCTCCACCACCAATCCAACTCCCAGCTAAGGTTGATAAACCTCTCCAAACTGCATCAAAATCTGCACCTCCAACTGTTTCTGGAGAAAAAATAGATATTAATAAAATTGCTATTGGACCTCCAATTACAATACCAATAGTACCTGTAAAAAACATGATTAATGCTTTAGACCCTAAATTAAATATGGCTTTTAAATCGATACTTAATGTCATTAAAACCAAAGCAGCAGGCAATAAAAAACGACTTGCTACATAATACAATTGTGATTTGTTTTTAACAACTTCACCTAAACTATTTTCAGATTCCCATTCAGGGGCTATTATTCTAAATGTTGTAAATAAGGCAGGTATAAAATACGCCATAAATAAACCAGGAACTATTTTATAGAATTTACTCCAAAAACCTGTTTTAATATTTTCTGTGTAAAACACAAACCCTAAAGAAAGCATAAGAATACCAAAAACTATGGCATCGTTTTTAAAAATTGGTTCTATCATTAGTTATTTTTTTAAGTGATTTGTGTTTAAAATAATACCAAGTTGTAATCTATGGAAACCTTCGTCTGGAGTTTTTAGATAAAAATATCCTAGTTTTAACTTTAGATTCGTATTAAGTTTTTTTAAAAAACCTGCTCCTGTCCAGTTTTGAACAAATCGTTTTGATCTATCAATATTTAAAAATATCTCATTAAACGCATAAACAGAAAGAGTTTTTGAAATAGAATAACTTCCATTTAAATCATAACGAAACCAATGGCTATCAACTGAGTTAAAAAAACGATGTTCTAATCGAATTCTATGTCTTAGGTTAATTTTGTTAAGTTTTCCATTAATGTTTAGATCTTCGTAAATTCTATGCTCATTAATACTTGTAGAAGGTACTTGATATTCAGTATCTGTATTTACAAAGCTATATCCTAAAGTGAAATTTATTTTTTGGTTTATGGTATAATTTAAACCAAGTCTATAAATTTCCTGTTGAAATTCACTAGCAAGTTCAAAATACCTAAAATGAGCCATGGTTTTTAGTGCAAACTTCTCTGTAAGCTTGTGAGAGCCATTATACATATACCAAGCACCTAATTTATTTTCAGCATTTTGAGCCTTCACTTTATAAATGCATAAAGTGAAGGTCAAAAGAATAATAAGTTTTTTAATCATACTAGTTTGCAGAATATATTTTTGTTTCTTTAAAAGGAGAAATATCAATATTTTCTACAGATTTTTTATAGGCAATCCAATCATTATTAAAAAAGGTATTTGTTTCTGCAACTGCTTTTTTAAATTCTTCAATAAATTGATTCATTAAAATTTTCTCTGTTGCTGTTTGTTCTCCAAAACGAGATCTAATATAGCTGCTTGCTTGTCCAAATCGTTGGTTTACGGTAATTTCTGGATTTCTAGTAATACCTTGTCTTTTATCTATATTTCCAAGATATTTAGCAATTAAATCTTCAATTTTTTTATTGATTTCTGTTGATGATTTTATAGCTTCTTTGTATTTGTCTTTATCTGCTGCAGACAATTCTTTTTTGATTTCATTTGCAGTATTTTTACTTTCAACCAATTGTTTTACGATAGCTGCAATTTTTTCTTGATAGCTTTCTAGCTTTTTACTTGCATTGTATTTTTGATTGATAGCTTCATCAGAAATTTGTAATCTTGGGTCGTAAGCTACAGTGATGTTTTGTTCAGAAGATGTATCATCATAAGTCATTTTTAATTTGTACACTCCTGGTTTTACTGTAACTCCTCCTGGTTCTCTTGTAGATTTTCTAATTCTCCTAGAAGCTCTATCCACTCCTTTTTCTCTAAGATACCAAGTTGTTTTATGTACACCAGATTCTTTTGGAGCTTTGAACTTTAACGTTCTTATTTGTCTATTGCCATCAAATATTTCTAGTGTAATTGAATCATTTTTTACTTTTTTAGCATCACTATCTTTTTTCTTCTTTTCTTCTTTATTGATAAAATAAGAAATAATAGCTCCACCATTTCTGTTTTCTCCTTGATACATTGCATCAGCACCAAATCTACTTCCTGTTGGTTGCTGGTTAGCAGCTTGATATGCAACTGGTGGTGCAAATAATGTTATTTTATTATCATTTATATTTTTACCAGCCATTGCTCTTAAAGGTTTTATATCATCTAAAACCCATGCAGCTCTACCAAAAGTACCGATAATTAAATCTTGTTCTCTAGGGTGAATTACCAAATCTTTTACAGGAACAGTTGGGAAACCATTTGTCCATTTTGTCCATTTTTCACCAGCATTCAATGAAATGTATAAACCATCATCTGTTCCTAAAAATAGTAAGTTTTCATTTTCTGGATCTTCAATGATACAAAGTGTATAACTTTGTACATCATTTTCATCTACAATTCGCTCCCAAGTTTTTCCATAATTTTTAGTTCTGTACGCATAAGGAGTGTAGTTAAAACGTCTGTAATCATTTGCAATTAAAAGTGCTTCACCTTTATTTTTATTAGATGCTTTAATTTGTGTGATCCAACTAAATTCTGGTAGTCCTTTAATATTTTTAGCAACGTTTGTCCAGTTTGCACCACCATCTTTCGTAATATGAACTTGGCCATCATCTGTTGCAGCCCATAAAACATCTTTTTCTAAAGTAGTTGGCTCAATTACTAAAACTGTACAATGATTTTCTGCACCAGTTGCATCCATAGTTAAACCACCACTTTCAGATTGTTTTAATTTCTCTGGATTGTTTGTTGTTAAATCTGGAGAAATAACCTCCCAAGTTAAACCCTTATCTGTAGATTTATGTACAAACTGACTACCAAAATACAGAGTACTATTATCAAAAGGATCCATATTTATTGCTGCATTCCAATTGAAACGTAATTCTACATTTGGGTCTTTATGTGTTGGTTTTACAGAATAATTATTACCTGTAATATGGTCATATCTTACTACAGATCCTTGCTGACTCATAGACCAACCATATCTTGAGTCATCTTTATCTGGCACTACATCAAAACCATCACCAAAAGAAATTTCTTGCCAATAACTGTTTCTAATTCCTTGATCTTTCCAAACATAAGCAGGGCCTCTCCAAGAACCATTATCTTGCATTCCACCATAAACATTATATGGGAACTCATTATCTACATTAATATGATAGAACTGAGCAACAGGAATGTTACCAATAAATCTCCAGGATTTTCCTCCATCTTTGGTAATGTTTAATCCACCATCATTACCATCAATCATAAATTTGCCATTGTTTGGATGAATCCACCAAGCATGATGATCTGGATGCACTCCATTATCTACTCCATAAGCAGGCATTAATTGCTTAAAGTTTCTACCTCCATCTTCAGAAACATTTACATAGGTAAATACAGAATACACACGATTTTCATTTTGTGGGTCTACATAAATTTCTGAATAGTAAAAAGGTCTGTTTCCTATATCAGATTTATCATTTATTTTTTTCCATTTAAAACCTCCATCTTCACTTTTGTACAATGCATTCTTTTTTGCTTCTACCAAAGCATAAATTGTATTTGGTTCGCTAGGTGCAATTGCCACACCAATTCTACCTAAATCACCTTTTGGAAAACCTTCTTTTTCAGTAACTTCTTTCCAGTTTTCTCCTCCATCATGTGTGATGTATAAACCAGAACCTTCTCCACCAGATTTAAAGAACCAAGGATCGCGTTTGTGTTCCCACATTGCAGCAATTAATTTATTTGGATTTGTTGGATCCATAATTAAATCTGCAGCCCCAGTTTTATCATTATTATATAAAATTTGTTTCCAAGATTTTCCACCATCAGTTGTTTTATAAACACCTCTTTCTTTATGCTCTCCCCAAGGAGAACCAATTGCACCAACATAAACAATATCTGGGTTTGTTGGGTGAATAACAACTCTATGAATATGACGTGTTTTTTCTAAACCCATAGCTTGCCAAGTTTTACCAGCATCTAAAGATTTATAAATTCCAAAACCACCATTTAAACTGTTTCTTGGGTTTCCTTCTCCTGTACCTGCCCAAATTACACTTGGGTTAGATTGTTGAATAGCAACTGCACCAATAGATGCTGTAAGTTCTTTTTCGAAAATAGGCTCCCATTTAACACCACCAGAAGTAGATTTCCAGATACCTCCAGAAGCAGTACCTACATACATAATTTCTGGATTAGATTCTACAACATCTATAGATGTTACACGACCAGACATTCCTCCTGGTCCAATATTTCTAGGTTTCATGTTTTTTACTAAATCCATAGAAAACTCTTGAGAAAAGAGTAGGGAAGTAGTACATAAAAAAAGTAAGGTTAGTAGTTTTTTCATTGTATAAGTTTTGTGTTATTTAAATTTTGCGAACAAGATACAAAATAGAAAACGCTCAATAAAAATTGAGCGTTGTTTTTAACAGTTTGATTTGTATAAAATAATTGTATTTATTATTCCTCTTTCTTTTTAGGTTCTCTTTTTGCATCTTTTAAAGCTTGCATGAGCATCCATTCTATTTGACCATTAGTAGAACGAAATTCATCTGCAGCCCATTTTTCAATAGCTTTAATCATATCTTCATTAACTCGCAAAGCGAAAGCTTTCTTTTTTGCCATACTTAAATCTGTAGTCTTTTTATTTTTTAGACGATTGTATAAAATTTGTAACCACTGTTATTAATTCTTTTGAAATTGGATAATCTGCAGTCATGTACGACTTCATATTATCTTCATCTTTTTGAATATCTTTTAAAGGATGATTCATGTTTTTTACGATAACTAATTCAGCATCAGGTTTTGCTTTTTTTAAGTTTTCTGCATCAGAAACTTGTACTTGTATGTCTTTATCTCCATTAATAAGTAGTGTTGGAATACTTACATTTTGAATTTCTTTAACAGGATCTAAAGCAATCCAAGAGCTTAAAAACGGTTGGTTTTGAGGTGCAAAAAGTGATAACAAATTCGGGTTTACTTCTTTAATCTCACCAGTTTCTTTTAATTCTTTTAGGTATTGCTCAGTAAGTTTTCCAAATTCTGCACTTTGAGCAGTAACTTGTCTTACCAAAGTTTTATCAATTGTTTCTCCTGTGCCTGCTATTGAAATGTATTTGTCTACATTTTCTAATGCTAACATTGCAATTAATGAACCTTGACTATGCCCAGCTAAAATTATATCTGAAAAGCGATCGTCTTTCTTAAAATGATTTACGACTTCTTTAACATCGCTCACAAAATCAGAAATAAAAATTCCATCTTGTTGAATAAACTTTATGTTGTTAGGATTGGCTGTTCTTTTATCATAACTAAAAAAAGCAATATCATTTTTATTGATAGCTTCTCTAAATTGCTGAATGTATTGTGGTTGATTTCCATTTCTATCTACACCTCCAGAACCATGAACCCAAATAACCAGTGGTTGTTTTTCTTGAGAAAATGTTAATGTTCCAGGCAATTGAATTGCTTGATTATTTATAGTAATTTCTTCTGTTTGTATTTGTGCAAAAGATGCTGATGCTGCAAATACAGATAGTATAATGTAGGTTACAATTCGAATCATAATTAGTTTATTTTTTGTTGATACGTTTCTAAAACATTTTTTGCTTCTTGTTCTTTTTTAGTACCAATTAATATTTTTTTTCCATTCGTAAGTTCAAGTTGAATACCAATATCACCAGAAACATTAATAGCAATACCTTTAGATTTATTCCAAAAAAAACCACCTTTTAAACCCCAACCACCATAATCTCCAATAGGGTCATAAATTCTTACATGAGCTTTAGAAATTTCTTTCCAAGTAATATGTCTTGTTTTTAAATGAAAAGGGAAAAACTGATAATGAATACCTTTTTCATCAATTCTGGTAATTAATTTAAAGAAAAATAGTGGTGCAATAGACAGTAGCAAAACACCTAAGGTGATTAAAAAACCATTTGTTGTAAAGTTTGAATTATCTTTTGCATATTCGTTAATTATTAGCACAAGAGGAACCACCAAACTAACACCCATTAAAAGGATGAACCAAGTTTGTGTAAATTTTTGTTCTTCTTTAAATACTTTCATTTTAACGGTTTTTATCTTTTTCTAAAAGCGCATAAACACCACCATTTGTATTGGCATATACATTAATTACTCTCCAGCCTTGTTTTGCATGAGTATTTATATCATCTTCAAAATTATTTTGGCTATTAGACCAACTCATTTTTTGTTTTAAAAACTTGTATTCTTTCATATTATCTGTTTTTATCTCTTTCAAAAACTACAGAATTCCAACCACTAGGAACTTCTTTTAAAACCCAACCTTCTCTTGCATATTGATTTAATAAATCTTCGAAATTCTGTGTTCTATTTCTAAAACTTAATTTTAATATTACTACTTTATATTCTTTCATTATATATATTCTATTTTAACCCTTGTATTTCTTTTTTGTAAAGTTTCTAAAAAATGATTCAGTTGATTATTTTGTTTTTTCAACTCAATTGATTTTTGTCTGCCATTGTTTTTAATTAAAGTAATTTCAATTTTACTTTCTTCATCAACAGGTTTTTTATCAAAATCGTTATAAACTTCTACTTTAGATATATCACTTAAATCAATTTTCTGAAACCAAATTTCTTTAAATATATAAAAGATAACAAAATAGATTGTGATTATTGATGCTAATCCAAAAAACCAAAAAAGCACAAAATCGTATGTATTTACCAATTCATTATAGGTTTTAATTTTGTCGATAAAAAGTGATATCAAAGAAATGCTACCAAAGAACTTTAAAGCATCAAGTGCGTATTTTCCTTTTCTAAATTTAATTTTTAGATAAGAATTGCTAATGGTTAAAAATCCATTTGATATTTTAAAAGATTCTGAACTTTTCAAACTATAAATAATTAATTTCTACTCTGGTATTTCTTTTTTTAATTTCCTCTAAAAAAGGTTCTAATTGATTTTCTAAATTTCTGAAACTAATATCATACTCTCTTTTATTTGTGAAAACTAAAGCTATTTCTGTTTCAAATTCTTTTTTATCAATTTCTATTTTTATTATTTCATTGATAATTAAGTTCTTTTTAGATTTTCCTAAAAAAAATAAATAATATAATGCAGCAAGAATTCCTAGCATGCCTAAGATTCTTAAGCCAAAATCAAAATACTCAAAGAAATTTTTTAATAACTCCATTCTTTTAAAAGTATGGAAAACGCTTATTGAAACAAAAACAAAAAATACACCTAACCAACCTCCTTTAGATTTTAAATCTTTTTTAGCTTCATTAATATCAACAAATAGTTGTTCGTTATTTAAAGAAACATAACCATCTACTAAAACAAATTTTTTCATTACTTTTTTTTGTTTTTTGATAATTTATTGTCAAATGCAATACCAAAAACTAACCCTAAGCTTATTCCTATTGCAATGTTACCAAAAATTACACCTATTGCTGTTCCAAATGAAAGGCCTAAAGCTAAAGCTGTTCCTTTTTTATACGTTTTCTTACTCATTTAATGACTTAAAGTACCAGCATTTACAACAGGAGAAGCTTCTTTATCTCCACATAAAATAACTAATAAATTACTTACCATTGCAGCTTTACGTTCTTCATCAAGCTCAACAATTTGTTTTTTATTTAACTCCTCTAAAGCCATTTCTACCATTTCTACTGCACCTTGTACAATTTTATGTCTTGCAGCAACAATTGCAGTAGCTTGTTGTCTTTTTAACATGGCAGATGCAATTTCATTTGCATAAGCCAAATAACCAATTCTTGCTTCAAGAACTTCTATACCTGCAATTGTTAAACGTTCATCAATTTCTTTTTCTAAAGCTTCAGAGACTTCGTTTACACTAGATCTAAGGGTAATATCTTCATCATGACCTTCATCTGCAAAATTATCATAAGGATACATACTTGCTAGTTTTCTTACAGCAGCATCAGTTTGTACTCGTACAAAGTTTTCGTAATTATCAACATCAAAAGCTGCTTTATAAGTATTGGTAACTCTCCAAACTAAAATGGTAGAAATCATTACTGGATTACCCAATTTATCATTTACTTTTAAACGTTCACTATCAAAGTTGCTGGCTCTTAAAGAAATTTTCTTTTTTGTGTAAAAAGGATTTGCCCAATACAAACCGTTTGCTTTTATAGTACCTACATATTTACCAAATAAAACTAAAACCTTAGAGGTGTTTGGATTTACCAAAATAAAGCCAAAAAAACTAAAAAAACCAATAACAATTGCTGGAATATATAATGGTGTTTGTTGAATTATTGACATTGTAATTCCTCCAAAAAATAATATTAGAACTACTAATAACATTAAATAACCATTTGCTGGTTTAATAATTTTTTCTGCTTCCATGTGTGTAAGTTTTATATTGATATTAAAATGATATCACAAAGATATACTATTTTTTCTTGATTTTCCAAAATTTCTAACTATTATTTTTTACTTTTGTTAAAAATTAATTTTAAAACAAACTAATGAAGTTTAAACTATTACTGTTATTACCTGCATTTTTAATGATGAAAACATCTTCTGATAATGCTATTTTTTGGGGACAAAATGGACATAGAGTTACAGGTAAAATTGCTGAGCAATACTTGACAAAAAGAGCTAAAAGAAAAATTGATAAAATTTTAAAAGGCGAAAGTCTTGCATTTGTTTCTACATATGCAGACGAAATAAAATCGGATAGAAAATATAGAGAGTTTTCTCCCTGGCATTATGTAAATATGGGTCTTGATGAATCTTATGCTACATCAGAAAAAAATCCTAAAGGAGATTTAGTTACAGCTATAGATAAATGTATTACTGTTTTAAAAGACGATAGTAGTTCTTATGAAGATCAAGTTTTTTATTTAAAATTATTGGTTCACTTTGTAGGAGATTTACATCAACCTATGCATATAGGTAGAAAAGAAGATAAAGGTGGTAATGATGTGCAATTACAATGGTTTGGCAATGGAACAAACCTACATTCAGTTTGGGATACAAAAATGATTGAAGCTTGGAATATGAGTTATTTAGAATTAGCTAATAATGCAAATGATTTAACTGTAAAACAAGTAGAAGCTATTGAGGAAGGTACTGTTTTAGATTGGGTTGATGAAATACATGATATTACAAAAGAGGTATATAATTCAGTAAAAATTGGTGAAAATTTAAGATATCAATATTCTTACAATCACTTTGGTACAGTTAGAACTCAATTGCAAAAAGGAGGAATTCGTTTGGCAAAAATTTTGAATGAAATTTATCATTAATTATATTATTATCAGATATTTATATTAGTTAAATAGCTGTTAATCTTTTTAGTATTTTAATTTTTAATTCTAAAAATTTGTAATTTTAAATAATGAAAAAATCTATTCTAGTATTATTAATTATTGCAAATCTTTTTTCTTGCAAACAGCAAGAACAAAAAAAGGAAGTTGATAGTGTTTCTGATACTCTTAATAAAATAACTTCTGTAAAATCTTTAAATTATGAAGGCTTAAAACCTTTACTTGAAAAAAATGATGAGAAAGTTTATGTAGTTAATTTTTGGGCAACTTGGTGTGCACCATGTGTAAAAGAATTGCCTTATTTTGAGAAAATAGGTGAAGAATATAAAGATAAAAATGTTGAAGTTTTATTGGTAAGTTTAGATTTTCCAAATCAAGTTGATAAAAAGTTGATACCTTTTATCAATCAAAAACAATTACAATCAGAAGTTGTTCTGTTGGATGATACAAATGAAAATGTTTGGATTAATGCTATAGATGAAAGTTGGAGTGGAGCTTTACCAGCAACTTTAATTTACAGTAATAAAAACAGAAAATTTTATGAGCAGTCTTTTGATTATGAAACATTAGAAAATGAATTAAAAACCTTTTTAAAACCATAAATTATGAAATCAATTAAAACTTTTTTGATGATTGCAACTGTTGCAATTATTTCATTTGCTTTTACTTCAAATTCTGAAACAGAGAATGGCTATAAAATTGGAGATACTATTGAAGATTTTTCACTAATTAATATTGATGATTCTAAGGTTTCATTATCAGGTTATAGTAATGCTAAAGGTTTTATAATAATATTTACATGTAATACTTGCCCATATTCTGTTGCTAATGAAGACAGAATTATTGCTTTAAACACTAAATATGAGTCAAAAGGATATCCTGTAATTGCAATAAACCCAAATGATCCAGATGTGGTACCTGATGATAGTTTAGAAAAAATGAAAATTAGAGCAGCGTCTAAAGGTTTTAATTTCCCTTATTTGTTAGATGAAGAACAAAATGTATATCCAAAGTTTGGAGCTTCTAAAACACCACATGTTTTTATTGTGAGTAAACCAGCTATGAAAGTAGAATATATTGGTGCAATTGATGATAGTTCTAGAAACCCAAATGCGGTTAAAGAAAAGTATGTAGAAAATGCTGTTGATGCTTTATTAGCAGGTAAATCAATAGAAAAAAGAGAGACAAAAGCAATTGGTTGTTCTATAAAAACAGCTTACTAATTACATTATATCAAAAAAAAATCCCAAGCAAGCTTGGGATTTTTTTTTGAAAAATATTTTTTTAACTATATATTTTTTGATACAAATCTTTGTAAATATTTAATATAATAGCTCTTTTCATTTTCATGGTAGGTGTAAGATGTCCTGCTTCAATAGACCATTCATCTGCTGTTAATTCAAAACGTTTTATTTGTTCCCACTTTCCAAAATTAGAATTACATTCATCTACAGCATCTTGAAATTTCTTAACAACTCTTTCATTTTTAATTAAATCTTCATTAGTATAAAAAGTAATCTTTTTGTCTTTAGCCCATTCTTTTAAATACTCAAAATTTGGTTGAATAATTGCAGCAGGCATTTTTTCGTTTTCACCAACAACCATTACTTGTTCTATAAACAAAGACTGTTTTAGCTGGCCTTCTAATAATGGTGGAATAACATATTTACCTCCAGAAGTTTTAAACATTTCTTTTGTTCTTCCAGTAATCTTTAAAAATCCATCAGCACTTAGTTCTCCTTTATCACCAGTATGAAAATAGCCTTCTTTTAAAACTTCTGCAGTTTTATCAGGATCTTTGTAATAGCCTTGCATTACATTTGGTCCTTTTACTAGAATTTCACCATTTTCTGCAATTTTTACTTCTACATTACTAATTACTCTACCAACTGTACCAACTCTAAAGCCTTTAACTCCATGATCATCTATGCAATTTACAGAAGTAACAGGTGAGGTTTCAGTTAATCCATAGCCCTCCATAATTGGCATACCAGCAGCAGCAAAAATTCTAGTTAATCTTGGCTGTAATGCAGAAGCACCAGAAACCATTAATTTTAATTCGCCACCCAAAGCAGCTTGCCACTTAGAAAATATTAATTTACGTGCTAAACCTAATTGTTTTTCATACCACCAGCCATTAGCTCCATAAGGTTCATAACGTAAACCTAAGTTTACTGCCCAGAAAAATAATTTCTTTTTTAAACCAGATAAATCTGCTCCTTTTAAAATAATTTTATCGTAAATTTTTTCATATAAACGAGGTACAGCAGTCATTACATTAGGTTTTATTTCCTGAGCGTTTTCTGTTAATTTTTCTAGACTTTCAGCAAAATAAATTTCTGTTCCACAGTATTGATATAAGTATAAAATCATACGTTCAAAAACATGACAAACAGGTAAAAAACTTAAAGCTTTATCGTTTCCTTTTACTAAAGGAACTCTTTCTTCACTAGTTAAAACATTAGATACAATGTTGTTGTGAGATAACATAACTCCTTTAGGTTTACCTGTTGTTCCTGAAGTGTAAATCAATGTTGCTAAATCATCTGGTTTTACTTCTTTTTTTCTAGCTTCAACCTCAGGCTGATTACTGTCTTCTTTTCCTAATTCTAGAACTTCTTTCCAGTTTTTTTCGCCTTTAATAGTATCAAAAGTGTAAACTTCTTTAAGTTTAGTGTTGCCTTTAATTTGATTTAGTTTTTCAATAATACTAATATCTGAAACAAAACAATAAGTAGCTTCTGAATGATTTAAAACGTACTCATAATCTTCTTTTGAAATTGTTGGATAAATAGGCACAGTTTGTGCACCAATTTGTAAAGATCCAATATCGCAAATGTTCCATTCTGTTCTATTTGTGGTAGAAATAATTGCTATTTTTTCATTAGGTTTTATACCTAATTTTAATAGTCCTCTACTAAATTGATTCGACTTGTCTACATATTCTTGACTGGAAATAGAATCCCATTTTCCATCGTATTTTGTGGTAAAAGCTTTATTAAGATTGTACTTTTCTAATTGATAATAAGGAAAATCGAATAACCTTGTAATTTCTGTTGGCATAGAGTATGTTTTGTAGTATTGCAAAATAGTAAAATATCGTTAATTCCACAAATACTTATTTATAATTACTTTAGGTTATGGATTGTATATTTTTTGATATAAATAATTATATTTTTCTTTAATTACTTTACGCTTCATTTTTAATGTGGGTGTTAATAAACCTTCTTCAACTGTCCAATTATTTGGCGTAATTTCAAACTTTTTAATTTTTTCCCAATTTCCAAACTGTTGGTTATGAAAATCAATTTCTTTTCGAATTCTGGCAACAACTCTTTTATCTGTTGCAAAATTTTCTATCTGATAATTTTTGCGCTTTGCCCATTCTTTAATAAAATCGAAATTTGGTTGAATTAGGGCAGCAGGCATCTTTTGACCTTCTCCAATAACCATAATTTGCTCTATAAAACGAGATTGTTTCAATTCGCTCTCTAAAGCAGCTGGAGCTATATATTTACCACCAGAAGTTTTGAACATTTCTTTTTTTCTATCTGTTATTGATAAAAATCCATTTTCATCAACCTCTCCAATATCTCCAGTATGTAAATAATTATCAATAATGGTTTTGGCTGTCATTTCTTCATTTTTATAATAACCTAACATTACATTATCTCCTTTCATTAGAATTTCACCATCTTCTGCAATTTTAATAGTTATACCATCTAAAGGTTTTCCTACAGAACCAATTTTTAAACCATTGTTTCTAAGGTCATTTAAAGTTCCTCCAGGAGCTGATTCTGTCATTCCATAACCTTCAAAAATAGGAATGCCAGCTGCTGTAAAAACCCTTATTAATCTGGGTTGTAAAGGCGCACTTCCAGAAATCATAAATTTTAGCTGACCTCCTAAAGCTTCTTGCCATTTTTTGAAAATTAATTTCTGTGCAACATTTAGCTTAAAGTGATAAAATTTCCCGTTTTTTTCATATGCTTCATATTTTTCAGCTAAAGACAATGCCCAAAAGAAAAGTCTTTTTTTAATGCCAGATAACTGGCTTCCTTTGTCAACAATTTTATCAAAAATCTTTTCTAATAAACGAGGTACAATTGCTAAATAGTGTGGTTTTACTTCCCTTATAGTGTCTCCTATTTGATCTATGCTTTCTGCAAAATAAACTTCAAAACCCATGTACAAATTGTAGTAAGATGCAGTTCTTTCAAAAATATGACAAATAGGTAAGTAGCTAATAATTCGTAATTTGTCTGCTTTTAAATTCAGCCTTTTAGAAGTTTTAAATACTGTAAATACAATGTTTTTGTGCGTAAGCATTACTCCTTTAGGTGTGCCAGTTGTACCTGAAGTATAAATAATTGTAGCTAAATCATTTGGTTTTATATTGTTCTTTAAAGTTGTTATTTCTGATAAATAATCTTTATCAATGCCAAGTTTTAAAAAACTTTTCCAACTATAATCAGTTTGTAATTCTTCTAAAGAAAAGATATTTTTTAACTGTGTTTTGGAAGCAATAGCTTTTACTTTTTGATACAAATCATTATCAGAAACAAAACAATAAGAGGCATCTGAATGATTTAAGATGTATGCATAATCTTTCTCAGAAAGTGTGGCATATAAGGGTACATTTTGGGCACCAATTTGTAGTATCCCAATATCTAATATGTGCCAATTAGGATTGTTATTTGTAGCAATTACAGCTATTTTGTCATTAGGTTTTACACCTAAAGATAGTAAAGCACTACTTACTTTATTAGCATCTGTAATAAATTGAACTGTAGAAATAGATTGCCAAACTCCATCCTTTTTAAAATTAAAACATTTTTCTTGAGGCAAGTTTTCAAGTTGATGATAGGCAAAATCAAAAATTCGTGTAATCTTATCAGACATTGTAGATCATTTTCCTGACAAGTTACTGAAATGTTTTAAATTAAATAATTCTAAGATTCTTCCATAGAATGGTATACAGAGTTTACATCATCATCTTCCTCTAATTTTTCTAAAAGCTTTTCTACGTCTGCTTTTTGGTCATCATTTAAACTTACAGTAGTTGTAGGAATTCTTTCAAAACCAGATGATAATATTTCTATATTATTTTCTTCAAAATATGTTTGTAAGGC
>CAZMDC010000022.1:0-41298 GCA_964565055.1 uncultured Polaribacter sp. | reverse complement strand
CAGGAGAAAACGTTTACATGGGTAAAGATCATACTTTACATGCAAAAGTTGATGGTATTGTAGAATTTGAAAAGAAAAGAGATAACAGATCTTATGTTTCTGTTACTCCATTCGAAGCTTAAGAAGATTAAGTTTATATCATAATAAAAGCTCAAACATTAAATTGTTTGAGCTTTTTTTTTATTTTTTTAAGATATTTAGAAATCTTTAACTAGATTTATCTGAAAATTTTGAATTATGAAATCTTTCCCCTTTTTTATTTTTTTCTTACTATCTGTAAAATTATTCTCACAAACTGACCTAAATTATAAAAAAACAGAAGAATTTATTTTAAAATTTAAAAAAGACTCAGCTGTTCATTACTTAAATAAAATAGAAAATGAGTCAGATAGAATTTTTTTAAAAGAAATAATTTTAGCTGATGATTTATCTTATGAAAATTACTACAAGTTTATAGCTAAACTAACAAGAAGGGAAAATATAGATCATGTTGATATTGTAAATTACATCAATAAAGAAATTAAACAACCCGAAAGTTATAATATTTTAAATAGAAACTATTTTAATATAAAATGGATCTTAATTACATATCTAAGAGATAAAACTTTTTTAGATTTAGCGTCTATAGAACATTCTAAATTAGAAAGTTATGTAGCTAATTTCACTAAAAAAAATAAAAACTTTTTATGGGCTAATACCAAATTACAAACTCACCCCATTGTAATGTATTTGATTGAAAAAAAGGTAAACGAAGGTAAAACACTTACTTTAGATTGTTTAGAAGTTGCTAAAAAATTAAATGATGTTGAGTTAGAAATAACTTTTTTATATTATTCTCTTGGTTTTCTAATTTTAGAGCAAAAACTAGATGAATATATAAGTACTTGTGAAAAAATTCTTGACTTAGAAAAAAAATTATCTACTAACAGCCCTTTTTATTATAGTACAATTATAGATCTTATAAATGCCTGCATTTTTAAAGGAGGTTATGATGAAAAAGTGCTACAACTAATGGACGAGTTGTATAACTCAGAATCTAAAATTTATTCTTATGCATTATATGCACAATTACTAGATGCTTATAGCGATAATTTAGAGTTAAAAGAAAAAATACTTTCTAAATTTAATGTTAGTAATGTTTTAGAGTTGGTGCAGAAGTTTGAAAAATTAGGAGAAAACTTAAACTTAAATGATTATTACGATTTAATAAACAAATCTGCATATGCTCTTTCAGCATATAAATATTATGACGAAGCTTAAGACCATAAGCACAAAGCTATAGAAATTACTAGAAAAATATATTCTCAAGATTTATCTGAATCACTAGCAAATTACAAAACAGAACAGGCAATTAAAATTAAAGAACAAGAAATAGACATAGAAAAAGAAAAGACAAATTTGTACTTTATAATAGCATCTCTTTGTTTTGTATTATTTTTAATTGCATTTTTTGTGATGAGAAAACTTACTAGACAATCTGCAGAACTTTCTCAAAAAAATATATTAATAAAAAAATCTCTAGAAGAGAAAGAGTTGTTAATAAAAGAAATGCATCATCGTGTAAAAAATAATTTTCAAATTATTACTAGTTTATTAGATCTGCAAACAAATGAAATAAAAGATAAAACCGTTTTAGAAATATTAGAAAAAGGAAGAAATAGAATAAAATCGATGTCTTTAATTCATCAAAAATTATTTCAAAGTAAATCTGGTTTTATAAAATTTAATGATTTTATTGATTTATTAGTAAAGGAATTGTCTTTTTTATATAAGTTCAACGAAAATATAAAAACTACAACTCAAGTAAAAGAAGTTTATTTTGATATTGATACAGCAATACCTTTGGCACTCATTATAAATGAAATATTAACCAACTCTTTTAAATATGCTTTTAAAAACACAAAAGAAAACAAACTATATATATCATTACAAAAAGCAGATAAAGAAAATTATAAGCTCATCATAAAAGATAATGGAGCTGGAGTAAGTGAAAATTTTAATATAAAAGAAGCTAAAAGTACTGGTTTAAAATTAGTAGAAAGACTAGTGAAACAATTACATGGTAGTTTGCAATTGATAAATGAATCTGGATTAAAATTTGAAATTTATTTTAAAGACACAGCTACAAGAAAAAAAATTAGTTAAAATTAACTTATTATGGATAAAATGAAGATTTTAGTTGTTGAAGATGAGATCATTATAGCAGATAATATTTGTGAAACTTTAGAAAGTTTAGGCTATAGAGCATTAGAGCCAGTATTAAATTTCTCTGAAGCTATTAAAAGTATTGAAAAACATAAGCCAGACTTAGCTATTTTAGACATTCAGTTATCAGGTAAAAAAACAGGTATAGATATTGCTGAAAAAATTAACTCAGATTATAATTTTCCGTTTATTTTTTTATCTGCAAATGTAGATGCTAATACAATAAACAAAGCCAAGAAGGTTTCGCCAAATGCATATTTAGTAAAACCATTCACAAAAAATGAATTATTTACTTCTATAGAAATAGCCATTTCTAATTTTTCAAAAAACAATGTTTTAAAAGAAAAAACTGTATACAACACATCATTATTTATTAAAGAAAAAGGAAGGTTTAGTAAAGTATATTTTGACTCTATACTATACATAAAAAGTGATCATGTTTACATCGAAATTTTTTGTAAAAACAACAAAAAAATGATTTCTAGAACTAGCTTAAATGAAATTTCTGAAAAACTAAACGATTCTTTTCAAAGAATACATAGAGGTTATATTGTTAACTTAAAATATGTTGATGAAATTAATCAAAATGCAGTTCAAATAATAGATAACACTATACCTATTGGTAAAAAATATAAAGAAGATTTACTAAAAAAAATAGCTTCAATATAGAAAAATGTGTTTTTAGAACATTTTTTTGATGCTTTAGAACATTTTTTATTCGATTTAAAGTGTTTTACTATATATTTAACTTAGTATAATATAATTAGAGTATAATGTTGGGGGATATTATAACTTAAAAAATTTTATACTATATAAAAGTTGTTCTTTCTTTGAGCAACTTTTTTTTATTGCAACCCACTTCTATTTTGTACTTTTACCTTCTATGAAAATCTTATATAATATTGGGGTTTTTCTTGCAGAATATGTGTTGAAATTTTTAACACTCTTTAGCAATAAAATAACACTTTTTGTTTCTGGCAGAAAACAAACATTTGCCAAGATTTCACATTTAAATAAAGCACAAGTTATATGGTTTCATGCTGCATCTTTAGGTGAGTTTGAACAAGCAATACCAATTATAGAAGAAATAAAAAAAAACCATTCAACTTATAAAATTCTTGTTACTTTCTTTTCGCCTTCTGGTTATGAGATTCGCAAAAACTATCCTCTTGCAGATGTAGTTTGCTACATGCCTTTAGATTCTAAATCTAATGCAAAAAAGTTTATAGATTTGATAAATCCTAAGATAGCTATTTTTATAAAATATGAATTTTGGCCAAATTTTTTAAATGAACTTTATAAACAGAATGTACCAACATTATTAGTTTCAGGAATTTTAAGAAAAGAGCAACTTTTTTTTAAATCATATGGTGGTTTTATGAAAAAGTCATTAAACGCTTTTCATCATTTTTTTGTACAAAATGAAAACTCTAAACAATTATTAAACTCTATAAACTTTAACAATGTAACTGTTGCAGGAGATACACGTTTTGATAGAGTTTCTAAAATATTACAACAAAATAATACATTAGAATTTATAGGTGAATTCAAAAACAACACATATACTGTAGTTGCTGGTAGTACTTGGAAAGAAGATGAAGAGTTGTTGATTAAGTATATCAACACTACTGCAAAAGACGATGAAAAATTTATTATAGCACCTCATAATATTAAAAATGACGCTATCTTAGAGTTACAAAAATCAATACAGAAAAAAACAGTTTTATATTCAGAAAAGTCTGGAAAAAATTTAGAAAATTATCAAGTTTTAATCATAGATACCATTGGTATTTTAACTAAAATTTATGCAGCCGCAGATGTTGCTTATGTTGGTGGTGGTTTAAAAACGGGTTTACACAATATTTTAGAACCTGCAACTTTCGGAATTCCTGTGGTTATTGGTAATCAATACAAAAAGTTTAAAGAAGCTGTAGATTTGGTGAAAATTGGAGGTTGCATTGCTATAAAAAATCAACAAGAATTTACTGATAATTTCATCCACTTAAAAAACGATGAAAATTCTCGAAAATTAACAGGTGTTATCAATAGAAAATATATTGAAGACAATTTAGGTGCAACAAAATTAATTATGAATTATTTAGAAAAACAGTTATAAAAATGGAATTTATTTTACAACCTTGGCCTTGGTTTATTGGTGGGCCATTAATAGCTTTATCATTATTCCTTTATTTTTATTTCGGACAAAATTTTGGTGCATCTACCAATTTTGAAACCTTATGTACAATGGCTGGTGCTGGGAAAGCTTCAGACTATTTTAAAAAAGACTGGAAACAACGTGATTTTGCATTGTTATTTGTAGTAGGTTTAATTATTGGAGGTTTTATTTCAGCCTATTTTTTAGTGCCAAATCCTGCAATCGATTTAAACCCAACAACTGTTCAAGAATTAACAGATTTAGGTTTTTCTGATGTAGGTGAAAGTTATTTTCCTGCAGAAATTTTTAGTGATAATGTTGTGTTCTCTTTAAAAGGATTTTTAATTTTAATTATTTCTGGCCTTTTAATAGGTTTTGGTACACGTTATGCAGGAGGTTGTACTTCTGGCCACGCAATTACTGGTTTAAGTAGCTTGCAATTACCATCTTTATTAGCTGTAATTGGCTTTTTTATTGGAGGTATAATTGCAACTTGGGTAATAATTCCGTTATTATTTTAATTTTTTAAAAAGAGTTTTACAGATATTAATTCAGTAATTAAAAACAATATAAAATGAAAAACATAAAATTTTTACTGTTAGGTATTTTTTTCGCAATTGTATTAAGCAAATCACAAGCTATTTCTTGGTATCGTTTTTACGAAATGTTTAAATTTCAATCGTTTCATATGTATGGAATTATTGGAGGTGCAGTTCTAATTTCTGCAGTTATTATGCAGTTGTTTAAGAGTGGAAAAATTAAAGACATCAATGGAAATAAAATAGTGCCAAAACCAAAGAAAAAAGGATTCATAAATACCATTTTTGGAGGAACCTTGTTTGGTTTGGGTTGGGGAATTTCAGGAGCTTGTGCAGCACCTATTTTTGTAATTCTAGGGTTTAAATTTTTACCTGCATTAATTATTTTAATAGGAGCTTTGTTAGGGGCCTTTTTATATGGTTTAATAGCAAAAAAACTACCCAACTAAATGAGTAAATTAGTAGATAATTTTGGTAGACAAATGGAGTATGTTCGATTGGCAGTAACCGATCGTTGTAACTTGCGTTGCCAATATTGTATGCCTGCTCATGGAATAGATATTGTGCCAAGACAAGAATTACTTACCTTTAAAGAAATGTATCGTTTAATTCGTGTGTTAACAGAATTGGGCGTAAAAAAGGTGCGTTTAACAGGTGGAGAGCCTTTTGTACGTAAAGATTTTGTGGGTTTTTTAGAAATGTTGTCTTATAACGATTTATTGGATGCAATAAATATTACAACAAATGGAGCAATGATTTCGCATCATTTAGAAAGGATAGAAAAACTTAAAAAAGTAAAAAACATCAATTTAAGTATAGATAGTTTACAAAGAGAAAAATTTGCAAAAATTACAAGAAGAGATGTATTTCCAGAAGTTTATAAAACCTTCGAATTATTAGAAAAAAGTAGTTTAAATTTAAAACTAAATGTAGTTGTACAATCTGGTTTTAATACTGATGAAATTGTTGATTTTATAAGATTAACAAAAGATAAAAATGTTGCTGTGCGTTTTATAGAAGAAATGCCTTTTAATGGAAAAGGTCAGCGTGAAATGCAAGAGAATTGGACGTTTAAAAAAATTTTAAATGAAGTGAAAACTGAGTTTGAGGTACAAGAAATTCAATCAGAAAAATCGTCTACATCAAGAAATTACAAAATTGAAAATCACTTAGGTACTTTCGGAATAATTCCTGCATTTACCAGAACCATTTGTAACGATTGCAACCGAATTCGAATTACAAGTACTGGAACTTTTAAAAATTGCTTGTTTGATGATGGCGTTTTTAATCTGCGTGATTTTATCAGAAAAGGAGCAAGTAACGAAGATTTAAAAGAACTTTTTCTAAGTTTGGTAAAAGAAAAACCAGAAAATGGTTTTATTGCAGAAGCAAATCGTAAAAAAGGAAATGTTTCTGAAAGTATGAGTACAATAGGAGGCTAATATGAATACATTAAAAAACATCTTTGAAGTTCATGCTACAGAAACTGGTGTTTTTATAGTAGTGTTTTCTTTACTATTAATAATAATTCAAATTATTACTGTAGATAAATCAAAAAAAGAAAATTCAAAATTTATAACATTAAAATCGTTTTTTAGAGATTGGTTTTATTTACTAATTATGCTTTTTTATGGTTTAACGCTTGTAGTTAGAAATTTATAAATATTCAAAAATATAGATGATGAAAAAGGAATTTGAAATTAAATTGAATTGGAAACAAATAACTTTATTAGCAATTTCCACAACTCTTTTGTATGGTTTTATTTTGTATTTATTAAATACAAATCAATCTATTAATGAAATAGTGGTGCAATCATTAATTTACGGTGTTTCAATGACGCTCTTTTTTATCTTTCTTTTTCCAAGGATAATGAAAAAACTTGTAGGAAAACGTATAGATAACATTAAACCTAAACTACTTGAAAATGAAAAGATTGAAAACGAAATTTTTGCAAATTTATTTAGAGGTTTAGAAGGTGTTGGAGGTAAAATATTTTTAACAAACCAGCGATTAGTTTTTAAAAGTCACTCTTTAAATATTCAAAAAGGCCAAACAAATATTATTTATTTAGATATTGATTCCATTCATAAAAGAAAAACAGCAAAACTAGTTGATAATGGAATTAAAATAATTACAAAAGAAGGAACTGAATATAATTTTGTTGTAAATGATAGAGATGCTGTATTGAAGAAAATTCAACAAAAAATAATTTTATGATTTCAGTAAAAGAAGCAAAGGACATTATTTTAAACTCAGCTCAAAATTTTGGAGTTGAAGAAGTTTCGTTTCTAAAATCTGTAGGTAGAATTTTAAAGGAAGACATTGTCGCAGACAGAGATTTTCCGCCATTTAATAGAGTTTCTATGGACGGAATTTGCATAAACTTTAATCAATTTAAAGAGGGGCAAAGAGCATTCGAAATAGAAGGCATTCAAGCAGCAGGTAGTGACCAAATTACGCTACAAAATCCTAAGAATTGTATTGAAGTAATGACAGGTGCAGTACTACCTAAAAATACAGATACTGTAATTCGTTATGAAGATGTAAGTATCAAAGATGGCATTGCTACTATTAATGTAGATGAGATTAAGCAACAACAAAACATCCATCAAAAAGGAAAAGATGGCAAAGCTGGTGCAATTTTAATTCAGAAAAATAAAATCATTTCTGCTGCAGAAATAGGAGTTTTAGCAACTGTTGGTAAATCAAAAGTAACTGTGGCAAAGCAACCCAAAGTAATGATTGTTTCTACAGGAGATGAATTGGTTGGAGTAGAAGAAATACCTTTAGAACATCAAATTCGAAGAAGCAATGTGTTTACCTTAGTTTCGTTATTAGAAAGAATTCAGATTCCATCAGAAACTGCACATATAACAGATGATAAACCAATTTTAAAATCAAAAATAGAAAGTTATTTACAAGAATATGATGTATTGCTTTTTAGTGGTGCAGTAAGCAAAGGTAAGTTTGATTATTTACCAGCCGTTTTTGAGGAATTAGGAGTAGAAAAACTGTTTCATAAAGTAGCCCAAAGACCAGGAAAACCTTTTTTCTACGGAAAAACGAGTGATTGTAATATCTTCGGTTTTCCAGGAAACCCTATTTCTACATTTGTAAATTGTTTGGTGTATTTTTATCCTTGGTATTTTACATCTGTTGAAGTAGAAATGGAAGAAGAAACAGCTATTTTAACTAAAGACGTGAGTTTTAAACCTAATCTAGAATACTTTTTACAAGTTAAATTAAGTGATAAATTCGGTCATACTTTGGCAACTCCAATTACTGGAAATGGTTCTGGAGATTTAGCAAGTTTGGTGCATGCAGATGCTTTTATTCATTTACCAAATGATGAAACTGTTTTTAAAACAGGGGAGAATTACCCAATAATAAGATATAGATAGTTAGAGTTTTAAATGTTTAATTCTGAATGCTTAGTTAAGTTATTGATATGAAAGAAAGTATAGTTCAAAGAAAAAGTTTTCAATTTTCTTTAAAAATAATATCTCTTTATAAAAAGCTGCAACTAGAGAAAGAATTTATAATCTCTAATCAAATTTTAAGAAGTGGAACATCTATTGGTGCAAATATAGAAGAAGCTCTTGCAGGTCAAAGTAAGAAAGATTTTACAGCAAAAATGTCTATTTCTTCAAAAGAAGCCAGAGAAACTAAATATTGGTTACGATTATTAAAAGAAAGTGAATTAACTAATTTAGATGTTAATTCATTAATTTTGGATATTGATGAATTAATTAGAATACTAACTTCAATCGTGAAAACTTCACAACAAAGTTTAACTAATAATTAAACATTTAACACTAAAAATCTATTTAAATGACTTTTTCACATTTAAATCATAAAAACAATCCTAAGATGGTAAATGTTTCTGATAAGAAAATTACCAAAAGAACAGCTATTGCAAAGGCAAGCATGTTTTTAGGAAAAGAAGTAATTGCTCATTTTATAAATGACGAGTTAATTACCAAAAAAGGACCTGTTTTTCAAACGGCTATTATTGCAGGAATTCAGGGTGTTAAAAAGACCTCAGATTTAATTCCTATGTGTCATCCTTTACTAATAAATGGTGTAGACATTGAAATTGATATTAAAGATGAAGAACACATAGAGGTTTTTTGTAAAGTAACAATTACTGGAAAAACTGGTGTAGAAATGGAAGCTTTAACTGGAGCAAATATTACTTGTTTAACTATTTATGATATGTGCAAAAGTATCAGTCAAAAAATGGTGATTAAAGAAGTGAAATTATTGGAAAAAACTGGAGGAAAATCTGATATTAAAAATGACTAGAAAACACAATAAACATACAAATTTGGTAAGAAGAAATAATGATAATTTTGCTCCTAATGAAATTGCTATTTTAGGCGCAAAATGTGATATCATTTCAGATTTAGTTTCTAAAGTTTCTCAAAATTTAAACAACTATAAATTAGCATATTTTGATGCTTCTCATGCAAAGGATGTAGCAGAGCATAAACTTTCTGAATTTGTATTTCATCATGAAGGAAATTTACAAATTACTACAACTGGAGCCATAAATAAGTACCAACAACGCTTAGATTTTGCCCAGTTTGATTATGTTTTTATAAATGGTAATCATTATCAAGGAGCAAAACAAATATTAATTTTAGACAAAGCCAAAGAGACTTCTGTGTTAAAAAGATTAGATCAATTAGATAATATTCAATTTATTATCAAATTAGATTCAGAAACTGAGTTTTTTGATTTTTTAGTGGAGAAATATCCAAATATTAAAAACAAACATTGCTACACCATTAATGAGAATGATAAAATTACGAATCACATAAATAATTTAGTTCAAGAAAAAATTGCTCCCATAAAAGGTTTGGTTTTGGTTGGCGGAAAAAGTACAAGAATGGGTACAGATAAAGCTGAACTCAATTATTTTGGAAAACCTCAAAAAAAACATGTTAAAGAATTACTTGAAAATAATAATTTAGAAACATTTTATTCGGTTCAAGAAAGTAGTAATGAAAATGAGATTTCAGATAAATTTATAAATCTAGGTCCTTTTGGAGGCATATGTTCAGCGTTTCAAAAAGACCCAAATTCAGCTTGGTTTGTGTTGGCTACAGATGTGCCTTTTGTGAACGAAGAAATTATTCAATTGCTTTTAAAACATAGAAATCCATCTAAAGTCGCAACTGCAATAAAAGGGAAAATCAAAGAATTTGTTGAGCCCTTAATTACCATTTATGAGCCCAAAGCATATCCTATTTTATTACAATATTTAGCTCAAGGGTATTCTTGTCCTCGTAAAATGTTAATCAATTCTGATGTAGAAATTGTAGAAATTGATGATGATTTTATTAGAAACATAAACACTCCAGAAGAATTTAAAGCAGCAAAAGAAGAGATAAATTCATAAATGAAAATAGAGAAAAACCAACTTTTTAAACGTCAAATTACTTTATCAGAAATTGGTGAAATTGGGCAACAAAAATTACAAAAAGCTTCAGTTTTAGTAGTTGGTTGTGGAGGTTTAGGTAGCCCAATTGCTGTGTACTTGGCTTCAAGTGGCGTTGGTAGAATTCATTTGGTAGATTTTGACACGATTGATATTACCAATTTACACAGACAAGTTTTTTATGCTTTAGAGGATGTAGGCAAACCAAAAGCCGAAGTTTTACGTAAGTTTATCCAACAAAGAGCACCTTTTACAAAAATAGAAGTTACCAACAAAGCTGTTTCTAAAGACACTATTTTTGAGTTGCTAGAAAATATAGATGTTGTGGTTGATGGCACAGATTCTTTACCAACAAAATATTTGTTGAACGACGCCTGTGTAATAAAACAAAAACCTTTAGTGTATGGTTCTTTGTATAAATTTGATGGTTATGTAGCTAACTTTAATGTTCAGCAAAATGATGGCAGTTATTCTGCAAATTTAAGAGATGCGTTTCCAGAAATGGCTACAGATATTCCTAATTGTGAAGAAGCAGGAACTCTAAATGCTATTGTTGGTTTAATTGCAACAGCACAAGTTAATGAAGTTTTAAAATTAATAACAGGTGTTGGAAAACCGCTAAAAAATGAATTGTTAATTTATAACTCATTACAAAACACACAATTAAAAATGAAGTTAAAATCTATTTTTACCAAAGATAAAATCAGCAAAATCTTCAAAGTACAAACGTATGTAGATGCAGCTTGTGCAAATCAAAATCCTGATTGGCAAATAGCGCCTGAAGAATTAAAAGAGAAATTAGCTGATGAAAATATCGAAATTATAGCAGTATTAAATAATCTAAAATTGCCTTTTAAAGCACATCAAACCATACATATTAATAAGTTTGATGCAGAAAAAATAGAGGTAGATTTCAACAAAACCTATGTAATGGTTTGTCAAAGAGGATTGAATAGCTACAGAGCCACAGAAAGATTAAAGAAAAAATATCCAGAATTAAAAGTACTAAATTTAACTGGCGGAATTTCTAGCTATAAATAATATCCATGAGCAAACCCTTAGTATTTTACAATCAACAAAAAGCTGATTTAGAAAAACAATCAATTGTTTTAAAAAAACAATTGTTACAATTAGGAATATTACGATTTATTGTTTTTTTAATATCTAGCTACTTAGTTTACTTAACGTTTGATAATTACTTTTCTGCATTTGCAATAGCTTTAATAGGTGTTCTATTATTTTCTTTTTTAATAGTTAGGTTTATTTCACTAAAAAATAAAAAAGCAATAGTTGATGCAAAAATTAAAATTAATACTACAGAAATTAACGTTTTAAATGGGAGTTTTCATCAATTAGAAACAGGTAATGAGTTTGTAAACCCTACTCATTTTTATAGTAATGATATTGATTTATTTGGGAAAGGATCTTTCTTTCAATACCTAAATAGAACAGCTACTATTGATGGAAAACTATTTTTAGCAGAAAAACTAACAGAGAATTCTATTAATGACATTTTACATAAACAAGACGCAATACAAGAGCTATCATCAAAAGTAAAATGGCGTCAACACTTTACTGCATTAGCAAGTTTGGTTCAAGTTAAAGAATCGTCAACTTTTATAAAAAATTGGATTTTAAATTACAACACTGTTTTTCCATCATTTTTAAACACTTTACAAGCAGTATTTTCAATTTGTTCTGTGCTTGTAATTGGGTTATTTTCTTTTGGAATTATTCCTTTTTCTATATTATTAATTTGGTTTTTTTTAGGTCTGGCTATCACAGGAAAATTCTTAAAAAAAACGAACAAATTATATTCAGATACAACAATTTTGGGTGATACTTTTAAACAATACCACTTGCTATTAAATGAAATTGAAAAAGAGAATTTTAAGTCTAAACATTTAAAAAATCATCAAAAAATAATTCAATCAGAAGATAAAAAAGCTTCTCTTATTTTTAAAGAGTTTTCTAAAATTGTAGATGCTTTTGATAATAGAAACAATATTATAATCGCTGTTTTTGGTAATGCATTTTTTCTTTGGGATATTTTAAATGCCTGTAAAACCGAAAAGTGGATTTCAAAATACAAACAAACTGTGCAAAAATGGTTTGAGGTTGTTGCTTATTTTGATGCTCAGAATTCGTTTGCTAACTTTAATTTTAATCATGCTGAGTTTGTGTTTCCAGAAATTACAACAGATAAAGAGACCTTAAAGGCTAAAGATTTAGGACATCCTTTGTTAAAAGTTGATAAAAGAGTTGATAATGATTTTGTAATTAATGATGCTCAGTTTTTTATCATAACTGGTGCAAATATGGCTGGTAAAAGTACCTTTTTAAGAACAGTTTCTTTAGCAATAGTTATGGCAAATTGTGGTTTGCCTGTTTGTGCAGAACGTTTTCAATATCATCCTATAAAATTAATTACAAGTATGCGAACTTCAGACTCACTTACAGAAGATGAGTCGTATTTTTATTCTGAATTAAAACGCTTAAAGTTTATAGTTGATGCTATAAAAACTGAAAAATATTTTATCATTTTAGATGAAATTTTAAAGGGTACAAATAGTAAAGACAAAGCTATTGGCTCTAAACAGTTTATAGAAAAATTGACAAAATCTAAATCAACAGGAATTATAGCAACTCACGATGTTAGTTTGTGTGAATTAGAAAATGAATTTTCTACCATTAAAAACTATTATTTTGAGGCAGAAATTAATAACAACGAACTCTATTTCGATTATAAATTAAAGGCAGGAATTTGCAAAAACATGAACGCTTCTTTTCTTTTAAAGAAAATGGATATAGTGTAATGTTTTATTTCTTCCACTCAAGAGTTTCTATGAGCTCTAAAATATCTGTTTTAATATATTCTACTGCTGGTAAAATAGAATCGTAATTTGGTTTTGCATAAAAATACAAAGAACCTTTTATAAAATGATTTGTGCTATCTGTAACATGAAATTGTAAGTGAGAAGCTGCGTTTCCTGTAATTTCGTATAGACTGCCAAATACCTTTTTATTACTATTTACAAAATCTCTTGGTATAATTTGTTCTGCTTTAACAGCATGTTTAAAAACCAGTTTTTCAGCTTCAGTTAAAAGTTCTTTTAAGTTGTTTTTTACAGGTCTGTATGTGATATTAATTGCTCCTTTTAACTTTGGGTATTTTATAGTAATCCAATTGTTTTTATCGTCGATTATGGTTGCATCTTTTAAGACTTTAAACGTGTATGGCCTTAAAGTTTCTAGCTGTTTATATTTTTTTTTTGGATACTCTAAACTTAAATAAGCTTTTGGTTTTGGCAATACATCTTCTTTGCAAGAAAATAGTAGAATACTTGTAGAGAATAGCACAAAAACTATTGAAATAAGATTACGCATTTTTAGTTGCTTTTACTTGTTTTATACGTTTTTTATCTAACGCTTCTATAGTAAACGTGTAATTCTTAAAAATTATTTTCTCGTTCTTTTTTGGGAATTTTCCAGAAATTTCTAAAATAAACCCAGCTAAGGTTTCACTTTCGCCTTTTTCTTGTTCAAAAATAGCTTCGTCTTCATCATCTAATACTCTGCAAAAATCTTTAATAGTAGTTTTACCTTCAAAAATATAGGTGTTTTCATCAATTTTAGAATATTGTAAATCCTCGTCATCAAACTCATCGTTTATATCACCCACAATTTCTTCAATAACATCTTCTAAGGTTACTAAACCACTAGTTCCTCCATATTCATCAACTACTATTGCCAAATGATTTTTTCGATCTCTAAAATCGTCTAATAAATCGTCTAACTTTTTGTTTTCTGGTACAAAAAAAGCTTCTCTAAGCAAGTTTTGCCATTTAAAATTCTTTTTATTTAAGTGCGCTAATAAATCTTTAGCATATAAAACCCCAATGATGTTGTCTATATTATCACTATACACAGGATTTCTAGAATACCCATTTTCCAATATTTTATTCAATACATTTTCATAAGGTTCTTCTTCAGAAAGTGCAAAAATATCTATTCTTGGTTTCATGATTTGCACTGTTTCTGTGTTTCCAAAATTCACGATTCCTTCTAAAATCTTTTGTTCGTCTTTTGTGGTAGCACCTTCTGATGTTAATTCTAATGCTTGTGATAACGTTTCAACTGAAAAATTAGAGTTTTTATTCCCTAGTTTTTT
Source organism: uncultured Polaribacter sp. (assembly GCA_964565055.1). GTDB lineage: Bacteria > Bacteroidota > Bacteroidia > Flavobacteriales > Flavobacteriaceae > Polaribacter. The sequence continues at coordinate 26,784 of CAZMDC010000022.1, read as the reverse complement.
TTCTATAAATTTTGTTAACGATATTAATGGCATTGTAAAAGGAGTTAAAATGGTATTAACTACATTTATGAATTTAGACATGGTTTTAGAAAAACGAAGTGCATTTCTAGAAGCATATACTTTTGGTAAAACCTCTCCAAATAGAAGAATTAAAAAAGTTACTAAAACAATTTCTATTAAAAAACGAATGGGAACAACGAATAAGTATAGGTTAAGCTCATAATCGAAATTACCAAATAGAGTTTCAGCTAGAGATGCAAACAGTAAAACAATTAAAATATTGATAAAATTATTGGTAATTAAAATTGTTGCGAGTAGTTTTCTTGGTCTTTCTAATAAAGTAACAATTACGTTTTCTTCTTTACTTTCTTTGATGAGCTCGTTAACATCTGTTTGCGAAAGTGAAAAAAAAGCAACTTCAGTTCCAGAAATTAACGCAGAACTTATTAATAAAAGAATTAGAGCAATAATATTTACTCCTGTTATAAAGTCAATGGAGGATAATAGTAAATAAAAATGTTCGGGATCTGGATCCAAAAGAGAATTTTTTAGTTAATTAAAATGGTAAATCGTCGTTTTCTTCTTCAGAAACGCTTTTTTTAATTTGTGGAGCTGCTTGTTCGTTTTGCTGCTCCATATTTGAATTGTTTGTATTTTTTTTGTTAGACAGCATTGTCATTTCATTTACTTGAACTTCTGTTGAGTATCTTTTAACTCCATCTTGTTCCCACTGTCTATTTTTTAATTTTCCTTCCACATACACTTTATCACCTTTAGAAAGGTATTTTTCGCACACTTTAGCCAAGCCATTTCTAACTACAATATTGTGCCAATCTGTATTGGTAATTTTTTCACCAGTTTGTTTATTGGTGTAACTTTCTGATGTTGCAATAGGAAAACGTCCCACACAATTTTGATCATCAAAGTAATGCATTTTAACATCATCACCTAAATTACCAATTAAAATTACTTTATTTATTGTACCTGCCATGTTTTGTGTATTTCTATATCAAAAGTACTAAAAAAAACCATTACTTTTTAGGGAGATATGAGTCTAAAAAATTTTCAATTAAAACAGGAACTGGGTAATTTTCTACATCAATCCAAAGTACATTTGCTTCTGGTGTATTTGTTATTTCTACGATCCAAAATTGTGTATATAAATGTTGATGAGATAATTTATGAATCACTTCTTTTGTGTTATGTAAAGAAATAGTGGCTTTATTAGGAATTAAATTATTAAACTCTTCTAAGCCTATTAATGTTTCTTTAGTGATGGTTTTGTTGCTCTCAATTAATGGGAATTGATACAATCCTTGCCAAATTCCTTTACCTTTTCTTTCTGATAAAATAGTTTTATCATCATTGGTTTTAATTACAATATAATTAAAGTATCGTTTTTTTACTTTTAATTTCTTTTCCTTAATAGGTAATGTTTCTACCAAGTTTTTTTGAAGAGCAACACAGCTTTCTGATAATGGGCAAAAAAGACATAATGGTTTTTTAGGTTTACATTGTATGGCACCAAATTCCATTATGGCTTGGTTGTAATTTGCAGGTTGTGATGTGTCTATTAATTCTTCTGCTAATTTTTTAAATTCCTTAATACCTTTAGTTGAGTTTATTGGTGTTTTAATGCCAAAATATCTCGATAGAACTCTATATACATTTCCATCTACAACAGCTGTTGGTTCATTAAAAGCAAAAGAAGCAATTGCAGAAGCAGTATAATCACCTACTCCTTTTAGTTTTATAATTTCTTTATAAGAAGATGGAAATTCACCTTTAAACCCATTTACAATTTGTTTTGCAGAATAATGTAAGTTTCTTGCTCTAGAATAATATCCTAAACCTTGCCACATTTTTAAAACGGTACTTTCATCTGCTTTTGCTAGCTCAAAAACAGTAGGAAAAGTTGATGTAAATTTTAAATAATAATCTAAACCTTGCGCAACTCTTGTTTGCTGTAACATAATTTCTGACAACCAAATAAAATAGGGGTTTTTGGTTTTACGCCAAGGTAAATCTCTCTTGTTTTGTAAGTACCACTGTATTAAAGTATTAGAAAATTTCATTTTTAAAAAATATATTTGCAATATTACATTTTAAAATTCACATATTTTTACATCTTTATGTTTTCGGAATTGATTAATTATCATATATTTGCATCCGCATTTTTGAAAGTAAATAATTAAAAATATAGTAAAAATAGAGACATGACGAAAGCAGATATCGTATCAAAAATTTCAGATAAATCAGGGATTGAAAAAACAGATGTTTTAGCAACTGTTGAAGCATTTATGACTGAGGTTAAAGATGCATTAGAAGGTGGTGATAACGTTTATTTAAGAGGTTTTGGTAGCTTTATAATCAAAACAAGAGCAGAAAAAACAGGTAGAAATATTTCTAAGAATACAACTATTAAGATTCCAGCTCATAATATTCCAGCTTTTAAACCAGCAAAAACATTTACAGAAGGAGTAAAAAACAAAGTAGCTGTCAAATAACAAAATATTAATCTAAACCGTTAAAGGTTTACAAAACACTAGAATTTATGCCAAGTGGTAAAAAAAGAAAGAGAGCAAAAATCTCTACGCACAAAAGAAAGAAAAGAGCTAGAGCTAATAGACACAAGAAAAAGTAAGCGTTTGCTTACTTTTTCGTTTATGGTTTAGCGAAAAAAAAACAAAAAGTTCATTGACATCGAGGTTACACAAACCTCAAATGGTATTATAAATACCTGACAATATTAATCCATCTGCACAAATTAAACGTGCAGTGTTAAAACCAGTTCAGTATGAAAACAGAATTAATAATTCGTTCAAATTCATCTGATATTGATTTTGCCTTATTAAGAGATGGAAAACTTATTGAATTAAATAATGAAACAACTGATAACAAATTCTCTGTTGGCGATATTTTTTTAGCCAAAATAGGAAAAGTGTTAACAGGCTTAAACGCATCATTTGTAAATGTGGGCTATCCAAAAGATGGTTTTTTACATTATCATGATTTAGGTGCGCAAGTAAACTCATTAAATACATTCATTAAGAAAGTAAGCACAGGTAAGTATAAAGAATTCACTTTAAAAAACTTTCGAAAGGAAGCAGACATCAACAAAGACGGTAGTATTAAAGATGTACTAAAAACAGGGCAAAATCTGTTGGTACAAATTGTAAAAGAACCTATTTCTACTAAAGGGCCAAGATTAAGCTCAGAGCTATCTATAGCTGGTAGATTTTTGGTTTTAGTTCCTTTTTCTAACAGAGTTTCTGTATCACAAAAAATAGAAGACCCTAAAGAAAAAGAACGTTTAAAAAGATTAGCAAAAAGCATTAAGCCAAAAGGATTTGGTGTTATTTTAAGAACTGTTGCAGAGGGTAAAAAAGTAGCAGAATTAGACAAAGACTTGCAAAACTCTTTAGAACGTTGGAAAACGATGTGTAAAAGAATACCTAACACAAACACTCCAACAAAAATTTTGAGCGAGTTAAATAGAGCATCTTCTATTCTAAGAGATGTTATGAATGAAACTTTTACCAATATTGTAACAAATGATGAAACTTTGAATGTAGAAATAAAAGAGTATTTACAGGAAATTTATCCTGAAAAGGAAAAGATTGTAAAATTACACAATTCTACAGTTCCAATTTTTGAAAAATATGGAATTGAAAGACAAATAAAAACATCGTTTGGAAAAACAGTTTCTATGAGCAAAGGTGCCTATTTAGTTATAGAGCACACAGAAGCTTTACACGTTATTGATGTTAACAGTGGAAATCGTTCTAACAAAGCAGGCTCTCAAGAAGATACAGCATTAGAAGTAAACTTAATTTCTGCCACAGAAATTGCACGTCAATTACAATTACGTGATATGGGTGGTATTATAGTTGTAGATTTTATTGATATGCATAAAGCAGAAAATAGAAACAAATTATATCAGCATCTAAAAGAACAAATGTCTTTTGATAGAACAAAACATAAAATTCTACCACCAAGTAAATTTGGGTTAGTGCAAATTACAAGACAAAGGGTTAGACCTGTGTTGAATATAAAAACTACCGAAGACAACCCAAATAAAGATGGACAAGTAGAAGCTCCAATAGTATTGTTAGATAAAATAGAATCTGATTTAGAAAAATATATTACTAAATTAGAAAATAGCAAATCAACTAATAAAAAGATACAATTACATTTGCATCCTTTTATTGCTGCTTATTTAACTAAAGGAGTTAATTCAATTCGTTTTAAGTGGTACTTAAAATACAAAAAGTGGATTACAATTATACCTAGAGATGCTTACACATATTTATATTATAGATTTACTTCTGTAAAAGAAGAATCTTAAAATATAATAAGGCAATAATTTATTATCAAAAAAACCCGCAACTAAAAAGTTGCGGGTTTTTCTATTTTATAAAGCTTTATTATTTTTCTTTAATTAAATACATGTAAACAGGATAATGATCTGAATAACCACCTGTATAACCTCCATAAGAAAAACTTCTAAAAGGATATCCTTTAAACTGCCCTTTTCTACTTGTTAAAAAGCGTTTATTAAAAATCATGGCTTTATACATTTTATAATCAGAAAAGTCCTTTTCGCCTTTATCTAATAAAGGTGATGAAATTAAAATCATATCAAACAAATTGATATTATCTCTATATCCTAAAGTATTAAACCCTCTTCTATGTAAATCTTCATAAGGGTTGTAAATATCTAATTCTCCAACTTTACTTTTATCACTTTTGGTTTTTAAAACCTCTTTAAAACTAGAGTTTGTTGGGTCGTCATTAAAATCTCCCATGGTTATAATCTTTGCATTTGGATCTTTTTCTCTAACCTGTGCTATAATTTTTGTGTTTTGGTAGGCTGCTTTTTCACGAGAAGGTCTACTTTTGGCTTCACCACCACTTCTTGAGGGCCAGTGGTTTACGATTACGTGAATCAATTCATCATCTAAATAACCAGAAACTAATAACTGATCTCTTGTGTACACTTTATAACCATTTCTGTAAATATTAGGGTTAAAAACTTCATGATGTACAGGTTTAAAATATCTTTTTTGGTATAACAGAGCTACATCAATTCCACGCTTGTCTGGTGAATCATAATGTACAATACCATAACCTTTACTTTTTAAACGATTAGAATTTACCAAATCCTCTAATACACCTAAATTTTCGACCTCAGAAACTCCAATTATTGCTGGTGAAGTGTTGGCTTTGTCTGCACCAATTTGCTGTATTACACTACCTAGTTTGTCAATCTTATCCCAATATACTTCAGACCTATTAGATTTAAGCTCCATCATTGGGCTAGCTTCATCGTTTATTGAGGTGTCATTTATTGTATCAAATAAATTTTCTAAATTGTAAAAAGCAATAGTTCTAATGTTGTATTGTTTTCCTTTTTTTTGTGATTGTACAGTAAAAACTACTAAAAAAAGTAGCGTGAAAATAGAGTAAGTATTTTTCATTGTTGTTTTTTTTAAAAATATTTATGAAACAAAATAGATGCCAAAAAATCATAAAATGTTAATTTAACACAAGAATTTGTTAAAAAATGTTAATTTTGTTCAAAAGTAATATTAAATTTTATAATTAATCAATCAAATTTTTATGAAACAAACTGTTTTAACAGTATTCATGTGTTTCTTTCTTTTTTTAGGAATAAATGCACAGAATGCTGTAAAAGGAATTGTCTTAGATGGCGATTCTGAAAAACCTTTAAAAGATGTTTCTATTACAGTAAGTAGTAATAGTACTTACCAAGTAAAAACAAACGAAAATGGTGTTTTTGCTTTGCAAAAACTAAGTAATGGGAGTTATATTTTACAAATTAAATTAGAGGGCTATGAAACTCAAAATTTCTCTGTAGAGCTTAGAGGTAAAACTATAAATTTAGGTACTATTATTTTGTACAAAGATTTTTCTATAGATCAAGATTTAAGTTTAATTACCATTACAGATGATGAATTAAATGATGATGCAAGTGCAGCAGACAATATTGCTGGATTATTACAGGCTACTAGAGATATTTATTTAAGAACAGCTGCTTTTGAGTTCAGTTCTTCTTTTTTTAGAATCAAAGGTTTAGATTCAGGAAATGGTAAAGTACTTATCAATGGAATTGAAATGAACAAACTATTTGATGGTAGAGCACAATGGAGTAATTGGGGTGGTTTGAATGACGTATTAAGAAATCAAGAATTTAGCAATGGTTTAGCTCCATCTAATTATACTTTTGGAGGTGTTTTAGGTTCAACTAATATAGATACAAGAGCTTCTGAACAAAGAGCAGGTACTCGTATTTCTTATTCATCATCTAACAGAAGTTACGTTCATAGAGTTATGGCTACACATTCTACAGGTATTCTTGAAGGAGGTTGGGCAATGACATTTTCTGGAAGTAGAAGATCTGGTTTAGAAGGTTTTAATGAAGGTACTTCTTACAACGCTTATTCTTTATTTGCATCTATAGAAAAAAGGATTAATGACAAACATAGTCTTAATTTTACAGGAATCTTTACACCAAATAGAAGAGGAAAATCATCACCTAATACACAAGAAGTTTTTGATTTAAAAGGCATTGAATACAATGAATATTGGGGCTATATTAATGATAGAAAAGTAAACTCTAGAATTAAAGAAGTAGTAGAGCCTATATTAATGTTGAATCATTATTGGGATGTAACAGATAAAACCTCTTTACAAACTAACGTATCTTATCAATTTGGTAAAATAGGTAACAGTCGTTTAGATTTTAATGGTGGTGCAAACCCAAGTCCAACATACTATCAATATTTACCAAGTTTTTTTGAAAGAAATAACGATTTAGCAGGTGCTTATGAATCAAGAGAGCGTTTTCAAAACGATGGTCAATTAGATTGGAATCGTATTTTTGATGCTAATATTACAAACAGTAATGCTGGTTTAAATAACGCTTACGTTTTGTATGAAGACAGAAATGATGATAAGCAATTAACTGTAAATACAATTTTAAACTCACAAATAAATAGCAACATTACGTTAAATGCAAAATTAGAATATAGAAAATTACGTTCACATAGTTTTGCAGAAGTTATAGATTTATTAGGAGGTACAGGATATTTAGACATTAACCCATTTGCAGATACTCAAAATGCACAACAAAACAATTTACTAGATCCTAACAGAGTTGTAGGTGAAGGAGATATGTTTAGATATAACTTTAAGTTAAACTCTGATGTTATTGGTGCTTTTACTCAAGCTCAATTTAAATACAACAAAGTAGATTTTTATGGAGCAGTAAATGTTTCAAGAACAACTCATCAAAGAGAAGGGTTATATAAAAATGGTCGTTTCGAAAACAATTCTTTAGGATTATCAGAAAAATTAGACTTTACAAATTATGGTTTAAAAGCTGGGGCAACTTATAAAATTACAGGTCGTCATTTACTAGATTTTAATGCTGCTTATATGACACAAGCACCAACTATTAGAAATTCATTTTCTAACTCAAGAGAAAATAATACAGTTGTAGAAGATTTGCAAAGTGAAAAAGTATTTTCTACAGATTTTAGCTACATTGTAAGAAGTCCTATTATTACGTCAAGACTAACAGCATATTATACAAACGTACAAGATGCAACAGAAATTTCTTTTTATTTTGCAGATGGTGTAGGAGGAGATAATACTGCTTTTGTACAAGAAATTTTATCTGGTATAGAAAGAAATCACATAGGTGTAGAATTAGGTATAGAAGCACAAGTAACATCAACAATCAAATTAAAAGGTGCAGCTTCAATAGGTCAATTTACGTATGGAAATAATCCAGATTTATATTTAACTTCAGATGTTGCAGATAATGGTGGTTTTGATAGTGATTTTAGATCTAAAAACTACGTATCATTATTAGAAAACTATAAACTAGCTTCTGGTCCTCAAAACGCATATTCTGTAGGTTTTGAGTATAGAGATCCAGATTACTGGTGGGTTGGTGCAACAACCAACTTCTTTTCTAATATTTATGTAGATGTTGCTCCATTAACAAGATCTTCTAACTTTTACGAAGATGCAGATGGCTTACCTTTTAGTGATTATGATCCAGATTTGGCAAGAGAATTATTACAACAAGAAAAGTTTGATGACTATATGGTTGTAAACTTAATTGGAGGTAAATCTTGGAAAATTGGTGATAAATTCATCAGTGTATTTGCAACAGTAAATAATTTATTTGGTGAAGAATACAAATCTGGTGGATTTGAACAAGGAAGAAACGCGAACTTCAGACAATTAAGAGATGATAAAGCGTTAGATACTCCTGTTTTTGGAAACAAATATTGGTATGGTAGAGGTACAACGTACTTTTTAAATGTGAACTTAAGATTTTAATGATATAATTAATACAAAAAATGAAAACAAATAAAACAATCATTTTATTATTAGCTTTAGTAGCTAGTATTTCTTTTACCTCTTGTGTAGAAGATGGAGACTTTAGTGTACCTAAAAGTTTAGGTACAGAAGAAAATACTGCTGTAGAAACTATAAAAGCAGAACTTGCAGATTCGAACAGTGGTTTAACAGAAATATCTATTGCTAATTTAAAAGGTTTGGTTGTAAATGGACAAGCAACACAAATTAGTTCAGATATTGTTGTTAAAGGGTATGTAACTTCTTCAGATGATTCTGGAAATTTTTATAAAGAATTTTTTATTCAAGATAAACCAGAAAACCCAACAGCAGCTATAAAAGTTGCTTTAGAGTTAGTAGATTCTTACAATAAATTTAATATTGGTAGAGAAGTTTATATAAGATTAAATGGTTTATATGTTGGTGAAGTTCGTTCAGGAGATGGTGTTGCAACAATTGGTGGTGATAAAAATGAAGATGGAGATGAAGTAGAAAACATGTCTTTAAATCAAGTAAATTCGCAATTATTTAGAGCTTCAAATACAGAAGCTATTGTTCCTTTAGAGGTTAAGTTTTCTGAAATCAATAATAGTCACGTAGGTATGTTTGTAAAAATAAATAATGCACAATTTCCTACAAGTTTAGCTGGTAAAACTTATGTTGATGCAAATGATCAATTCGATACACAACGTACTTTACAAAGTTGTGATGGTTTTGGTTTTACAAACTTTATATTAGAAACATCTTCATTTGCTGGTTTTAAATTTGCAATATTACCAGAGGGTGGAGGTAGTATTTCTGCTGTAGTTTCTAAAACTTTTAATGGTAGCGATTTAGTTTTAGCTTTAAATAGTATTTCTCATGTAGACATGACAGGTGCTAGATGTACACCATTAAACATCAATGATTTTAATGTTGTTTTAGAAGAAGATTTTGACTCAGGTGTAGATAATTCTACATTTAATTTCCCAAATTGGACAAACTTTGCAGAAGTTGGTAACGAATTCTGGACAGAGCAAGTTTTTAGTGGAAATGGTTACGCAGAGTTTAGTGGTTTTAGAACAGGAGATGATGTAAATGTTGGTTGGTTAATTTCACCAGCAATAAATATGGATGCTCAAACAAACGAATTCTTAAACTTTCAAGTAGCACAACATCATTTAGACTCTACAGATAATTCTTTAGAGGTGTTTGTTTCTACAAATTATGATGGTACAAATGTGTCAGCTGCAACTTGGCAACCAGTTTCTGCAAATTTACCTGTACCAAGCGATTCTTGGTATGCATTTAAAGATTCTGGTTTAGTAGATTTATCCTCTTACACAGGTACTTTATACGTTGGTTTTAAAGTTACAGGTTCTGGAACAGATGAAGCTCTAGATGGAGCTTATATGATTGATGATTTTAAAATATTAGCTCAATAAATACTTTTTCTAAATAAAATTAAAACCAGTAAAGTTTTCTTTACTGGTTTTTCTATTTTTACATTATGAACAAAATAGAACACATAGGTATAGCTGTAAAAGATTTAGAGAAATCTAACGCTTTATTTGCTTCACTTTTTGGTGAACCACATTATAAAATAGAAGAAGTGCTTTCTGAAGGAGTTAAAACTTCTTTTTTTAAAACTGGGCCTAATAAAATTGAATTATTAGAAGCAACAAACCCAGAGAGTGCAATTGCTAAATTTATTGATAAAAAAGGCGAAGGAATTCATCATATCGCTTTTGCAGTAGATGATATAGAAAGCGAAATAAAAAGACTACAAAAAGAAGGGTTTACGGTTTTAAACGAAACCCCAAAAAAAGGAGCAGATAATAAGTTAGTAACCTTTTTACATCCAAAAACTACAAATGGAGTTCTTATTGAATTGTGCCAAGAAATCAATTCGTTAAAATAGTGCTAACTGTTATTAACAACTGATTTCTAATTATTATCTTGCAACTGTTTTAAAACAACCAAAACCATGTCAGCAAAATTTGATTCTTATCAAAAAAGACGCCTACAATCTTCTTACATATCTGTTGTAATTAGTATTGCTTTGGTATTATTTATGGTAGGTGTTTTGAGTTTAATTGTTTTAAAATCTACAAAAGTTGCTAACTACGTAAAAGAAAAAGTAGCTATTACACTTTTTATAAAAGATAATGTAACTCAAAAACAAATAAAAACATTTAGAGAATCTTTACTAGAAGAAAAGTTTACTAGAAAAGCAATTTACACAAGTAAAGCTCAAGCTGCAAAAAAATTTAGCGAAGAAATTGGGGAAGATTTTCTTGAGTTTTTAGGAGAAAACCCACTCAAAAACGGTATCGATATTTATTTGAAAGCAGATTACGTTACTCCTGAAAAAGTAGCTGAGTTAGAAACTCGTTTTTCAAAAAACGCTTTTGTTGCAGATATTTCTTATGATAAACCGTTAATTAACCTACTAACAAAAAACATCAAACGAATAAGTTTTTGGTTATTGGTTTTAAGTAGCTTTTTTGCTGTAGTAGCTATGATTTTGATAAACAGTTCTATTCGTTTATCCATTTACGCCAAACGTTTTAATATTAAAACCATGCAAATGGTAGGTGCAACAAAAGGTTTTATAAGAAAACCTTTTATTTATAGAAGCGTAAAATTAGGTATGTTTGGTGCTTTTATTGCTTTAATGGGTTTAGCAGTTGTAGTTTACTACTTAGATAAATATTTGCCTAGTTTAAGTTTTCTTCAAGATTACCTAACTTTAGGCTATATTGCTGGTATTGTAATTTTATCTTCTTTTATTATTACATGGATTAGTACATTTTTTGCAACACAACGTTTTTTAAATTTACGAACAGACGAATTATATTATTAGATTATGAAAAATAGCAATCAACAAGAACAAGAATTTTTATTTGGCAAAAGAAACTACATTATAATGTTAGTAGGTATTGTTTTTATTACAGTTGGTTTTATTTTTATGTCTGGTGGAGGTAGTGATGATCCTACTGTTTTTAACGAAGAAATTTACAATTGGCAAAGAATTCGTTTGGCACCAACTCTAGTTATTATTGGTTTAGCTATAGAGATTTATGCAATTCTAGCAGATCCAAAAAAATAATAAATGAGTGTTTTAGAGGCAATAGTTCTTGGTATAATTCAAGGCTTAACTGAGTTTTTACCTGTTTCATCTAGTGGTCATTTAGAATTAGCAAAAGTTATTCTAGGAGATACATCTGTACCCGAAGAAAGTTTAACTTTTACTGTAGTTTTACATTTTGCAACCGCTTTAAGTACGCTTTTAATTTTTAGAAAAGAAGTAGCAGAAATTTTAAAAGGATTATTTCAATTTAAATGGAATGATGAGTTAAAGTTTTCACTTAAAATAATCATATCTATGATACCTGCAGTTTTTGTAGGGTTACTTTTCGAAAAGCAATTAGAATCTTTTTTTGGAGGTAAAATCTTATTAGTTGGCTGTATGCTTTTACTAACAGCATTATTGCTTTTATTAGCAGATAAGGCTAAAAACACCAATAAAGAAGTTTCTTTTGTAAACGCTGTAATTATAGGAGTTTCTCAAGCAATAGCTATGTTACCAGGTATTTCTAGATCTGGAGCTACAATTTCTACCTCTGTTTTATTAGGAATTGATAGAACACGAGCAGCACGTTTTTCTTTTTTAATGGTAGTTCCTTTAATTTTTGGAAAAATTGGTAAAGATGTTTTAAGTGGCGATTTAAACTTTCAATCTTCAGAAATGTTACCTATTTCAGCAGGTTTTATTGCAGCTTTTTTAGCTGGTATTTTTGCTTGTAAATGGATGATTGCATTGGTTAAAAAAAGCAAACTATCATACTTTTCTTTGTATTGTGCTGTTGTAGGAGCTACTGCAATTGTTTATGCACTTTTAAATTAAATATACCTTGAGAACCGAAGAAGATTTTAAAAATGGGCAAATTTTACTGATTGATAAACCTCTAGAATGGACTTCTTTTCAAGCCGTTAATAAATTACGTTGGCACATTAAGCAACGTTTTAAACTAAAGAAAATAAAAGTAGGTCATGCAGGCACTTTAGACCCTTTAGCAACAGGTTTATTAATAATTTGTACAGGTAAACAAACCAAAGAAATAAACACTTATCAAGGTCAAATTAAAGAATATACTGGTACTTTTACAGTTGGTGCAACAACACCTAGTTACGATCTAGAAACAGAAGTTAATGAAACGTTTTTTACAGATCATATAACTGATGCGTTACTAAAAGAAACTACAAAACAATTTATTGGTGATATTCAGCAAAAGCCACCTATTTTTTCAGCTATAAAAAAAGACGGAAAACGTTTGTATGAATTAGCTAGAAAAGGAGAAACTACAGAAATTAAAGCGAGAACTATAACAATTTCTGAATTTGAAATTACAAATATAAACCTACCAAAAGTAGATTTTAGAGTAGTTTGTAGTAAAGGAACATACATTCGTTCTTTAGCTTACGATTTTGGAAAAGCATTAAACTCTGGTGCACATTTATCGGTTTTAAGACGTACTAAAATTGGTGATTTTTCTGTTGAAAATGCTGAATCAATAGAAGGATTTATTAAAACACTGCAACAAGAATAGTTTATCTATCTTTTATTTCTTTAAAATCTAAAGAAGCTTTTATTTTAGATGTAGAATTTGAATCTAAATACAATTCTTGATCTTTTAAAAGTTTTATTTTTTTTATTTCCCCTTTTAAAATGGGTATTGTTTTTAATATTTTTCCTTTACGTTGTATACGAATACTAAATTTTTTAGTACCTATATTTTTTACAATGGCATAACAATCTTGCCCATAAAAAGGGTTTTTAGCTCCATCTTGTCCTTCGACTTTACCAGTCATTAGCATACTTTGTGAAGCTTTAAGTTCAAAATTATTGTCTTGCGAAAAAAGTGTTACAGGAAAAAATAATAATGCAAAAAGTAAAAGTATTAAGTTGTTTTTCATGATTAAAGATGTATAGCACTAATTTAGTGATTTTTTAAACTTCTAATTTTAAGCAGGGCTTTTAATTGAAACTTGTACTTATAGTATTCCAACTTTTTTTATAAAAAAATGTTTAAATCTAATTATTTTACTGAGTTCATTTTTAATTTTTCTAAAAATGTATTCAATTTAATAAGTGAATCTTTTGCAATAAGCTGTGTATTGATATTAATTTCTTTATCAGCAGTTATTATTTTATAATCTCCTGCAAATTTTTTTATAGACTGTATATCCTTTATATAGATTTTCTTCCTAAAACCATAAAGCGCGTTCACTTTAATCATATCTTCCTTAATAATAAGGTATTGAAATTTTAAATCATAGAGATAGTGACCAATATATAAAGCACCAACTACTAAATAACCATAATCAAGCCAATATAGGTTTTTACTTTCTATCAAATTAAACATGCCTAGTAAACTCCAAACCAACCCTAAAATTAAATTAGCAAGTAATTTTTTCTTCTTAAACTCAATTTTTATATTAGTTTTCAATTAACCTGATTATTTTTTCTTAAAAATAGAATATAAATTTGTGTAAATACTAACAATGCTAAGAAATACTTTTACAAGCATTCCTTAGCATCTTTTATTTTATAACTAACGTCTAAAAGCGAGTTTTATCCTAAATAATAACGTAAAACTTCTGTTCTAGATTTGTTCTGTAAACGTCTAATGGCTCTTTGTTTTACTTGTCTTACACGTTCTCTTGTTAAATCGAATGTTTCACCAATTTCAGACAAACTTGCAGGGTTCTGATTTCCCAAACCAAAAAACATTTTAATAACTTTTGCTTCTTTGTGAGATAGCGTTTCTAAAGCTCTATCAATCTCTATATCTAAAGATTGTTTCATTAAATTTTTATCTGGTTTTGGAGATTCACCAGACTTAATCACATTGTATAAATTAGAATCTTCACCCTCTCTAAAAGGTGCATCCATAGAAACATGTCTGCCAGAATTTTTCATAGATTGTGCAACACTTCTTACAGTTGTATCTAATTCGTTAGCAATTTCTACATAAGTAGGTATTCTTTCGTTTCTTTGTTCTAATTTTGAGTATACTTTGTTAATTTTACTAATACTCCCAATTTTATTCAATGGCAAACGAACAATTCTAGATTGTTCTGCTAGAGATTGCATAATAGATTGTCTAATCCACCAAACAGCATAAGAGATAAATTTAAAACCTCTTGTTTCATCGAAACGTTTGGCAGCTTTTACCAAACCTAAATTACCTTCATTTATTAAATCTGATAATTTTAAACCTTGATTTTGATATTGTTTAGCTACAGAAACAACAAATCGTAAATTTGCTTTCACCAATTTATCTAAAGCACGTTGATCTCCTTCTCTAATTTTAACGGCTAATTCTACTTCTTCATCAGCTGTAATTAGTTCAATTTTTCCAATTTCTTGAAAATATTTTTCTAAGGATTTCGTGTCTCTGTTGGTTACTTGCTTTACAATTTTTAGTTGTCTCATATATGTAGATGGGTTTTAATAGGTTTATATAAATAAATTACAATCATTACAGTCTTTTACCTCACCATAATATGTTTCTCTGTACTTATGAAGTGTTTTTACAGGAAAACCAAAAATGTGTTTCTTAATGTAAATAACTTTAGAGTTTAGAATACCCATGGCAGATGAGTAGTATTTTTCGTGTTTTGTTGTTCTTTTAATTCTAATGATTTTCATAATAATAATTTTTAGAACACAAATTTGTGTTCTTAAGTGGTAAATAAAGTATGTTCTTTTATTAAATAGCAGAATTTGCTAGAAGACTGAAAAAATAAGAGTATTGTTTTTGTGCTGAATGAAATCAACACATTTTTGAATTTTATAAAATACAGTTTTTTTCATAGATTACAAAATTACGAAAAATAAGTCGTTTTTGCTAAAAAAACACGATTTATTATTCATTTTCATTGAAAAACGATTAAAAATGCGTATTTTTTATACTTTTTTAAAAGCGTTAAGATTCGTTTTATTTGCGTTAAAGCTATTTTTAAAACAGCTTTATTTTTGTGAAGAATACAAATACAATTAAGATGATGATATTAAGAAAAACAATAACAATTGCACTGCTAGTCTTTGTTATAGCAGCATGTAACACAGAGAAAGCGAAAGAATATAATATAGATTTAAATGATGGTACAACTGTAGTTTACAATTCTAAAGATGAAGCAGCAATTACAATAAACGATTGGACAGAATTCAATCAAATAAATAATACCTTAAACAATTTGGAAGAGGTTGATTATGTGGTTCCTATGGAACGTTTAGAGAGTTTAAATTCAGCCATCATTAATTTAGCAAATTCTGTACCTTCATCTTTAAAAACAGAAGAGGTATTAGAAGATATTGCAGATATTCAGGAAGAATTTACAAAATTAATCAACGAAAAATATGAGCCTCTAGATAACGTAAAACAAAATATAGAAGAATTGGTAGAGAAATTTTACGATTTACGAGAAGAGTTAAATGAAATTGTTGAAGCTTATATAGCAAAATAAAAAAAAGGGAAGTTTTTAAACTTCCCTTTTTTTTGATTAAAACCTTAGAGTTGCCCCTATTAAAAAGTTCCTGGTTGCTTGTGGATAATACCCTGCACCATCTACTGTGGTTACTACTCCAGGTACAGAATAGTCATCATCAAAAGTGTAATAATAACCCCTGTCTACATATTCTGTATTAAAAATATTATTCACTAAAGCTGTTAATGTTATCGATTTAAAAATTTTCTTAGGATTAATTTGATAAACAATATTTAAATCGCTCGTAAAATATGAGTCTAATACATCGTTATCTGAAATTGCACTACTAAAGTTACTCATAAATTGCTCTCCTACATATTTTGATAAAAAGCTAATTTGTAAATTATTTGAAGCATTGTAAATAAACATGTTACCAACAATTACATCAGGAGAAAAAGAGATATCTGTATTTCCTAAAGGAGTTGGAGTTGTATTACCATCTCTTGTAATAAAAAAGTCTCTATTTTTATTTGAACTAAAAGCAGCATTAGGTTTTATAGAAAACTTATCAGACAAAGTAATATCTGCATCAATTTCTAAACCTAATCTATAACTACTTCCAGAAGTAGCTCTAATAGGTTGCCCAACATCATCTAAAGCACCAGTTAAAACCAACTGATCTTTATAATCCATATAATAAATGTTGGTATTTAATTTAACATTATCTGTTTTTAAACGCCAACCTAATTCTAAATCATTTAATGATTCTGGAGTTGAAACTCCGTTTTCAAAATCGTTTCTATTTGGCTCTCTATTAGCAACAGCAAATGAAGTATATAGATTGTTATTTTGATTTAATCTATACGTAAAACCAAACTTTGGATTGAAGAAATTGAAGTTTTCATCTACATTAATTGGTACAATATCGCTTGTAATTCCTTCAGTTTGATAAGAAATAAAACGCCCTTGTAAATCTACATAACCAGATAGTTTTTCAGTAATATCAAAATTAGCCTTTGCAAAAAGAGAGAAATCGTTTTTAGTTGCATCAGAAAAGTAATAACGATCTCTAATATTTGTATTTGGTGCTAAATTTTCTCCCCAAATTACTTCTCCAAAATGATCTCCTGTATAATTAGAATACGAGACTCCTGTAATTAAGTTTAGTTTATCTGTCTTGTAATTGGTGTTAAAGTTAACCACATAAAAATCGTTATCTAACCAACGTCTTACAATAACATCAGAACCATCTTCTATTAAGTTATTAAAATCTGCAGCATCTTCCTCTTCTTTAAATTGCTCAAAAAAACCAGATCCTTTGGTGTAGTTTAGTCCTAAAGTTGTAGACCAATTGTCATTCAATTGCTCATTCCAATGCAATTGATAATGATTTTGATTGTAATCATCTACTTCATTATCATAAGTATAAGGATTTTGTCTTCTATCTTCTCTTAATTGAGATGCTGTTAAACCTTCCCAAGCTTGGTACGTTCTTTCTGTTCCTCCAAAAGTTATGGCTTTAATAAGTGTATTTTCATCAGTATAACTCCCTTGTAAGTAGTATGATTTTAAATCAGCAAAGGCTCTATCTACATAACCATCTGAATAAATATTAGAAAAACGACCAGCAATTTCTATTTGATCGTTAATTTTTCCACTACTAAATTTTACTGTATGTTTTCTAGTGTTAAAAGAACCAAAAGAGTTTGAAATTTCTCCAAAAGCTTCTTCAGAAACAGCATCTGTTAAAATATTTAAACTTGCTCCAAAAGCTCCTGAACCATTGGTAGAAGTTCCAACACCTCTTTGTAACTGTAAGTTTTGAGTAGAAGAAGCAAAATCTCCTAAATTTACCCAAAATGTACCATGACTTTCAGCATCATTATAAGGTATACCATTTACAGTTACGTTAATACGTTCTCCATTAGAACCACGTACACTCATATAAGTATACCCAACTCCAGCACCAGCATCTGATGAAGAAACTACAGAAGGCAAATAATTTAATAGAATAGGAATGTCTTGTCCTAAATTACGTTTTGCAATTTCTTTTTTAGATAAGTTAGAAAAGGTAACAGGAATGTCTGCATTTACCCTAACTGCGTTTACTAAAACTTCTTCTAATAAAGTTTCATTGGCAGATAACTTAAAATTAATATTTGTGTTTTTGGTAATTGAAACATTTTTTGTTTCGGTTTTAAAACCCAAATAAGATACTCTAATTGTGTAGTTTCCTTTTTTTAGGTTCATAGCAAATTCCCCACCAAAATTGGTTGTTGTTCCTTGTTTTGTTTCAGTAACAACTACACTAGCATTTACTAAAGGTTCATTGTTGTTGTCTACTACTTTACCAGAAAGTGTAAACTGTTGGGCGTTTGCAAGTATACTTGCAAACAAGAATAAAAAAATGGATATTTTTTTCATTTTAAAAAATTTAAAACGAATAAAAAGAGGTAATTATTCTTGTGATTATTATTGAATAATTAAATGTGTGTCATTAAGAAATGACTTTGTTAAACTTCCCTAAACAGCATTACCTGTTCTAGGTTCATTGGGTATGATCTCAGCCGATTTTCAATAAACAATTAAAAGCTAAAATTCACTTTTTTTTGTTGTTGATAACAGCACCCCTTTATGAGAACAGTGCAAAATTAAGTTGGAAAATTTTAATGAGAAACAAAAAAGTTGTTTTTTTTTAAGAGCATATCAATCAACCAAAAATGGATATGAGTTCAAGTAAACAAACCCTTATTTATAGTTTTGTTGAAAACAATTACTTCATGACAAATTACAGTATAAAAAAAATATCCTCTAAATCACTTTTTACAATTTTAGCACTTTTTTGTGTGTTTCTAATAAATTCACAAGAGAAAAAAGAGAGTGGATTAGATAAGTTTGTAGAGTATTTTACTTTTTATCCAAATAAAGAAAAGGTAGCAAAAGATTCTAGTTTGTATTTATCAAAAATAATTACAGCACCTATTATTAGTTACTCACCACAAACGAGTTTAGGTTTTGGAGTAGGTGCTAAATATTTATTTAAGTTTAAAGGTAGTGGAAATGAAACAAGAACATCTAACATGCCTGTTTCTTTTTTGTACACTTTAAATAATCAATTTTTTATTTTTTCGGGATTTGAGATTTTTACAAATCAAGAAAAATGGGTGATTTCTGGTAATATACGTTTTCAAAATTATCCAAGATATTTTTATGGAATAGGAAGAAATACTACAGAAACTAATGAAGAAATTTACGACACATTTCAGTTTTTGATAGAACCCATTCTTTTAAAAAGGGTATTTACACGTTATTTATTTGTAGGTGGTGGGTTTAGATACAATAAAATTTACGATACGAACGTAAAATCTAATGGCTTGTTAGATACAAACAGACCTCAAGGTTTTGATGGCTCTACATCTACAGGTTTAGAATTAGCTTTACTTTATGATAGTAGAGATAATATTTTAAACGCGTCTAAAGGTTGGTATTTTGAGTTTACAAGAGGTTTTTATGATACTTCTTTAGGAGGTACACAAAATTTCGATCTAACAAGATTCGATTTAAGACACTATATAAAAATTTCTCAAAAGAATGATGATGTTATTGCATTTCAGGCTATTGGACATTTTGCAAATGGAGATGTACCTCTATCTGAACTTGCACTTTTTGGAAATGATAAAATAATGAGAGGATATTTAAAGGGTAGGTTTATTGAAGAAAATATGTTAGCAGCACAAGTAGAATACAGAAAAACGTTTAAAGACAGCAGATTTGGATTAGTAGCTTTTTTAGGAGCAGGAGATGTTTTTAATACTTCAAAAGAATTAAGTTTAAGCGATTTAAAATTAAATTACGGAGTTGGGCTTCGTTTTATGTTAGATAAAAAAGAGAAATTGAATTTAAGGTTTGATTTTGGTTCAGGTAATGAAACTGATGGAAATTTATATATAAATATAGCAGAAGCTTATTAATTTATTTTAGGTCTTTTTCTAAGTGCTTTTTTTACAGAATTCTTTTGTCGTGTTTTTAATGTTCTCTAAACTCTAAAATTTTATTAAGAAAAAAATGACTCAGGACTTTCATCAAGTATTTTACATATTTTTAAAAACGTTGGTATAGTCAATTTGGTATATCCTTTCTCTATTTTATGGTAAGCATTTTGACTTATTTCCAATTCATATGCCATATTATATTGAGAGTAACCTTTCTTAAACCTTATAAAATTTATTTTTTTTAAAATTTTAGATGTTATAATACAACAACTTTTTCTTTTTTGGGGAATCATATTTTAAAGCATTTTCTCCTTTAAATATATATATATATAAGAAAAACCTAAAAGAATAGCAAAAAGGTATTTATAATAGCTATCTGCTATTGTTTTGATACAATAAAAGGTATTAATTTTAAGTCATCTTTCACTCTCATTAAAATCTTTTATTATGGAAAAAACTTTATTTACATTTATTTTAACAGCTAGTATGTTTATATTTAGCTCGTTTACAACGTCAGAAAAGACAGATGTTTTAACACCTTCTGAATTAAGAGGAGGTTGTAGTGATGGTTACACCCAGGTTTCATGGTCAGTAACTTGCCCAAATGGTATTACATATACAGGTTCAAGATGCTTTAGAAGTGAGCACGCAGCAGAGTTGGCAATAACTATTAACAACGCACCTTGTCCAGATTAATTATTTATTAACTTTAAGAGTGAAAGATTTTTTTATGATTAGATATATTTACTTACTTGTTGTTCTTTTATCTTTTTCAGAGTTTTCTGCACAAAATAAAAATATAGCAATAAATTACACTGAAATAGTAAGTTTAGGAGCACCAGGAGCAAATTTAAAAACGTACAACGCTTCTTTATTTATAACAAAAGAAAAAGCATTATATGTGACAAAAATTGATTCTTTAGAAAATGGAGGAAAAACAATTAAAAAAACTTACAAGGATAAATCAGGGAAAATTTATGGAGTGAGAGATTTTAGTACAAAAAATGGAGTATATACCATAACAAATAGATTGACAGATACTATTTATAATAACGCTCGTTTTAACTATAATTTTATTTATAAAGAAAAAAGCCCAAAAATAAATTGGCAAATACATAATCAAGAAAAACTAATTGAAAGTATAAAAGTAAAAAAAGCAACTACTTCGTTTAGAGGTAGAAACTACACAGCTTGGTTTGCATACGAGATTCCAATCAGTTTAGGTCCATGGAAACTTAGTGGATTACCTGGTTTAATAATTGAGGCTTATGATGATAAAAATGAAATTCATTTTTTATTTAAAAAGCTTATACTACCTTATAAAAATAAACCTAATATGCCTGATTTATCAAGAAATTGGTTACCATACAAAGCATATTTAGAAGAGAAAAAAAAGCATATAGACAGAAATCTAAAATATTCAAGATCTTTAGGGCAACAGTTTGAAAGTCAGGTAAGTGATAATGAAAAACAAAAAATTATAAATGTTAGTTTCTTAGAAAAAAGTGATTAAGTACTATGAGATATTTATGGTGTTTTTTTTTCGCTCTTAATTTTTATTGTTATGGTCAACAAAAGCTATTAAATGGCTTTGTTTCTGATACTTTAAAAAACCCTATTTCTGATGCTACAATACTTATTAAAGACAAAAATAATAATATCAATTTTGGTCTTACCAATCAATTTGGCAAATATGCTATACCAATCACTTTTGAAACAGACTCTATATTTATTGAAGTAAGGAGTTTAGGATATAAAACTTACAAGAAAATTTTGAGTATCAAAAAAGAATTTACACACAATGTAATTCTTTATGAGAAAAAAGAAGAACTTGAAGAAATTATAATTGAATCAAAAAGAAGTATTATTCAAAATAAAGACACTATAACCTACAATATTGGTAGTTTTTTAAGTAAAGAGGAAGAAACATTAGAAGATGTCTTGCAAAAATTACCAGGATTAGAAGTTTTAGAAACAGGTCAGATAAATTATAATGGTAAACAAATAGAAAAAATTTTGATTGATGGTGAAGATTTAGCTTCAAAAAAATACACGTTACTTAGTCAAAATTTAGACGCATCATTATTAAAAAATGTTCAAGTATTAAGAAATTACGATGATAATCCACTAAGAAAAAAATTCAATAATTCTGAAAGAGTAGCACTTAACCTAAACATAAAAGAAAGCAAGAAAAATGTTTTTTTCGGTAATGTGACTTTAGGAATTGGTACTAAAAATAGATATAAAATAAAAAACAATCTTGGTCTATTGAAAAAAAGAATAAAAGGGTTATTTTTTCAAAATTATAACAACATAGGTTTATCATCAAAAAATATAAATAACACCACCAATGTTACAAATTTTGATTTAGAAAAGAACAATCAACCCTTTTTAGATACTGAAATAAGTAAAATATCAAACTTTAGTACAAGAATATTAAAAGATGATGAAGCTGTACTAAATAAAACTGCGAATAACAGTTTAACTTTATCTAGTAGAATTAGTAAAAACACATCTCTTAGAGTTTTAACTTTCTACGATACAGATATGATAAATTTTGAAAATACAACTTCAACAGTTTTTCAAACAACAAATGATTTTATTGAAATTCAAGAAGATTCTGATGGTTTTGATAAATTTAAAAACTTTTTAAATGATGTTGAAGTCAAATTTTATAATAGTAAAAATATATATATAACTTTTGAAAACAATAGTAAGAACACAAAAAGTAGTTGGATAGAAAATTTACGAACCAATGCTAGTAATAATAGCAATCTTTCAAATACTGCTGATAGTAAAGAAAATTATATCTTCAATAATTTAAGAGCTACATACCAATCTTCAAAATCGATGATTTTTGAAAATTATTTTTATCAAAGTTCTTCATCCCTTGAAGAATTTTTTGAAACATCAAACTCTAGATTTAATTTTGAGAGTAACGAGCCTTTAAATCAACTTTTAAAAAAGGATAATAAATTTTTAGGATGGAAGAGCAGATTAACTTTTAAAAAGCGATTATCAAGTATTAACATAGAGACAGTTTTAGAAAAAGAAAATTATTATTTTAAGAATGATATTATTTCTAAAAATAAAGACTCAACAATATTCGCAAATGAGTTTAACCTCAAAAGTCTAAATCGTGGATTGAAAATAAATTATCTGATTGAAAATAAAAATAAAAGCAATTTCCAGATTGATTTTTCAGGTGTATTTAAAACCTTACAGTACGAAAACGCTATTAATAAAAATTACTTTTTACCAAGTTCTAAACTCAATTATAGTTTTAATTTAAAAAAGTTTGGACGTTTTAGCATTAGCTATCAATACCGAAAAGAATTGCTCAATACCAATTATTTTTTTAATGGATTTTTATTAAAAAATTATAGAGTAATAAACAATCAAATAGAAGTCATAGCTTCATCAAACATAAACACAATTGGCTTTTCACATAGTTTACAAAAATTAGACACTGGTTTTCTGTCATTTACAGTTAGTTCTTTATCTTACTTTGATAAAAGTGCAATCTTTGACAGTCAAATAAATATAAATTCCACAACAAATCTAATTGACTTTATAGATAGAACAAGTTTCTTTTTTTTTATTCAAAATGAAACTACTCAGTATTTTTCTAAACTAAAAAGTAGTTTTAAATTGAAAACAAATTTTAATATTTTCTCTAATTTTTTATTATTGAACAATTCAGATTTAGAGGAACTAACAAATTATAGCTTTAAAGTTAATTTTTATGGTACTACATATTTTAAGAAATTTCTTAATTTTCAATTTTTTTTAAAATACCAAAGAGATTGGTCTGTTTTTCAAAATACTAGAAATAGTATAAATAACTATTTTTTTAATATTTCTACTGTCCATAATTTTAATGAAAATTGGTTGTTGTCTGTTGGGTACAATAGTTATATCCTCAATAATAATTTTCAAAATTTTTTATCAGGTAATCTTAGATATAACCCTGATAAGAGTAAGTTTAATTATAGTTTAAAGCTGACCAATATATTTGCAGATGATTTTTTCAACCTAAATCAGGTCAATGATTTTCAAAGTTTTAATAGTTCATCAAGAATAATACCTAGTTATATTATGATGTCTGTTGGTTATCGTTTTTAAAAATCTGGTTTTCTACGCAACTCTTTCTTAAGTGAATGTTTTTTATTTCTTTCTTCTTTCTTTCTGACTGAAGATTTTGTAGGTTTTGTTGCTTTTCTTATTTTAGGTTTTTTCAAATTTTCTTTTAATAAAGCAAAAAAACGTTTAATAACAATTTCTTTATTTTTGTGTTGAGAGCGAGTTTCTTCGCAAAATAAAATTAACCGATTTTCCTTTGTTAATTTAGAAGCTAGCTTTTCTTTTAGAAGTGTTTTTTCATTAACAGATAAAGATTGCGAGTTTTCTAAATCGAAAGTGAGTTCTATTTTAGAAGAAGTTTTATTTACATGTTGACCTCCAGCACCAGAACTTCTAATGGCTTTAAAACTTAATTCTTTTGTGATATTTTCTCTGTTCATTAATTAAGAATCGAAATGAGTTTCTATATCATTATTTTTACTTGTAAACTGTAAGCTAGGCTCTTGTAAAGTGTTTGAAAATGAGTATAAACCATCTTTTTTAGCAATAATTTTATCTATAGTTTTAATAGCTTTTTTAAAGCGTACTTCTTTATTGCCTTTTAAAGTAATGTAGTTACAATTGTGTTTTTTTAAAGCATTTTCAAAAGCAGTAAACATTTCTAGACGTTGTTCTGGTCTATCTCTTAAATCATCTTCTTCCCAAGGTGTATCTATATAGGTTAAAAGATACAAATCATAAGAATTTTCTTTAGCAGCTTTGTCTAAATCTTCATCAACAAAACCTCCATAATACTCTTCAGAATACACTTTGGTTTCCAATAAATCTGTATCGCAAATCAAAACTTTATCAGCTTTTTTAGCCAACTTATTTTCTAACTTCATTTGCCCAATTGCTATAGGAATTAAATCAACAGCTTCACAAGTTTTACGCTCATTATTCCATTTTTTTTGTAAATATTCACGTGCAAATTCGGGTGCCCAAACTGTATTATAATGCCTAGCTAATTGTTTTGAAAGTGTTGTTTTTCCTGTAGATTCTGGTCCGAATAAAACAACTTTTACAAGGTTGATGGGTTTTTGAGTAAGCTTTTTTTCCATGCTAAATATCCAAATATGGCAATAAATGTAAATCCTAAGTATTGAAAACTAGTAAAGGTAAATCCTTTATAGAAGTATAAAGGTATAGAAATAATATCTCCAACAATCCAAAAAAGCCAATTTTCAACTTTTCTTTTTGCCATTAACCACATACCTACAAAGAAAATTGCAGTAGTAAATGTGTCTACATAAGCCACCCAAGAAGTCCATTTATCAAACTGTTGATATACCAAATACACAAAAATCAGTGTAGCTATAAAAATAAAAACAGCAGTTGTTTGCTCTTTTTTAGTAGTTGTAGATATTGGAGTTACATGAGTTTCATCTACTTTTCTAGTCCAAATATACCAACCGTAAACGCTCATAATAAAATAGTATGCGTTTATCATCATATCTCCTAAAAGTTCCCATTTTAAAAGAAGGTAAACAAAAATTGAAGTGCTTATCATTCCTGTTGGAAACACCCAAATTTTGTTTTGTTTCGAAAACCAAACTGATAAAAAACCAAAAATTACTGCAATAATTTCTAGAACTGTATCTGTTGTAGAATACTCTTTATATTGACCAAAAAAGAACTCGAAAACTTCTGTCATAAAAAATAATTATTTATCAGGTTTCAAAAGTAAGACGTTATTTTAAGTTAGAAGAGAGTTTTCAATGTTAGAATTAATTTTAATACGCAAACACACAAGTAAAACCTTCAAATTCTAAGAACTCAACTTTATAAGAAGACATTTCACCATTAAAACGAATTTCTCCTGTTGTTTTAGCATCATCAAATTTAAAATCGGCAACATAAATGTGATGTAAGAATAAGAGTTTCTTTTTACCATAAATTTTATATAAACTTTCTTTTGCACCCCAAACAATGGTAAGTTTACGAATTAAAGCTTCGTGATTGGCTATGGTTTTATACTCTTCAAAAGGTGTGAATTTATGGGCTATTTTTAAAATTTTATCACGCTGTTTTTCAATATCAATTCCTGCTTCTTTTTCTGTTGAATGAATAATAGCAGTAAAATTGAAAGAATGTGTAATAGAAATAAATCCCTTTTTTAAATGTGGTTTTCCAAATTCATCATAAAGTAAATCAGCATCAATTAGGTGTATCTCTTTTAATAAATGCCTAATAGATAAAAACCCTTTTTGATGCAATTCAGACTTCATAGAAGCCAATCTTTTTTCGTTATTTTCTGTAAGTGAAATTCCGGTTTTTAGTTCCTCAATATTTTCTTCAATCTTCCAAATGAATACTTTAGTAGTTTTTGAAACTGTTATAGTTTTGTAAAGAGCCATAGGTTTTCGAAAATGATGTTGTATCTTTGCAGTCGATATAAATTAGACAATAAATATACATAATATGAGTACAAAAACAGCTTACGTACCTTATAAAGTTAAAGATATTTCATTAGCAGATTGGGGTAGAAAAGAAATAGAATTGGCAGAAGCAGAAATGCCAGGTTTAATGAGTTTAAGAGAAGAGTATGGAGACTCACAACCTTTAAAAGGC
Organism: uncultured Polaribacter sp.; assembly: GCA_964565055.1. Classification (GTDB taxonomy): domain Bacteria; phylum Bacteroidota; class Bacteroidia; order Flavobacteriales; family Flavobacteriaceae; genus Polaribacter. The sequence continues at coordinate 229 of CAZMDC010000022.1, read as the reverse complement.
GCAAGAATTGCAGGTTGTTTGCATATGACAATTCAAACTGCAGTTTTAATAGAAACATTACAAGCTTTAGGTGCAGAAGTAACTTGGAGTTCTTGTAATATATTTTCTACTCAAGACCAAGCTGCAGCTGCAATTGCTGCAACAGGAACTCCAGTTTATGCTTGGAAAGGTATGAACGAAGAAGAATTTGATTGGTGTATAGAACAAACCTTATTTTTTGGTGAAGATA
>CAZMDC010000021.1:0-43072 GCA_964565055.1 uncultured Polaribacter sp. | reverse complement strand
AACAGCTAAAGAAAAAGCAGAAGAAAATGAGCTTAAAATGAAAGAAGCTCAACAAATTGCTAAATTAGGCAGTTGGTATTATGATGTTATTAATAAAGTATCTGAATGGTCTGATGAAACCTACAATATTTGGGAATTTGATCCAAAAAATAATTCGATAGGTTTTGAAGATCATCAAGAAAGAATTCATCCAAAAGATTGGGAGTATTTTAAGGATGTAGTTGATAATGCAACTCAAAAACGAATTCCATATAAAATGGAACTAGAACTCATAATGCCAGATGCTTCTACGAAATATGTTAATGCTATAGCTAAACCAGTTTTTAATGAAAACAATGAAGTAATTGCCTTTAAAGGAACAACTCAAGATGTTACTGAGCGTGTTCTCATTGAAAAAGAATTACTAAAAGCAAAAGAAAAAGCCGAACTAAATCAGTTTCACATGAATCAAGCCAGTAAATTGGCAAAAATTGGTTTTTGGGATTATAATATTATAATCGACAAACTAACTTGGTCAGACTATATCTACCAATTGTATGAATTAACACCAAAAGATAGACCTATTGGATATAATGAAGCAAAAAAATATTTTGATGAAGCTTCACAATTAAAAATATCAAAAGCAACTAAAGCTTTGTTGGAAACAGGAAAACCTTATGACTTAGAACTTAAAATGTTTAATTCTAAGCGCGAAATTTGGGTAAGAAATGTAGTTCAACCTATTTTTAATGATGCAAAAGAAATTATTGGAAAAAGAGGTATAGTTCAAAATATAACCGAAGAAAAGAATTTAAGAGAATTAAATCGTCAAGTAGAACACTTAGCTAAAATAGGAAGTTGGGAAGTAAATTTAGCAGAGCGAACTGTTTTTTGGACAAAAGAAGTGCATTTAATTCATGAAACTGACCCAGAAACATTTACACCAACTTTAGATACAGCCATAAATTTTTATAGAGAAGACTTTCATGAGTTAGTAAGTTCAAATGTAGAAAAATGTATAAAAACAGGTCAAGATTATGAAATGGATGCTGTTTTAATTACAGCAAATAAGAAAGAAATTTGGGTACGTTCAAGTGGTAAAGCAGAATTTATTAATGGAGTTTGTACACGTATTTATGGAAGTATTCAAGATATAAATTCAAGAAAACAATCCGAAAATAAATTAATTTCTTTATCACAAAACTTACCAGGCTTAGTTTATGAATATCATATTCATCCAGATGGTACAGATACTTTAAAAAGTATTAATGGTAGGGTTAAAGAAATTTGGGGTTTTACAGCATCAGAAGTTATAAATAATACCAATCTTATATGGAATCAAATAGAAGCTGCTGGTGAAATTGATGAGTTTAAGACAAGCATACAAAAATCTATAGAAAACAAAACAAAATGGCAAGCACAGGTTAATTATGTTATGCCAACTACTGGAAAAATACATACTCATTTGGGTGTAAGTACACCAAGTTTTTTGGCTGATGGAACCATAGTTTTTAACTCAATGATATTAGACATTACACAACAAGCTAAAAATGAAGTGCTTTTAGAACAAACCAGTAGAATGGCTAGAATAGGAAGTTGGGAGTTAGATTTGTTACATGAAGGTGAGCAAAAGATGTATTGGTCTCCTATCATAAAAGAAATTTTAGAAATAGATGATGAACATGACACGAGTTTACAACAAGGCATAGACTTTCATGTTGGTGAAAGCAAAGTACGTATTAAAAAAGCTTTGGAACTTTTAATTAATGAAGGTGTTGAGTTTGATGAAGAAATTTTATTAAAAACAGCAAAAGGAAATTTATGTTGGTGTAGGTCAATAGGTAAAAGTGAAGTTATAAATAATAAGCGTGTAAAAATTTATGGTAGTTATCAAGATATTAATGATCAGAAATTAGCAGCCCTTGAATTAGAAAAAAGTTTAAAAGCATTAAAAGATTATAAATATTCCTTAGAGCAATCTGCTATTATTGCTTTTACAGATCAAAAAGGTGTTATTACATCAGTAAACAAAAACTTTTGTGAAATTTCTGGTTATAGTAGTGAAGAGATAATTGGCAAAACATATCAAATTATAAATTCAAATCATCACCCAAAATCATTTTTCAAAGAATTATGGAGCACTATTAGTTCTGGTAAAGTTTGGCGTGGAGAAATTAAAAACAAAACAAAACAAGGCAACTATTACTGGGTAGATACTACAATAGTCCCATTCTTAAATAATAAAAACCAACCAACTCAATACTTAGCTATTAGATTTGATATTACAGAGCGAAAAAAAATAGAAGAAGAAAAAAATAACTTTCAAGAAACTATAGAAAATAGTTTAAACGAAATTTATATGTTTAATGTAGACACCTTTAAATTTAGTTATGTAAATAATGGTGCTTTACTAAACTTAGGATATTCTTTAGAAGAAATAAAAGAATTTTCGCCAATAAATATAAAGCCACAATATAATTTAGAATCATTTCAAGAATTAGTAGAGCCACTAAAAACAGGTGAATTAGAAAAAATAATTTTCTTTACTAACCATAAGAGAAAAGACAAGAGTATTTATCCTGTAGAAGTACATTTATCTATAGTTAAAGAAGTAGATAACAAGAATTTTCTGGCAATAGTTTTAGATATAACAGAAAGAAAAAAAGCAGAAGAGATGTATAAGTTATTGGCAGATAATACAAATGATATTATTGCTTTACAAGATGAACACTTAACTGTTAGATACATAAGTCCTGCTGTCTATTATATTTTAGGATATACACAACAAGATATGCTTCATAAAAAACTTGAAGATATAATACATAAAGATGATTTTTTAAACCTAAAAGAAGTAATTAATAATACAGTTTTAAAAGGTGGTTTAGCTGACGCTTTAACATATAGAGTATACAATAATAAAGGAAACATTGTATGGTTAGAATCTTTAATTTCTAAAATTAAAGAAAATGGTGCAACCACTTCTTTATTATCTACAAGTAGAGATATTACACAATGGATGAGTGCTAAAAAAGAAATAGAAGAATACCAAACTTCTCTACAAAAATTAACTACAGAAATTTCTATGATAGAAGAGAAGCAGAAAAAAGAAATTGCTGCTAACATTCATGACCATTTAAGCCAGTCGCTAGTTATTTCAAGAATGCGAATCGTAGATTTAGAAAAAAGAACAGAGCTTAAAAATGTTGAAGAAGATTTAGAGTTTATCAAAAATCATATCTCAGAAGCATTAGAAAATACTCGTAAAATAACATACGAACTTTCACCACCAGTATTATATCAACTTGGTTTAATAGATGCTATAGATTGGTTTGCAGATGATTCTCAAGAAAAATATGGTTTAGAGTTTAAGTTTACAAGTAATGTGAATTCCTTAAAATTAAGTGAGTTTAAATCAATTTTATTATTTCGTTGTCTACAAGAAGCTGTTACAAATATCATTAAATACGCAGAAGCTACTTTAGTTACTATTAACCTTAATAAAAACCAAGAAACTATAATTTTAGAAATAGAAGATAATGGTAAAGGTTTTGATACCAGTAAACTTAATAACAGTATAAGTTCAAAATCTGGTTTTGGTTTGTTTGCAGTAAGAGAGCGAATTAGAAATATGAATGGTGAATTAGAAATTACTTCTAAAATTAATATTGGCACAAAAATTAAAATTTGTGTACCTTTATAAAAATGAAAACCTTAGAAAAAATAAAAATAGTATTAGTAGACGATCATCAAATATTACGTGATGGTTTAAAAAACATTATTCAACAAAAATCCAATATGCAAGTTGTAGGAGAAGCTTCAGATGGGAGAGAGGCTATAAAACTATGTCATAAACTAAACCCAGACGTAGTAATTACAGATATTTCTATGGAAGGTTTAAATGGCATAGAAGCAACAAAACAAATTGTAAAAGAACATCCAGATATTAAAGTTATTGGGCTATCTATGCATTCAAATATAAAATTTATTCAAGGCATATTTAAAGCAGGTGGTTTTGGTTACCTTTTAAAAGATGGTGATTCTGGAGAATTAATTACTGCAATAACAGCAGTAGTGGAAAATAGGAGGTACTTGTCTAAATCTATAAATTCTAGTTATTTATCGTTTATAAAAGAAGATAATAATCAAAAAGTATTAAGTGCAAGAGAAACTGAAGTTTTGCAATTAATAGCAGAAGGAAACTCGTCTAAAGAAATAGGAGAGTTATTATTTTTAAGCTCAAAAACAGTAGATGTACATAGAAATAATTTAATGAAAAAATTAGATTTGCATTCTATTCCAGAATTAACAAAATACGCAATTCGCGAAGGCATAACAACTTTATAAATACTATCCTATTTTTTTTAAGACGAAAGAGCTTGTTATTAGATAAATTAATAAGGATTTTGCTTATTTCAAAAAATAATAAATAATCTTACTTTTGAATATTCTCCAAAATTTAATAAACAATTGTTTTTAACAGCAACAGAAAATATTTTACTAGTGGATATAACTAAACCAAAAAATCTTTTATTAATTGAAGACGATTTTCATATTGGAGAGAAGTTATACAATACTGCAAAAGACTTAGAAGTTATAAATAGTGTTCAACTTTCTAGCAATTTAAAAGATGGTATGGCTAAATTAATTGAAAAAGATTATGATCTTATTATTCTCGATTTAAGTTTGCCAGATGGAAATGGAATAGAGCTACTTAGATGGCTTAAAGAAAAAAAAATAGAAGTTGAAGTCTTTGTTTTTTCTATGAACATAGAGTTAAAAAAAATATGTTTGAAAAACGGAGCAAAAAAGTTTTTTGATAAATCAAAAGATTTTGACTTACTAATTGAAAATATAGCTAAAAGTATTTAAAAATACTCTTACAGTTATTCTAATTTTACACTTCAACTTTTTAATTACCCAAGTAATTTTTTACGTTTATAAAACATTGATTTAAAAAAAAACATGTTAGAAAAAATAAGCTAAACTTTACAGTAAAAGCTTAGCTTATAATAAATACTATTTTTGGGGGGATATAGCATTATAATTTTATTCAAGTATAATAATCAATATCATGTTTTAAAATAAGCAAAATCCTTAATTTACAATACATATTGCAGTTTCAAATAAGTGTTTAAAAAAAAATAAGCCAAACTTTGGGGGGAAGTTTGGCTTAGATTTTAGGGGGAATCAATTCACTTGTTTTATTTTTTGGGGATTATTTTATCCTATATAAATTTAGTGAAATTACTAAGTTTGTAAAATAGGCAAAATCCCTATTTTTAGAAAGAATTATAAATTACAAAATTATTTTTTATATAACAATAAAGCTAAACTTTGGGGGGAAGTTTAGCTTTGTTATGAAAAATAGTTGGGGGATAAATAATTTTATAGGACAAATATATATTTGTAATAGTGTTTGTGAAATAAGCAAAATCCCTAAATTGGAAAAAATGATTGTGTTATAAGATAAAATTATAAAAAGGGGTTGTATAATTTTTTTTAAAAAACAAGTATATTTAAAAAAAATCACTAAGATGAAAGCTATTGTATGTACTGAATTTGGAAAACCAGAAGATTTAAAATATCTAGATGTAGATGTTCCAAAACCAAATAATGATGAAGTTTTAATAACTGTAAAAGCTTGTAGTGTTAATTTTCCTGATACGTTAATCATTCAAGGTAAATATCAGTTTAAACCAGATTTTCCATTTTCTCCAGGAAGTGATGTTGCTGGTGTTGTTGAGCAAGTTGGTAGCAATGTAACTCATTTTAATGTTGGTGATGAAGTTGTAGGGTTTATTCCTTTTGGTGGTTTTGCAGGAAAAGCAGTTGTTAAAGCCAAAGATTGTTTTCCAAAACCAAAAGGAATGTCTATGGTTAACGCTTCAGCTTTTTTGTTGGCTTATGGTACTTCTTATCATGCATTAAAAGATAGAGCAAATTTAGAAAAAGGAGAAACCGTTTTAATTTTAGGTGCTTCTGGTGGTGTAGGTTTAACTGCTTTAGAGTTGTCTAAAATTATGGGAGCAAAAGTGATTGCAGCTGCTTCTAATAGTGAGAAGTTAGAATTATGTAAAAAGTTTGGTGCAGATGAAATAATTAATTATGCATCAGAAAATTTAAAAGAAAGGGTTAAAGAGTTAACAAAAGGTAAAGGAGTAGATGTAATTTACGATCCTGTTGGAGGGGCTTATTCAGAACAGGCACTTAGGTCTATTTCATGGAAAGGAAGGCATTTGGTAGTAGGTTTTGCTAATGGGGAAATACCTAAAATACCAATTAACTTAGCACTTTTAAAAGGGGGTAGTATTGTAGGCGTTTTCTGGGGAGCTTTTGCAGAGAAAGAACCTAAAAAGAACTTAAAAAACATTCAACAACTTTTAACTTGGTTTGTAAAAGGAACATTAAAACCACATATATATAGAACTTATGCTTTAAAAGATGCACCTAAAGCCTTACAAGATATGATGCAAAGAAAAGTAAAAGGAAAAATAGTTATAGATATGGAACTTTAATAAGCTAGCCCTTTTGGTTTTATGATAATTTCTTCAAAATCATCTGTTTTTTTAGCATCGTTAAATATCTGTTGAGCTTCTACTGGAGGTGTTGTTAATTTCCTTTTTGTTAAATCTATCCAAGCCCCATAGACTTTTATAATTGCAGATAAATGGCCAGCCTCATTAAAAACTTCGTGAACAAGTTTCCAACGTTCACCTTTTTTTGATAATCCAGAGAGTTTTATGTTTACAGAAATGTTTTCTCCTAAATGAATTTCTTTTCTAAAAGAGGTGTATTCTTCAAATAAAATTGGGCCAATATTGTATTTGGTGAATTCTTCTATAGAAAAGTTTTGATTGGAAAAATAACGTATTCTAACTTCTGCTGCGTATTCATTATAAGCTGTGTGACGCATGTGTCTGTTAGGATCAAAATCAGACCATTTTGTGGCAAAATCTACTTTATATATCATTTGGTAAAAATAAAAAACCTGATACATTTCTTAGATATATCAGGCATTACTTAATTTATAATTATGTTTCTAATTTTTTATGCTTTCAGATTTATCTCTCAACCTTAACTCACTTAAAACATTTAAAGCCTCAGATATATACATATCTTTTGCTAAGTTTTTGTGCCAAGCAACACGTTTATCAGCTAAATCTTGATTTTCTTTAAAAAGATTTTTCTCATATTTTGGAGAAGTAAATGTAAGATTTGATTTGTAATCGAAAACTGATTTAAACCTTTTAGCTTCTTGATCTTTTTGTTCATTTTCTTCTAAAAACTTTTTATAGTTTAAAGAAAACGAAGTTTCTTCTTGATTGTTTTTCAACCATTTTGCGTATTCATTTACTAACTTGAAATTGTTGCTATTTGCAATTCTTTGTTTACTGTTATAAACAACATCATTAAAATTTGCATAGGTATTGGTTTGTTTATAATTTGCTTGTGCAACTTTATCCCAACTTAACGCTCCTTCTAAATCACGCTCTCCATATTTCATGTAACTTAATCTACTTGGCATAGCAATATCAGAATATACTCCTTCTTTTTGAGTAGAACCTCCATTTACTCTATAAAACTTCTGGATAGTCATTTTTAAATATCCTAGGTCTTTTTCGTACTTTGGATAAAATTGATTGATAGGCAATATATTTTGTACAGTACCTTTTCCATAAGTTTGGTTTCCTCCTAAAATAACTCCTCTTTTATAATCTTGCATTGCTGCAGCAAAAATTTCTGATGCTGATGCAGAAAACTCGTTTACTAAAACTACTACAGCTCCATCCCATTGTATACTTGGGTCTATATCCTCTTTTACAATTGGGTTTTCTCCTCTATATTTTACTTGTACAATAGGGCCTTTATCTATAAATAACCCAGAAATTTCAATAGCTGTTTTTAAAGAACCACCACCATTATTTCTTAAATCTACAATTAAGCCAGCAACACCTTCTGCTTTTAAACGCTCTATTTCTTTTTCCATATCTTTTGCAGAATCTCTGTAGTTATCATCGCTAAAATCAATGTAAAAACTTGGCAAATCTATAATGGCATATTTTTTTCCATTTTTTTCTACAATACTAGACTTTACAAATGTTTCATCTAATTGTACAACGTCTCTAATAATAGAAATTACCTGTATAGAGCCATCTAAACTTTTCTTTACTGTCAATTGAACTTCTGTACCTTTTTTACCTTTAATAAATTTAATAGCATCGTCTAAACGCATACCAACAATATCTAAAGGCTCTTCATCACCTTGTGCAACTTTTAAAATAATATCATCTGGTTCTAATTCACCTTGTTTTGCAGCTGGTCCTCCAGGAACTAACTCAGAAACGTGTGTGTAAATTCCTTTCATTTGCAAGCGAGCTCCAATACCTTCTAACTTACCAGAAATACTTTGGTCAAAACGTTCTTTAATATCAGGATCCATATAGGTTGTATGAGGGTCAAAAGCACCTACAACTGAATTTAAAAAAGTAGAGAACCAATCATCGTGCTCTAATTCTTCTATTCTCATGTAAAGTTCATCCATGTTTTTTAAAACTTCTGCTCTAGCTTCTTTTTCTAGTTCTGCAAAAGATTTTATCTTATAGTTCTTATCTTTTTCTAGCTTATTTTCTTGTAATTCTGTTTGCTCTTGAATTTGACTAAGTGTTTGTAATTTTAGTTGCTTTCTCCAATAATCTATCAATTCATTATCGTTTTTAGCAAAAGGCATTTTCTTGTAATCTAAATCTATAGTTTCGTTTTTGTTGAAGTTGAAAGGTTTCTCTAAAAGACTACCATAATATGATTTTGCATTTTTTATTTTATCTAAAAAACGACCATAAACCAACTTGTAAAAAGTAATGTCATCTCTTAAAAGTTGATTATCTATTTGATATTTGTATTGTGAAAACTCTTTAATATCTTCTTGCGTAAAATATCTTTTACTACTATCTAAACCATCTATAAAATCTCTAAAAACATGCTCAGAAAAGTCGTCATTTATATCTTTTACAACAAAATGACCTCTGGTTAAAATGTTTTTAAGTACATAAATTAAAACTTTGTCTTTTTCAGGATCATTATCAACAATATTATTTTCTGCTGCTTGTATTGCAAAACTATTTACTAATAAAATAATTGTTAAAAAAGTAGTACTAAATTTAAATTTCGTCATCATATGTTCTCTGTCGTTATTTTTTCTTTTTAATTACTGCTACAAATATCTAGTTTACTAAAATAGTGCCAAATTTTTAAATTTTGTGTTTTTTATGTAAAACTTATAAATATATTAATTGTATTAACGTAATTAATCTATTCAAAATTAGTTAAAATCAGTGTTTTTTACTCTTTATGAAACGTTAAAAAGATAATAACTTAAAATAAATTACATTTGTATTTAAAAATTTTAGAATGCAAGAAAAGCCTTTAATTTTAGTAACCAATGATGATGGAATTACAGCCCCAGGAATTAGGGCTTTAATCAAAATAATGAATAAAATTGGAGAGGTTGTTGTAGTAGCTCCTGATAGTCCTCAAAGTGGAATGGGGCATGCAATTACTGTTGATAATGTGTTAACCTGTAACCCAATTACAATTGATGATGGTCCTCAATTAGAGTATACTTGCTCTGGAACACCTGCAGATTGCGTAAAAATGGCTGTAAGTGAAATTTTAAACAAAAAACCAGACTTATGTGTTTCTGGTATAAATCATGGTTCAAATTCATCAATAAATGTAATTTATTCAGGAACTATGAGTGCAGCTATAGAAGCAGGAATAGAAGGAGTGCCTGCAATTGGTTTTTCTTTATTAGATTTTAAATGGCATGCAGATTTTAAACCTGCAGAAGATTTTATAAAAAATATTACACTAAATACATTATTAAACGGACTTCCTGAAGGAATTGTTTTAAATGTAAATATTCCAAATTTAAAGAAAGAAGATATTAAAGGAACCAAAATTTGTAGACAAGCAATGGGTGTTTGGAAAGAAGATTTTGACAAACGTAAAAGTCCTTTTGGAAAAGAATATTACTGGCTTTCTGGCGAATTTGTAAACAGAGATAAAGGGCAAGATACAGATGTTTATGCTTTAGAAAACGGTTATATATCTATTGTACCTGTTCAATTTGATTTAACTGCTCATCATATGATTCAAAAATTAAATTCTTGGGAACTGTAAAAAAAGAAATCTTAATTGGTGTTTTAGTAGCATTATTTGCAACTTCTGCAGGTTGTTATTTATACATTGAGCATTTTTCAAAAATGGGATTTAATGAAACCGTAAAACTCATTGAAGATGGAGATTTGTATGGAAAAATTTTAGCAATTGCAGCAATACCTAATTTATTTGTATTTTTTGTTTATATCAAAAAGAAACAAGATAATAGAGCAAAAGGAGTATTATTGGCAACTATTTTAATTGCTTTAACTACATTAATTTTAAAGTTTATTTGATGAAATATTACATCATTGCTGGTGAGGCTTCTGGAGATTTACATGGTGCCAATTTAATGAAGGAATTGTACAAACAAGATGAAACTGCAGATATTCGTTTTTGGGGTGGAGATTTAATGCAAAATGTTGGAGGAACACTAGTGAGCCATTATAAAGAAAGAGCTTTTATGGGTTTTTTTGAAGTACTTAAAAACTTAAATAAAGTGCTCGTTTTTATAGGGTTCTGTAAAAAAGATATAGAGCAATATCAACCAGATGTTATTATTTTTATAGATAATTCTGGTTTTAATTTACGCATTGCAAAATGGGCAAAACAACAAGGTTTTAAAACAAATTATTACATTTCTCCTCAAGTTTGGGCAAGTAGAGCAACTAGGGTTAAAGCCATAAGAAGAGATGTTGATGAATTATATGTAATTCTTCCTTTCGAAAAAGATTTTTATAAAAAGTTCGATTATGAGGTTACTTTTGTAGGACATCCATTAATTGATGCAATTGCAGATAGAACTCAAGTAAATGAATTTGAATTTAGAGAAAAATACAATTTAGGCTCTAAACCTATTATCGCTTTATTACCTGGAAGTAGAAAGCAAGAAATTACTAAAAAACTAACAGTAATGTTGTCTTTAGTAAATGATTTTTCTGATTATACGTTTGTTATTGCAGGAGCTCCAAGTCAAGATTTTTCTTTTTATAAAAGTATTATTGGCGATAAAAAAGTGAGTTTTATAGATAATAAAACTTACGATTTATTAAGTATATCCTATGCAGCATTGGTAGCTTCAGGAACTGCAACTTTAGAGGCTGCATTATTTAAAGTACCACAAGTAGTTTGTTATAAAGGTAGTTTTTTATCATATCAAATTGCAAAAAGAATTATTACGTTAAAATTTATTTCTCTAGTTAATTTAATAATGGATAGAGAAGTGGTAACAGAGTTGATACAAAGTGATTTAACTAAAAAAAATCTAAAAAAAGAGTTGGCAAAAATTTTAGATTCGAAACATCGTGAAAAATTATTTTTAGATTATTTTGAACTAGAAAAAAAACTGGGAGGTAAAGGCGCTTCTGAAAAAACAGCAAAATTAATTGTAGAAAACGCAAAAAAATAAGACTACCTATTTGTAATATGCAGTTTTTTTATTCTAGAGTTTAGCTAAAAATCAATTTCTATATTTTTTAGTATCTTTAACAAGCTATGAAAAAGATACTTACGTATTTACCTTTGCATTTCCTTGCATGGGTAATTTTAGGAATTTTAATACAATTCTACACCAAATTTTGGAATTTTGGTTTTACACAATTTGGAATAATTTTAAGTGCTCTACTGTTTTTGTTGGTAGTTGTCAATCAAAAAGTAGTAAGAACCTTACTTTCCTTCATAACCTTCTTTTTTCTTGGTGTTTTTGTAATGTTTTTACAAACGGATAATAATTACAAAAACTACTATACTAAACTAATTAAACCAGAATCTTATGCAATTTTACAAATTGAAAAAGTTCTAAAAACAAACGATTATAACTACAAATATCAAGCAAAAGTTACACAGGTTGATTCGTTTAAAACTCGAGGAAATGTATTGTTAAATGTATCTAAAGATTCTTTGCAACAAAGACTAGAAGTAGATGATTTAATTTTTACAAAAGCTAATTTTGTAGTAGTTGAAAATCCTAAGAATCCTTATCAATTTAACTATAAATTTTATTTAGAAAAACAAGGTGTATTTGAACAAGTTTTTTTAAAAAGAGATGAGTTTAAACAGTTGATTCATAAAGAGTTTTCTTTAATAGGTTTGTCATCAAGGTTTAGAGATAAAGTTAAAAAGTCTTTAGAAAATTATCATTTTTCAACAAACGAGTTGGCTGTAATATATGCGTTGTTGTTGGGTGAAAGACAAGACATTTCTAAAGAGCTTACAGACAACTATGCAAAAGCTGGGGCAATTCATATTTTGGCTGTTTCTGGGTTACATGTAGGTATTATACTCCTTATTTTATCGTTTATTTTTAAACCTTTTGAAAAGTTTAAAAATGGAAAATTTTTAAAAACACTGTTAATTGTATTCTTTCTTTGGGCTTTTGCTTTTGTGGCAGGCTTATCTGCTTCAGTGGTTAGAGCAGTTACCATGTTTACGTTTTTAGCAGTGGGCATGTCTTTTAATAGAAAAAACGTAGTGCTTTTTTCATTAATATCATCCATGTTCTTTTTGTTGGTTTTTAAACCTTTATTTCTTTTTGATGTTGGTTTTCAGTTAAGTTATTTAGCTGTTTTTGGTATTGTTTTAACACAACCAAAAATTTACAAACTATGGCAACCTAAAAATAAAGTTATAGATAAATTTTGGCAATTAACAACAGTATCAATTAGTGCTCAGTTAGGTGTTTTACCTTTAAGTTTATTCTATTTTCATCAATTTCCAGGATTATTTATGCTTTCTAATTTGGTGATTATTCCTTTTTTAGGCACTATTTTAATGGGTGGAATTGTAATTATATCATTTGCTTTATTTGGAGTTTTACCTCAATTTTTAGCAACTATTTATGCTGGTATAATTTCGTTGATGAATGCTTTTGTAAACTGGATTTCTAAGCAAGAAGAGTTTCTATTCACTGAATTGTCAATGTCATTTTTATTGATGTTGGCCAGTTATCTTTTCATCTTTTTAGGGGCGTCTTTTTTATTAAAAAAATCATCTAAAAAGCTTGTGTATGTATTATTATCAATAATTGTTCTCCAAGGTATTTTCTTATTCGAAGATTATCAAAGAAAATCAACAAAAGAATTTATAGTCTTTCATAAAAGTAGAAATTCAATTTTAGGAAATAGAATAGGAGAGGGATTTTTATTAAATCATGATTTAGATAGTTCTCAAATTAAAAACTTAAACGCAATAAGTTCTTACAAGGTAAATCAAAATATAAACCCCAATTATAAAATGGGAGTTCCAAATGTCTTGAAGTTTAAAAATGAAACTATTTTAGTTGTGGATAGTTTAGGAGTTTATCAGCTTATGAATTTAAACCATCCAATAGTTGTGTTGCAACAATCACCAAAAATAAATTTAGAACGTTTAATTAAAATAATACAGCCAAAGCAAATTATTGCAGATGGCTCTAATTATAAAAGTTATGTGAAAAGATGGAAGAAGACATCAAATAAATTGGGAATTCCTTTTTACAATACAAATGTAAATGGCGCTTTTGTTCTAAAAAATTAAGGCTTTAAATTACTCTTAAAATCTTTTTCAAAAGTTACCCAATCTTGATCTTTATATGCATTTGTTTTAAAAAAAGCTAATATTTTTTCGAATCGTTCTTTAGATAAATATCCAGGTATTTTCTGTAACATTTGCTCTTTTTCTGTCATAAAAATAGTAGAAGGATATGATAGTTGACCTTCTAATAACGCAGCAGAAAGTTCATGATATTCTGTTCTTCCGTCTTTTTTATACTTAAAAGTATGGCCTTTGTAAGTAATGTCTTTTTTACCTTCACCATCTAATTTTATAGCGTAAAAATTATCATTAATATATTTAATAATTGTTGGGTTGCTATAGGTTTCTTTATCCATTTTTTTGCAATACCCACACCAATCAGTATACACATCAATTAAAATCAATTTTGGATTTTCTTTATTTAATTCGATTGCTTTTTCAAAAGACAACCAGTTAATATCTTCTTGAGCATTTGTAGAAAAGCTAGATAATACAATAAGAAGTAGTAAAAATATTTTTTTCATAATATGTAAATTACAAATCGTATGCCAAAGTTACTAAATATAAGGCGATTGTAAAAAGCGTAATTACTAAAAACAAAAAACCTCATAAGAATTACTTACGAGGCTTTTTTTAAATATAATTTTTTATTAATGTACGTTTCCTAAAAGTTTCTTCATTAATGGAGAAAACAATAAAACAATTGCACCTGCTCCTAATGCATACATTGCAATTAAATGAAAACCATCTGTATAAATAGTTAAAGTTTCCAGGCCTCCAACATTTTCACTTGTACTTTCTATAGCCAATTGTTCACCTATAAAACCTACAATTTGAAAAGCAAAAGCAGAAGATAAAAACCAAACTCCCATCATAAAAGCTACAATGTTTTTTGGAGATAAATCTGTAATTTTTGATAAACCAACTGGAGACATAAATAACTCACCAACAGAAAGAATAAAATACATGATCAATAAGTATGCAAAAGGCACCATTCCATTTTCATCTGCACTTGCTCCACTAATTGATAAGATATAAAAACATAAACCTGCAAAAAGTAATCCTAAACCAAATTTGTAAGGTGTTCTTGGGTTTAATCCTTTTTTAGCTAAATAACCCCATAATAAAGAAATTGGAATTGCTAAAACAATAATAAACATCGAGTTTAAAGCATTGGTTTGAGCAGCAGACATGATACCATCTAAAGCAACATTTCTTGAAGCAAATAGTGTAATTACACTACCAGATAATTCATGAAAACCCCAAAATAGCGTCATAAAAAATGTTATTAAAACAGCCATTATTAATTTTTTACGGGCTTCAGAATCTAGTTTTACCATTATGTAAACTAAGTATGCTAAAACAGCGAAACCAATAAATTTAAAAATACCACTTACGTAATTTTGTTGCCAAGAAGCTAATAAATAAGCAATACCAGGTACACATAAAAAAGCAATAATTGGAATTAATGTTTTTTGAGGAATTCCTAAAACCTTCTTTTCGTAAACTTCTTGAGTTGGTGGCATTCCTTTATCACCAAAAATATTCTTTTTAATACCACTCCAAAAGAAAATTAAACCAGCCATCATTCCAATTCCTGCCAATCCAAATCCATAATGATAACCATATTCTAAAGCTAACCAGCCACATAATAAAGGTGCTACAAAACCACCAATATTTATACCCATGTAAAAAATGGTAAATCCAGAATCTTTTCTAACATCACCTTCTTTATAAAGTGCACCTACAAATGTGGAGATATTTGGTTTAAAAAATCCATTACCAACTACAATTAATGCTAATGCTAAAAAGAAAGCGATATCATTTTCTACTGCTAACACAAAATGCCCTAAAGCCATAAGAATTCCACCTAAAAATATGGAAGCTCTCATTCCTAAAATTTTATCTGAAATTTGACCTCCAATAACAGTTGATGCATAAACTAAAGAACCATAAGATGCATAAACCACAGCAGTTGCTGTATCTCTTTCTGCAATTGCTTTAAAAATTTCTTCAACCATGTAAAGCGTTAATAACGCTCTCATTCCATAGAAACTAAAACGTTCCCATAATTCTGCAAAAAATAAGTAGAACAATCCTTTTGGATGTCCAAACATTTGTGGCTCTTCTGTAGCTGTGCTAACTCCTTTGTCTAACATAATTATCCTTTTATTTCTGTTGTTTTGTTTGATTTTTCTATTAAATGTTCTTCTACAAAATTGGTCATTTTAGTGTATAAATTCAACCTTGTATTTTTTCCTTTGTAAATACCATGAGTTCTGTCTGGTACAATAAACATATCAAATTGTTTGTTTGCCTCAATTAATGCGTTTATCATTCTATATGAGTTTTGTACATGTACATTGTCATCTCCTGTTCCATGAACTAATAAATAGTTTCCTTCTAGTTTATCTGCATAATTTACTGGCGAATTTTCATCATAACCTGCTTCATTTTCTTGAGGAGTTCTTAAAAAACGTTCTGTATACACAGTATCGTAAAAACGCCAAGAAGTTACAGGAGCAACAGCAATTGCTGTGGTAAAAATATCACTACCTTTTAAAAGTGAATTTGTACTCATGTGCCCTCCAAAAGACCAACCCCAAATTCCAATATTATCTTCATCTATATAAGAACGTTCTGCTAATTTTTTAGCAGCTGCAATTTGATCTTCGGTTTCATATTTTACCAAATTTAAATAGGTAGATTTTTTGAAATCTGACCCTTTAAAACCAGTTCCTCTTCCATCTACACAGGCTATTATCATTCCTTTTTGTGCTAGCATATTGTGCCAATAATCATTTGCAGCATTCCATTTATTAGCCACTTGCTGAGAACCTGGTCCTGAATATTGAAACATTAACATTGGGTATTTTTTGTTTTCATCAAAATCAGCAGGTTTAATCATCCACATGTTCAAATCATTTCCGTTAATGTTTATGGTTGAAAATTCTTTTGGACTCATTTTATAGTCCTCCAACTTTTCTTTAAGTTCAGCATTATCTTTTATCACTTTTAGCATTTCTCCTTCAGCTGAATATAAAGAATAAATAGGAGGAATTTCTGATGACGAAAACGTATTTATAAAGTAGTTTAAATTGGTACTAAAAGCAGCTGTGTTTTGACCATTTTCATTGCTTAGTAATTTTTTGTTATTACCATCTA
This sequence comes from uncultured Polaribacter sp., assembly GCA_964565055.1. Lineage (GTDB taxonomy): Bacteria > Bacteroidota > Bacteroidia > Flavobacteriales > Flavobacteriaceae > Polaribacter. Next base: position 26,260 of record CAZMDC010000021.1, on the reverse strand, counting down.
AACCAATAGAATATACACCTCTATTTGTAGAACCATTTTCTACAGATTGATAATAAATAGTCTTTTTTGAAGGGTTAAAACCATAATAATTAGTAACCTCCCAATCTCCTTTAGTAATTTGATTGATTAAATTGCCATTAAAATCATAATGATAAATATGATTGTAACCATCTTTTTCACTGGTCCAAATAAAAGAATTATCAACTAAAAAAGTTAAGTTATCATGAATATCAATATAAGCCTTGTCTGTTTCATTTAACAATACTGAAGTTGAATTTCTTAAAGCATTTACTTTGTGAAGTTTTAAGTTATTTTGATTTCTGTTTAAAGAAGTTGCCACTAAAACAGCATCGTTATTAGACCATTTTATTCTAGGAATATATTCGTAATTACCTAAGTTAATTTTTCTAGAATTTTGGCTTGCTAAAGTATACATGTGTAGAGTTACTTCTGCATTTTTTTCACCCGCTTTTGGATATTTAAAAACTTGTTGTTCTGGGTAATTACCTTCTCCAACAATATCCATAGAAAAGGTTGGTACATTACCTTCATCAAAACGTAAAAAAGCTAAGTATTTGCTGTTGTTACTCCACTCAAAAGCTCTTACAAAACCAAATTCTTCTTCATAAACCCAGTCTGTAATTCCGTTAATGATGCTATTCTTTTTTCCATCTTTTGTAACTTGAGTTACTTTGTTGTTCGAAACATCTTTTATAAAAATATTGTTGTTTTTTGCATAAGCTATTTTTTTATTGTCTGGAGAAAAAATAGGCTCTTGAATATCTTTACCAATTAGTGTTAAGCTTTTAGAGGCAATATCATAAGCATAAAAAGTGCCACTAAAAGAACGTCTAAAAATTTTATTAAAATCTGTTCCAAGAATTAGTTTTGTTTCATCATTGTTAAAACTGTAAGATGAAAAACTTTCTAGCTCTTTTAAATTTGAACTACTAACAATAGTTTCAACTTTTTCTAAAGTAGCATAACTGTATTTGTCAACTGTAGTATTTCCATTGTTATCTGAATTTAATAGCGAGTAAAAATTACCATTCATTGAGTTTAAAGCATTCATTCTCTGTGCAGAAAAAGTGCCATCCCAAATTTCTTCTAATGTAATTTCTTTTGTTCCTGTTGGTGAGTTTTGCGAAAGTTTTGAAGTATTTTCTTTACAGCCAATTAAAAATAAAAATGCAGTAAAAGCGAATATTTTTTTCATTTTTTCTTTTTTTCGTAAAAGTTTGTCAAGTTTACGAAAATATTGTCAAAAAACCTTTGTTAAATTTAAGTTTGATACACTTGTAAAATCTATTTTATTTGCAACAGTTTTATTCTGTGCTACAAAAATAAATAACCTAGCAAATTATATTTGCTAGGTTATGTAAACTTGTTATTTTAAAAATTACCTCTTTTTACTGTTCTTAGTATTTTTAGTAATTTTTGAATTTTCTTTCGTGTTTTCATTTACTAATAAAGGAGTTTTACCATCTGTAATTATAATTTTAGCATTTTCTGATTTAGATAACTCTCTAAAAGCTTCAATTGCTTTTATTTTAATAATACCTTCTGTTAATCCTTCAGCAATAATAATTTGAGCATCTCTTTCTCCTTTTGCATTTATTATTTTTCTTTCTGCTTCTAATTTTTCTTGCGTTAAAACAAACTCCATTCTCATAGCATCTTGTTCTGCTTGTAGTTTACGTTCCACAGAGCTTGCAAGTCCTGCAGGCAATTGTATTTGTTTCATTAAAACAGCAATTAATTCAATTCCTTCTGCTTGTTTCTCTAAATTAATTTTCATTTTATCTAAAATCTCTTTTTCAATATCAGCTCTTTTTCCAGAATGCATGTCTTTAGCAAAGAATTTAGCACAAACATCTGATGCTGCAGATCTAAAAACACTTGTAATAACAGATTCGTAATTTGGACCTAAATTTTGAAGAACAGAAGCTAATTTATCGCCATTTAATCTGTGTAAAATAGATATTTCAGAATTCACACTCAAACCCTCCTTACTAGGTAAACTTAAAAATAATTTTATATTTTTTGTTTGTGTAGATTCTTTTACAACTTTACTAGTTATAGGGTTAAAAAAAATAGTACCCTCTTTTTGAACTTCACCAGTAAAAGTTCCTAATTTTTGTTTAATTCCTACTTCTCCAGGTCTAATTACTGCACAACTAGAAAATAAACCTAATACTAAAATTAAAATGCCAATATTTCTCATCTTTAAATAATTTAAGTTAATAATACACTCAAATTTAATAGTAATACTTTTATGTAAGCGATTTTTATTATAATTTTTTCTTATAAAATAATCGTTAAAGATTATTTGATGAAAAGACTATGTTAATAATATTAAATTTTTAAAGATTGAATATTAATTGATCTTTTTTACACTTATTTTTTAAAGATTTGATAATTTATTTTTCATTTTTAACTTTGAAAGAGTTTTATAAATAACTACTTGGTTTTCATAGATTGATTTATATTTGTAAAACATAGTTTATAACTACTTAAATGAGCAAAATTATATCTGGATTTTCCAAGTTTACCAAGGAAGAAAAAATTGACTGGTTAACAAAAAATTATTATCAAAATCCATCAGAATCTAAACAGATTATCAAACAATATTGGAACTCAAATTCTAAATTACAGGAGTTGCATGATGATTTTATAGAAAACACAATTTCTAACTTTTACATGCCTTTTGGTGTTGCTCCCAATTTTGTAATTAATAATAAAACTTACGTTTTACCAATGGTTACAGAAGAAAGTTCTGTAGTTGCAGCAGCTTCTTTGGTTGGTAAATTTTGGAGTACAAGAGGTGGTTTTAAAACACAAGTTTTAGGAACTACAAAAATAGGCCAAGTACATTTTATGTATGAGGGTGAAAAAGAAGATTTACAGAATTATTTTGCAAAACATAAATCTGAATTATTTGCAGCAACTGCTTCCATAACAAAAAATATGGAAAAACGAGGTGGAGGTATTTTAGATATTGTTTTGGTTGATAAAACAGATCAGTTATCAAATTATTATCAACTGCATGTCACTTTTGAAACTAAAGATTCAATGGGTGCAAATTTTATAAACTCTTGTCTAGAAGCAATGGCTAAGAAGTTTGAAAATGAGCAGATAGAAATTGTAATGAGTATACTTTCTAACTTTGTTCCAGACTGTTTGGTAAGAGCAGAGGTGAGTTGTAAAATAGAAGAATTAGGAGGAGAAAATCCACAAAAATTTGCAGAAAAATTCAAACAAGCAGTTGATATTGCAGAAATTGAACCCTACAGAGCAGTTACTCATAATAAAGGAATTATGAATGGAATTGATGCACTTGTTTTAGCTACTGGAAACGATTTTAGAGCTATAGAAGCTGGTGCTCATGCTTATGCTTCAAGAAATGGTTCTTACACTAGTTTAACGCATTGTTCAATTACTGATGGTATATTTAAATTTTGGATAGAATTACCACTAGCTTTAGGAACAGTTGGTGGTTTAACAGCCTTGCATCCTATGGCTAAATTATCTTTAGAAATGCTACAAAAACCTTCTGCTAGAGAGCTTATGCAAATTATGGCTGCAGCTGGTTTAGCTCAAAATTTTGCAGCATTAAGAGCTTTAACAACAAAAGGCATTCAGCATGGGCATATGAAAATGCATTTGCAAAACATCTTAAATCAAATGGATGCAACTCAATCTGAAAAGGAAGAAATTGAAACGTATTTTAATGATAAAACAGTTTCGCACTCAGCAGTTGTAGATAAAGTAAATGAGTTAAGAGCTGCAAAAATCAATTGGATTGATTTCTTAAATTCTGATATTTTAAAAACAAAATTGTCAAAAATACAAACAAACTCAAAGCCAGTTTTTGGAAAAATGAATGGTCAACAAATGATAGAGCATTTGAGCTTTTTAATGCAAATTTCTAATGGAAAAATTAAAGCTGATCATTATGTGAGCGATGAAAAATCTTTACGAAGAAAAACCTTCTTAGATTCAGAAAATGAATTACAGGTTGGTTTCAAACCTCCAATGTTGGCAGAAGATCCTTATCCTGTAAAATTTAAAACAATTCAAGAAGCTATTCATGATTTAATACATCAAATAAAAGAATTTGAGAATCACTTTAAAGCGACTACAATCGAAAATCATCCGTTTTTTGGAGAGCTAGATTACGAATACTGGAAAAAATTTCATGTAAAACATTTTACACATCACTTTAAACAATTTAACCTGTTATAATGAATTATTATTCTAATGGAAAATTGTTGCTTACAGGAGAATACCTTGTTTTAGATGGTGCAAAAGCTTTTGCAGTTCCTACAAAATTTGGACAAAACTTAGTTATAGAAAAAATTACAGAACCTCAAATAATTTGGGGTAGTTTTACGAACACAGGAGAATGTTGGTTTGAAGCTGTTTTTGATTTGAAAAAATTACGTTTGGTTTCTGCAACATTTAATTCAATTAAAGAAGGAAGTGCTGAGTTAATTGCAGAAACTCTATTAGAAATATTAAAAGAAGCCAAAAGACTAAACTCAAATTTTTTAAATGTTGATCATGGTTTTGTAGTTAAAACTGAACTTAATTTTCCGAGAAATTGGGGTTTAGGAAGTTCATCTACATTAATAAATTCTATTGCAAATTGGGCAAAAATTGATGCATTTCAACTGTTATGGAATTCTTTTAAAGGAAGTGGCTATGATATTGCTTGTGCACAAAATGATGCGCCTATCTTTTATCAAATTAAAAATAAACAGCCTTTAGTTCAACAAATTGATTTTGATCCTACTTTTAAAGAAAATTTATTTTTTATTCATTTAAATCAAAAGCAAGACTCTAAAGAAGGTATTGCTAAGTTTCGTGAAAGCAATCAGGGTTTTAGTAAAGAAATAACAAGAATATCAGCAATTTCTGATGAATTTACATCAGCAAAAACTATAGAAGATTTTAATATATTGATTGAAGAACACGAACAAATTATTAGTTCAATTATAAAATTAAAACCAGTAAAAGAAAAATTATTTCCAGATTTTTCTGGAGCTGTAAAAAGCCTTGGAGCTTGGGGAGGAGATTTTGTATTAGCAACAGGTAATGCAAACACACCAAACTATTTTAAAAATAAAGGATTTGAAACAATTCTTACCTATTCAGAAATGATTTTATGAGTAAAGTAATAATTATTGGAGGTGGAGCTGCTGGATATTTTACAGCTATAAATGCAAAAGAAAAAAATCCTGAACTAGACATCACCATTCTAGAAAAAGGAAAAGATGTTTTGCAGAAAGTAAAAATTTCTGGAGGAGGAAGATGTAATGTTACACATGCTTGTTTTACACCAAAAGAATTGATTGAATTCTATCCTAGAGGAAAAAAAGAACTCCTTGGACCTTTTCATCAATTTATGACTGGCGATACTTTTGAATGGTTTGATGATAGAGGAGTGCCTTTGAAAATAGAAAGCGATAATCGTGTTTTCCCAGAGGCAAATACAAGTCAAGCTATTATAGATTGTTTCCAAAATGCTGTTGATAAGTTAGATATTAAAGTATTCACAAACTGTGGTGTAAATGCAGTTTATCAACAAGAAAAACAGTGGGTTATCAACACTAAAAATAAAGATTTTATTGCAGACAAGGTAGTTGTAGCAGCTGGTAGTTCTAAAAAAGTATGGGAGCTTTGCAAAACTTTAAATCATAAAGTAGTAGAACCTGTACCATCATTATTCACCTTTAATATTAACGATAAAAGATTGGTAGATTTATTGGGTATTTCTGTACCAAATGCTACTGTAAATATTGTAGGTACAAAGCTAGAAGCTTCAGGGCCTTTATTAATTACACATTGGGGTATGAGTGGACCAGCTGTACTGAAATTGTCAGCTTTTGGGGCACGAATTTTAGCTGATAAAAATTACCAATACAATGTCGAAGTAAATTGGTTGTCTAGACCAGCAGAAAAAGTACTAAATGTACTTTTAAATTTAAAGAAGAAAGAACCTCGAAAAACGGTGATTTTAAAATCTCCTTTTACTGAAATTTCAAAAAGACTTTGGGAACGTTTTGTGCTTTTTTCTGATATTACTAAAAATCACAATTGGGCAGATTTAAATAACTTACAATTAGAAAAATTAACCAATCAATTAACTAGAGGAATTTACAATGCAAATGGTAGAACTACTTTTAAAGACGAATTTGTAACTGCTGGAGGTGTAGATTTAAAAGAAATAAATTTTAAACGATTTGAAAGTAAAAAACATAAAAATCTCTTTTTTGTTGGTGAGGTTTTAAATATTGATGCAGTTACAGGAGGGTTTAATTTCCAAAATGCTTGGACAGGTGGTTACATTTGTGCAAACGCAATAGCAGAAACAAATAATTAAAAATTTAAAGAAATGGCTTTAACAGAATCAAAAGAATTTACTTTAGGCAAAACTGCACCAGATTTTACTTTGATCAATACAGTTGATGATAAACAATATGCTTTAAATCAATTGAAGGGAGAAAAAGGAACTGTAATAATGTTTATTTGTAATCATTGCCCATTTGTAATTCATGTGAATCCAGAATTGGTAAAAATAGCAAATGAGTTCCAAGAAAAAGGAATAAATTTTATAGCCATCAGTTCAAATGAAATTGAGAATTATCCTCAAGATGCCCCAAAATATATGAAAGAGGTTGCAGAGAACTTAAATTATCCTTTTCCTTATTTATTTGATGAAACTCAAAATGTGGCAAAAGCTTATGATGCAGCTTGTACACCAGATTTTTATGTTTTTGATGACGACTTAAAAGCAACTTATCATGGTCAATTAGACGATTCTAGACCAGGAAATTCTGCACCAATAAATGGAAAAGATATTCGTAAAGCTTTAAACTATCTTTTAGAAGGTAAAAAAGCAGTTGAAAACCAAAGGCCAAGTATGGGGTGTGGTATTAAATGGAAGAAGTAAGTCTATTTTAAAAATTTACCTTTTAAATATGCAAAACTTTCTGCTACTGTTTTAAAAACGTGTTCTTCTTCAACTAAATCTGGAATAATATCTATAGATCTTAATTGATCACAAGGCTGTTCATCAATATCAACTAAAACAACCATAACTCCTTTTTTTTCTAACTCTAAAACAGCGTTTTCTAAAGCATATAAACCAGACTGATCTATATAGGGTACTCTATCCATCCTAATAATTAAAGCTTTAACTTGTTTAGGGATATTTTCAATTTCATTTTGAAAATGAGAGGTAAACCCAAAAAACAAAGGCCCATATAAATGCTTTATATATACTTTATCTTTGTATTCTTCATAAAACTCAAATTCATCCTGCCAAGGTTTTTCTCCATCAAACCCAGCTAAGGTATTTACTTCTAAGCCTTTTTCTGCTAAATCACTAGATTTTTTCATAAATAATAATGAAGCTAGCAATAAACCAACAGTTACAGCCTGAATTAAACTACCAAAAGTAGTCATCAGTAAAACTACAATTAGAACGAATGCATCAGCTTTAGGTACAGAGAATAAGTGTTTTAATCCTTTAGTGTCAATTATTTTAAAAGCAATTGGTATAAGTAAACCTGCCAAAACAGATAAAGGAATATAAGCTGCTAGTTTACCCAAACCTAAAAGTACAGCTAATAAAAATAAGCCATGTATGGTTCCAGAAACTCTTGTTCTACCACCACTATTTATATTTATTACAGTTCCTTTTGTTGCGCCAGCTCCAGGGATTCCTCCAAAAACAGCAGCAATTACATTTCCAATACCTTGCCCTATTAGCTCTCTATTGCTATTATGTTTTGTTTTGGTCATATTATCTGCAATTACAGAAGTTAGTAAAGAATCTATAGAGCCTAAAACCGCCAAAACTATTGCATATTCTGCAATTAAAAAATACACGTCTGCTTGTATTGTAAAAAAACCTTCTATTTGTAAAGATGGTAATCCTGAAGGGATATCTCCAATAACAGGCACATTCCATTGTAAAAAGTATCCAGCTAACGAAGCAACTAAAAGAGCAGCTAAAGCACTTGGAATTTTTTTTGTGATGAAAGGAAAAACTAAATAAACAACAATAGTTAAAGTACCTAATAATAAAGCATCTATATTAAAATTATTAAATAACCTTGGTAGATCTTGTACAACTGCCCATGTTGATTTTGCTGACGATAAACCTGCAAAAGGAAATAATTGAAGGATAATAATTATTAACCCTACACCACTCATAAAACCTGAAACTACAGGGTATGGAAAATACTTAACATAGCTAGCTATATTTAAAAAGCCAAAAATAATCTGAAATATACCACCTAATAAAAAAGTTAATATTATTATGGGCATTGCAGCTTGTAAACTACCTGTACTTTCAATAGCTGCAGCAACTAAAGCAGCAGAAACTACTGTCATAGGACCTGTTGGTCCACTTGCTTGTGTAGCAGTGCCTCCAAAGATAGCTGCAAAAATACCAACAGCAATTGCACCATATAAACCAGCAATTGCACCTAAACCAGATTGTACACCAAAAGCTAATGCTAGAGGTAAAGCAACAACTCCTGCAACTAAGCCACCAGTTATATCTCCTTTTAAATTTTTAAAATCGTAGTATTTAGAAATCATAGTTTTTATTATTGAAGTCTAATTTAATGATTTTAATCTAAAGTTTAGATATAAAAAAACCTCGCGAAATTGCGAGGTTTTAATATTGTATGTTTTTTTAAATTATTTAGGATCTAAAATCATATCAATTCTGTCAACAACATCTTGTAAGTGGTAACGTCTTAAGGTATTACCTCTAGAAGAAGCAGCTCTTGCATCACGCTTTAAGCGTTTTAACTCTCCTCTAGCCATAGATTTAATATCAGATTGACTTGCATTTACAGAGCCTAACTCTCCAAAACCTCTGGCATTATTAGCATCGTTTACTAAATAACCTAAACGTTCTACATGCGCTTTTTGTAGGTTTCTTCTGTAAGTGTCAATAGATCTACCATTATATAACTCAGACCAAACACCTTTACGTAAGTCAGAAAATAGAGTAACAACGCTATAAGCATCATTTCCATTTAGAGTTTCATTTTCAATCATTCTACCTAACCTGTCAACACTTAAAGCTGCATTCATAATACGAACCTGCATACTTCTAATTCTTTCAACAGCACCTGAAAATTGAATTTTACCGAAAATGTTTTTATCTAACATCCAAGTTGGAGTTTCGAAAAGCTCTTCATTTAAAAACATTACTGCTTTTCTTTGATGGTCTTTTGGTACATGAGTATATACACTTCCTTCTTGGTCAGAAGTTTTGTAGTACTCATAAATACCTCCAATATTACCAGCAACATGACCCATATATCTATTAAATTGCCCTAAAACTTGACCATACATGGTAGCTAATTCATCATAATTTTCACCTTTTTCAGATGTCCACTTTTCTAAATTAGGTACAATTCTTTGTAGGTTTTTGATACCATACATAGAAGCTTTCATAGCATCATCACCTAAATCTTCTGTTTGAGAGCTAGGGTCTATTACACCTCTTTGCTGACGTCCAAAACGATACATAGGATCTCCAGCATGTTTCATAATCCATGCATCTAAAGTTGCTTTTTCTTCTTTAGCATCTTTATCTAAAATTGGTCTATAACCCCAAGAAATTGAATATTTATCATAAACACCAATGTTTGGCATTAAAGCAACACCTTTATCTTCTGGTTGTGCTACGTAGTTAAAACGTGCATAATCCATAATTGATGGTGCTGTACTATATTTATCTGTAAAAGATTTAGAACGTAAAGAATCTACAGGATAAGCTACAGAACTACCCATGTTGTGAGGTAAACCTAAGGTATGACCAACTTCATGAGAAGATACAAATTGAATTAAACGTCCCATGATTTCTGTTTTAAACTGATTTCCTCTAGCTTCTTCGTTAATAGCTGCAGTTTGTACAAAATACCAGTTGTGTAACAACGTCATTACATTATGGTACCAGTTGATATCAGATTCTAAAATTTCTCCAGATCTTGGATCACTTACGTGAGGTCCATTTGCATTTGGAATAGGAGAAGCTAAATATCTTACAACAGAATAACGTACATCTTCTGGACTCCAATCTGGGTCTTCTTCTTTACTTGGTGGATCTTTTGCGATAATAGCATTTTTGAAACCTGCTGCTTCAAAAGCAACTTGCCAATCTTCTATACCTTGTTTTATGTAAGGAACCCACTCTTTTGGAGTAGCTCTATCTACATAATAAACAATTTGTTTTTTAGGCTCTACTAATTCACCTCTTTTAAATTTTTCAATATCTTCGTCTTTTACCTCTAAACGCCATCTGTCTAAATAACGTACAGTTTTGCTTTTTTGAGCATCTAAACCATAATCTGTTTGTCCTCTAGCAAACCAACCTACTCTTTCATCAAAATAACGACGTTTCATTGGTACTTTAGGTAATAATATCATTGAGTTACTCATTTCTAATGAAATAGATCCAACACTTCCATTAGATGGAGGTCTTGAAGCAAAATAAGTTTTTACATGTCTTAACTCAATATTTTTTGGATAACTACTTACTCTTTCTGTGTATGATCTAGATTTATCTAACCTAGAAACTCTAAAAGCTGTTCTATAAAACTGAGGAAAACCTAAAGGTTTAATGTCTTCAGTTAAAAGTTTTGTAGCATCTATTACAACTCCAGTTGTATCTTTATTAAAAGCTTTTATAGGAAAAGTATATAAAACTGGTTCAAAATTAGAATTTACAACTGCTTCATGAACAGGTAAAATAGTATCTGCAACTACGCTATGAGAAACAACTCTTAATAAGATTTGTTTATCTTTTCTTTGCCAACGTAAAACTTGAGTATTTGCTTTACCACCACCAAAACCAATGCCACTTGCAGTTTTTGCAATACGTGTTACCATTAACATTTCTCTTTCCATTAAAGAATCTGGAATTTCGAAAAGGTAAGTGTCGTCTTTAGAATATACATTAAACAGACCTTTATCTGTTTTCATGTCTTTTGTTACTACCTTAGAAAAAGGTTGAATGGCTCCTTTTTTAGGTCTAGGTGCAGGCTTTTGAGCCGCTTTTTTAGGTGCTTCCTTCTTTTTTCTTTTCCAAATTTGTGCATTAGCATCAACAGAAAAGCCAAAAACAAGTGCAATTAAAACCAATTGCGAGAATACTTTTTTTGTCATAATTTATGTTCGATTTGAATTATTTCCCAAATTACGTAAACATTAAGCTAACAAGTCTTAAATAAATGTTAAAGGATTTGTTTTTATTCTATAAAAAAACCTTCAAATTTTTAAATTTGGAGGTTCCTTTATTTTATGATTTAAGTGAAGTTTAAAGCTTAAAAGCTGCTTTTATTTTATCTACATAATCTAATTTTTCCCAAGTAAAAGTTTCTACTTCTAAAGACACAGTTTCACCCATTGGGTTTGAGAAGGATACTGTTTTTACTTCTGGAGTTCTTCCCATGTGTCCATATGCAGCAGTTTCTGAATAAATAGGCGTTCTTAATTTTAATCGTTTTTCAATAAAATAAGGACGCATATCAAAAATTTCTTCTATCTTTTTACTGATTTCTCCATCAGATAAATCTACAGCTGCTGTACCAAAAGTTTCTACATTTATACTTGTTGGCTCTGCAACTCCAATTGCATAAGAAACTTGTACTAAAACCTCTTTACAAACACCAGCAGCTACAAGATTTTTAGCAATATGTCTTGTTGCATATGCTCCAGATCTATCTACTTTACTTGGGTCTTTTCCAGAAAAAGCTCCACCACCATGTGCTCCTTTACCACCATAAGTATCTACTATTATTTTACGTCCTGTTAAACCAGTATCTCCATGAGGACCACCAATTACAAAAACTCCTGTTGGGTTAATGTGATACTTGATGTTATCCGTAAATAATTTTTGAATATGTTCTGGTAATTTTGCTACAACTCTAGGAATTAAAATTTCGATGATATCTTTTTTAATTTTTGCTAACATTATAGCATCATCTGCATCAAAATCGTCATGTTGAGTAGATATTACAATTGCATCAATTTTTTGAGGAATATTTTCATCAGAATATTCGATAGTTACTTGACTTTTTGCATCTGGTCTTAAATAAGTAATATCAGAGTTTTCTCTACGAATTTCAGCCAATTCTTTCAATAATCTATGTGATAATTCTAGCGCTAAAGGCATGTAATTTTCAGTTTCATCTGTTGCATAACCAAACATCATTCCTTGATCTCCTGCACCTTGTTCTTCAGGATTAGATCTATCAACTCCTTGATTAATATCTGGAGATTGTTCATGGATTGCAGATAGTACACCACAAGAATTACCATCAAACATATAAGCACTTTTTGTGTAACCAATTTTATTAATTACATCTCTAGCAATTTGTTGAACATCTAAATAAGTATCCGATTTTACTTCACCAGCTAAAATAACTTGTCCTGTTGTTACTAAAGTTTCACAGGCAACTTTGCTTTTAGCATCAAAAGCTAAAAAATTATCTATTAATGCATCAGATATTTGATCTGCAACTTTATCTGGGTGTCCTTCAGAAACACTTTCTGAGGTAAATAAATACGACATAATTTCTTTTTTTTTGGTTTCAAAAAAATAAAAAAGGATTGCAAGTTTGCTAAAAGGAGTAGAGATTTACTGCTTTAGCATTTTGTTCTTTAAAAGAAGCTTTTTTGTAAAATTCTTTTAAAAAAGAGGTTGCAATCAGTTCAAATTTTTCCTCTAAATTCTGTTACAAAAATACGTTTTAATATTAAAATGCATCGTTTTTTTGTAATAATTATTTATGATAGTGGTATCAGTAGATCTACTTTTAGATTCTCTTCTTCATTTTTTTAATAATGTAAAGGATAATTTTAGAATTAAAAAAAGTTACTTTTTATTTGGATACTAATTTTTTCTGTTGCAATATTTGCACTCACAAAGTTCAATAACTTATTGAAATGTTATCAAGAAAGGTGGAGGGATTAGACCCAATGAAGCCTTAGCAACCCTTTGTAAAGCTAAAAACTATTTGGTTTTTATAAAGAAGGTGCTAAATTCTACCCTGTGCTGAACTCGTTTCAGTATCTCAAAAAAGAGATTGGATAGATAACAAAAACGAATATGCCAATTCTGGTATGTTCTATTTTTTCTTAATAACATTTTTCTAGTAAACGCATCAAAAATTGATGTTTTTGGCTTTTGTTTTAATCAATTTATTAACTCAAAAAATAGAAAAATGAGTACACAAAAAATCGCAACAAACGTGTTGCATGCAGGTCATGATGTTAAAGCTAATGGAGGTACAAGAGCAGTGCCAATTTATCAAACAACATCTTATGTTTTTAATGATGCAACTCATGCTGCAAATTTATTTTCTTTACAAGAATTAGGGTTTATTTACACAAGGTTAAACAACCCAACAAATCAAATTTTACAAGAACGTTTAGCAGCCATAGAAGGTGGTGTTGGAGCAGTTGTTTTTGCTTCTGGAACTGCAGCAATTTCTACAGGATTGTTAACTTTATTAAAAGCTGGAGATCATATTGTAGCTTCAAGCAGTTTGTATGGAGGAACTTATAATTTACTAAGTGTAACTCTACCAAGATTTGGTATTACAACCACCTTTGTAGATGCTTCAAATCCTGATAATTTTTCAGATGCAGTTCAAGAAAATACGAGAGCTTTTTTTGTTGAATCTTTAGGAAATCCAAAATTAGACGTATTAGATTTAGAAGCAATTTCAGGGTATGCAAAAGTAGCAGAAGTTCCATTTATTGTGGATAATACTGTTGCAACTCCAGTGTTGTTAAATCCTATTAAATATGGTGCTGATATTGTAATCCATTCATTAACAAAATATATTGGAGGACAAGGAAACTCTTTAGGAGGTGCTATTATTGATGCTGGAACTTTTAATTGGGCAAATGGTAAATTTCCTGAATTTACAGAACCATCAGCAGGTTATCATGGTTTAAAATATTATGAAACTTTAGGAGCTGCATCATATACTTTCAAACTTATTTTGGAAGGTTTGCGAGATTTTGGTGGAGCTATAAGTCCAACAAATTCGTTTAATATTATTCAAGGATTAGAAACTTTACCAGTTAGAATAAAGCAACATTCAGAAAATGCATTGAAACTAGCTAAATGGTTGGAACAGCAAGAAGAAGTTGCTTGGGTAAATTATCCTGGTTTAGAAAATAGTAAGTACAAGGCTTTAGCAAAAAAATACCTTCCAAAAGGACAAAGTGGAATTGTAACATTTGGTGCAAAAGGAGGGTTTGAAGTAGCAAAAACAATTGCTAACGAAACTAAAATCTTTTCTTTATTGGCGAATATTGGAGATACAAAATCGCTAATAATTCAACCTGCAAGTACTACACATCAACAATTAAATGAAGATGCTCAAATTAGTGCTGGAGTAACCCAAGATCTAATTCGATTATCTGTGGGGATAGAAGATATCGAAGATTTAAAGTTAGATTTAAAAGAGGCGTTTTCAAAAATTCCACAAGGAATTTTAATCTAATTATTGGTTTTGGGAGCAGATTTACATCATATAAATATTGCAGATTTTACTACAGAAAGTGGTGTCTTTTTTAAAACCATTCAACTGAGTTATCAAGTGTTTGGAAGAGAATTAGGCACTGCTCCAGTAGTGGTAATTAATCATGCATTAACAGGTAATAGTAATGTTGCAGGAAAAAATGGATGGTGGCAAGATATTGTTGGTGAAGAAAAATTGATAAATACAAATGTTTATTCAGTGCTGTCTTTTAATATTCCTGGAAATGGTTTTGACGGTCAAACATTAGAAAATTATAAAGATTTTATTGCTAGAGATATAGCTAATATTTTTTTAATAGGGCTAAATCAATTAAAAATACAGCAATTATATGCATTAATAGGAGGCTCTTTAGGAGGAGGAATTGCTTGGGAAATGGTAGTAAAACATAATACATTAACAAAACATTTTATTCCTATTGCCACAGATTGGAAAGCCACAGATTGGTTAATTGCAAACTGCCAAATACAAGAACAATTTTTAGTAAACTCAAAAAAACCAGTACATGATGCAAGAATGCATGCCATGCTTTGTTATAGAAGCCCAGCATCTTTTAGAGTTAAATTTAATAGGTCAAAAAAAGAAAAAACAGAGATTTTTAATGTAGAAAGTTGGTTGTTACATCATGGAAAAAAATTACAAGACCGCTTTCAATTGGCTTCTTATAAATTGATGAATCAACTCTTAAAAACTATTGATGCTAGTAATAATGGCCGATTTTCTGAATCAGATTTTAGCGCAATTTCTGCAGCTATACATATTGTAAGTGTAAATTCTGATTTGTTTTTTACAGCTGAAGAAAATAGAGAAACCTATACAACCTTATCAGCTTTAAAAGACAATGTTTTTTATTATGAAATAGATTCTGTACATGGGCATGATGCATTTTTAATAGAATACAATCAGTTAAGAAGATTTTTAAAATCAATTTTTTTAAATAACAAATAAAATATTTAAGATGAATATAAAAAATAACAATAACGCATTATTAACTCAAAAAAAAGAAACAAAATCTTTGAAAAAAGAGTTGAGTAATGAATACAAAACAGTACATATTGCCATTTTTGGAAAAGGTTTGGTTGGTGGAACTTTAATCAATCAAATTATAGAAAATAAGTCCACTATTTTAGAAAGAAAAAAAATAGTATTACATGTTTTTGCAGTCGTAAATTCTAAAAAAGCTTTATTAGCACTTGATGGTATTTCTAAAGATTGGGAAAACAATTTATTAATAAGTAAAACTTATATTAATGCAGTTGAAGAGGTAGTAGATTTTGCAAAAAAAAATAAATTAGAAAACCTTATAGCAGTTGATAACACAGCTGATAAAAGTTTTGTAGAAAACTATGAAACTCTTATTTCAGAAGGTTTCAATTTGGTTTCAAGCAATAAAATTGCCAACACATTATCTTTTGATTTTTATAAAAATATAAGACAAAAATTAAAAGATTACTCTAAGCAATATTTGTATGAAACTAATGTTGGTGCAGGTTTACCTTTAATAGATACCATACGTTTGTTACATGATTCTGGAGAGAATATTACAAAAATAAAAGGAGTTTTTTCTGGGAGTTTAAGTTTTTTATTCAATCAGTTTTCTGCAAACAAACTCTCTTTTTCAGAAGTCTTAAAAGAAGCAATAGCTAAAGGTTTTACTGAACCAGATCCAAGAGAAGATTTGGGAGGTAATGATGTAGCAAGAAAACTACTCATTTTAGCTAGAGAGTTAGATTTAGAAAATGAATTAGAAGATGTAGTTGTTCAGAATTTAATCCCAAAAAACTTGAGAGAAGGAACTGCTTCAGAATTTTTAAAAAATTTAGAGTTGTTAGATCAAGAATATCAATCTATAAAAGAAAATCAAAAACCAAATTATGTTTTAAGATATGTTGGGGAATTAGGAGGAGATTTATTTCAACAAAAAGGAGATTTAAAAGTTAGCCTAGTTTCAGTTCCTCAAAATACACCTTTAGGTTCTTTGCAGGGTTCTGATGCTATTTTTGAAATCTACACAGAATCTTATGGAGAACAGCCCATTGTAATTCAGGGAGCAGGAGCAGGAGCAAAGGTAACAGCTAGAGGTGTTTTAGGTGATATTTTAAGACTCGCAAAACACAATAATAAATAGTTTAAAAAACAGAAATGAGTAATAAAGAATTCGAAACACAAGCCATAAGAAATCAAATACAGAGATCACAGTTTGCAGAACATTCAGCACCTTTATTTTTAACTTCAAGTTTTGTTTTTAATGATGCAGAAGAAATGAGGGCTTCATTTGCAGAAGAAAAAGAGCGTAATTTATACAGTAGGTTTACAAATCCAAACACAACAGAATTTGTAAATAAAATTGTTGGAATGGAAAATGCAGAAGCAGGTTATGCTTTTGCAACAGGTATGTCTGCAATTTTCTCAACATTTGCTGCATTGCTAAATGCTGGAGATCATGTAATTTCTTGTAGGTCTGTTTTTGGGTCTACACATAGTATGTTTACAAAATATTTTCCAAAATGGAATATAGAAACTTCTTATTTTAAAGTTGATGAAGTTGAGTTAATAGATAGCTTAATCAAACACAACACAAAAATTCTCTATATAGAAACACCAACAAACCCTGCTGTAGATATTTTAGATTTAGAATTGATTGGTAAAATTGCTAAAAAACATAATTTAATCTTTATAGTAGATAATTGCTTTGCAACTCCATACCTTCAAAAACCCATTAAATTTGGTGCAGATTTGGTTATTCACTCAGCAACAAAATTAATAGATGGTCAAGGTCGTGTTTTAGGTGGGGTTACAGTTGGTAAAGCAAATTTAATTAGAGAAATTTATTTGTTTTCTAGAAATACAGGGCCTGCAATGTCTCCTTTTAATGCTTGGATATTATCAAAAAGCTTAGAAACATTAGCAGTGAGAGTTGATAAACATTGTGATAATGCTTTAAAAATTGCCGAGTTTTTAGAAGGCAATTCTAAAATTAAGTACATAAAATATCCATTTTTAAAATCTCATCCACAATTTGCAATAGCCAAAAAACAAATGAAGTTGGGAGGTAATATTATTGCATTTGAAATTATAGGTGGTTTAGAAGCTGGAAAACGTTTTTTAAATAATATTAAAATGTGTTCGCTTACTGCTAATTTAGGAGATACAAGAACCATAGTAACACATCCTGCATCTACAACTCACAGTCGTTTATCTAAAAGTGAATTGTTAGAAGTTGGCATAACTGATGGTTTGGTTCGTATTTCTGTTGGTTTAGAAAACTACAAAGATATTTTAGCAGATATAAAACAAGCTTTAAACAAATAGAAAATTGTTTGGTATATTTGATGAAAACAGCTTCTGAATGAAAAAAAATCTAGTTCTTTTTTTTACTTTTTTTACGGTTTTCGTGTTCAGTCAAAATCAAAATAAAGAAAAAACAAAATTTACCAACTTTTTAGCAAAATCTTATTATAGTCTAAATTTTGGAGGTATTTTTTATCCTTTTTCAAATAGTAATTTAAAAGAAGGTTTTGCAACTGAAACGTTTAGTCGAAATTGGTTTTCTGGCAGATTATTATTAGGACATAAAATAACTGATAATTGGGCTTTGCAATTTGGTACTATGAGACCAGTTTCATGGTTTAAGTATGACAATGTAAATAATATTGGATATGATAGAAGTGTATGGATAAATGCTTGGTCTTTATCACTAAAAAAAGATTTTAATATATCAGAAAAAATATCACTTTATACAGAAGCAGGTATTGCAAATGTAACACGTTTTGGTTTTTCAATTAATGATGAAGTTATTTATGATGATGCACATTTTGCGAATTTGATTTATGGTTTTGGAGTACAATATTGGTTAAGTAAAAAATGGAGATTGTCTGCAAATGCATCATTTTTACCAAAATCTAAAAAATACAATCAGCCTTCTATTTCACAAGCAACATTAGGTTTTGAGTACCATTTACAACAAGTTGATGATCAAGGAGCAAAGAAATATGCTAATAATCAATACTTTTTTCCTAAAAATATATTTCAAATCAATTACGGAACAGGAGGTATTGGTTTTGGTATGAATGAGTTTTTTTCAATGAATATGAAACTTGGTAATTTTGAGAGCTTTGGAATTCCTGTCTTTTGGTTAGGAGATGTAAAAGCTCAGCATGCAGTATCTTTAACTTATCAAAGATTAATTTACAGATCAGAAAAGATATTTTCTTTAGATTGGGGTGTAAGTGCTACTTATTTTCAATCGAGAGGAAAAGAAAATGTATTCGCTTTTTCAATTTTTCCTGTATTAAGATTTTATTTATTGAGAGACGAAAAGTTTGATCTTTACGCAAATTATTCAATTATTGGACCAACATATATCACAGAAAGCGTAACAGATGGTTTTGATACTGGAACAAATATAACTTACCAAGATCTTATGGGTTTTGGAATCTTTTTTGGTAAACAAAGAAAGTATAATTTTGAGATGCGCATAATGCATTATTCAAATGGAAATATATTTACAGATAATGCAGGAGTGGCTATACCAATTCAATTCACTTTAGGCAAAACATTTTAAAAACAGTTTGCTAACTTTGCAAAAAAAATAATTTCATGCAAGATGTAAATTTAAAAATAACAGATAGAAATGGTGTAACTCATGATGTGGTTGCTCCAACTGATATGGCTATGAATTTGATGGAGGTTGTGCGTTCTTACGAATTAGCAGAAGAAGGTACCATTGGTATTTGTGGAGGTATGGCTATGTGTGCTTCTTGCCAATGTTATATTAAATCAGATCATCAATTGCCAGAGAAAACAGATGATGAAGATGCAATGCTAGCAGAAGCATTTTATGTAGAAGACAATAGTAGATTAGGGTGTCAAATACAAATTACACCAGAGATTAATGGTTTGGAAATAGAATTAGCCCCAGAATCTTAAAAAAAAAGACTTTTTAATTTATTGAAAAATATTTTTAGTAAATTAGAATTATAAAGTTCATAAACTTATTAATACGTTATCACGAAAGGTAGAGGGATTAGACCCGTTGAAACCTTAGCAACCTCTTAATTACGAGAAAGGTGCTACATTCTACGAATACATGCTGGCTTTATTTCAGTATCTTTTAGAAACTTCTAAATAGATTTTATATTCGACAGATAACAGCGAAAAAACTTTACTTTTTCCTGATGACATATTTATATAAACTATCAAACAAATATGTCAAATATTTACAAAATTTTACAAGAACGTATTTTGGTTTTAGATGGTGCTATGGGTACCATGTTACAAGCCTATAAATTTAAGGAAGAGAATTTTAGAGGAGAGCGCTTTAAAGATTACCCAACTCCTTTAAAAGGCAATAATGATCTATTATCATTAACTCAGCCAGAAGCTATAAAAACCATTCATGCCAAATATTTTGAAGCAGGAGCAGATATTATAGAAACCAATACATTTTCTGGAACTACAATTGCAATGGCAGATTATCAAATGGAAGATTTAGTATACGAACTAAATTATCAATCTGCAAAAATCGCTAGAGAAGTTGCTAATGAATTTACAGCTAAAGAACCACATAAACCTCGTTTTGTAGCTGGTTCAATAGGGCCAACAAACCGAACAGCAAGTATGTCTCCAGATGTAAATGATCCTGGTTACAGAGCTGTTACCTTTAATGATTTAAGAATAGCTTACAAGCAACAAACAGAAGCTTTAATAGATGGTGGAGCAGATTTATTATTGGTAGAAACTGTGTTTGATACCTTGAATGCAAAAGCAGCCCTATTTGCAATAGAACAAGTTAAAGAAGAAAGAAATATAGAAGTTCCTGTAATGTTAAGTGGAACAATAACAGATGCTTCAGGTAGAACATTATCAGGTCAAACTGCAGAAGCTTTTTTAATCTCTGTGTCTCATATTCCATTGCTATCTGTAGGTTTCAATTGTGCTTTAGGTGCTAATTTATTACAACCGCATTTAGAAATCATAGCTAATAAAACCGAGTTTGCAGTTTCTGCACATCCAAATGCTGGGTTACCTAATGCTTTTGGTGAGTATGATGAAACTCCAGAAGAAATGGGTGAGCAAATTGAAGAATACTTAAAGAAAAATTTAATCAATATTATTGGTGGTTGTTGTGGCACAAGTCCAGAGCATATTAAGATTATTGCAAATATTGCTGCTAAGTATAAACCACGAAAGTTTTAGAATGTAAGGTCAATGCAAATTAAACAAACAAAATATATGAAACTATCAGGATTAGAACCACTAGTTCTGAATGAGAATAGTAATTTTATCAATGTTGGAGAGCGAACAAATGTAGCAGGTTCTCGTAAGTTTTTACGATTAATTAAAGAGGAGAAATTTGATGAAGCTATAGAAATTGCAAGACATCAAGTAGATGGTGGTGCACAAATTATAGATATTAATTTTGATGATGGTTTAATTGATGGAAAACAAGCCATGGTTCGTTTTTTAAACTTAATAGCTGCTGAACCAGATATTTGCAGAGTACCAATTATGATAGATAGCTCTAAATGGGAAATTATAGAAGCTGGTTTACAAGTTGTACAAGGAAAGTGTGTTGTAAATTCTATTTCATTAAAAGAAGGTGAAAATGAGTTTATAAAGCAAGCTAAAACAATAAAACGTTATGGAGCAGCAGTAATTGTGATGGCTTTTGACGAAGTTGGGCAAGCAGATAATTATAAAAGACGCATAGAAATTGCAAAACGTTCTTATAAAATATTAGTGGACATTGTCCACTTTCCATCAGAAGATATTATTTTCGATTTAAACATTTTTCCTGTAGCAACAGGAATGGATGAGCACAAAAGAAATGCTATCGATTTTATAGAGGCAACAAAATGGGTTCGTCAAAATTTACTCAATGCTTCAGTAAGTGGAGGAGTGAGTAATGTTTCCTTTTCTTTTAGAGGAAACAACACAGTTCGTGAAGCAATGCATTCTGTTTTCTTGTATCATGCAATTCAAAATGGAATGAATATGGGTATAGTAAACCCTGCAATGTTAGAAGTTTATGATGATATTCCAAAAGATTTATTAGAACACGTAGAAGATGTAATTCTCAATAGAAGAGATGATGCCACAGAACGTTTATTAGATTTTGCAGAAACTGTAAAAGCAACATCAAAAGAAAAAACTGTGGATTTATCTTGGAGAGAAAATCCAATTCAAGATAGAATTACACATGCTTTGGTAAAAGGAATTGATGCTTTTATTATTGAAGATATTGAGCAAGCAAGACAAGAAGCTGCAAAACCAATAGAAGTAATTGAAGGTCATTTAATGATTGGAATGAACGTTGTTGGAGATTTATTTGGATCAGGAAAAATGTTTTTACCACAAGTTGTAAAGTCTGCACGCGTAATGAAAAAAGCAGTAGCCTATTTAAATCCTTTTATTGAAGCCGAAAAATCAGAAAAATCTAAACCTGTAGGAAAAATTTTAATGGCTACTGTAAAAGGAGATGTTCACGATATTGGGAAAAATATTGTAAGTGTGGTTTTAGCCTGTAACAATTACGAGATTGTTGATTTAGGAGTAATGGTTCCTCCAGAAAAAATTATTGAAACTGCAAAAAAAGAGAATGTAGATGCCATTGGTTTAAGCGGATTAATTACACCTTCTCTAGATGAAATGGTGTATTTGGCGAAAGAAATGGAACATCAAAGTTTTGAAGTTCCTTTGTTAATAGGTGGAGCAACAACCTCTAAAGCACACACAGCTGTAAAAATAGATACACAATATAAAAATGCAGTGGTTCATGTTAATGATGCATCAAGAGCAGTAACTGTTGTAGGAGATTTATTAAACAAAAAATCAAATAATGAATACGTTGCAAAACTGAAAAAAGATTATGATGAGTTTAGAATCAAGTTTTTAAAACGAGGTAAAGAAAAAACTTACATTTCTATTGATGAAGCACGTAAACGTAAATATAAAATTGATTGGGAAAAATCAGAAATTATAAAACCAAAATCTTTAGGAATTCAAACTTTAGAGCAACTAAGTTTAAAAGAGTTGGTTCCTTTTATAGATTGGAGTCCGTTTTTTAGAAGTTGGGATTTACATGGCAAGTTTCCAGCTATTTTATCAGATAAAATAGTAGGTGAGCAAGCAACCATTTTATACCAAGAAGCTCAAGTAATGATTGATAAAATCATTGCAAAACAATTACTAAAACCCAAAGCAGTATTTGGTTTATTTGAAGCAAATGCAATAAATGATGATGATATTTCTGTGCAGAAAAAAGGCAAAGAAATAGCTGTATTTAGAACTTTACGTCAACAACTAAAGAAAAGAGAAGGTATACCTAATTTAGCATTAGCCGATTTTATTGCGCCAATCGAAACCAAAAAACAAGATTATATAGGTGCATTTTGTGTAGGTATTTTTGGTGCACAAGAACTGGCAGAAAGTTACAAGGCAAAAGATGACGATTATAATGCAATTATGACTCAGGCCATTGCAGATCGTTTTGCAGAAGCTTTTGCAGAATATTTACATAAACAAATTAGAACAAAACATTGGGGTTATGCATCAGATGAAGCCTTATCTAATGATGATTTAATTAAAGAAAGTTATAAAGGAATTCGTCCTGCACCTGGTTATCCAGCATGTCCAGATCATTTAGAAAAAGATACCATTTGGAGTTTATTAGATGTAGAAAATAAAATCGGAGTAAAATTAACAGAAAGCAAAGCAATGTGGCCTGCAGCTGCAGTTTCAGGCTATTATTTTGCAAATAAAGAAGCTAAATATTTTGGTTTGGGTAAAATTACAGACAGTCAATTTGTAGATTACGCAAATCGAAAAGGAATCAGTAAATCAAAAGCTAGAAAGTGGTTGCATCCTAATTTAGCAGAATAAAAACAAAACAATTAATTAACAATTATTTTTTTTAAAACTAACAAACATAATTAGAAGAAGTAAGATTTTTGCAGAAAAATATTATAATGAAAAAATACAACGTAGAACTAAAATTTATTCTACAACTTTTAATGTTAACAATAACTGCATTATTTATTGCTTATTTCTTCTAGATTACTGAATTAATTCAGGAAATGAAGATAACAGAACACATCAAAAAAGCAAATGAGAAAACCTTATTCTCATTCGAAATTATTCCACCCAAAAAAGGGAATAGTATTCAAGAACTTTATAATAATATAGACCCCCTAATGGAGTTTAAACCTCCATTTATAGATGTAACAACCTCTAGAGAAGAGTACGTTTATATTAAAAAAGAAGGTTTGCTAGATCGTAAAATTACAAGAATGAGACCAGGAACTGTAGGTATTTGTGCAGCCATAAAACACAAGTATGATGTTGATACTGTTCCTCATGTTTTATGTGGTGGTTTTACAAAAGAAGAAACAGAATATTTATTGGTAGATTGTCATTATTTGGGTATAGAAAATGTTATGGCTTTAAGAGGTGATGCAATGAGCCATCAAAAATATTTTCAAGCTTCAAATGGAGGGCATCAATTTGCAAAAGATTTAGTACATCAAATTCAGAATTTAAATTCGGGCAAGTATTTGCATGATGTTGCAGAAGCAAATGATTGTGCAGATTTCTGTATAGGAGTTGCAGGTTATCCTGAAAAACATTTAGAAGCACCATCTTTGCAAACCGATTTAAAAAGATTAAAAGAAAAAGTTGATGCTGGAGCAGATTATGTAGTAACTCAAATGTTTTTCGATAATAAAAAATATTTTGATTTCGTAAATGCTGCAAGAAATATAGGTATAAAAGTGCCAATTATTCCAGGAATAAAGCCAATAGCAACAAAGCGTCACTTGCAGTTACTGCCACAAGTTTTTAGAATTGATATTCCACAAGAACTTATAATTGAAGTCGAAAACTGTACAACAAATAAACAAGTTCGACAAGTTGGTATTGAATTTGCAATACAGCAATCAAAAGAATTACTTAATGCAAACGTACCAGTATTACATTATTATTCTATGGGTAAAAGCGATAATATTCAGGCAATTGCAACAGCTGTATTTTAAAGTTAATGCATAAACACAATTGATACACTAATAGTAAAAAGCAATTTTTTTAAAATATTGTAGCTAAATAAAATGATTACTTTTGTATATCAAATAAAATAACAATCAAAAAAAATATATAAAATGGCATTAGAAATTACAGACGCAAATTTTAATGAGGTAGTATTAAAATCAGACAAACCAGTTTTAGTAGACTTTTGGGCTGCTTGGTGTGGACCATGTAGAATGGTTGGGCCAATTGTAGATGAAATTCATACAGAATATGATGGAAAAGCTGTTGTTGGTAAAGTAGATGTTGATGCAAATCAGGAATTTGCAGCTAAATACGGGGTTAGAAACATTCCTACAGTTTTAGTATTTAAAAACGGAGAAGTTGTAGATAAGCAAGTTGGTGTTGCTCCTAAAAAAACATATACAGATAAAATTGATGCTGCATTGTAGTATTAATAATTTATAAATACATAAAGGTTTGGCTAACGTCAAACCTTTTTTTATTTTTAAAAATCAAATATTATATACTTTTAAAAAAAAGTAAATAATACAGCTTGTTTATTAGAAGTATTATACAAAAAAAATCTTCATGAGAATATTAAACATTTAAAAGTAAATGAATACATCAGAAGTTAATTCGAACGAAATTAAAAATCTAGCTTTGTTGGCAAAACAAGTAGTAGAAGGGTTTATAACAGGAATTCACAAAAGTCCTTTTCATGGTTTTTCTGTAGAATTTTCTGAACATAAATTATATAATAAAGGAGAAAGTACAAAACATATAGATTGGAAGTTATTTGCTAAAACAGAAAAATTATATACTAAAAAATATGAAGAAGAAACCAATTTACGTTGTCATATTATTATAGATAACTCAGCATCTATGCATTATCCAATTGTTAAAAAGAATACAATAAACTCATTAAATAAAGTGAGTTATGCAGCAGTTGCAGCAGCATCTTTAATGGAAATTCTAAAAAGACAAAGAGATGCAGTAGGTTTAAGTATTTATAGTGATACTTATGAATACTATGCTCCAGAAAAAGGAAGTGAGCGACATAGAAACATGTTATTAGATAAACTAGAGCAATTGTTAACCTCAGAATCTAAAAGTAAAACAGATACTTATCGTTTTTTACATGAAATTGCAGAGAAAATACATAGACGTTCTTTAATTTTTTTATTTACAGACATGTTTCAAAGTATACAACAAAATGAAGCTTTATTTAAAGCATTACGTCATTTAAAATACAACAAACACGAAGTGGTTTTGTTTCATACTTACGACTCAAAAACCGAATTAAACTTTACATTTGATAATTCCCCCAAGAAATTTGTAGATTTAGAAACGGGTGAAGAAATTAATGTATTTGCAGAAAATATTAAGGAAAAATATAGTAAAGTAACTTCTGGCTTTTTTAGTGAATTGAAAAACAAATGTTTACAATATAAAATTGATTATGTTGCTGCGGATATTCAATTAGGCTATACTGCTATTTTAACAAGTTATTTATTACAAAGAAAAAAAATTAAATAATTTTTTCAAATAATACTTGCAAATATAAAAATGTGTGTTATATTTGCACCCGCTATTAGCAACGGTCTGGTAGTTCAGCTGGTTAGAATACCTGCCTGTCACGCAGGGGGTCGCGG
>CAZMDC010000020.1:40769-44365 GCA_964565055.1 uncultured Polaribacter sp. | reverse complement strand
CTAAAACTGTTGATAATCCAAATCCTTTAGAAGGTGAAACGATTGTTTATACAATAGAAGTGCTAAATAGTCTAGGTTCTAGTGATGCAACCAATGTTAGTCTTACAGATTTACTTCCTTTAGGTGTTACTTATGTTAGTCATACACAAACCCAAGGAAACTATAATAGTGGTTCTGGTTTATGGAATATTGGAGATATTATAAATGGTGCAACAGAAACACTAGAAATTACTGTTACAGTAGATCAAGGAACAGCAGGCCCAACACCTATAATTAATACTACTACTGCAGCAGAAGGAGATCAATCAGATCCAGATGCGTTAGCAGATACCTTAAGTGCACCAATAACAGTATCAGATGAGGTAGACATTGTTTTAACTAAAACTGTAGATAACCCAACACCCAATGCTGGAGATACAGTTACATACACAGTTACTGTTTTAAATAATGGGACATCTAATGCTACAAATGTTGTTGTTACAGATAATTTACCCCCTGGTTTAACTTTTGGAACTGTAACAGGTCAAGGAATCTGGACAGCACCTCAATGGATTATA
Source organism: uncultured Polaribacter sp. (assembly GCA_964565055.1). Lineage (GTDB taxonomy): Bacteria > Bacteroidota > Bacteroidia > Flavobacteriales > Flavobacteriaceae > Polaribacter. Next base: position 43,808 of record CAZMDC010000020.1, on the reverse strand, counting down.
GGTAATTTGGATGCAGGGGAACAAAAATCTATAACTATAGAAGCTATTATAGACCCAAATATAGCTGTTGTAACACCAAATGCCTTAACAAATACTGTTGTAAACACACAAGATCAAACAGACAATAATGCCACACCAGATGATGATACTGAGGATATATTTGTTACTAATACTGAATTGGTTACAATTAAATCCGTAGACAATGCAACACCAATAGAAGGTGAAACGATTGTTTATACAATAGATGTTCAAAATAATGGGCCAAGTGATGCAACAAATGTTGAGTTAACAGATCTATTACCAGTAGGTGTTACTTATGTAAGTCATACTGAAACTCAAGGAAATTATAATAATGGTTCTGGTTTGTGGAATATTGGAGATATTGCAGATGGTGCTATAGCATCTCTTGATATCACTGTTACAGTAAACCAAGGAACTGCAGGACCAACACCAATTGTAAATACAACTACTGCAGCAGTTGGAGATCAATTAGATACTGATGCAATAGGAGGTGATATTCTAAGTGTGCCAATTACAGTTTCAGATGCTGTTGATATTGTACTTACAAAAACTGTAGATAACCCAACACCTAATGCAGGAGATACAGTTACCTATACTGTTACAGTTCTCAATAATGGCACTTCTTTTGCTACAAATGTAGAGATTGAAGATTTTTTACCTATAGGTTTAGAATTTGGTGCAGTTTATCCAGGTCATGGAACTTGGACAGCTCCAATTTGGCAAGTTGGTGATTTGGCTCCTGGAGAAGAGCAATCAATTATAATAGAGGCTATCATTGATCCTAATATAGCTGTGGTTACTCCAAATTTCTTAAGAAATACTATTGTAAATACACAAGACCAAACAGATAATAACGCAACATTAGATGATGATTTCGAAGATATTTTTGTTACCTCTGCTGACTTAGTAACTATAAAATCAGTTTTAAATGCAGATCCTTCAACAACTGGGTTTAGTGAAGGTGATACTGTAATTTATACAATAGAAGTTGAAAATGCTGGGCCAAGTGATGCTACTAATGTTAGTTTAACAGATCAATTACCAATAGGAGTAACCTATGTTAGTGATAATTCTGGAGGTACTTACGATAGAGTAACAGGTGTTTGGAATATTGGAAATATTGCAAATGGAAATACAGCAATTTTAAATATAACAGCCACAATAGATGTTGGTACGCAAGGCCAACCTATTACCAATACAACAACTGCAGCTGTTGGAGATCAATCTCAACCTATTCCATCTACTACAGTAGATATTTTAACTGCATCTTTCACAGTATTAGATGAAGCAGATATTGTATTAACCAAAGTAGTAGACAACCCAACACCAAACGCAGGTGATACTGTAATTTTTACGGTAACAGCTAGGAATAATGGGTCAGCATTAGTTACAAATTTAGAAGTAACAGATGTTTTACCAGCAGGTTTACAGTTTGGTGGAGTTACATTAAGTAATGGTACTTGGACTGCTCCAACTTGGTTTATTGGTGACTTGGCAGTAGGTGCAATAGAAACAATTAATATAGAGGTTATTGTTGATCCTAATATCACAATTGTGGCCCCAAATTCAATAACAAATACTATTTTTAATACTCAAGATCAAGTTGATAATAACGTTACTTTAGATGATTTAGATGAGAGCATTACTGTAACATCTTCAGATTTAGCAATTACAAAAACTGTAGATAATTCAACACCAAATGAAGGAGATCAAGTAACTTATGAGGTTGTTGTTGAAAATTTTGGACCAAGTGAAGCAACAAATGTAATTGTGAATGATTTATTACCAGTAGGTGTAACTTACGTTAGTAGTTCAGTATCACAAGGTACTTACAACAATGGTTCAGGAGAATGGAGTATTGGTAATATTTTAAATACTGATACAGCAACCTTAACTGTAATTGCATCTGTAGATAATGGCACAGTAGGAAATACAATAACTAATACAGCAAGTATTACAAATGCAGATCAATCAGATCCAGATTCTTCAAATAATTCTGATAGTGTTTCAATTACACCTATAACAGAAATAGATTTAAGTGTAAGCAAAACAGTATTAAATAATTCTGTTGCTCCAGTAGTAGGCGCTACAATTACTTTTGAAATTGTAGTATCTAATTCTGGACCAAATAGAGCAACTGGAGTAGAAGTTACTGATTTTTTACCTTCAGGTTATCGTTATCTAAACCATAGTTCTACTAAAGGTCAATATAATGCTAACTCAGGTTTATGGGATTTAGGAGAGATTGAAATTAACGATTCAGAAATCTTATTAATAGATGCTATTGTATTAAATGGTGGTGTTTACAATAATTGTGCATCAGTAAACAATTATAATGAGACAGATACAGATTTGACAAACAACCAAGATTGTGCATCAATAAGTCCTTTACCTGTTACTGCAGATCCAGTTATCCTAGAGGTAAACAAAACAGTTATTGGTGGTAATCTAAGTCCACAAGTTGGTTCGCAAATATCTTTTGAAATTAGATTAACAAATTTAGATCCAATTATTACAGGAACATCAGTTGTTGTAACAGATCTTTTGCCAAGTGGTTATACTTTTTTAACCTATAGTTCTACAAAAGGTGCCTATGATGCTAGTTCTGGAGAATGGGTAGTTGGAACAATAGTTGCTGGTGACACAGAAGTACTTATTGTAGATGTTCTTGTAAACCCATCTGGACCTTATCAAAACTGTGCAGATATAACATTTGCAGACCAACCATTAGTACCTGTTCCAGCTGCTAGTTGTATAACTACAACTCCTATAAGTGTTATCGATTTAGAACTAACAAAAGAAGTTGCATTATCTAGTGGTAGTCCTGCACCAATAAGTATGTCTGGAGTTTTACAGCCATTTGCAGAAACAAACGTAGATTTTACAGTAACAATTGTAAATAATGGGCCAAGTGAAGCTACAGGAGTTGAAGTATTAGATGTATTGCCAAATGGCTATGAATTTGATAATGCATCAACAACTATTGGAACTTATGATGCAGTTTCAGGAATTTGGAAT
>CAZMDC010000020.1:0-40669 GCA_964565055.1 uncultured Polaribacter sp. | reverse complement strand
AGACTCCTTTATGGTGGGATGGATTTTCATCAGGAAATTTGAATTTATCAAATCAAGAATTACCAACAGGTACATATTTCTACGTTATTTATTTTAATAATAACGAAAGGAAACCGCAGACTGGTTGGGTGTATTTGAGAAGATAAAATTAATTTATAAAAGATATTTTTTATTAACCCCAACAGCTTTTATATAAATCATCATATAATAGCGAAGAATAAAGTTTAGAAACAAAAAAATTGTAGACAATCTTTTTTTGTAAAAAAGTACAAATCACACAATGAAAAAAATTAGACTAACATTAAGCATTATAGCAACTATGTATATAAGTACTATTTTGGGGCAGCAAGATCCTCATTATACACAATATATGTATACTATGAATATATTAAACCCTGCTTATGCTGGGTCTAAAGGACATACTTCCATAGGTTTATTAGGTAGAACACAATGGGTTGGTGTAGAAGGAGCTCCAAGATCTATTACGCTTTCTGTACATTCACCTTTAGGTGATAATGGTATTGGTGTAGGTTTGTCTGCAATTAGAAATGAAATTGGTCCTGTAAAAGAAGATAATTTATTTGCCGATTTTTCTTACACAATAGATTTATCTCAATATGGTAAATTAGCATTTGGATTAAAAGCTGGAGTTAATTTTTTAAATGTAAATAATTTTTCTACTATAGATCCAGATCCGTTAAATGTACCTATAAATGAAGCTTTGCCAAATTTTGGGCTTGGTACATTCTATTATACAGATAAGTTTTATTTTGGGTTATCTGCATCTAATATATTACAAAATAGATTTTTAGAAGAAAGTTCAGGTATAGCAAGCACTGCTTCACAGAGTATGCATTATTTTATGGCTTCTGGTTACGTATTTGATATATTTAATGATTTAAGGCTAAAACCATCTTTTTTACTAAAAGGAACTTCAGGAGCTCCAGTATCAATAGATTTATTTTTAAACCTTTTTGTAGAAGATCGAGTTGAGTTAGGTTTAGGGCATAGTATAGACAATTCTATAAGTGCTATGGCTGCTATACAAGCTAATGAAACTTTTAAAGTTGGCTATTCATATGAGTATTCGACAACAAATTTTGGTAGATTTAATTCTGGATCTCATGAAATTATACTTTTATTTGATTTGAATAGAACACAATCTAGAAGGCTTAGATGTTTTTAATTTTCTAGTATAGAAAGTAATTTTTTTGGAGAAAGATATTCAAAATATCGTTTTTCAATTTTAAACTCTTTATCTAAGAAAATAATTGCTGGTAAAGAAAAAGCAGTGTTTTTTCTTGATGCAATTAAAAGAGGGATTTGATGAGTAGGATTTCTACTTTTTCCTAGCTGTTTATTTGTGAATTTTTCACCTCCAAAAGAAATTGTGTCTGTTGTTTCTGCATCCATCTTTACAGCGTAAAAATTAGAATTTAAACTTCTAATAACTTCTTTGTTTTTAAAAGCTACTTTTTCCATCTTTTTACAATACTCACACCAATCTGCATAAAAGAAAATAAAAACTTTTTTTGGTTTTGTTTTAAGAGAAACTTCTAATTGATTAAACGAAATCCAATTAATTTTTTCATTTTGAGCGCATACTTTTGTTGTTATAAGCATTATACAAAACAGAAAAAATAGGCTATAGTTTTTCATTCTAATGAAGTTTACCAAACTTTAAACCAATAAAAAATGTTCTTGGAGCATTTGGACCATAAACATAATCTGAATCTCTTGTTGGTCCTAAATCAAAATCATTTTGGTAGCTATTGAATATGTTTTTTACTCCTATAGAAAAAGTAGTCATAAAGTTTTCATTAAAATCAAAATGAGATTCAATTTTTAGATTTAAATCAAAGAAAGAATCAACTTCATTTAACTGTAAAAACCCAGAATCACTAATAACTAAAGGTACAGTCATAGAGCCAGTATACGTTCCTGTTACATCTAAGTTAAATTTATCATTTGGTAGCCAAGCAGTACTCAAATATCCATAAAAATCTGGATTTCTTAAAAATTCATTAACTACAATATCTGTTTCATTTGGCACAGATCCATCAGCCTCAAATATAATCTGAGGCTCATCATAGCTAGTTTTTTGTAAAGTACCTCCTATTTGAAATTGTAATTTCTTGTTTGGTGACACTCCAAATTCAAAATTTGTACCATACACACTTGCTCCAGAACCATTTCTAACTTCTTCTAAAATGGATCCATTTGGTAATGTTGCTCCAGTACTTACAAGTGTAAAAGGGTTTTCTAAAGTTGTGTAAAAACCTTCTAAAAGAAAATCCATCTGTAGTAAATTTATGTTTTTAGAAAAGTTAAAAGAACCTGTAAATGCATTTGAATACTCAGTTTTTAAATCATCAGAAAGAATAACAAAAAGAGGTTCTCCACCAACACTAGAAATATGTAAATCTTCGTTAAATGCCTGCGAAGCTCTAAAACCTCTTGCATAACCACCTCTAAATTTTAAAGCCTCTGTTAATTGGTATGAAAGTGTTAAACGAGGTGAAAATGCATTTTGATTGATATCTATTGTTCTTTGAATATTTCCTACACCATAATTTCCATTTACGGAAACATTATCGAATCTAGTACCAATTAGAGCAGTAAATGTTTCTGTTGGTTTCCATTCGTATTGAGCGTAAACACCAAATGAGTTTACTGTTTGATCTATTAACCTATTATAACCTAGAATTTCGTCTCTAGTATTTGTGTGGTTATATTCAGAACCTACTGTAAATACATCTTCATTTTTTAAAACTTTAGTAAACTGTAAACCGTTTATCCATGCTAAATCTTTGGTTTTACCAAAAGCATTATTTGCTGTTATACTATCTTGTTTTGTATAACTACCTCCCAAACCTCCATAATAACTGTCTCTATTTGTATGTGATACAGAAGTGTAAATTTCAATCTTCTGAGAATCGTCTTTGTTGTATACTTCATATTCTAAACCTCCAATAAAAGTATCATGATCTAATTCTTCTGTAATATCTGTAAACTGAGGTGCTAAGTTTAGTTTATTTCCTCCTCTTCTATATTCTTGTATGGAAGCTAAGTTTAAAGATATTTTACTTTTATCTGATGGATTTATAAAAGCATTTGCACCAACTGTAGTGTTTTTTAAGCTAACCAATTCTGTAAAACCATCTCCATTAGCATCAAGTGCATCTCTATTTCTATAATTACCAAAGAAAGAAACTCCACTATTTAAATCATCTGAAACTAAAGAGTTGTTAAAGGTTAAAGTTCTGTCTGCAGTATTACCATCAATTAAAGCTAAATTAGTGCCAATTTCCCAAGTATTTAAAACAGGATCTTTTGTAATAACGTTAACAGTACCAGCTATTGCACTAGAACCATACAAAGCAGAGCCTCCACTTCTAACAACTTCTATTCTTTCAATAATATTTGTTGGTATTTGTTCTAAACCATAAACCCCAATTAGTGATGTGAAAACTGGTCTACTGTTTAATAAAACTTGAGTGTAACCACCTCCTAAACCATTTAACCTTACTTGAGTGAATCCACAATTTTGACAATTATTTTCAACACGAATTCCAGGAGCATAATTCAAACCATCTGCCATAGATAAAGATTGTGTTGCTTGTAATAATCTTGGTTTTATTGTGGAAACAACAACTGGTGCTTTTCTTCTTTCAACTCTATTTCTAGTTGCAGTAACTACAACTTCTTCTAAACCTAATTGATCTTCAATTAGTACAATATTTAATACTTTATTTTCTGTTGAAGTAAAATTTACAGACTTAATAACTCTTCTAAAACCTTGGTAACTTACTATTATTTTTGATGTTTTAGGTAAATTTTTTAACTCATAATAGCCTTCTTTATCAGAAACTGTTCCTAGTTTGCTGTTTTCAACTAAAATAGAGGCAAAAGGTATTGGCATACCTTCATCTGTTGTAATTTTTCCACTTACAGATTGACTAAAATTAACTCCATAAAAAAATAAGAAAATAAATAAAAATTGAATTTTCATTTCAGATGTTTTTGCAAATATAAAAAATAATTTTAGCCTTGTCTAAAAAAATATTTCATTTCAATAAAAAGTTTATCTTTGTGCAACTTAAAATATTAAGATGTTTACACAGTCTGAAGAAAATTATTTAAAAGCTATTTATCATTTAGAGTCTGATTCCAAAAAAGGAATTAGTACAAATGCTATTGCTAAAAGCTTAGAAACAAAAGCTTCTTCTGTTACAGATATGGTTAAAAAGTTATCTGATAAAGAAGTGGTTTTGTATAAAAAATACCAAGGAGTTACTTTAACTGAATTTGGGGAGAAGATTGCTGCTAATATTGTTAGAAAACATAGGCTTTGGGAAGTGTTTCTAGTAGAAAAATTAAATTTCACTTGGGATGAGGTTCATGAAGTTGCAGAACAGTTAGAGCATATTAAATCTAAAAAATTAATTAATGAGTTAGATGCTTTATTGGGTTTTCCAACTCAAGATCCTCATGGAGATCCAATTCCTGATAAAGAAGGGAAACTAAATCCAATTGAAAAAGTTTTATTATCAACATTAAAAGAAAAAGAAACAGGAATCTGTGTTGGAGTAAATGATTCTTCATCAGATTTTTTACAGTTTTTAGATAAAAAAGGAATTACTTTAGGAAAACAAATAAAGGTTTTAGAAAAAGAAGAGTTTGATGATTCTTTATCAATAATAATTGATGATAAGAAATTATCTATCTCAAAAAAAATTGCTAATAATTTATACATAAAAAAATCATGAGTGTTTTTGATCAACTAGTTGCTTTTGGAAAAGAGCATCCAATACAGGCAGCATTGTATGCCTCTTTATTTACTTGGGGTTTAACAGCTTTAGGAGCTGCTTTGGTGTTCTTTTTTAAAAAAATGAATAGAGCTGTGTTAGATGGCATGTTGGGTTTTACAGGAGGTGTAATGGTTGCTGCAAGTTTTTGGAGTTTGTTATCGCCAGCAATTGAAAACAGTCCAGGTGAAGGTTTTATAAAAGTATTACCAGCAGCAATTGGTTTTGGGTTAGGTGCTTTAGCTTTGTTTGGTATGGATAAAATTTTGCCTCATTTGCATATTAATTTTAAAGAAAGTGAAAAAGAAGGGGTAAAAACAGAATGGCATAAAACAACTCTTCTAGTTTTAGCAATTACTTTACATAATATTCCTGAAGGATTAGCAGTTGGAGTTTTATTTGGAGCAGCATCAACTTTGGTAGGTGTAGAACAAACAGAAATGATAATTGCAGCCATTTCATTAGCTATAGGTATTGGAATTCAGAATTTTCCAGAAGGTTTTGCAGTAGCAATGCCTTTAAGAAGACAAGGAGTTTCTAGATTTAAAAGTTTTTGGTTTGGGCAGTTGTCTGCAATTGTAGAGCCATTTGCAGCAGTTTTAGGGGCTTTAGCAGTTTCCTTTTTTACACCAATTTTACCTTATGCTTTGGCTTTTGCTGCAGGTGCAATGATTTTTGTGGTTGTAGAAGAAGTAATACCAGAAACCCAAAGAGATAAGTATACAGATATTGCCACACTTGGCTTTATTGGAGGTTTTATAGTAATGATGTCTTTAGATGTTGGTTTAGGCTAACTAAAAAAATCATAGTTTACTTTAGTCTTAATTCTTTCTTTTAGCTTTTGGCATTCGCAGTTAAAAAGAGTATTTTGCAATAAAATAATTCTGTGATTAATACTGCACCTTTTCAAGTTTACAATGCCTCTGCAGGTAGTGGAAAAACATTTACACTTGTAAAAGAATATCTAAAAGTACTTTTAAGTTCTGAAGATATTTTTACGTTTCAAAAAGTTTTAGCAATAACATTTACCAACAAAGCTGCTGGTGAAATGAAAGAGCGTGTTTTACAAAATTTAGAAGATTTTTCGGAAGGTAAAGAAAATGAGCTCTTTACAATTATTATTGATGAAATAGCGATTGACAAACCAACTGTTCAGGAAAGAAGTAAAAAAATTCTAGATGCAGTTCTACAAAACTACTCAGCATTTTCAATTACAACTATAGATAGTTTTACCCATAAAATCATTAAAAATTTTGCTTATGATTTGGGTTTAACACTCAATTTTGAAGTAGAAATGGATGCTGTATCACTATTAAATGAAGCAGTAGACGTATTGATTTCTAAAATTGGTACAGATAAAAAACTCACAAAATTACTTATAGACTATTCTTTAGATAAAATTGATGATGATAAATCTTGGGATATTTCAAGAGATTTGAACGAATTTGCAAAAGTTCTTTTAAACGAAGATGATATTAAGCACTTTAGAGAATTGTCAAAAAGAAATTTAGAAGATTTTACTAATTTAAAATCAAAACTTTTTAGACATCAAAAAGAACTAAAAAAAGCGTTTTCTAGTGTTGGTGAAGAATTTTTGCAATTAATTGCAAGTCATAATTTGGTTCAAAAAGATTTTAATAGAGGAACAATTCCTAAGTTCTTTGCTGATGTTAAAGAAAAATCGGTAAACTTTAGCTTCTTATCAAGATCAGAAACCATAGAAAAAGCCATTGAAAATCATCAATACTATACAAAAACTACAACAGACGAAATAGCTAGAAGTATAGAGGATATTGTGCCAAAAATAATTGAGTTTTTTAACAAAGCCAAAGATATTTATAGTCAGTTTTTGTTAAATAAATTGGCGTTAAAAAATCTAATTCCTTTAGCAGTTTTAAATAACATTAATCAAGAATTAGAGGCAATAAAAGAAGAAGGAAATATTAGATTGAATGCCGAGTTTAATCAGCTTATTTCAGACAATATAAAAGAACAACCTGCACCATTTATTTACGAAAGAATTGGGCAACGTTTTCAACATTTTTTTATTGATGAAATGCAAGATACTTCTGTTTTACAATGGCAAAACTTATTTCCTTTAATAGATAATGCACTTGCTCAAGAAAAAAGTAATTTGTTGTTAGTTGGTGATGGTAAACAGGCTATTTACAGATGGAGAGGTGGTAAAGCAGAGCAGTTTATAGAATTAGGTTCTGGAGTTACAAACCCTTTTCAAGTTGATAAAAAATTAGAAACTTTAGAAACTAATTTTAGAAGCTACTCAGAAATTATAAATTTTAATAATTCATTTTTTCAGCATGTTGCAAATTTCTTGCAAAATGAATCATATAGCAATTTGTATGTAGATGGAAATAAACAATTAGAAAACTCAAAAAAAGGAGGTTATATTTCATTGTCTTTCTTAGAAAAAGAAGAGAAGAAAGAAGATGATAAAATAAAATATCCAAAGAAAGTTTTATCTAAGATTAATGAATTAAAAGAGCAATTTCTATTGCATGAAATTTGCGTGTTAACACGCACAAAAAAAGACGGAATTGCCATTGCAGATTATCTTACAGAACACAATATAAATATCGTTTCATCAGAAACATTATTACTAAAAAATAACGTAAAAATTGACTTTATTATTAATCTTTTAAAGGCGTTGCAAAATCCAAATGATGAAGAAACTCGTTTTGAAATCCTATATTTTTTACATGAACATTTAGCAATAGAACAACCTAAGAGTGCTTTTTTAAAAGAATTTGCTAAAAGTGAAATTCAACTTATTTTTCAATCACTAGAAAAATTTAATGTTTATTTTAATTTATTGAATTTTATTCAGTTACCCTTTTATGAGAAAATCGAAGAGATTATAAGATCTTTTCACTTAACTACTAATTCAGATGCTTTTTTACAATTTTTTCTTGATGTAGTTTTAGAACAGCAAAGAAAATTAACAGATATCAGTGCATTTTTAGATTTTTGGGAACTTAAACAAGATAAATTAAGTATTGTAGCATCAGAAGCAGATAATGCTGTTCAAATAATGACGATTCACAAATCTAAAGGATTAGAGTTCCCTGTGGTTATTTTTCCTTGTGATGTTGATATTTATAATCAAATTAATCCTAAAGTTTGGCTAAATAAATTACCTGAAAATTATACAGGATTTAAAGAGTTGTTGTTACCTTATAATAAAGAATTAAGTTATGTAAATAATAGAGGTTTAAAAATTTACAATCAACAAAGAGAAGAGTTGGAATTAGATAATTTCAACTTACTATATGTTGCTTTAACAAGAGCTGTAGAGCAATTACATGTTATAACCGACAAAAAATTATCTACAAAAGGCGAAGAGAAAATCAGTCTCTTTTCTGGTGTTTTTATCAATTTTTTAAAACAAAAAAATCTTTGGAATGATGATTTGCTAGAATATTCGTTTGGTGATAAGAAAAGAGTAAGTATGCTACAAGAAACTGCTGATTCTTCAGAAACGCATCAACAGTTTATTTCTACACGTTGGCAAGAACACAATATTGTTTTGTTGGCTAGTTCATCTAAATTATGGGGCACTTCTAAAGGAGAAGCTATAGATTTTGGAAATCTTTTTCATGAAATTTTATCAAAAATTATTACATCTGTAGATGTCGAAAAAGTCTTAAATACTTATAAAGAGCAAGGTTTAATAGAAGAAGAATATTATAAAAATATAAAAAATAAGGTTAATAACTTGGTGAATCATAAGTTTCTAAAAAATTATTTTTCAAATAAAGTAATTGTGTTTAATGAAAGAGAAATAGTAGATATAGATAATCAAATTATTATTCCAGATAGGTTAGTTTTTAAAGATAATCTTGTTACAATAATAGATTACAAAACAGGAAACCAATCAAAAGAACATCATCAACAACTTTTAAAATATGAGCGTGTTTTAAAATCTATGAACTTTAAAGTCGATAAAAAACTGCTCATATATTTAAATGAAGATATTAATATTGTTGAAGTGTAAACAGTAAAAATAACTTTGTAAATTTGTATCATTAAAATTATAAAAAATGTACGGTAAAATTAAAGATATTCTAAAGAAAGAAATTCAAGAAATTAAAGACGAAGGCCTTTATAAATCAGAACGTATAATTACAACAGCTCAAGATGCAGCCATTAAAATATCTACAGGAGAAGAGGTCATTAATTTTTGTGCAAATAATTATTTAGGTTTATCAAACCATCCAGAAGTTGTGCAAGCTGCCAAAGATGTTATGGATACTCATGGATTTGGAATGAGTTCTGTACGTTTTATTTGTGGTACTCAAGATATTCATAAACAATTAGAAGAGAAAATAGCTGACTTTTATACAACTGAAGATACTATTCTATACGCAGCTTGCTTTGATGCAAATGGAGGAGTTTTTGAACCGCTTTTAACAAAAGAAGATGCAATTATTTCAGACAGTTTAAATCACGCCTCAATTATAGATGGTGTTCGTTTGTGTAAAGCTGCACGTTACAGATATAATAATAATGATATGGCTTCTCTTGAGCAGCAATTAATTGAAGCAAACAAGCAAAACCATAGGTTTAAAATTATTGTTACAGATGGTGTTTTCTCTATGGATGGTATTGTAGCTAAGCTTGATGAAATTTGTGATTTAGCAGACAAGTACGATGCTTTAGTTATGGTAGATGAATGCCATGCAACAGGTTTTATTGGTAAAACTGGTAGAGGTACAGTAGAGCTAAAAAATGTAATGGATAGAGTAGATATTGTTACAGGAACTTTAGGTAAGGCACTTGGAGGAGCAATGGGTGGTTATACAACAGGTAAAAAAGAAATTATAGAAATTTTACGCCAACGTTCAAGACCATATTTATTCTCAAATTCTTTAGCACCAGCAATTGTAGGAGCTTCATTAAAAGTTTTCGATTTAATTGCTGATGACACCACTTTAAGAGATAAATTAGAATGGAATACCAATTATTTTAGAACTGAAATGGAAAAAGCAGGTTTTGATTTGGTAGGTGCAGATGCTGCAATAGTACCAGTAATGTTGTATGATGCAAAGCTGTCTCAAACCATGGCAAACAAATTATTAGAAGAAGGTATTTATGTAATTGGTTTCTTTTTTCCAGTTGTGCCAAAAGGAAAGGCAAGAATACGAGTACAGTTATCTGCAGCTCACAATAAACAACATTTAGATAAAGCTATTGCTGCTTTTACAAAAATTGGTAAGGAATTAGATGTTATTTAAATAGAAAAACATGTTGTTTTTTAATATTTTGTATATTTATCTTTGTAAATAAGTTTTAACAACTTACTTTTGTGTATTACAACAAAGAACTTTTAATTTAAAAAATTTGATAATGAAACGATTAAGAATAGCCATGCTGGCTTTATTTGCGTTAGTAACAGTTAGTAACATTAACGCACAAGATGAAAACAATCCTTGGGCTTTTGGTTTAGGGGTTAATATTGTAGATTTTTATAAATCTGGAGCTGATTTTGGTGAAAATTTTGAAGACCATTTAGGTAATAGTGATTGGAACTTTTTACCATCAATTTCTAGACTTACTGCAGAAAAATACTTAGATAAAGGCTTTTCATTACAATTAGCAGGTTCTTTTAACAAGATAGAAACTCTAAACTCTTTAAATGATTCAGATTATACTTATTTTGCAATAGATGCTATTGCAAAGTATGATTTAAATATGTTATTTGGTGAAACAGGTTGGTTTGATCCATATATATTTTTAGGTGGAGGTTATGTGTCTGCTGATTCTCAAGGAGAAGGTATGTTAAATACAGGTGTTGGTTTTAACACTTGGTTTAATGACAATTTAGGTTTAAACTTTCAAACAGGATCTAAATTTGGTTTCGCAGATAAAATTCAAGACCATATTCAAACTTCTTTAGGAATTGTAGTTAAGTTTGGAGGTAAAGATACAGATAGAGATGGTATTTACGATAAAGACGATGCTTGTCCAGAAGTTTTTGGTTTAGCTGAGTTTAATGGTTGTCCAGATGCAGATGGAGATGGAATCAAAGATTCTGATGATGCTTGTCCTAACACACCAGGTTTAGCAGCAATGAATGGTTGTCCTGATACAGATGGAGATGGAGTTGCAGATAAAGACGATATGTGTCCAAACTCTAAAGGAACAAAAGCTAATAAAGGTTGTCCTGATACAGATGGAGATGGAGTTGCAGATAAAGATGATAAATGTGCTACAGTAGCTGGTCCAGCTGCTAACGCAGGTTGTCCTTGGCCAGATGCAGATGGAGATGGAGTTGCAGATAAAGATGATAAATGTGTTAATGAATTTGGTGTTGCATCTAACAATGGATGTCCTGAATTAGTTATTACAAAAGAAGCTATTGGAGTGATTAACTTTACAGCTAAATCAATTTTATTTAATGTAGGAAAAGCATCTTTTAAATCTGGTGTTACAGAAAAATTAGACGCAATCTTAGATATCATAAACCAATTCCCTAAAGCTACATTTTCAATTGAAGGTCATGCAGATAATACTGGAGGAGCAGCTTTAAATTTAAGATTATCTGAAAAAAGAGCTATAGCTGTTAGAGATTACTTTGTTAAGAAAGGAGTTGATGCTACAAGATTAGAAGCAAAAGGATTAGGAGAAGGATTCCCAATTGCTGATAATAACACAAGATCTGGTAGAGCTGAAAACAGAAGAGTAGAAATTAAATTAACTAATTAATAGTATTTTTGTTTAAATAAACAAACTTACTTTTTATAAAAAAAAGAGGTGCAATTTTTCAAATTGTGCCTCTTTTTTTTGTGTTTTAACCTAATTAGGATTAATTATTTTATATAATTAAATATTTTAGTTTTTATTGATTCGAATATAGCCTGTTTCAGTAATTTTTAGGTTAATAAGTTTAAGATTACCCAATAAAAAACTATTTACATTTGTTAGTTAATTGAAAAAATATTATTTTTAGACATAATTTTATCATACTATTTTAATTTTATAGCCCCCAATATGAAATTTAAAAACTTCAGCTTTAAAAAAGCAAAAATAAAAACTTCTTCTTCTATTGAGAAATTCTTAAATTTTATAACTAAACTCTTAACTAGTTTAAAGCAAATTTCCTTTAATCTAGTTAAGAATTATGTACACACTTAACTCTCAACAATATAATTTCAAGCAGCTATTTTTATTGATAGTTTGACTTATTGTATAATAAATTCTTTTTAATCTTAATCAATAATTCTAAAGTAATACTCTAGCCAAATCAATAATTTGCAAAATTGAAGTTTAATATCTATTTATACTCTATGAAACTCTATCGTATACATTTCCTAAATCTTATTAATTAAAAATCTATTTAAAAAACATTTTAAAACTTTAAATTATGAAAAATAAAATCTCCTTAAGTTTTTTAGCTCTATTAATTATTTCAGCTAGCTGTAGTTCACCTGACTTGTCTGATATTGAAAACTTACAACAGCCAAACGTAATCTTAGATAATTCTGATTTATCAAGCCGTCTTAAAAATGATAATCTTGGGGTTATAGGTATTAAAGAAGCCCCAAGTGAAGCACCAGGAGGTGTGAGTGGAAAAGGAATATTTAAAAAAAATTCAACTGATATAGCAAGTAATATACCCTTAACCTTAGTAGCAGAAGTAATTGCTCCAGTTTATCAGGGAACAACATTAAAAGCAACTCATGTTGCTATAAATGGCAACTACGCTTATGTTTCTTATAATGTAGAGGGTAGTAAATATCTTGGAGCAGTAGATGTTATTAATATTTCCAATCCAACCACTCCTAAAATTGAATTACAAACAATTTTACCAAATACAGATGTTAGTTCTATAAGTTATTATAACAACTCTTTATTTATTGCTGGGGCTACAAACTCTAATGAAATAGACGAATCTAACCCAGCTGTACTAATTAAAATGGAATTACAAAATGGTTTGGCTACAGAAAATATTAATTTAATAGATATGCCCAGTTATGTAGCTACAGATGTTATTGCTAATGCTAATGGAATATTTGGAGTTTCGGGTGTAGATGGTAACTTGTCTAAATACGATTTAAATACAAATGCATTAGTAAAAAGTGTGCAGTTAAATGATTTAAGAGCTCTTGGTCAACATAACAATAAAATTGTTGCTTTAAGTGGTACAGAAGGTGTTTATATATATGATGCTAATAGCCTTAATGAGGTAAAAAATATTACAACTAGCAAAGACATTGCAGAATCTAAAAGAACTATCGATTTTTATAACGATAATATATTAGTTGCAGAAGGTAAAAAAGGATTGAAAGTATATAATATAAATAATGGAAATAACTCTGCAACTATAGATTTACCTACTGTAACTGGTGTAAATCAAAATGAAGTAGTTACTAATGCTGTAACAGTAACAAATAGCCACATATTTATGGCTAATGGAGCAGGAGGTTTAGCTGTTCATGATTTACAAAACGGAATTTCAAATATTTTAAAAACAGGGACTTTAGAGATAGATGGTTCTTCTAATTACGTTAAAAGTTCCAATGGATACATTTTTGTTGCAAGTGGAAATGGTGGTTTAAAAATTATAAAAATTATTGAAAATAATTCTACTTCTAATAACTCTGAAATTAACTGTTCAGGCTTTCCTTCATACAAAGGAGGGTCTTGGTTAAATGTTAACTCAAATGACCCTCAATCTTATAGTGGATCAGCTAGTTTAAAAGGGTTAAATATAAATGATGATTTAACTTTTTGTGGTTCGCTAGCTGTAGAAAATGGATTAAACATTAATAGTGGAGGTAATTTTTATATGAGCGGCTCTTTAGCTCAAGGAAGTACTAAAAATAGGTGGAATTCACTTAATATTAATAATAATGCAACCCTGTATATTGAAGGAGATATGGTTATCTATGGAAATATGGTTTTAAATAATGGGGCTACAATTGAATTTCTAGGTTCAGAATCTAGCATTACTGTATATGGAGATGTTATTAAAAACGGTAATGTAACTATCAAAGGTGATTATAAAGATCATAATAATAAATTATAGATGATTAAATAACTATTTTATTTAAAAATTAAAAAGAAAGACATACAGTATTTTAGTTTTAAGTAAAAAAAACTTTTTTAAATTCAAACAAAAAAATTACCTTTGCACCTTGAAAATGAGAGTTGAATCTTATTTAGAAAATAATAACTTAATTAGATATAAAAATGTCTACGACTACAGGTAAAGTTTCTCAAATAATTGGGCCAGTTATTGATGTTGAATTCAATACTGAAAATAACGAACTTCCTAAAATTTATGATTCATTAGAAATAAAAAAAGCTGATGGTTCTATTTTAGTATTAGAAGTTCAACAACATATAGGTGAAGATACAGTTAGAACTATCTCTATGGATGCCACAGATGGTTTACAAAGAGGTGCAGAAGTTATAGCTACAGGAAACCCTATACAAATGCCAATTGGAAACGATATTTATGGTCGTTTATTTAATGTTACTGGAGATGCTATTGATGGTCTTGGTAACTTAAGTAAAGTAGGTAAAGACGGTTTATCTATTCACAGAGCAGCTCCAAAATTTGAAGATTTATCTGTATCTACAGAAGTTTTATTCACTGGTATTAAAGTAATCGATTTAATTGAGCCATACGCAAAAGGTGGTAAAATTGGTTTATTTGGTGGTGCAGGTGTAGGTAAAACTGTATTAATTCAAGAGCTAATTAACAACATTGCAAAAGGGCATGGAGGTTTATCTGTTTTTGCAGGAGTTGGAGAAAGAACTCGTGAAGGAAACGATTTACTTCGTGAAATGTTAGAGTCTGGAATTATCAAATATGGTGATGACTTTATGCATTCTATGGAAGAAGGAGGATGGGATTTATCTAAAGTTGATAAACCTGGAATGAGAGATTCAAAAGCAACTTTCGTTTTTGGTCAAATGAATGAGCCACCTGGAGCACGTGCAAGAGTTGCCTTATCTGGTTTAACTATCGCTGAATATTTTAGAGATGGAGCAGGTGATGCACAAGGTAAAGATGTACTTTTCTTTGTTGATAACATCTTTAGATTTACTCAAGCAGGTTCTGAGGTATCAGCACTTTTAGGTCGTATGCCATCTGCAGTAGGTTATCAGCCAACATTAGCAACAGAAATGGGAGCAATGCAAGAGCGTATTACTTCAACTAAAAAAGGTTCTATTACTTCTGTGCAAGCAGTTTATGTACCTGCAGATGATTTAACAGATCCAGCACCAGCAACAACATTCGCTCACTTAGATGCAACAACAGTATTATCTCGTAAAATTGCAGAGTTAGGTATTTATCCTGCCGTAGACCCATTAGATTCTACGTCAAGAATTCTAACTGCAGATATTTTAGGTGATGAGCACTATAACTGTGCACAACGTGTAAAAGAGTTTTTACAACGTTATAAAGAATTACAAGATATTATTGCCATTTTAGGTATGGAAGAATTATCTGAAGAAGATAAATTAGTAGTTCACAGAGCAAGACGTGTACAACGTTTCTTATCTCAACCTTTCCACGTAGCTGAACAATTTACTGGTATACCAGGAGTTTTAGTAGATATTAAAGACACTATTAAAGGTTTTAATATGATTATGGATGGTGAGTTAGATAAATATCCTGAAGCAGCATTTAACTTAAGAGGATCAATTCAAGATGCAATTGATGCTGGAGAGAAAATGTTAGCAGAAGCTTAAAAAAACTAAAAAATATGTTTTTAGAAATCGTAAGTCCAGAATCTGTTTTATTTTCATCAGAAGTAGATGCTATATCTGTTCCTGGAGATAATGGAGAGTTTCAAATGTTAAATAATCACGCACCAGTTGTAGCAAACTTAAAACAAGGTCAGGTTAAAATTCATGTACACACTCAACAACATTTAGAGTTAGATGATTTGAATGGCTTATTAGTGCCTCACACAGATGATGATAAAATTTTAACATTGCAAATTAATTCTGGAACTTTAGAATTTAATGATAATAAAGCAATTATTTTAGCAGACTAAAATAATGCTATTTATAACTTATAAAAAACTCAAATTAGGAAACTAATTTGAGTTTTTTTATATAAAAAAACACCTTAATTATCTAAGATGTTTTTTTGCAATTTCCCCTTACTAAATTTCTTTTTTCTTACTTCAAAGATGCAATTATTACATAAATTATTATCTAGGATAAAACCTTTTTATATAAGGGGAAAAATACCCTTTTTATGATAATAATAAATAAACTAGTTATATTGTCACTTATTATAATAAACCATAATTCCATGAAATTATCTTTTTTAAAACTTTTATTTGTTTGCTCGCTATTAATATTATTAAATTCTTGTAATAATAAATGTGAACATAGTAATGATTTATCAGAATCTTGTTACCCAAATAGTAATAAACCTTCTCAAATTATTACTTATAAAGAAATGGCTGATATGATGAATGCCTTTGAGAATGGTTCTAAGAAAGAACTTAATAAATATCTTAAAAAAGAGTCTAAAGGAAATGATTCTGTTTCTACTGTTTATAATTGGTATAGGCTAGATGATCTAAAACAATACATTGCTTATATAGAAAGAATATCTAAAGAAAAAGAAATTGAAGTTACTGGATTTAGAATTTACTCTTCTCAATATCCAAAAAAATATAAAGAAAAAAAATTGCAAAATAGAAATACTTTAATTTTCACACCAACAACAACAGTAGATGGAAGAGATGATGCCGCTTTTGAACCTTTATATTCCCAAAAAAATAGTCCATTATTAGTTTCTGATTTATTAAAAATAATGAAAGGAGAAGAAATAAAAGATAAAATAATTTTTAATAAATATTCAAAATTGATGGATTCATTAACAAGTTCTTCAGCAAATAGAATAAAAACAACACCTCCTTATTAACATAACAAGTATGACTTCAGATGATGGCTTATTTATAAAAGAACTTGCAAGTGCTCTACAGTATGTTACATTATTACTTGCTATTATTTACTTTAAGAACTATAAAAATTATTCATTTTATAAATTTTTTGTCCTTTATATTTTAGATATTGTAGTAGTAGATATTTTAGTGGAATTTTTTATAGTTGGAGACACTAGAAACCTATTTAATATTTATACTTTTTTTGAATTTAATAGCATTGCTTTAATTTATTATCACCTAATAAAGCAAAAAACAAGATTAAAGATTTTAAAACTTTTAACAGTCTTATTTAATCTTATTTATTTTATAAGTGTTTCATTAGATTTTTATGTTTTATATACCATTCCTCTAGAAGGTGTTGTAAATAGTATTTTTGTGGTTTTATTTTTTATAGAGCTTTTAAATTCTGATAGAATTTTAAACTATAAAAAATTATTTTCGTTTTGGATGTCAGTTAGTTTTCTAATATTCTATTTAACCTCTGTTCCATTTTGGTCTTTATATTATTCAAGTATATTTAATTCAAGAGATATGTTTCCTATAATTTATTATCTTGCTACAGTATATCAATTAATTTTTATTTACGCCTTAATAGCATGCAAGAAAATGGAGAATTCGTATTAATAGTTTCTACTGTACTTATTCTAATAATTGTAATCTCATTAATCATTTTATTTTCAGTTTTTCAAAAAAAGAAAAATTTCTTGGTAGTAAAACAGAAAAAAGAACAAGAAAGGTTTGAAAAAGAAATTGCAGAAACACAAATAGAAATTAGAGAAGAAACGTTAAGAAACATAAGTTGGGAGCTGCATGATAATATTGGTCAACTACTTACATTAGCTAAAATTCAATTGCAATCTGCAACAGAAGAAAACATTACAGAAGTAAGAGAAACTATCACAAAAGGTTTACAAGAAGTAAGAGCTTTATCAAAATTAATTAATCCAGAAGCTATCAACGATATAGATTTAAGTGAAGCTATTCAGTTAGAAATAGATCGCTTTAATCGTTTAGAATTTATAAAATCTAATTTGGTTATTGAAGGAAATAAAACCAAAATCGATAAAAAAGCCACCATTATTATATTTAGAATTTTACAAGAGTTTTTTTCCAATACTATAAAACACTCAAAAGCATCAAAATTAGATGTATGTTTAAGCTATTCTAATTCAGAATTAAAAATTATATCAAAAGATAATGGAATTGGTTTTGATGCTGATTCTAAAAAAGAAGGAATAGGCTTAACAAATATAAAAAATAGAGCAAAACTTATAGGTGCTGAGGCTACATTTACATCAAAAAAGAATAACGGTACTACACTTCAAATAAATTACAAATTATGAAAACATATACAGTAGTTGTAGTAGATGATCATACACTTTTATCTCAAGCAATTGCAACAATGGTAAACACGTTTACTAATTTTAACGTATTGTATACCTGTAAAAATGGTCAAGAATTAATAGCTAAATTTAGCGATACTAAAACAATTCCAGATGTTGTTCTAATGGATATAAATATGCCAATTATGAATGGAATAGAAACTACAGCATGGATTTCTAAACATCACCCAAAAACCAATGTAATGGCTTTATCTGTAGAAGATGATGATAATACCGTTTTAAAAATGCTTAAAGCTGGCGCAATTGGCTACTTACTAAAAGACACAGAAAAAAGAATTTTAGAAAAGGCTTTGTTAGAAATTGTAGAAAACGGATTTTATCATACCAAAAATGTAACCAATTTATTAATGAAATCTATTTCTGGTAAAGTTGAACAAGAAATCATTTTAAAAGATAAAGAAATACAATTTTTAAAGCTTTCTTGTACAGAATTAACCTATAAAGAAATAGCAGACCAAATGAATTTAAGCCCAAAAACAATTGATGGTTACAGAGAAGTTTTGTTCAATAAACTAAATATAAAAAATAGAGTTGGCTTAGTTACCTATGCTATTAAAAATAAAATTTACACTCTTTAAAAATATTGTAAATTTGTAGCATGGAAGAAACTAATAGACAACGAAAAATTGCAGGTGTACTGCAAAAAGATTTGGTAGATGTGTTGCAAAAAGCTGCACAAGATGGTATGAAAGGAGTAATTATTTCTGTTTCTAAAGTTCATGTAACTTCAGATTTAGGAGTTGCAAAAGTATATTTAAGTATCTTTCCATCAGAAAAAAGAGATGAAATTATAAAAGGTGTACAATCAAACACTGTTTTAATTCGTCATGAAATGGCACAAAGAACAAAAAATCAATTAAGACGAATGCCTGAGTTGCTTTTCTTTGGAGATGATACTTTAGATTATATAGAAGAAATAGACAAGTCTCTACAA
The DNA here is from genome assembly GCA_964565055.1 of uncultured Polaribacter sp. Classification (GTDB taxonomy): domain Bacteria; phylum Bacteroidota; class Bacteroidia; order Flavobacteriales; family Flavobacteriaceae; genus Polaribacter. Next base: position 21,588 of record CAZMDC010000020.1, on the reverse strand, counting down.
GGTAAAGATGAAAATCCTATTAAAAACCCAGATGTGCTCCCAAAAAGAAAGAAAATTTAAATACAACCCAGCTATTTGAATTTTTCTTACTACATAGCCAAAAGATACTTATTTACAAAAACTAGTAATAATGCCATAAACATTATTACAATTATAGCCTCTTTTGGTGTTATAGTTAGTTCGCTTGCGCTATTTATTATATTATCTGGTTTTTCTGGTTTACGAACGTTCAGTTATAGTTTGTTAGATGTATCAGATCCAGATATAAAAATCACTTCAGTAAAAGGAAAATCATTTTTCATTGATGATCATTTAAAGAATACTATTAAAAATAATACAGCTATTAAAGCAAGTTCAAAAGTAATTGAAGAACGTGTTTTTTTAGAGTATAATGATAAAAATGAAATTGCTTATATAAAAGGTGTTGATGCAAATTTTACAAAAATAACTGGTATAGATGAATCAGTTTATATTGGTGATTGGTTAGATACAACGTATACAAACACAGCAGTTATTGGTAGAGCAATTGCTATTAAATTGTCTTTAGGCGTAAAAAGTTATGGAGAACCTTTATCTGTAATGGTTCCAAAACCTGGCACAGGTTTTATAAATCCAAATAATGCTTTCTATAAAGCTGATGTTCAAATATTGGGCTTATATACAGGCACAGAAGATTTTGAGAGTAAATTTGTTTTTGTAACACTAGCACAAGCTAAAGATTTATTAAGGTTTCAGGAAAATCAAATAACAGCTTTAGAATTAAAGCTGGTTGATTTAGAAGATGCTGATACTGTAGCAGAAGTTTTGCAAACACAATTGGGTGATACTTTTAAAGTGCAAACTAAAGAACAGTTGAATGAGGTGTTTTATAAAGTAATAAACACAGAGAATTTTGTGTCGTATTTAATTTTTACATTAATCATTATTATAGCATTATTCAATGTAATTGGTGCTATTATTATGATGATTATTGATAAAAAAGATAATTTAAAAACACTTTTTAGTTTAGGAACAACAGTTAAAGAAATTAAAAGAATATTTGTATACCAAGGTTTTCTACTTACTTTTTTTGGAATGCTAGTTGGTTTGGTTTTAGGTGTTATTTTGGTTTTTTTACAAGATGCTTTTGGTTTATTTATGATAACAGAAAGTTTAGCATACCCTGTAGAATTTCAATTTTATAATTTACTAATTGTTATAGTTACTATTACAATTTTAGGCTATGTTGCAGCTAAAATTGCCAGTAGTAGAATTAGTAAAACGTTTATTGAAAAGTAAAACTCTAATAATAAATTCTATAGCTTTTTAGATTAACTAGCTAACATTTCCCAACAACATTTTTCCAAATTTAATTTCTATTTTATATATCAGATGTATTAGCAGGATTTTAATTAAGATAAAAATATCCTAAATATGATTTATGTCATGTTTTTTACTCCTAAAAAGCTATAATTTTGATAAACTAAAATTTACAAAAATGAAAACAAGTTTAAAATTATTCCTCTTTTTATGCACTTTTTTACTCATAAACTGTGGTGGAAAACAAGAAAAAGAAAGACCAGGATATGGTAAGCAAAAAGTAGTTGTCGATAATACACCTGCTTCAAAAAAAGTAGATTTAAATAACAAAGGTATTGGGCCAGTAAAAACTGTTTCTTTAGATGCTGAAATTAACCAAGAACTAGTAACAAAAGGTGCAAAAATTTATCAAAATATGTGTACTGCTTGTCATAAGGTAAATAAAAAATTTATAGGCCCTTCTCCAAAAGGAATTTTAGATAGAAGATCTCCAGAATGGGTTATGAATATGATATTAAACCCTGCTGAAATGGTTAAAAAAGATCCGTTAGCTAAGCAACTTTTAGTAGAATTTAATGGTTCACCTATGGCAAACCAAAATTTAACTCGAGATGAAGCTAGAGCAGTTTTAGAATATTTTAGAACACTAAATTAATATATTATGAAAACATTTTTAAACACCATTGTAATTGCTTTTTTATTCATGTTTCTTTCAAGCTGTGCTAAAGAAAATAGTAAAACTACATCAACAGAATCAACTTCAAAACAAGAAAAAACAGGACAAGCCTTTATTAAAGATGAAGGTGGTATACCAAATGCATTACAATTGGCTGTAAAATCTAAAGATCATACAACACTGGTGGCTGCAGTTAAAGCAGCAGGCGTAGAAAATGCTCTGGTAAACGTTGGACCCTTAACTGTATTTGCACCTAATAATGACGCTTTTGCAAAAATAGATGAGAATACTTTAAACGATTTATTAAAACCAGAAAACAAATCGAAACTAGCATACATCCTTACAAACCATGTTGCACCTAGTAATTATCCAATAGAAACTTTAAAAAAGAATGCCAAAAAGCAAAGAAAATTATACATGGCATCTGGTAAATATTTAAATGTTACAGAAAAAGATGGTGACTTATTTGTTAACGGCAATAAAATAATTGGAACAGTAAACGTAAGTAATGGGTGGGTTCATGTAGTAGAAAATGTAATACTACCCGAATAAAATTAATCAACTAAAAGCTTTTATTATGAATACAATTAATAAATATATAGTAGGTATTGTTTCACTAGCCTTATTGGCGAGTTGTGGTAACAATACAAGTAATAATTCTGGAGCATTAAACTCTAGTAAAGCAGAAAAAGTATATGTAGCACCTGGAGAGCATGATGAGTATTATGGATTCTTTTCTGGAGGTTATAGTGGTAATTTAACAGTTTATGGTATACCAAGTGGTAGAATGTTAAAAGAAATTCCAGTTTTTTCTCAATTTCCAACATCAGGATATGGATATTCAGAAGAAACAAAACCAATGTTAAATACCTCTTTTGGTTTTGTTCCTTGGGGAGACTCACATCACCCAGATATTTCTCAAACAAATGGAGAATTAGATGGACGTTGGATTTTTATAAATGAAAACAATACTCCAAGAATTGCGAGAATTAGTTTAACAACTTTTGAAACTGAAGAGATTATAGAACTGCCAAATAGTGCAGGAAATCATGCTTCATCATTTGTAACAGAAAATACAGAATACATTGTTGCAGGTACGCGTTTTGCAGTTCCAAATCCTCAAAAAGATATGCCAATTAGCGAAATGAAAGGAAAGTTTAAAGGACCTCTTTCTTTTGTAAGTATTGCAGATGATGGACATATGAATTTAGAATTCCAACTAAATATGCCAGGTTTTAATTACGATTTGGCTCATCCAGGAAGAACTAAATCTCATGGTTGGTTCTTTTTTACGAGTTACAATACAGAAGAAGCAAATACTTTAATGGAGGTAAATGCATCTCAAAATGATAAAGATTATATAGCAGCAGTAAACTGGAAAAAAATTGTAGCCTATGTAAAAAATGGTGGAGGTACAAAAATGCCTGGAAAATATGCTCATAATATTTATGATGAAAAAACTCATACAGCAACTTCAACCATGAAAGATGGTGTAATAACTGTAGATCCAAGAGAAATAGAAGGTGCAGTTTATTATATCCCTATTCCAAAATCTCCTCATGGCTGTGATGTAGACCCTTCAGGTGAATATATTATTGGTAGTGGAAAATTATCAACAGATTTAAGTGTGTATTCTTTTGATAAAATGATAACAGCTATTGAAAACAAAGATTTTGTAGGCGATGCTTATGGAATACCAGTATTAAGTTATGAAAACACGATTGCTGGTGTAGTAAAACAGCCAGGTTTAGGCCCTTTGCATACTGAGTTTGATGGTAAAGGAAATGCATATACTACATTTTTTATCTCTTCTGAAGTTGTAAAATGGAAACTAGGAACTTGGGAAATTTTAGATAGACAACCTACTTTTTATTCTGTGGGTCACTTAATGATTCCTGGAGGAAACTCGCGTAAACCATTTGGTAAATACATGGTTGCTTTAAATAAAATTACTAAAGATAGATATTTACCTACTGGCCCTGAGTTAGAGCATTCTGCTCAACTTTATGATATTTCTGGAGAAAAAATGGAGCTTCTTTTAGATTTTCCTACTCATGGTGAGCCACATTATGCAGCTGGTATTAGAGCAGATGTTATAAAAGAACAAAGTAAAAAGTATTATGAATTGTCAGAAAATGAACACCCATATGCTGCTAAAAGTGAAAGTGAAGCTAAGGTAACTAGAAATGGAAATGAAGTTCATATTAATATGACCATGATTCGTAGTCACTTTGCCCCAGATAATATAGAAGGGATTAAAGTTGGAGATAAGGTGTTTTTTCATATGACAAACTTAGAACAAGATTTTGATGTACCTCATGGTTTTACAGTTATTGGTGCAAATACCTCAGAAATTTTAGTAATGCCAGGACAGACTAAAACTATGGTTTGGGAACCTAAAAGAGAAGGAGTTTGGCCTTTTTATTGTACAGACTTCTGTTCTGCACTTCACCAAGAAATGCAAGGTTACATAAGAGTATCTGGTAAAAACTCTAATACCCCAATATCATATTCATTAGATGGTGAATAGTTAGTTTTAATATTTATAAATGGGCGAGAAATTATTTGCTCGCCCATTTTTTATGAATAAAAATGCAATACAAAATGAAATCAGCAAGTAAATTAATGATAGTTGGTGCTGCTCTTCTTTTAGGCTTATTCTTTTTTCCTTTATGGAGTATTAGTTTAGAAGCACCTCAATATCCTAATGGTATTGGCATGAATATCCATTTAGATGGATTACAAGGAAAAGAAAAACACGATTTACAAAATATAGATGGTTTAAACCATTATATAGGAATGAGTAAACTGCCTAAATCTCAAGATATGTGGGAGTTTAGTGTCTTTCCAAAAGTAATTGGTGGTATGGCTGTACTAGGTATATTTATTGGTTTCTTAGGCTTGTATAAAAATATTTCTCCAAAATGGTTTTTAGCTTGGCTTACTTTAATGGTTGTTTTAGGAGTACTTGGTATGTATGATTTTAACAATTGGATGACAGATTATGGTACCAATTTAGATCCAAAAGCCATAATGAAAATGACAGATGCAGATGGAAACCCTTTGAGTTATAAACCACCACTTTTTGGTACTAGAAAAATATTAAACTTTGTAGCACATTCTTATCCTCATATAGGAGCTTACATGATGGGCTTTGGAATGTTCCTCACGTTTTTAGCATACTTTTTCGGAATTAAAAAATACAAATATCAAAAATAACCAATATGAAAAATCAATTTCTCATCTTTTTACTAGTAATGGTATTAGGCTGTAACGCAAAACCAGAACCTATAAATTATACTCAAGATGCCTGTTATTTTTGTAAAATGACTATAGTAGATAGATTTCATGCAGCAGAAATAGTTACTAAAAAATCAAAAGTATATAAGTTTGATGCTATAGAATGTATGGTTAACTTTTTAAAAGATTTTGATAATTCTAATGTGGCACTTTTTTTATCAAATAACTACCAAGAACCAGAAATACTAATAGATGCAACACAAGCTACTTTCTTAATTAGTAAAAATATTACTAGCCCAATGGGTGCTTTTTTATCAGCTTTTAAAAATCTAAATGAAGCTCAAAAGACTTTAGATGAAAACGGAGGGAAACTTTACACTTGGTCAGAATTATTACATCATTTAAATTAAAAATAATGAAAAACTATACACAGTTTTTAATGGTAATTTTAGGTTTACTAGCCATTACAATAAACGCACAAGAAACTAAAACATGCGCTCAATGCAACATGTTTATTAAAGATAAACTACACATAGCAGTTGCAAAACACAAGGAAAAAGTATTGCAGTTTGCTGCTATTGAATGTTTGGTGAATTATCTAAAACTAAAAGATGAAAATTCTTTTAACTCTATAAAAGTTGCAGATTATAATTCAGGAAATTTAATAGATGCTACATCTGCTATCTACCTTAAGAGTGAAGCAATTCCAAGTCCAATGGGTGCAAATATTTCTGCTTTTAAGGATAAAAAAACCGCTGAAAATGTAAAATTAAAAAAAGGTGGAGAAGTTTTTAATTGGACAACATTAAAAGAAAAATTTGAGGATTCAAAATTTGGAGCCGTTCATCATAATCATTCAAGGCCAGATGCACATGCACCAATTGGTGTTATGGGTGATCATTTACATACAAAAGGAAATTTTATGATTTCAGTAAGATATATGAGTATGCTAATGGATGGGAATAAATCTGGAACTAAAAACATAGAAGATACAGCAATTTACAATACTTATATGGTTGCTCCTCAAGAGATGCAAATGGATATGATAATGCTTGGAGTTATGTATGCCCCGTCAAATAATGTTACGTTACTATTGATGCAAAATTTTATAAAAAACAACATGGAGTTAACAGCTAGAATGATGATGAATGGCATGCCAATGTTAAGAGATTTCTCTACTGAAACCTCTGGTATTGGTGATGTAAAATTAGGAGCATTAATTAATGTCTTTAATAATCACCAATCATCTTTTCATTTAAATTCAGGCATAAATATACCTATAGGAAGTATAAATTATAAAGATGATACACCTATGATGAACAATGCAAAATTGCCCTATGCTATGCAATTAGGCAGTGGAACTTTTGATGTTACAGTTGGTGGAACTTACAAAGAAAATTATGAGAAATCCTCAATAGGTTTACAATTTTTAAGTACTATAAGAACTGGAAAAAATAGTGAAGAGTATCGATTTGGAAATTTACATCAACTTAATTTTTGGGCAGCATACACTTTTACACCCACTGTTTCATTTTCTGTTCGTTTGTTAGGTACAGTCCAAGATAAAATCAGCGGAAAAGATTCTGAATTAAACCCATTTATGGTTATAACTGCAGATACTAATAATTATGGAGGTAATTTAATTAGTGGATTTTTAGGACTAAATATTGCTTTTGCAAAAGAATCTATTTTTAAAAATGTAAAATTAGGCATTGAAGCAGGAGCACCAATTTATGAAGATTATAATGGCATACAAATGAACCAAAACTTATCTGTTCATCTTGGTGCCAAATACAGCCTTTAAACTTAAGATATGGTTAAAAAAATCTATTTCCTTTTTATACTTTTCTTCACAGCTACATTGTGTGCTCAAGAAATTACGGTTTGTAAAACTAATTGTGATTATAGTGTTATTCAATCAGCAATTGATAATGCTAAAAATGGAGATAGTATTTTAATAAAAAATGGCATTTATAATGAAGCTAATATTGTGATTTATAAAAAATCATTACACATTTCTGGTGAAGAAAATACCATTATAGATACACAAAATAAAGGATATGGTTTCTCTGTAGAAGCCACAGATATAATATTAAAAAACCTATTAATAAAAAATATAAAGGTTAGTTATACAAAAGAATACGCAGGTGTTTTGTTGTTTAAATCTTACGACTTTATTTTAGAAAATATTACTGTAGAGAAAGCTTTTTTTGGTTTTCTAATTCAGAAATCTAAAAACGGAATTATAAAAAATAATACTATTTCTGGAGTTGGTTTAGCAGAAGCAGATTCTGGAAATGCAATACACTTATGGCATTGCGAAAATATTAAGGTGCTAAATAATCATGTGCAAAGAATGCGAGATGGTATTTACCTAGAATTTGGAAATAGCAGTTACATTGCAAACAACACATCATTAAATAACATGCGTTATGGCTTGCATTTTATGTTTTCTAACGACAACATTTATGAAGACAATATGTTTGATAATAATGGAGCAGGTGTGGCTGTAATGTTTTCTAAACGTATAAAAATGTATAGAAACGTTTTTAAAAAAAATTGGGGTACAGCATCTTATGGCATCCTTTTAAAAGAAATTAGTGATGCAGAATTAAAACACAATATTTTCGAAGACAATACCATTGGTGTAAATGCAGATGGTACAAACCGAATTAATTTTATTCAAAATACGTTTAAAAACAATGGGTATGCTATAAAAGTGCATGGAGCTTGTTATAAAAACACTTATTCTAATAATAACTTTTTATATAATTCATTCGATTTATCTTACTCAGGGAAACTTAATAATAATACGTTTCAAAATAATTATTGGAGCAGCTATACAGGTTACGATTTAGATAAAAACGGTATTGGAGATATCCCTTACAGACCTGTAAAACTGTTTTCATATCTTACCAATAGAACTCCAGAAAGTATTGTATTATTAAGAAGTTTATTTGTTGATATTATTGATTTTTCTGAAAAAGTATCACCTGTTTTTACACCAAAAAATTTAATAGATCATAAACCCTTAATGAAAAAAGTAACATGGTAGAAATAACCAATTTATATAAAACCTTTAAAAAAAACAATGTTTTAAATGGTATAAATTTAAGTATCAAAGAAGGAGGTATTTTTGCTGTTCTAGGTCCTAATGGATCTGGAAAAACAACAATTATAAAATCAATTTTAGGCATGGTAATTCCAGATAGTGGTCAAATTAAAGTGTTTGATACTGTCATAAAAAATGACGCCAACTATAGAAATAAAATTGATTATTTACCTCAAATTGCTAATTTTCCAAGTAATCTAAAAGTAATTGAGCTTATTAAAATGATAAAAGATTTAAGAGGAAACACAAATCAAGATGCATTTTTAATAGAAAAATTTAAACTAACACCGTTTTTAAATAAAAAACTCGGTACGTTATCTGGAGGTACAAAACAAAAAGTAAATCTTGTACTAACTTTTATGTTCGATAGCCCTATTATAATTTTAGACGAACCTACAACAGGCTTAGACCCAATTTCATTAATTCGTCTAAAAGATTTAATAAAAGCCGAAAAGCAAAAAGGAAAAACCATACTTATTACATCCCATATCATGAGTTTTGTAGAAGAGGTTTCAGACGAAATTGTATTTCTTTTAGAAGGTAAAATTTATTTTAAAGGCAGTATATCAGAATTAAAAATTAAAACGAATCAAGATGATTTCGAACACGCGATTGCATCTATATTAACAGAAAACAATGCTTAAAATTTTAAAATATAGTTTTTTCGATTTAATGAGAAGTAGCTGGAGCTACGTTTACTTTGCTTTCTACTTGTTGTTAGGTATTGTATTGCTTTTTTTAAATAATGATTTATCTAAAGGTGTAATAACTTTAATGAATGTTATTATTGTAATTGTACCACTCATAGGAACCGTTTTTGGGGTAATGTATTATTACAATTCTAAAGAGTTTACAGAGCTCTTATTAGCCCAACCTTTACAGCGAAAATCTATTTTTTTAGGTCAATATTTAGGGGTAGCCTTGTCTTTATCATTAAGCTTAGTATTGGGTTTAGGGTTACCATTTGTTTTTTACGGATTATTTAAATCTTCAGCCATTTGGGATTTCTCATTGCTTTTAACTGTGGGTACATTTTTAACCTTCATTTTTACTGCATTAGCTTTTAATATTGCAATTTCTAACGAAAATAAAATAAAAGGTTTTGGCTATGCTATTTTACTTTGGTTGTTTTTAGCAATAATATACGATGGTTTATTTTTAATGAGCCTTATACTTTTTGAAGATTATCCTTTAGATAAACTGTCTTTATTTGGCACCATGTTAAACCCTATAGATTTATCTCGAACTCTAATTCTTTTAAAGTTAGATATTTCTGCATTACTTGGCTACACAGGAGCTGTCTTTAAGCAATTTTTTGGTACAAGTTTGGGGTTGATTTTATCTTTTTTTATGCTGATAATTTGGGTGATTACTCCAATAATAAGAATACTTTATAAAGCCAAAAGAAAAGATTTTTAATCGAGAACTTTAGATTATCATCTGTTTATAAAATTAGCAACTAAAGTAGGTAGTTGTATTAAAGCTTATAACTAAAGTTTATTTCCAAAAAGGATCTTTTTCACAATCTAAAAAAGGTGTTGGTTTATGAATGTGTTCAATTTTTTCTAGTTCAGTTTTCGTGGCTATTTTTTGAAGTTCAGTAAACAAAATTCGTTCTTCAAATCTAATATGAGCAACTATTTTTTTTTCGATTTTGTGTAAATGATCTATAGAATACTCTTCTGTTAGTATTAAATCTTGTATTTCTTTATGATCTTGTAGCGCTTTTACTACAAGCTTATGTTCGTTGCCTAAAACTGTAAAAATATGCTTTTCCTCTATCTGAAAATGAGGAATTAAGTGATGTTTATAAAACCAAACTACATAACTTTTAATACGTTCTATTGGTATTTTTTTGGTGATTCCTTTTCTAATTTTCCAGCTTAATAAAAGTCCAAAATGATGTTCTCTACTCAAAGGTTGTAAGGCAACATGTCTTTTAAGTGGTTTATGATTCATTACTTTTTAATTTAAAATTGTGTACGACAAAGATTCCAATTGCTACTGGTAAAAAGACGCTAGCAAAAAAAAGAATTTCTCTAAAATTAGTAATTGGTGTTAGGTTAAAATAGTAAAAGTAACCTTGTAAAATAAGCAGAACTTCAGTAGTTATAAATCCTATTAAAAAATAGATTAAACCAATAGTATTAGCTTTGGATGCTTGTAAAAACTTGCCCATAAATAAAAAAACAAAAATAAAACCAGTGATTACTCCAAGCATTAAAAAGTGAATAAATCCTATGATAAAATTTTGATGTAAGTACAAGTTTGTAGCTATTTCTGGAATTAGTAATACACTTTGTAATACGGTTTTTATCACATAACAAAAAAGAGCAAATACAAGTGTGTAAGTAATAATTTTAGGCTCATTTTTGAAACGATAGCTCAAGTTGTTTTTTATGATTTTAAATAATATCAACAACGCTATTATTTGTAGAAAAACACCTAATCCATTGAACCATAAGAATATTTTATGCGGAATAAACCAATGTACAGGTAGTGTAAAAGTTAGTATGGTAGCTAAAATTATTAAACATAAAAACCACTTAAATAATGCTGACTCTTTTATATTTAAGAAGTAAAACAATAGGGTTAATACACCAATTAAAAACCAGCCATTAAATTGGAAGTGTAAAAAAAACTGAATAGCTATTTTATAAAATACAGAAACTTGGCCTAATGTACTTACTATTGGACCTAAACACCAAACACCTATTGTAGAAATCAGCATAAAAACCAAAGCAGTTTTCAACAAGTAAACAACAGGTTTAGATGAAATATTTTGATGTTTCCAAATTAAAAACACAAAATAATAACTACAAAAAATATGTAAAGTAGAAAAAGCTATAGATAGAGCACCATATCCTTGAAAAGGAAAACTAAACATCATTCCTAAAACAGAAATTTCTGTAACCCAAAAAAGACGTTTAAAAACAAGAGTATTAGAACTTGTAAAATAATAATAAAAAAGAGTGTATAAAATTAAGTAAACCCAACCTAACATAGCAACATGAGAATGTGCGTGGGTTAAAAATCTATAGTTAATAGGTATTGTATCTATATTTGCATACCTTAAAGTTAAACCCATTAGTGCAGCTATAAAAAAATTGAGTAAACAAATAAGTACAAATTTTTTTGGCATAAACTTTTTTTCAGGTAAACTTAAGGTATTCATCAAAAATCCCAGCGAATATTATAAAATATATTGCTGAGATTTTTTAGGGGATATTGTTTAAATTGTAAAAACTACAATGTTTGAGCTTCTAAGGTTATGGCTTTTGGAAAAAGAATATTATTTTCTAAATGAATATGAAGGTGTAAATCTTTCTCAAATTCATGCAGCATAGCAAAAGTTACTTTATAAGTATTGCAAGCATCAGAAGGAGGGGTATAATCATTAGTTAACTTTGCAATTTTTCTAAAACGAGCACCTTCATTATCATGCTCTTTCATCATACCAGCAATAGGGTTTTCTACAGTTTCAAATTGAGGAGAATTTACGAGATTACCTTCAATATTAGCTTTCACTAATTTTTTTACAAACGGAAAAAGAATCAACTCTTCTTTCTTCATATGCATTGTTAATTCTCCTGCAGAAGCTGTAAACAGTTCATTTATTGTAACTAATTCTGGATGGCGTTCTCCATGTACTTTACATAACTTATTTAAAAATTGCTTTAACACTGGTATTTTTTCTGATACATACCTGTGATGTTTTTTTTCTATATAATCTATTAACAAATCTAAAGACCAAGATTTATAATCTATAGTTTCGTTACGAGTTGTGTTAGTTACTTGTTCTAGTTCTAATAAAAGTGCATCACTATTTATAGCTTTTTTAGCACAAGCTTCTGTAATAGATCTATTTCCATTACAACAGAAATCAATTTTATATTTAGAAAAAACTGCAGCAGTTCTAAAGTCTTCTGCAACCCATTCTCCTATATGTTTTTTTACTTGTTTTTGAATTGTTTCCATAATATATTATTTAGGATAAATTTGTCTTATATTAAATTAAATTTTTTTATACTTTTAAAAATGATGAACCAGATTTTATATCTGTTACCAACTGTTCTAAAGAGGTTTTTTCTAACATAGTTTTGAGCTCTGTTCTTACAATTTTAAATTTATCATGAACTGGGCAAGGATGATTTTCATCACAAGTATGCAAACCTAAACCACAACCATTGTAAATTGCATCACCATCAATAGCTTTTACAATTTGTGCAAGTTTTACAGATTTTATTTTGTCTTTAGGTATCTCAAAACCACCTTGTGCACCTCTTATAGAAATTATAATATTTTGTCTTACTAGCGCTTGTAAAATTTTAGCAGTAAACGCTTGAGGCGAATCAATTTCTTCTGAAATTTGTTTAGGGTTTACGCGTTTGTTATCGGCTGAATTTACAGCAATAAATAAGGTCGCTTTTATACCATACTCACAAGCTTTCGAAAACATAAACTATTTAATTTTTTTTGTAAAGATACAACTTTTTCTTAAATAGGATTATTTTATCTTAATTGATTTTATACAATGAGATTTGCTAATTTATTTGAAATTTAATTTTGTAGATAAGCTGAATTTTAGCTAAAATCAGGAATTAATACATTCCCAAATTTGTCTTCAACTTCGTCAAAAGCTTTAAAAACATCTGCAGGATCATCAGAAGTTACCATTTTTAATCGGTATTCTTTAAAATGTGGAATGCCTTTAAAATAGTTGGTGTAATGTCTTCTAGTTTCAACAACACCTAAATGTTCTCCTTTCCAATCAATAGCCATTTGTAAATGTCTTCTTGCAACTTGAGTTCGTTCTGCAATTGTTGGTTTGGCTAAATGTTCACCTGTTTTAAAGAAATGTTTAACTTCATTAAAAAACCAAGGATAACCAATAGAAGCTCTACCAATCATAGCTCCATCTAAGCCATATTTATCACGCATTTCCATAGCTCTTTCAGGTGTTGTAACATCACCATTTCCAAAAACAGGAATATGCATTCTTTGATTGTTTTTAACATCAGCAATAGGTTTCCAATCTGCATTACCTTTATACATTTGTGCACGAGTTCTACCATGAATTGAAATGGCTTTACAGCCCACATCTTGCAAACGTTCTGCAACTTCTACAATTCGAATTGAATCATGATCCCATCCCAAACGTGTTTTTACTGTAATAGGTAAGTTTGTGTGTTTTACCATAGCTTCTGTAAGCGAAACCATTAAATCGATATCTTTTAAAATACCAGCTCCAGCTCCTTTAGAAACAACTTTTTTTACAGGGCAACCAAAGTTGATATCAATAATATCTGGATTTGATTTTTCTACAATTTCGATGGTTTTTAACATCGAATCTAAATTAGCGCCAAAAATTTGAATACCTACAGGTCTTTCTTTTTCGTAAATATCTAATTTTATTACACTTTTTGCAGCATCTCTAATTAAACCTTCAGAAGATATAAATTCAGTATACACAACATCTGCACCATTTTCTTTGCACAAAGCTCTAAAAGGAGGATCAGATACATCTTCCATTGGTGCAAGTAATAATGGAAAGTCTGGAAGTTCTATGTTGTCTATTTTTACCAAAGTAATTTAATTTTTTGCAAAATTACTACTTTTATTTCTCAAAACCCAAAGTCCATAAAATTCTAAAAATAGTTCTGCAATTGTACCAAATTGATACCCAATTGTTGGTGAACCATCTATAAAGAAACTTAACACTCTACCAAGGCCCAAACCAAACATAAAAATCATGTTGGTTAGTAAAGCTGTTTTTAAATAGTGTTGCTTAAAAAGTCCTAAAATCCAAAGAATAGAAAAGCCTAGATATAAGCCCATAATTGCTTTTAAAAAATTTTGTTCGTCTATAGTTTCAGGAGAAATATCAAATTTTGAGTTTGGTATAAAACCATAAACAAAAGAAACAGGCACAACAATACATACAGAAATAATAAGGTGTATTTTATTGATGAAATCCTGTTTATTTTTAAACATAACAAACCATTAATTTTTTAAGTTTTCATCTTCAATCATTTTTAAAATTACGCAAAATGATTATTTTAAACGACAACTAAAAATACTATTCTCTTGTTAGATGACAACTAAAATTATCTAAAAAGAATTTTTTTGGTTCCATAATCAATTTCTGAACTTACGACTTTCATAAATTTTATACCTGGACTTACATCTACATTTAATTCAAATTCGTTTTTACCCTTTTTGATGTTAATTTCAGATTTATAAATAACCTTACCTGTTACATCGAATATTAAAAGAGAACCTTTTGTATTTATTTTACTAAATAATGTGTTTTTTAAATATCCATTTGAAGGACTAGGATAAGCAGTGTAGTTGTTTTTTATTAACTCTAAATCAGTGTTACTATCAAGTGTGTCAAAAGCATTTTCAGTTGTGCTTTTAGATGATGAAGAATTACTAGTAATATTTATGGTAACAATTGCAGTATCTGCAAACCCATTACCATCTGTAATTGTGTATTGAAAAGTGTCTGTACCTGTAAAATTAGCAGGAGTTGAATAATTAACTTTACCATCTACAACACTTATTAATCCATTATTATCGCTTGCAGTAGACATTTTTCCATTAGTTAATGTTAATGGGTGTGTTAAATTAGGACCATTTGATCCATAATTATCATTTTCAGTAACATTAATAGCGATGTTTTCAGCTCCTTCAGTAACTGTTATTTCATCATTTACTGCTAATAAAGGGCCAGTTTGAACTATTACTTCTTCTACTGTAATTGTAACTGTTGCTGTAGATTGAACCCCTTCTTCATCTTCTATAGTGTATGTAAAACTATCTTGACCAATAAATTCTCCAGAAGGTGTATAGGTTAAAATATTAGAGTTTTTAGATATCGTAAAACCTTCTGAGCTAATTTCGTCGAATATTGTTATGGTAGCATTATTTACTATATCATTGGCTAAAACATCTAGCTCAGTTGCTGTATCTATTTCTACAGAAAAAACATCATTAATAGCTTCAGTGCTTATTGGTTCTGTGTTAATGTTAATTACAACTGTAGCCTTATCTGCAAAACCAGCTGCGTCTGTAATTGTATAATCGAAACTATCAGTTCCAGAAAATTCTGTTGGTTTTGTATATTTAATTTTTCCGTTTAAAACACTAATAGAGCCACCCATATTGCTTTCTGTTGATAGTTTACCATTTGTTAAGGTTAATGGATGTGATGCATTTGGACCATTAGTTCCAAAATTATCATTAATTGTTACATCAATAGTTAGAGTTGAAACCTCAGGCTCAAGAGTTACAACATCATTTGTAGCAGAAATAGGCCCACTTTCTATAATTTGTTCTTCTACGCTAATTCTTACTGTGGCTGAAGATTGAATTCCATTTGAATCTACAATAGTATATGAAAAACTATCTTGGCCAATAAATCCATTTGAGGGTGTATATGTAATTATTGATGATGATTCTGTTACTTCAAAACCTTCTGCACTTATAGTATCGAAAGTAGTAATTGAAGCACTAACTGGAATGTCATTTGCTAATAAATCTAAATTTGTAGCAGTATCTACAAATACTGTAAAGCTATCGTCAAAAGCTTCAGCTGGTCTTTCTCCACCAACAGTAATAGTAACAGTTGCAGTTCCAGCAAAACCTTTAGCATCTGTAATTGTATACGTAAAAGTATCTACTCCTGTAAAATTTAGAGGTGCTGAATAATTGATTTGATCATTAATAACACTTATTTTTCCTCCATTTTTACTTGCATTGGACATTTTTCCATTTGTTAAAGTTACAGGATGAGAACTATTTTTTCCATTTGCACCAAAACTATCATTTGCTAAAACATTTATTAAAACATTTGAGCTACCAATATTTAAAGAAATTGCATCATTAATAGCACTTAAAGTTCCAGAACTTACTACCTTTTTTTCTACAATTAAAGTAACTGTTGCAGTAGATTGTATACCTTCTGAATCTTCTATAGTATAGTTAAAAAAGTCTATACCTGAGTAACCTCCAAAAGGACTATAAGTTAGTAAAGAACCATTTATTGATATGGGATATCCTTCAACACTTGTTGCATCAAAACTAACAATGTTGGCATCACTAGGCATGTCGTTTTCTAATATATTTAAATTAGTAACAGTATCAATATCTACTGAAAAGGAATCATTTGATGCTTCTGCAGGATAATTGCCTCCTACAGTTATTGTTACAGTTGCAGTATCAGCATATCCATTTGCATCAGTAATTGTATATACAAAAGTGTCTACTCCAGAGAAATTTGCTGGTGCTGTATAATGTACTTTACCATTTACTACGCTAATTGGTGCCCCATTATTACTTGCAGTTGCAGTTTTTCCTCCAGGAAGAGTTAAAGGATGAGTTGGGTTTTCGCCAAATGCTCCATAAAAATCGTTAGCTAAAACATCTATTGGAATATTAGAGCTCCCTATGTTTACAGTTATAGCGTCATTTATAGCTTCTAATGGTCTTGGGTTTACAGTAATATTTACAGTTGCACTTGCTTGTACACCTTCAGAATCTTCTAATATGTAAGTAAAACTATCTTCACCAACAAAATCTGTTGATGGCGTAAAAGTAAGTTTGTTGTTGTTTATAGTTATTAAGTTTCCTTGAATAGTAGTATTATCAAAAGAAACAATTGTGGAATTTGCAGTGTCATTATCTAAAACATCTAACACAGTTTCTGTATTAAATTCAGTAATAAAATTATCGTCAGCAGCAAATGTTTCTACTTCAATAGGTTCTATCTTTAAATAATCGATAACCATTGTATGTGTTCCAGACCAATTAAAACTACCAGCCCATGGTAATTGTCTAAAGCCAAAAATTACTTCAGACTTTCCAGTAGCTATATTAGTTGTTATTGTTTCTTGTAAAACATTATCTATAAAAAAATCAATTCTATCTGCTCTCCAATCAATTGTATAAGTATGAAATTGATCGTCTATTAGTGATACTTTTTCGTTTTGTTGATTTACAATAGCTTTTTTAGTTCCAGTAAACGGTCTTGCTGAATTTTCGTTTGCATTTCGCCAAGTATTAAATCGAGCATCTGTCCAACCATCATTTTCGGGCAATGTTTCATGAGATGGTGTTGCACTATCATTTGCAACTACCTCTATATCTACTTCATTAAATATAGTTCCTTCTTGCGTGTACGTAAAAAGAAAACCAACAAGGCCACCATCAACTACAGCTCCTTTCATTCTTACTTCTAAACGATGATTTTCTGCAACACCTCCAAATATTAGTGTTTGAAAAGGATGAATCCAGTCTGTATCATTGCTAATATCTGCATCTACTGTTATGTAGGCATTTCCATCACCAGGTATAAATTTATTCCATGTGTCTTGTGAGGGATGAATTTCGTTATAAAAAGACCAATATGAACCTGCTGGAGTATTTATAGGGTAGCCTGGGTTATCAAAATCTTCGAAATAAGTAAGGTCGTTTGCGTTAGTTTGTGCTAATAAACTAATACTAGCTAGGAGAGCAAGTAGCGTAAGTACATATTTTTTATATATATGATACATACGTACATTATAAAATGTTGTATTCATGGGGTTTAGGGGTGTTAAAAAGCAATAAAGGGGTTAGTTTGTAGTTAAGGGGTTAGTTAATTTGGTTTTAAGGGTTTTTAATAAGTTTTTCTAAAATAATGGTACTATTTAATAACAAACGTAATATTTTTTTTTAAATTTAACACATAATAATAAAAAAAAATAGCATTTACGGTTTTATTTAAGTGTTTGAAAATTAAGTAAACAGCTAATTTTATTCTTGTTTGATGAGTGAATTAAACATTAAAAAAGGGTGCTTTTATTTTGAAATAAAACTAGAGTTTTAAACATTGTTTATTTAAAAGTTAATCACTTTTTCCACTTTTTCAGTTCCTCTTTTTACAATTACTTTTGTTGAGTTTCCTTTCTCAAAAATAGACAAAGCACGCATATAACTCATCATATCTGTAACTGTACTATCACCTAATTGAACTACAATATCACCTTTTTTAAGTCCAGCTTTTTGGGCAGGTTTATCTTCAGAAATACCATCAATTCGCATCCCTTCTCCATCAAATAAATAATCTGGAATAACTCCTAGACCTACTTTAAAACGAGGAGTGCTATCACTTTCATTCTTTGTTTTTCTAAACGCAAGTTTCCCATTATTATCTAAATCAGAAATTATATTGAAAATATAATCAGATATTAAATGCATACCATCATAATTTAGTTTTTCAGTATCATCTCCTGGTTTGTGATAATCTTCATGCTGACCTGTAAAAAAATGTAATACTGGTATGTCTGCTAAATAAAAACTGGTATGATCACTTGGCCCAACTCCAGATTCTTGCTGAACTAATTTAAAATTATCATTATGAGATTTTAAAACTTGCTTAAAAATAGGCGAAGTTCCTGTACCATAAACAGCTAAAGTTGAGTCTTTTTTCATTCTACCAACCATATCCATATTAATCATATAAGATACTTTTTTAGTATCAATAGTTGGGTTTTTTACAAAATAATTAGAACCTAAAAGTCCCATTTCTTCTCCAGAAAAAGCCATAAATAAATAATTATTATTCGTGTTTTTATCTTTTAAATTTTTAGCAACATCTAATAAAATAGCAACTCCAGAAGCATTGTCATCTGCTCCATTATGTATGGCTTTTATAGAATCTCTATACAAAGAGCCTTCTCCACCAAAACCTAAATGATCATAGTGTGCACCAATAATTATGGTATTTTCTGCTTGGTTATCTAAATAACCAATAACGTTATTCCCAGTAATTGTTCCATCACCATTTACATCGAATTTAACTTCATCATGAGGATTTGTTTTAGGCTTAAAAGTAAATGGTTGTAAAAATCCCTCTGTACCTTTTTCAGTCAATCCTAAATCTTTAAATCGTTTTGTAATAAATTCAGCTGCTTTTTTTTCGCCTTCAGTTCCTGTTTGTCTTCCTTCTAAGGCATCAGAAGCTAAAAAAGCAACATCACTTTCAATACTATTTTCATTAATATTTGTTTGTTTACAAGAAATAAATAACGCTAAAAAGATGATTATTATACTGTTTTTCATGATGATAATATTATTTTTGTAAAGTTAATTAATAATTAAGAAAATGAGAATACTTTCTTTCATACTATTAGCATCTTTGATGCTTTCTTGTAAAAATGAAAAAAAACAGTCTGAAACTGAGATAACTGAAAAAGTTGCTGTAAAAGATTCATTAATTTATCCTGAAGAAACCCATTTTAAAAGTATTAGACAGGTTACTTTTGGTGGTGATAATGCAGAAGCATATTGGAGTTTTGATGATAAGCAGTTGGTGTTTCAATCAAATTATTCAAAATGGAATGTTGGTTGTGATCAAATGTTTTTAATGAATGCAGATGAAAACTTTAAAAATAACATGCCACCAATGATTTCTACAGGTAAAGGGCGTACAACTTGCGCGTATTTTTTACCTGATAACAAACACATTATTTATGCATCTACACATTTGGTTGATGAGGAATGCCCAGAAGTTCCTTTGCGTAAAAATGGAAAATATATATGGCCAGTTTATGATTCTTTCGACATTTTTGTTGCTGATTTAGAAGGTAATATTGTAAAACAATTAACTAATGAAAAAGGATATGATGCAGAACCAACAGTATCTCCTAAAGGAGATAAAATTGTATTTACATCAACCAGAAGTGGCGATTTAGAATTGTATACCATGAATATTGATGGTTCTGATGTTAAGCAAATTACAGACGAATTGGGTTATGATGGAGGTGCTTTTTTCTCTCCTGATGGAACAAAAATCATATTTAGATCTTCTAGACCAAAAACAGATGAAGAAATTAAAGCCTACAAAGATTTATTGGCAGAAGGTTTGGTAGAACCAACTGAAATGGAACTGTACATTTGTAATGCAGATGGTTCTGATTTAAGGCAACTCACAGATTTAGGAAATGCAAATTGGAGTCCGTTTTTTCATCCTTCAGGAGAGAAAATTTTATTTTCATCTAATTTTGAAGCAGAAAGAGGTTTCCCATTTAATTTATACTTAATTGATATTGATGGTAAAAATTTAGAAAGGGTAACTCATGGAGAAACTTTTGATGCTTTTCCTGTGTTTTCTAATGATGGAAAAAAGTTAATTTTCTCCTCAAACAGAAATAATGGAGGAGGAAGAGATACTAATTTGTTTATTGCAGAATGGACTGACTAGTTTAGAGTTTTGAGTGTAGAGTTAAGAGTTAAAATTTTTAATACCAAATATTTTAGAAATGTCATTTCGATTGTAATCGAGAAATCTTATTAAGAAAACTTATACTCATCACTTACAACTCAAAACTCACAACTTGTAAAAAATGGCTTGGACAAAAGAAAAAATCCTAATCAATATTGAAAAGTTGATGCGTAGTAAATTTACACATCCCAAAGAAGCATTTGATTATTTTGATGCTGATAAAGATGGAAATTTAACCAAAGAAGACTTTAAAAATCTTTTAAAAGAAGCAAAAGTTAGCACGCTTATTAGAGGTTTAGTCGCAGAATTTATGATGCAAAGTTTTGATGCCAATAAAGATGGATTTGTTAGTTGGCAAGAATTTCAAGCAGCTATTAAAGCATCAGGAATAAAAGAATAATGTTTATTTTTAAAGCATAGAATATAAAACTCATGGGTGCAAAAGAAGATATTTTAAGAGATATACATACACTAATCAGTAAAAAGTTCAGTACACCAGAAGAAGCATTTTATCATTTTGATAGTGATAAAGATGGAGCGCTTAACAAATCTGAAATAAAAAATTTATTAAAAGCAGCTGGAGTTGGTGGTTTAATAAGAGGTTTGGTTGCTAATGAAATGCTAAAAGGTTACGATAAATCTGGTGATGATACCATAAACAAAGAAGAGTTTAAAGTAGCTATTGCAGAATTGAATAGAGACTATTAATTTAACTATTATACTCAATTGTACATATTTTTTTTATTTGAGGTGGTTATTAAATAGTATATCTTTGCAAACGCTGATTTAAGGCTGTTTAGAATTATGAAGAATATAAGAAATTTTTGCATTATTGCGCATATAGATCATGGTAAAAGTACACTTGCAGATAGACTTTTAGATCATACAGGTTCTGTAACTGAACGTGAAAAACAAGACCAGTTACTAGATAATATGGATTTAGAACGCGAACGTGGAATTACCATAAAATCGCATGCAATTCAAATGGATTAT
>CAZMDC010000019.1:0-49875 GCA_964565055.1 uncultured Polaribacter sp. | reverse complement strand
TAGCGCCGATGGTACTGCATTTATGTGGGAGAGTAGGTCGCTGCCTTTCTTTAAATCTTGAGTAATCAAGTAAACAAAACCTCATATCAAACGATATGAGGTTTTTTGTTTTTTATAACAATACCCATAAATACAAAAATTTTGAACTTAAATTATATATATATAATATTCTAATGTATTTTCGTTATTGATAAATATCTATTGTTTAATGAAATATAATTATGTTTATTTTTTAATATTCTTTAATATTTATATGATTAATTCTCAAGTTGGAGGAGAAAGTATTTATAATTTTTTAAACCTTTCAACATCAGCAAGACAAATTTCTTTGGGAGGAGAAGTTTTGAGCTTAACAAATGATGTAAATCAACCAAATTGGAACCCTTCTATTATTAATAATGAGATAGATAACATTGTATCTTTAAATTATTCAAGTTTTTTAGCAGGTGTTAATATTGGTTCAGTTTCTTATGCAAGAGAAGTATCTAGAAGGTTTGGAACTATATATGGTAATATTACATATTTAGATTATGGTAATTTAATAGGAACAGATGAACAGGGAAATGAAACAGGAAGTTTTAATGCAAATGACTTAGCATTATCTGTAGGATATGCTTTAAATCTACCATGGACTAATGTTTTTTTTGGTGCTAATTTAAAATTAATCAATTCACAAATAAGTAATTTTACTTCATTTGGAATTGCATCAGATATAGGTTTATCATATTATAGTCCATATAAAAACTATTCCTTTTCACTTGTTGCTAGAAATTTAGGTACTCAATTATCTACTTTTAATGGCACTAGAGAAAACCTACCATTTAAAATTGCTTTAGGAGCTTCCTATAAATTAGATTATGTTCCTTTAAAATGGTATTTTACTTTAGATAATCTACAAAAATGGGATATCTCAGCACCTAATCCTTCTGATCAGTCTACAGATTTGGAGGGTAATATTGATAAAAATGAGATAGGTTTTTTCGAGAATGCTTTAAGACATTTTGTTGTAGGTGCAGAGTTATTTCCAGAAAGTGTTATTAATATTAGAATGGGATATAATTTTAAAAGAGCTGCAGAGCTAAAGCTACAAAACATAAGAACTTTTGGTGGTATTTCTTTTGGTTTTGGAATAAAAATGACTAAGTTTAAATTTAACTATGCTTATTCTAAATACCATACAGCAACAAACGCAAGCACTTTTAGCTTACAATACGATTTTAATAACAGATAATGAATAAGAAAATTACTATAGCAATAGACGGTTTTTCATCAACAGGTAAAAGTACAGTTGCCAAGCTATTAGCAAAAAAATACAATTATGTTTATGTTGATACTGGAGCAATGTACAGAGCTGTAAGTTTATATGCAAAACAACATAATTTTGTTAACACTGATTTTTTAGATAAAGAACAATTAATCTCGAATTTAAAAAACATCTCGCTTTCTTTTAGTTTTAATGTTGATTTAGGTTTCGCTGAAATGTATTTAAATGAAAAAAATGTAGAAAATGAAATTAGAACTTTAGAAATTTCTCAATTAGTAAGCAAAGTTGCTGCTATTTCTGAAGTGAGAAAGAAATTAGTAGCAGAGCAACAACAAATGGGAAAAAACGGAGGAGTTGTAATGGATGGTAGAGACATAGGAACAGTTGTTTTTCCAGACGCTGAACTCAAATTATTTATGACAGCTTCTGCAGACAAAAGAGCTAGAAGACGTTATAATGAACTTATAGATAAAGGCGAAACTGTAAGCTATAATGATATATTAGTCAACGTTCAAGAAAGAGATAGAATCGATTCTACAAGAAAGGATTCGCCTTTAGTTAAAGCAGCTGATGCAATTGAATTTGATAATTCTAATATGAGTATTGATGAGCAATTTGAGCAAATTTGCACTTTAATCGACGCTTTACTACAGGAAGTAAAATAGGACTTATATTCTCTAGTTCTAATTGAATTTTTTAATTTAAATCTATTTGTTAATTATTTTCAATTAAAGAAAATCGAGAATTAAGAGTTTAAAGTCCCTCTATAAGAATTAAGGAATATTTAAATATTTATGTGTTTGTAAAGAAACTTTCCATTTAGGGTTTTTCATAACATAGTCAACAATTAGTTCTGTCATTTTTTCCTTTTTACTCCATTCAGGTTGTAAAAATAACTGACATTTTTTACCAACTTTAGCTGCTTGTTCCTCAGCAAAATCAAAATCAGATTTGTTATGAATAATCATTTTTAGCTCATCTGCTTCTCTATAATTTTCAGTTATTGGAAGTTTGGTTTTTTTAGGTGAAAGACAAAACCAGTCCCATTTTCCAGAAAAAGAGTAAGCACCAGAAGTTTCTATGTGCGTTTTAATATTGTTTTTTTGGAGCAATCCTGTAATATAATCCATAGACCACATTAGAGGTTCACCACCAGTAATAACTACAGTATCTGTATATTTTTTAACATTTTCAATAATAGTATCGGCTAAAGTTGGTGGGTGTAAATCTGCATTCCAACTTTCTTTTACATCACACCAATGACAGCCTACATCACAACCACCAACTCTAATAAAATAAGCAGCTGTTCCTGTATGTGCACCTTCACCTTGAATGGTGTAAAACTCTTCCATTAACGGAAGCATTATTCCTTTATCTACTAAATCTTGCGTTTTTTTATCCATCATCTACCTTCTTGCAGCAACCACCTCAATTTCAATTTTTGCACCTGCTACTAAATTGGCTGCAAATGTAGTTCTTGCAGGTAGATTTTCCTTGAAAAAAGAGCTATAAATTGCATTCATTTTAGAAAAATCATCAATATTTGCTAGAATAACTGTGCATTTTACCACATCACTTAGTTTTAAGTTATGTTGTTGTAAAACAACTTCAATATTTTTTATTGTTTGCGTTGTTTCAGCTTCAATGCCACCTTCAACCAATTTACCTGTTTTATGATTTTTACCAATTTGTCCTGTTAAAAAAAATAAATTATCGATTTGAACAGCATCAGAAAAAGGAACATTCTCTCTGCTTTTTTCGTGCGATTTATGATGTTTTACAAAAGAAGAACTATCGTTTTTGCATCCTAAATGAGTTGCTAAAAGTGTAATAAATAGTATTTTTACTGCTAATTTCATAAGTTTTTGATTTTCAGTACAAATATAATCACAAAAAAGTATATTTTTTTCTAATGTAAGTAGTTATAAATCAATGAAATTTTGTAAATTTGCACTCCTTTTTACAAGAACAGATTTATAAAAGGATTATAAAACAACTATTTATAAAAACATCTCTTATCGTTTTAATTGTTAAAAATCTGTAAAACAATAAGATACAAAATTTATTTTCAGAAATGTCTGAAGAAACAAAAAACACTGAAGCTCAAGAAGTTGCAGCTGAAGTACAAGAAACAGCAACTCCTGCTGTAGAGGAAAAACAAGATCCAAAACAATTTTTAGCTGATTTTAACTGGCACAAATACGAACAAGGTATTGAAGCTGTTGATGAAGAAAAATTACAAGAGTTTGAAGAAGCTTTAAAAGGTACAATTGGGTTTGTTAACGAACGTGATGTAATTGAAGGTACTGTAATTAGAATTACAGACAGAGATGCAATTATAGACATCAACTCTAAATCTGAAGGGGTTATTTCATTAAACGAATTTCGTTATAATCAAAACCTAGCAGAAGGAGACACAGTAGAAGTATTAGTTGATAAAAGAGAAGATTCTTCTGGTCAATTAGTATTATCTCACAAAAAAGCAAGAGTAATTAAAGCTTGGGAAAGAGTAAACAATGCTCATGAAACAGGTGAAGTAGTTAACGGTTTTGTTAAGTGTAGAACTAGAGGTGGTATGATTGTAGATGTTTTCGGAATCGAAGCATTTTTACCTGGATCTCAAATTGATGTTAAACCAATTAGAGATTACGATCAGTATGTAGAGAAAACAATGGAATTCAAAGTTGTGAAAATCAACCACGAATTTAAAAACGTTGTTGTATCTCATAAAGCACTTATTGAAGCTGATATTGAATTACAGAAAAAAGAAATCATTGGTCAGTTAGAGAAAGGACAAGTATTAGAAGGTGTTGTTAAAAACATTACTTCTTATGGTGTGTTCGTAGATTTAGGTGGTGTAGATGGTTTAGTACACATTACAGACTTATCTTGGTCTAGAATCAATCATCCAAATGAGGTTGTTGAATTAGATCAAAAATTAAACGTTGTAATTTTAGACTTTGATGATAACAAATCTAGAATTCAATTAGGATTAAAACAATTAACTGCTCATCCTTGGGAAGCTTTAGATGGTACTTTAAAAGTAGGTGATAAAGTTACTGGTGAAGTTGTTGTTTTAGCTGATTATGGTGCGTTTGTAGAAGTAGAGCAAGGAGTAGAAGGGTTAATTCACGTTTCTGAAATGTCTTGGTCAACGCATTTACGTTCTGCACAAGACTTCGTAAAAGTTGGTGATAAAGTAGAAGCACAAGTTTTAACTTTAGATAGAGAAGACCGTAAAATGTCTTTAGGTATTAAACAATTACATCCAGATCCTTGGACAGACATTACCACTAAATTCCCTGTTGGTTCAACTCATACAGGTACTGTAAGAAATTACACAAACTTTGGTGTGTTTGTTGAGTTAGAAGAAGGAATTGATGGTTTAGTATATATTTCTGATTTATCTTGGACTAAGAAAATTAAGCACCCATCAGATTTTGTAACTGTAGGTCAAAAATTAGATGTTCAAGTATTAGAATTAGATGTAGAGAACAGAAAATTAAACTTAGGTCATAAGCAAACTCAAGATAATCCTTGGGATGCTCATGAAGCTACTTATGCAATCGGTTCTACTCATGAAGGTACTATAAAAGAGAAAAACGATAAAGGTGCTACAGTAACATTTGCTGATGGTGTTGAAGGTTTTGCTCCAACTAGATTCTTAGAGAAAGAAGATGGTTCTAAGTTAGATAAAGGAGATACAGTACAATTTATTGTAATGGAATTCTCTAAAGAATACAGAAGAGTAGTAGTTTCTCACACTTCTTTATTCAAAGAACAAGAGCGTAAAAATATCAAAGCAGCTGCTAAGAAATCAGCAGACGCAGAAAAAACCACTTTAGGTGATATTGGAGGTCTTGCAGACTTAAAAGCACAAATGGAAGCTAAAGCTAAAAAGAAATAAGACTTCTTTTTCAGTAGTAAGCTGATATTTATACAATTAAAAACCGTAGTAATTTTACTACGGTTTTTTTATTGTTCTAATTTTAATTTTAAAAACTCACTATTTGTTATATTTGGTGATAAACCAACTTAGAATGAAAATCAAACTTATTTTATTAGCATCCTTCTCATTGTTACTAATGCAATGTAATTCTCAAAAAGAAACAGAACAAAAAATTGATGCTACCACTTATTGGGGAGATAATCCTTGGCCAGAAATACGTAAAAAACGTATCAATACATTACTACCAAATGCTTTAAAAGAAGCAGAAGTAAATGCTTGGATGGTTATTTGTAGAGAAAATAATAACGATCCTTTAGCAGATCATGTTGGAGGTGAAAATGCAGGAGGAACAGCTGCTTTTTTGTTTTATAATGATGATAAAGGTTTTCATTCTTTAGCTTTTTCTCCATCTGGAGAATCTACAGCTCTAGATGAATTAAATATTCATGATACTGTTATACCAGTTGAAAGAGGAAAATCGGCAGTGAAACAAGCTGTAGATTATATAAAAGAACAAAATTTTGACAAAATTGCAGTAAACTCTTCAAAAACCAATTCTACAGCAGATGGCTTAACCTATACACAAAGAATTGAGTTAGAAAACCTAATGGGTGCTGATAAAGAAAAATTAGTATCATCTACAGATGTAGTTTACAATTGGCTATCAATTAAGTTACCAGAAGAAGTAGAAATCTTAACAAGAGCAGCAGAATTAACAGCAACTTTTGAATTAGAAGCTTATAAACAAGTAATTCCAGGTGAATCTACAGATGCAGATATTGCAAGATTTTTAAAACAAAAAATGGCAGAATATGGTGTAAAAGATGGCTGGAATCCTACTCAAAACCCAAATGTAAATTCAGGTCCAGATAGAGGTCATTCTCATGCAACAGATAAAGTTATTATGCCTGGAGATGTTATTCAGATAGATTTTGGAATTAAATTATATGATAGATGGGTGAGTGATATTCAACGATTTGCTTACGTTTTAAAAGAGGGTGAAACTGAAGCCCCAGTAGATATTCAATTTTATTGGGAAAGCAGTAAAGCAGGAAATAGAGCAGCATTAGCAGCAATGAAACCAGGTGTAAAAGGTGTTGCAATAGATGCAGCTCAAAGAATACTAATGAAAGCTGCAAAAAGTGAATATGTTATGTGGTCTACAGGACATCCAGTGGGTTATGTTGCACACGATGTTGGTCCAAATCTTGGAGGTTCTCAAGCCTCACATGTTAGACCTGCAGCTCAAAAGGAATTAAAAGAAGGTATGACTTTTGCTTTTGATGGTTTTCATGCCTGGAAACTTGCAGATGGAACTGAAAAAACAATCTCTGTAGAAGAAATGGCTGTGGTTACCAAAGATGGTGCACGTTATTTAACAAAACCACAAGAGGAATTGATTTTGATAGGTAAACGTTAGTTTGTTATTCATTAAAATTATTAACATCCTCAGGTTTTAATTCTAAATAAAAATCGATGGATATTATTAGCTCCTTTGCAAAATTTAAAAGATCATCAATCATATAGACGTGCTCATTTAAAATTTGAATTCTAATTTTTAGTGCATTCAGTAAATCTAATTGAGTACCTGTATTTTTTAATCTATTTTCAATAAGTAGTTTAAAGGTTTTATTTTCTGCAGTAAGATAGCTTTCATTTTCCTTTACATCCTCTTCAAACATTGTAATCTGACTCAGTTGTTTAATAGTTGGATATACTTCTGGATAAAAAATATTGTCGAAATTATTTTTCACAATTTCAAAGTTTTCTTGTGATAATAAGTAGAAGTTTATAATGTTAATGCTCAGTTCTTTATCTTTAATCAAACTTAATTGTCCAGAAGAAACTAACTCAGAATAGGTATTATTTATGTTAGGAAAATTATAGGTTTCTATTAAAAAGTTCAACTTGTCATTTAAGCTATCTACCTTCTTGAAGTTTTTAGATGTTACAAAACCCTTTAAAACAGATTTGGCAACATCAATAGACTCTAGGCTATGTCTTTTCATGTCTTTCAGTATCTTTTTTTGATATTCGATGTCTTCTACAATATTTATCAAATACCATTCTTCTTTTTTTAAGTTTTCACTTTCTAGATTCCAATTGTTAAATTGTAACGCTAATAAAATTCCAATAACTACTAATAGAATTTCACCAATTGCATATAATATATAATTACCAAGTCTTTTTTCGAAGAGAAGTTTTCTACGAATGTTTTTAAAAAGTTGTATCATAAAATTTTATTGGATGTTCTAAATATAGTAAAATTGTACCAATCTGAATTTTAAGGATTTATAGTTTAATGATTATTTGAAGTCATATCATAAAAAAAAATCAACTGAAATCAATTATATTTGCTTCACAAAAAAATTACAATGACATTAATAAAATCAATATCAGGAATTAGAGGTACAATTGGCGGAAAAACTGCAGATAATTTAACCCC
Source organism: uncultured Polaribacter sp. (assembly GCA_964565055.1). Taxonomy (GTDB): domain Bacteria; phylum Bacteroidota; class Bacteroidia; order Flavobacteriales; family Flavobacteriaceae; genus Polaribacter. The sequence continues at coordinate 42,216 of CAZMDC010000019.1, read as the reverse complement.
AATTGATGCTGTTAAATTCGCATCTGCTTATGGTGCATTTATCAAAAAAAGAAATCCGAATAAAAATAAATTAACAGTTGTAATTGGTAGAGATGCTCGTATTTCTGGTAAAATGATTTCTAGTTTAGTTGCTAATACTTTAGTAGGTTTAGGAATTAATGTTATAGATTTAGGTTTATCTACAACACCAACAGTTGAAGTAGCTGTGCCTTTAGAAAATGCAGATGGAGGAATTATTTTAACAGCATCTCACAATCCAAAACAATGGAATGCTTTAAAATTATTAAATGAAAAAGGTGAGTTTTTAAATGGAGAAGATGGAGAGCAAATTTTAGCTTTAGCAGAAAGTGAAGATTTCTCTTTTGCTGAAGTTGATGATTTAGGAGAATACTCAAAAAACAGCACTTATTTACACAAACACATTCAAGAAGTTTTAAACTTAGAATTGGTTGATGTTGATGCTATAAAAGCTGCTAATTTTAAAGTAGTAGTAGATGGTGTAAACTCTACAGGAGGTTTGTTTATTCCTGCTTTATTAAAAGAGTTAAATGTAGAATGTGTTGAGTTGTATTGTACACCAAATGGTCAATTTCCTCATAATCCAGAACCTTTAAAAGAACACTTAACAGATATTTCTGAATTGGTTGTTAAGGAAAAAGCAGATTTTGGTATTGTTGTAGATCCAGATGTTGATAGACTTGCAATAGTTTCTGAAGATGGTTCTATGTTTGGTGAAGAATATACACTGGTTGCTTGTGCAGATTATGTTTTAGGAAGACTTGATGGAGGAAACACAGTGTCTAACTTATCATCTTCTAGAGCATTAAGAGATGTTACTGAAAAACATGGTGGAACTTACACAGCTTCTGCAGTTGGAGAAGTAAATGTGGTTATTAAAATGAAAGAAACCAATACTGTAATTGGTGGAGAAGGAAATGGAGGAATTATTTATCCAGATTCTCATTATGGAAGAGATTCTCTAGTTGGTGTTGCTTTATTTTTATCTCATTTGGCACATCAAAAAGTATCTTGTAAAACCTTAAGAGATTCATATCCAAGTTATTTTATGAGCAAAAATAAAATACAATTAACACCAGAAATAGATGTGGATAACATTTTAGAAACTATGGCAAAAAAATATGCCAATGAAGATGTAAATACGATAGATGGTGTTAAAATAGATTTTGCTGAAGAATGGATTCACTTAAGAAAATCTAATACAGAACCAATTATAAGAATTTATACAGAGGCAAAATCTCAAGCTGCAGCAGATAATTTAGCAGAGCGATTTATAACAGAAATTAAAGAAATTATAAACTAGGTTTAAATGAATTTAGAGCAGTACTTTTTACAATTTAGAGATCAAATTATAGGAATTAATCAAAAGTTTACTTCTCCTTATGGAGAACAGGATTTAATATATTGTGATTGGACTGCAAGTGGTAGATTGTATAGACCAATTGAAGAAAAAATAAGCAATGAATTTGGTCCTTTTGTAGCAAATACGCATACAGAAACATCAACTTCTGGAGCTGCAATGACTCTAGCTTATCATGAAGCTAGAAGAATTATTAAACAGCATGTAAATGCAAACAATAATGATGTGCTTATTACTACAGGATCTGGAATGACAGGTGTTGTAAATAAATTTCAAAGAATTCTAGGATTAAAAGTTGCTGAAAATTTAAAAGAATATACAACAGTTCCAGAAGATTTAAAGCCAATAGTATTTGTTTCGCACATGGAACATCACTCAAATCAAACTTCGTGGTTAGAAACTATTGCAGATGTTGAAGTAGTTCCTTGTAATGAAGATGGTTTATTATGCCTAAAAGAGTTTGAAAAATGTATTAAAAAGCATGAGAACAGAGCAATAAAAATTGCATCTATTACATCATGTTCTAATGTTACTGGTATAAAAACAAATTATCATAAAGTTGCAAAATTAATTCACGCATATAATGGTTTGTGTTTTGTTGATTTTGCTTGTTGTGCACCTTATGTAGATATTAATATGCATCCAGAAAATGAAGATGAATTTTTAGATGCAATCTTTTTTTCACCTCATAAATTTTTAGGAGGTCCTGGAAGTTCAGGAGTTTTAATTTTCAATAAAAAATTATACAAAAATACAGTTCCAGATAACCCTGGAGGAGGTACAGTAAGTTATACAAATCCTTGGGGAGAACATGATTATTTTGACGATGTAGAAACCAGAGAGGATGGAGGAACACCAGGTTTTTTACAAACAATAAAAATAGCACTAGCTATACAGTTAAAAGAAAAGATGGGCACTGCTAATATTAAAAAAAGGGAAAACGAAATCAATACAATAGTTTTTGAAACCTTAGAGCGTTTAAAAGGCGTTAAAATACTGGCTCCAGAACAAAAAGATAGGTTGAGTATTTTCTCTTTTTATTTTGAAAAATATCACTTTAATTTAGTTGTAAAATTATTGAATGATAAATTTGGAATACAAACTAGAGGAGGATGTTCTTGTGCAGGAACTTATGGGCATTTTTTATTAAATGTAGATCAAGAAACTTCGAATAGAATTAAAGGTCAAATTCTAGGGGGTTGTAATACAGACAAACCAGGTTGGGTGCGTTTGTCTTTACACCCAACAATTACTACTCCAGAACTAAATTTTGTTTGTGATTCTTTAAAAGAATTATCAGAAAATATAGAAGATTGGGCTTTAGATTACAAGTACGATGCTGCTAAAAATGACTTTGTGCACAAAACAATAGAACCAATTGAAAAAGAATTAGTTACTTGTTGGTTTGCTGTTTAGTTTTATATAGTTTTTCCCATTCTTCAAAACGATCTTTATGTTTAAATCTGTTGTGAGACCATAAATAATATTCAGGCTGTTTTCTTATGTTTTCTTCAGTAATTTTTGTGTATAAATCAGTTAATTCGTAATCTTTATATTGTTTTGGAGTATCAGTAATCAACTGAAAATCAACTTCAAAATAACCACGTTTTATTTTTGTAACAGCATAATTTATAACTACAAAATCAAATTTTTTAGAAAGCATTTCTGCTCCTGTGTGCATGGGTACTTTTACTCCAAAAAAGGTGTTCCAATAAAATGTTTTACGTAGTTCTGGTGATTGATCACTTAATAATAAATACAAACCTTGAATGTTGTTTTCTATGTTCTTTTTAAGCTCTTTTACAGTGTTAGATGTTTTATAGCCAATAAAACCAAATCTTTCTCTTGTGTTTCGAATTGTCTTTTCAAAATACTTATTATTTAATCTGGTATATGCACCAAAACAATTAATATCTAAAACTAAAGGCATGCTACAAGACCACTCCCAATTTGCTAAATGCGCCCCAACTAAAGCAATACTTCTACCTTCTTTAGCATATTTATTTATCAATTCTGGGTTTTTATATTTATATCTTTTTAGTATTTGTTTTTCAGAAATAGTAAATGCTTTTATGCTTTCTACAATAAGGTCTGTAAAATGCTTGTAAAATTTCTTAGCAATACGTTGTTTTTCTTCTGATGACTTTTCTGGAAAAGCTAGTGTTAAGTTTTTTAAAATTACTTTTTTTCTATAGCCAAAAATATAGTATAAGAGTAAGAAAAAAAAGTCTGAAATTATGTATAAAATAGCCATTGGTAATCTAGAAAAAATCCAGATAAATGGATAGGTTAACCAAAAAATTATAAAATTCATAAACTTATTATTTATAGCAAATATCGCATTTATTTTATTAGAGTTTTCTTATTCTTTTTAGCTCTAATTTTTAACCATTTTTCATACTTATTTTTGTGCTTAAATCTATTATGAGACCAAAGATAATATTCTGGTTGCTCATTAATAATTTGTTCGGTTAATGCAATGTATTTATCAGTAATTTCAAAATCTTTAAACTCTTTTGGGTGTTCTGCTATCAATTCAAATTGAGTTGAGTAATACCCTCTTTTTATTTTTTTTGTAGCACAGTTAATAACGACTAAATTAAATTTTTTAGCTAGCGATTCTGCACCCACATGAAAAGGTACTTTTACACCCATAAAATTTTGCCAGTAAATAGTGTGTTCTAATTGAGGAGATTGATCACTTATTAGCAAATAAATACCTTGAATTTGTTTTTTAAAGTCTTTAAAAATTACGTTTACAGCTTTAGATGATTTATAACAATTAAAACCAAAACGTTGTCTAGATTCCTTAATGGTTTTATCAAAATAAACGTTTCCTAAACTTGTGTATGCTCCATTAACATTGCAGTTTAAAATTAAAGGAGAATTTACAGACCATTCCCAATTAGCTTGGTGTGCACTTACAAAAGCAATATTTCTTCCTTGCTGTAAATATTTTTTCACCAATTCTGGATTAGTGTAAGTATACCTTTTTAAAATTTCTTTTTCGCTTATTGATATTGCTTTAATAGTCTCTACAAATAGATCTGCAAAATGTTTGTAAAATTGTTTTCTAATAGCTTTATTTTCAGCCATTTTTTTTTTGGAAACGCTAAATTTAAATTAGTTAAAACTACTTCTTTTCTGTATTTAAAAATATAAAAAATAAATATAAAAAGTACATTAGAAATCCAATACAAAACTTTCATCGGAAATTTTGACAGCAACCAAATAAAAGGATAAACTAAAGTGAAAAAAAAGAATTGCATAACTGTAAAATCGAGCACAAATATCACAAATTTTATTTAAAATGAATTGGAAAAACTCCATAAGATTTTTGTTATGTTTGTATCATGTTAGAAGGTATAAATTCAGTTGTTTTAATCATCATTATAGCAAACACTTTATTTTCTTTAAAGGGTTTTGATGATTATGCTTTTTTAGACAAATATAAATTTCAAGTAAGTAGGGTAAAAGGAGGTGAAAAAATAAGGATGTTAACTTCTGGTTTTTTGCATGTAGACTGGATGCATCTTATTTTAAATATGTATGTGCTTTATGCATTTGGAAATATTGTGATAAGTATTTTAGGTACAATTCCTTTATTAATTATTTATTTTGGTAGTTTATTGGTAGGTAATATTTACACATTACATTATCATAAAAATGAACCTTACTATAGTGCAGTTGGAGCTTCTGGTGCAGTTGCAGGAATTGTGTATTCCTCAATTTTATTATATCCAGGTATGAGTTTATATTTGTTTTTTATTCCAATTCCAATTCCTGGTTACGTGTTTGGTTTAGGGTATTTATTGTACTCAATTTACGGCATGAAAAAACAAATAGGGAATATTGGTCATGCAGCACATTTAGGAGGAACTATTGGTGGTTTTGCACTTACAATTTTATTGAATCCTATTCTAATACAAACTAATAGAACATTTGTTTTACTTCTTGCAATACCAATTATATTATTATTACTTTTTGGAGATAAATTAAAAAACTTATAATACGATATTTAACCCTTGTTCCTACTTTTAAGCATATTAGTTTAAACTTATTTAATAATCTTATACAATTATAGTAAACAATTAAAAAAAAGGAAATTGATTTTTCAAAAGTTGATTTCTTTATTTGTTAAACCTGTGTTTTTCAACAATTTTTTTCTTAGTAATATCAATCAAGTAGACAAAAACCGTTCCTATAATCATTCCTATAATATAATTGAAATCAATAATAGTTTTTCCATTATAACCTCTAAGAATAGTTTCAATAATTATAACTATTATAATAAATAGTATAAAAGTTTTTATTTGAATAGCTTTTTGTGAAAAGAAATTTAAAAAGTAGAAAAAAACCAATAGGTCTTAATCCATTTTCGATAATATTGTAAAGGTTTATTTGATTTAGATTTTCTGAATAATCTTGGTAAGCATATTTTTTAATTAAGTAATTTACTACTATTACTATAAGAAAACCCATTAAGTAATATATATTTTTTTTCATAATTTGTTTAAGTTAAACTTTATTTTATTTAAAATATATTAGTGATAAATAGCATTAAGTATTTTCAAATTTGTACTTAGATGAATAAAGTAGCTTATACTTGTATTTATTTTCTTTAAGATAGGAATTTTGTTTCAAAAAAAAGTAAATAAAAAAAGACTTTATTATTGCTAATAAAGTCTTTTGAGCGAAAGACCAGGTTCGAACTGGCGACATTCAGCTTGGAAGGCTGACGCTCTACCAACTGAGCTACTTTCGCGTGGTAAAGAGATACAAAGATAGTATCATTTTTAATTTTTACAAGTTTTTTTACCTAAAAATTTCAAGTAAAATATAATATATTATAAAGCAAAACCCAAGAACTTAAGTTCTTGGGTTTTACATTTAATTTGTAGCGAGGAGCAGATTTGAACTGCCGACCTCAGGGTTATGAATCCTGCGCTCTAACCAACTGAGCTACCTCGCCTTCGGATTTGAGTTTGCAAATATAATTGAATTTTGCAATCTGGCAAGAAGAGGTTTTAATTTTTTTTACTTCAAATTAATAACTATCTTGTCCCTTTAACTTTTTATAAAATGGATAAAGTAAAATACGAAATAGAAATACCTGTACATGCGTCTCCAAATATGCTGTATCAATATATTTCATCACCTTCTAATCTGCAAGAATGGTTTGCAGACAAAGTAAACTCGAGAGGAAAAATTTTTACTTTTAGTTGGGATGGTACAGAAGAAGTAGCAGAATTAATAACAAAAAAGGCAGATGAAAGAGTTCGTTTTAAGTGGGTAGAGAGCGAAGGTGATGATAGTTTCTTTGAAATTAAAATTCAAGTTGATGCTTTAACAAAAGACGTTTCTTTAATCATTACAGATTTTGCTGAAGATGAGGATGAAGTTGATGAAGCAAAACAACTTTGGGAAAATCAAATAGATGAATTAAAACATACTATTGGTGCATAAAAATTATTATTTATTTTTTCTTAAACTCGACCATTAGGTTGAGTTTTTTTATTGATAATTTCTAGTAAAGCTGTAATTTTGCATTTCTAAATTTTTTTTGCAGATGATTAATTTTAACGGGACATTATTAGAAGATGAAAATATTAATATTTCATCAGAAAATAGAGGTTTTAAGTATGGTGATTCAATTTTTGAAACTATTAAAGTAGTTAATAATAAAGTTGTTTTTTGGGAAGATCACTATTTTAGACTAATGGCGTCAATGAGAATGCTTAGAATGAAAATTCCTATGGAGTTTACGTTAGAGTTTTTAGAAGAACAAATTTTGAAAACTTTATCAAATCAAAAAAGTGAAAATATTTTTAGAGTTAGATTAAATGTGTATAGAAAAGATGGTGGTTTATATACACCAGACACTAATGAAGTTGATTATTTAATTGAAATAAAACCTTTTGTTTATAAAGCTAAAGAAACTTATAAAATAGATGTTTTTAAAGATTTTTATAATTATTCAGGGATGTTGTCTACAGTTAAAACAAATAATAAGATGTTAAATACTTTAGCTAGTATTTACGCTAAAGAAAATGATTTAGATAACTGTGTTTTAATTAATGAAAGAAAAGGAGTTGTAGAGGTTACTAATGGAAATATTTTTATTTTAAAAGGTAATACCATAAAAACTCCAGCTTTAGAAGAAGGTTGTATTAAAGGTATTGTTAGAAAAAAAGTTATTGAGTTAATTCAGAAAAATAAAGAATTTACCTTAGAAGAAACTAGTATATCTCCTTTTGAACTACAAAAAGCAGATGAAGTTTTTATAACAAATGCTATTATGGGTATTCAAGCTGTAACAAATTATAAAAAGAAAAGTTTTGAAGTTCTTTTTTCTGATAAGTTGAGTAAAAGTTTAAAAATTTTAGAGGTAACTTCTTAGTTAGTTTAAATTTACATCATTTGGTGCATTAGCCCATAATTTATAATCTCCGCCTTTTTCAAGTAATTTTCTGCGCCAAAAAGATTCATTTTCTTCAGAGAAAATAGAATCAGTATTATTTTCTGAAATAAACCAAGAGTTAACATTTAGTTCTTCTTTAAGTTGATTTTTTCCCCACCCAGAATATCCCAAGAAAAATCTAATATCACTTTTAGAAAGTTTACCTTTATTTAATAATTCTTTTAGAGAATTAAAATTACCTCCCCAAAAAACACCTTCACTTATAGCAATACTATCTGGAATTAATCCAGGTACTTTGTGAACGAAATACAAGTTATCCTGCTCTACTGGGCCTCCTTGATAAATTTTAAAGTCTGAGTTTATTTCTGGTAATAAATCGTTTAAAACAAACTCTAAAGGCCTATTTAAAATAAAGCCAACAGAATTATTCTCTGTATGTTCTGTAATTAATATGATGGCTCTATTAAAAGAGCTGTCTGTTAAAATAGAAGGCTCTGCTATTAATAATTTTCCTTTTAAAGGTTCTAAATACGACATATAGTAAATATAAATAAAATTTAGCAAAAAAAAACTCTCTTTAAAAAAGAGAGTTAATTATAATTTGTGCAGTAAAACTAGTTTACAGCATCACTTAATCCTGCTCCAGCTTTAAACTTAGCTACGTTTTTTGCAGCAATCTGAATAGTTTTACCTGTTTGTGGGTTTCTACCACTTCTTGCAGCTCTGTGAGAAACTGAAAAAGTTCCAAAACCAACTAATGCAACTTTATCTCCACCTTTTAAAGCTGAAGTTACGTTATCTGTAAAAGATTCTAAAGCTGCTTTTGCTGCTACTTTAGAGATTCCTGCGTCTGCAGCCATTGCGTCGATTAAATCTGACTTGTTCATAATAAAAAGATTTTTAAATTAATTGTTTATATTTTGCTATTAAGCTTAACAAATATATACGTATTAAGGGCTTACGCAAATTACCACCCATAAAAAGTAGTATTTTGTTAATAAAAAGGTCTAAATTGTTAATAAAGGAGGAGTGTGTTTTTTAAAAAGCCTAAAAACCTTACAAATAAAGGGGTTAAAGCATTTTTGAATTTTCTAAAAACGTAAAGCCATTTAAAAGACTCTTTGCATCCATTTTTTTCTTACCTGCTATTTTTAATGATATTATATTTATAAAACCATTTTTAACAGCTACTTTTATTTCTTTTTTAGATGTAATTATGGTTCCTATGCTTAAACTATGATTTTCTTCAATTTTTTCTATATCATAGATTTTAACTGAAATGTGTTCATCACCATTTTGTATTGTAGACCAAGCTGTAGGAAAAGGATTTAGCCCTCTTATTTTATTATAGGTATTCTTAAGAGAATCATTCCAGTTAATTTTTGTGTTGTCGTTGTTAAGTTTTGGAGCTCCTTTTTCTTCTAATTCTGGTTGTTTTGTAGTAGTAACATTATTATTTGCTATTTGCTCTACTGTTTTTAAAACTAAATCCGCACCTAAATTCATTAACTTATCATGTAAGCTGCCTACAGTTTCGTTCTTATTTATATTTATTTCTTCTTTTAAAATAATTTCACCAGTATCAATTTTATCATCAATAAAAAATGTAGTAACTCCAGTTTTTTCTTCTCCATTTATAATAGCCCAGTGAATTGGAGCTGCACCTCTGTAAGCAGGTAAAAGAGAAGCGTGTAAATTAAAAGTGCCATATTTAGGCATTTGCCAAACTTCTTTAGGTAACATTCTAAAGGCTACTACTATTTGTAGATTTGCTTTTAAGCTCTTTAACTCTTCTTGAAACGTCTTGTCTTTTAAATTTTTTGGCTGTAGAATGTTTAGGTTTTCGGATAAAGCATATTTTTTTACTGCAGACTCATTTAATTTTCTTCCTCTTCCTGCTGGTTTATCTGGGGCAGTTATAACACCAACAATATTTAATTTTTGCATTACTAATTTTTTTAAAATTGTAACAGCAAAATCTGGAGTTCCCATAAAAACGATTCGTAAATCTTTCATATCCTTATTTTAGTTGGTATTTATTTTGATGATTAATTTCTATTTTATTTTCAGAAATTAACTGACGCAAATGTATTAAAATGTCTTTTTCATTTGCGTTTAAAAGTTGTCTAATTTCTTGTGATGTTAAATGATTTTTATCTTTTAAAATAGCTATAATTTTTGAAGATAAATTTTTTGGAATGTTTTTTTTATTAGATAAACAAACGTCACATATACCACATTTTTTAGATGATTTTTCATCAAAATAATTCAAAATTTGTATGCTTCTGCAAATAGTATTATTTGTAATATAAGCTAAAAAATCATTAGATTTTTTTTCTTTTTGTTTTAAAAATTGTTCAATAATTTTAGAATACCTATTAATCGTTTTGTCATCTTCTCTTGGCTCTAAAAAACGAATTTCTAAATCTGTTTTTACACGCTTATATGTTAATATTTCATCTTTATGTAAACGATTTAAATACTCAATAACTTGTGTAGAAGTAATATTGTTTTTCTTTGCTAATAAGAATTCATTTACTTTAACTTCTTGTTCAAATAAACCTGTGTAAGTTCTTAGTAATGAATCTATAAAACTTTTAGTATAGATATTGTTTATAGCGTAAGAAATTACTCTTTTGCTACTTACATTAAAAAGTATAGTAGATTTTTGATTGTAAGTTTGTGAGATTTCTATGATGCTATTATTGGCTAATATTTTTAAAACAGCATCTACTTTTATACTTGTAAAATTATAGTTTTTTGCAAATCCTAAAAGATTAAAACTATAAAATTCATCACAGATTTCTCCTCTAGCAATTCTAAAATATTGGTATAATTTTTTATGTATTTCTTTTATATCAGAAATACTTGGTAAAGCTTTTTTTGTTTGTTTTTTGTATAATAAAATATCGTTTTCATTTTTTAGTAAAACAGCAAAAGATTTGTCTTTATTTCTTCCAGCTCTTCCAGCTTCTTGAATATAATTTTCAATTGAAAATGGCAAATCATAATGAATTACAATGCCAACATTTTCTTTATCAATTCCCATTCCAAAAGCATTTGTTGCTACCATAATTGGAGTGTTTTCTGTAAGCCAATTTTTAAAAGAATTTTCTTTTTCTTTAACAGATAGTCCACCATGATAAAAACTAGACTTAAAGTTATTAGCATTTAAATAATTGGCAATCTCTTTTGTTTTTTTTCGAGAGTTCACATAAATAATAGCAGGTCTTTTTGTTTTTGTAAATATTTGTTGCAATCTTAATAATTTATCATCAACATTAAAAACTTGATACGCAAGATTTTCTTTATAAAATGATTTTTTAAAAATTATTGGATCTTTTAAGGCTAAGTTTTGCTGAATATCTTCTAGAACTTTAGCATTTGCTGTTGCAGTTAAAGCAATGCAGTTTGTATTAGGAAATAGATCTTTTACTGTTTTAATATTTCTGTAAGATGGTCTAAAATCATGCCCCCATTCAGAAATACAATGTGCTTCGTCTATTGCTATTAAGTTGATATTTAATTCTAATAGTTTTTGTTGAATAAAATTGGTTTGTAATCTTTCTGGTGATAAGTATAAAAACTTATAATTACCGAATTTAATATTATCAAACAAGGTAATAATTTCATCCTGTGTAGCTCCAGATTTAATAGTAGCTGCTTTAATACCCTTTTGTTTTAAGTTTTCTACTTGATCTTGCATTAACGCAATTAAAGGAGAAACTACCAAGCATACTCCTTTTTGTGCTAAAGATGGAATTTGAAAACAAATAGATTTTCCACCACCAGTTGGTAATAATGCAATTACATCTTTTTTTTCTAAAACAGTATTAATAATAGCTTCTTGTTGTTCTCTAAAAGTAGAAAATCCCCAAAAATTTTTTAATATATTTTTAGCTGTACTTATCATTCACTAGTTAGTGAATTAATAATAAAATCGGTTCTATTTTCTATAGTGTCAAAAGGCACATTAATAAGATTGTAACCAAGACTTTTGTAAGCTTTTTTTAGGTATTTATCAATTTCTTTAGAGTTTTCGAAAGTTTCATACCTTTCATTATCTGTAATATGAATTTTTTCCCAAGGAGAAAAATGAAAAATTATATCATATTTGTATTGCTTACTTTTTTTTATAAAAAAATCAGGATAATCTGTTTTAAAGTAGTTTAAATATGCATAAACATCTGGTATGCCTCTATCAAAAAAAACAAGGTTCTCAGTACATTGTTCAGCAGTTTGGTATTGAGTTTCTCTTCCTTCTAATAACATTTCACTAAACAACAACGGTTTTGTTAAAAAAAGCTGCTCTATACCTTCTTTCTGTGCTTGTAAAGTTACAGCTCTAGAAACTTCGTCTAAACAGTAGTAACCTCTGTTTTTCAATTCGTTTAAAACGCTTGTTTTTCCTGTTCCTGGACCACCTATTAAAACAATTTTTTGCTGATTATTTTGCAAGTTGTTTGTATTATAATTATTAATTTTGATTTTTGCTTTTAAGCTAATTTTACAAAAATAAATCATTCGCTTTATAAAACTAATTTTTAATGTAATTTTGTGGCTTACTATTTGCAAATAGTAATAAGAATAAGAGACTTATGAGTAATAAAGAGGATTTTTACACCAAATTAAAAGGTCAGTTAGAGGATACAACAAAATTTCCTGCAGACTATATGTACAAGTTTATTGTACCTGCAGATGGTAATCAGCAGAAAGAAGTAGAAGAGGTTTTTGATAATAAAGGAGCTGTAATAAAAACAAAAAAATCTAAAACAGGTAAATACATCAGTATTTCTATTGTTTTAAAGTTACATAGTGCAGACGAAGTAATTTTATACTACAAAAAAGTTGAAAAAGTAGAAGGTATTATATCATTATAACTCATGAAGAATTTTTTATTTTTAATAACACTATGTTTTACAAGTGTTCTTTTTGCTCAAAAGAAAAATAAAGTTTTAGTAACCATTGATGGTAATGATATAACTGTAGCTGAGTTTAAAAGAGTTTATGAGAAAAATTTAGACGCGATTGATAATGATGAAGCAAAAGATGTTGAGAAAAACTTAACGCTTTATATCAACTACAAGTTAAAAGTAAAAGAAGCTTATGCAAGTAAGTTAGATACTTTACTTAGCTATAAAAAGGAAATGGAATCTTACAGAAATCAGCTTTCTGCTCCTTATTTACAAGATTCAGCTTATATCAACAAGTTGGTAAAAGATGCATATTTTAGGACTAAAAACGAAGTTAAAGCAAAACATATTTTAGTTAGAACTCCAAAAATGGCATCGCCAAAAGATACTTTAGAGGCGTATAACAAGATTTTGAAAATACGTGATAGAATCATTAAAGGAGAAGATTTTGAAACAGTAGCAGAAAAACTATCGGAAGATGAATCTGCTAGAAATGATGTAAAATCTGGTAGAGTTGGCAACAAAGGTAATTTAGGGTATTTTTCTGCATTTAAAATGGTGTATCCTTTTGAGGAAGCTGCATATAGTACAAAACTAGGTGAGGTATCTATGCCTTTTAAAACTCGTTTTGGGTATCATATTGTAAAGGTAGATTCGCTTAGAAAATCTAAAGGAGAAATTGAAGTTGCGCATATTTTAATTAGTGATAAATCAAAAAAAGGTGAAGAATTAATAAACACTATATACGAAAGGTTAGAAAAAGATGAGCAATTTAAAATGCTTGCTCGTAAATATTCTAATGATACTGGTTCTAAATCTAAAGGAGGAAAATTAAGAAAATTTGGAACAGGAGTAATGGTTAAATCTTTTGAAGATGTTGCTTTTTCTTTAACCAAAGAAGGGCAGTATTCAAAACCTTTTAAAACTCAATTTGGTTGGCATATAATTCAGTTGATAAAAAAACATCCTGTGTTACCATTTAAAGAACTAGAATTAGAGCTTAGAAACAGAATAAAATCTAGTTCTAGAGCACAATTGTCTGAAAAAGCAGTTATTAATAAACTAAAAAAGAAATACGATATTAGAGAAAACGAAACTGCAAAAGATATTTTTAAAAATCCAGACATTAGAAACTTGTCTAAAGATGACATTCAAGAAGTACTATTGACTATAAATGATAAAAAAATTACTCAAGAAGATTTTGTAAATTACATCAAAAACAGAAGAAATAGCCCTGTCTACGAATTCTTTGAAGCATTTAAAGATCAAGAAATTTTAATGTATTATAAAGATAATTTAGAAGAAACAGCTCCAGAATATGCAAATATTTTACAAGAATATAGAGATGGTTTGTTGTTGTTTGAATTAATGCAACAAAAAATTTGGGATAAGTCAACTAAAGATACTTTAGGTTTAAAAGAGTTTTATGAAAAAAACGCTTTAAAGTATAAGAAAGAACTTAAAAACATTAAAGGAGAGGTTATGAATGATTATCAAAATCATTTAGAAGAAAAATGGATTGCAGATTTAAGAAAGAAAAGCACAATAAATATTAATAGCAAGCAACTAAAAAAGTTGATTAAATTCTACAATAAAAAGTAATGAAAAAAGCAATAATGTTTTTCTTGTTGATATTAACTTTCTACTCTTGTAACTATTTCGAAGTGCAAGAGAAAGAAAATATAACTTCAGAAATTGTAGCAATTGTAAATACAGAAAAACTTTTTAGAGAAGATTTAAAAACCATTTTACCAAATAATATTAGTAAAGAAGATAGTGCAGTTTTAGTAAAAGGCTATATAAATGATTGGGCAGTAAAACAATTGTTGCTAAACCAAGCAGAAAGTAATAGCTCATTAGAAGACGTAAATAATATAAATGCTCTTGTAAGAGATTATAAAGAGAGTTTATTAATTAATAGTTATAAAGAGAGGCTTATAAAACAACGTTTAGACACCATAATTAATGATGAAGAAATTGATATTTTTTACGATAATAACAAAGAAAATTTTAAGTTAAATGAAGAACTTTTAAAAATTAAATATCTTCATTTCGATAACAATATTATCAATAAAAAAGAGTTGATTAAGTTATTTAAATCAGATAAAATTGAAGATTTAGAAGCTTTAGAAAAACAACAGTTGAGTTTTAAATACTATCAATTTAACGATTCAATTTGGACACCTTTAGATAAGGTTTTGTTAAAACTGCCCTTTTCTAAAGAAAATCTGTTAAATAAAACTAAATTCCTTCAAAAACAAGATTCATTAGGTTTATATTTGATGGCAATAAACGATGTTTTGGTTAGGAATGATACAGCTCCTTTAGGTTATATAAAACCAACCATAAAACAAATGATTTTACACAAACGTAAAATTGAATTAATAAGAGATATAGAAAAAATATTAGTAAAAGATGCAACAAAAAACAACAACTTCAAAGTTTATTAAAACAACATTTTTCGCAGCATTTTTTGGGTTAATGAGTATATACTCATCAGCACAAAACATTAAAATAGATGGTGTTGCAGTTGTTATTGGTAAAAATATTGTTTTAGATTCAGATATAGAGAAGTTTAAACAAGAAATAGAAGTAAGATCTGAAGGCAAAATAAAAATTTCAGATTGTGAAATGTTAGAAGAATTAATGCAGCAAAAATTGTTAGCACACCATGCAATAATTGATAGTATTACAGTTTCAGACCCAGAAATTTCAAAAAGTGTAGATAGAAGTGTTGCTTACTTTACAGAACAGTTTGGTTCTTTAGATAAAGTTATAAAAGCCTATGGTTTTAATGATTTAGATGATTTAAGAAAAGAGTTATATTCAGTACAGTCAGAAAATCTATTAATAGAAAGAGAGCAACAAAAAATAACAGAAAAAGTAGATGTTACTCCAGAAGAAGTGCGTTTATATTATATGGGCTTAAAAGAAGCAGGAGAGTTACCAGAATTTTCTGCAGAAATAGAATTAGCGCAAATAGTATTAAAAGCAAAACCTACAAAAGAAGAAGAACAAAGAATACTTAATAAATTAAATGAATTAAAAAAAGAAATTGAAGATGGTGCTAGTTTTAAAATGAAAGCCATCGTTAATTCAAAAGATCCAGGAGTTCTTTCTAATGAAGGTAGATATGAAATCACAAAAGAATCTCAATTTATTAAAGAATTTAAAGAAATGGCATTTTCTTTAGATGTTGGTCAAGTATCAAGCCCTTTTGAATCAGATTTTGGATATCATATAATGCAATTGCATGAAATTAGAGGTAATAAAAGAGTTGCATCACACATTCTAATGGTACCTAACATCCCTACAGAAAAACTTACAGAAACAAGGCAAAGAGCAGAAGAATTGGCCCAAGATATAAAAGAAGGTAAAATTACTTTTGCAGAGGCTGTTGCAAAATATTCTGATGACGAAAATACTAAAAATGACGAAGGTTTATTATTAAACCCTTACACAGGTGAGAATACTTGGGACTTAACTAGAATGGACCCTGCTTTGTATGCTAGAGTTGCAGAATTAAAAAAAGGAGAACTGTCTGAAGTACATTATGATGAAAACAGAAGTGGTGAAAAAATGTATAAGTTTTTATTAATGAGAGATAGAACAGATACACACATTGCAGATTTAGTAAATGATTATGTTAAGGTGCAAGAACTAGCTTTAACAAAAAAGAAGGAAGAAACTATTACAAAATGGGCCAAAGAAAAAATTAAAGATACTTATATTAAAATGGCAGAAGAACACAGAAAGTGTACTTTCGATAAAAATTGGAAAAAAGAAATAAATAAGTAATGTCTGATGTTAATGCTGTAAATGATTTAGTTGTTAAGTATAACATTCTAAAAGCTGAAATTGGTAAGGTAATTATTGGTCAAGAAGAAGCTGTAAACTTTACACTTTTATCTATTTTTTGTGGTGGGCATTCTTTATTAATAGGTGTTCCAGGTTTAGCAAAAACACTTTTGGTAAACACAGTGTCTAATGTATTGGGTTTACATTTTAAGCGCATACAATTTACACCAGACTTAATGCCTTCAGATATTTTAGGAAGTGAAATTTTAGACGAAAAAAGACAGTTTAAATTTATAAAAGGACCTATTTTTTCTAATATTATTTTAGCTGACGAAATAAATAGAACACCACCAAAAACTCAAGCTGCATTGTTAGAGGCCATGCAAGAGCGTTCTGTGACAGTTTCTGGTAATCATTATAAATTAGATTTACCATTTTTTGTTTTGGCTACACAAAATCCAATTGAGCAAGAAGGAACATATCCTTTGCCAGAAGCTCAGTTAGATCGTTTTATGTTTTCTATACATCTAGAATATCCTTCATTTAAAGAAGAGGTTAGTGTTGTTAAAAATACAACTTCGAATATTTTGCAAGAAGCTAATGCTATTTTATCTGCTGATGAAATAATTGCAATACAACAGTTGGTTCGTAAAATTCCTGTAACAGATAATGTTATAGAGTATGCAGTTCGTTTAGTAGGTAAAACAAGACCAAAGTCTAGTGCTTCAACAGAAATAGTAAAAAAATATTTAGATTGGGGTGCAGGGCCAAGAGCTTCACAAAATTTAATTTTAGCAGCTAAAGCTCATGCAGCTGTAAATGGAAAATATTCACCAGATATTGAAGATGTTAAGGCTGTTGCTGTACCAATTTTATCTCATAGAATTGTAAAAAACTATAAGGCAGAGGCAGAGGGAATTACTATAGAAAAAATAATTGAATCTTTACTTTAACTTTATTCAGAAAGGTTTTCAAAAAAACTGAACACATTTCCTCCATATCGTTTATCATAACTATGATTTGCATTAGTAGATAAATCTGTATGTTTTGAATGTTCTACAATTAAAACACCTTCATCATTTAGTAACTTTTTCTCAAAAACAATATCAATAATTTCTAAAAATTTTTCAGTATCAAAATCGTAAGGAGGGTCTGCAAAAATTATATCTGCAGTTAATGAAGTTTTGTTTAAAAATTTATAAACATCACTTTTATAAGTGTTTATTTCTAAATCTAATTCTTTGGCAGTATTGTGTATGTATCTTATGCAATTGTGATTTGCATCAATAGCATAAACACTTTTAGTTCCTCTAGAAGCAAACTCATAACTAATATTACCAGTACCAGAAAATAAATCAATTACACTAATACCATCAAAATAATAATGGTTGTTTAAAACATTAAATAGCCCTTCTTTAGCCATGTCTGTTGTAGGACGAACAGGTAAATTCTTTGGTGCTTTTAAGCGTCTTCCTTTTAGTTTTCCAGATATTATTCTCATTAGCCTAATAAAATATAATTGGTATAATTTTGTAATTCTAAATATTTAAAAATATTATTTTTGCTTTCTAAAAAACTAATATTTCTTATGTAATTGTGTATAATATTATAAATATTACTTTCTTCTGAAATTTCACCACTAAAAAATAGTTTAAATTCTTCTGTATTTAAGTGCAACTGCTCTGCAGTAAAAAGAATATAATAAAGAAAATCTTCTTTTGTTTGATATGCAAAAGAATTTAAAAATATAACAGTTTCGTTTTCTATAACAACTACATCAAAATTATTTTTTACAACATTTACATACATTACTTTGTTTTCTTCTGGTTTTCTACTTAAAAGTTTTTGAAGTAAAACAGTATGATGATGTTTATATTCAAACTCACCAAAGTTTTGAAATATATAGTTGTTAATATTTACATAGGGTATGTAAACATTTTTTGCTTTAATATTAGTAATAGAGTCATATGTAATAAAATCGTTTTTAAACGTTTTTACAGAAAAACTTAAATAATTTTGTAATGAATCCTCACTAAAATAAAGCTCAGGAACTAAGGTAGATAAGTAGTTTTCATGAATAACTTCTATTGCATTAAATTCATATTGCAAATTTTTATCTTTATTGAATATTACCTTAATTTCATCTAGTAATTTTTTTGGAGATTTTAATGTATCATCAAAAAGATATGAAGTAAAATATACTATCTCTTTTCTCTTTGTATCTGTGATACAAAAAGAAAATCCATCCAAACTAAATTGGATGGATAATGCTATATCTTTTGTGTTTTGTAAAGAATTTTTGCTACTCTTTTTTTGCACTTTTCTTATCGTATTTTGGAGGCCAGTTACCACCTGTAGTAACTTCTTCTAAAGAACCTACAGAAACATACTCACCTTTAATTTGATCTGATTCAATAGCTTCTAATTCTTGTTTTATAAGAGATTTATTCATCCCATCTAAAATTCCTTCTTTTGGAGTTCTAGCTCTAAAAGTTGGTTGTACTAATCCTTGAACTTTTTCAACTTCACCAACTTCTAGTTCAAATTCAGCACCTGCAACACCAGGAACTTTAAACATATTTTTATAATCTCTATCTTTAAAGTATTTTAAAACAGGTTCGAATCCAATAGTGTCTGTAACTCTTTTCTCTTCGTCTACTATAATACCACCACCCTTGTTAACTTTTTCTACAATTGTTTTAGTTTCTGTTAAAGCCAACTGAGCAGTGTCAACAAATTTAATTAAGCCAGCTTTGTCATCTGTATACTTTCCATTTACTTCGTAATACTTAACTTCAGCATCTCTAATAATTTTTAAACTTTCTACAACACCTGCGTATCTTACAACTTTTTGTTTGTTAAAGTTTATTGGCTCCATAATTCCGCCATAAATTTTCCAGCCTAAAAATATAGCTAATGCCAACAGCAAGATAGAAGGAATCCATCTTAAATTTAAAGGCAAATATTTAACTATAACAAAAGCAATTAAAACTGCAGCTAGCACAGCTCCTAAAATCATCAATATTAAACTCATTATAAATTTGTTTTTTAATAGTACCATCGCAAATCTACAATTTTTTTTTAATGATAAAAATTTTTCTTTATAAAGAAATGTATCTTTGATGATTTAATTTTTATATGATAAAAAAGCCATTAGATTTTTATAAAGAACTCTGTAAGAACTTTCCTTTTAAACCCACACAAAAACAAGGAGAACTACTTAATCTTTTAAGTTATTTTATTTTTAATGATGATAAGGAAGCACTTTTTTTATTAAAAGGTTATGCAGGAACTGGTAAAACAACAACCATAAGTACTTTTGTTAATTCTTTAGCGCAAGCAAATAAAAAAGCAGTTTTGTTAGCGCCAACAGGTAGAGCAGCTAAAGTAATTTCTGTTTATGCTAAAAAACCTGCATATACCATTCATAGAAAAATTTACTTACCCAAAAAACAAGCAAATGGTGGTGTAGATTTTGTTTTGCAAGAAAATAAACATAGAAATACAATTTTTATTGTTGACGAATCTTCTATGATACCAGATAGTAGACAGAATCAAAAATTATTTGAAACTGGCTCTTTATTAGACGATTTAATTGCATATGTTTATAAAGGTCATAATTGTAAATTGATTTTTATTGGAGATACAGCTCAATTACCACCTGTAAAATTAGATATTAGTCCTGCTTTAGAACTAGATACATTAAGAATTGATTATCATAAAAATATAACTGAAATTGAGTTAGATGAAGTAATGCGTCAACATGAAAATTCTGGAATTTTAGCAAATGCAACTCAACTGCGCTATTTAGTTCAAAATGATAATGACAATTTTAAATTTAATATAAACTATCCAGATATTATTAGATTAGAAGATGGATATGATATTGAAGATGCTTTAGTAACTGCTTATGAAAAGGATGGTGTAGAAGATACAGCATTTATTGTTCGCTCTAATAAAAGAGCAAATCAGTACAACCAGCAGATTCGTTTAAATATAAGGGGGCAAGAAAATGAAATTTCAGCAGGTGATTTTGTTATGGTTGTTAAAAACAATTATTTCTGGTTAAAAGAATCTTCGGATGCTGGCTTTATTGCTAATGGAGATATTTGTCAAGTTTTAAAAATTTTTTCTATAAAAGAATTGTATGGTTTTAAGTTTGCAGAGGTAGAGTTAAGAATGTTAGATTACCCAACAATGCAACCGTTTGAAACTGTTTTATTGCTAGATACATTAATTAGTGAAAGCCCTTCCTTAACTTACGAAGAGTCTAATAAGCTTTACCAAGCTGTAAAAGAGGATTATGCAGATGAAAAATCGAAATTTAAACAGTTTTTAGCTATTAAAAAGAACATTTATTTTAATGCATTGCAGATAAAGTTTTCTTACGCTATGACCTGTCATAAATCTCAAGGAGGCCAGTGGAAAACCGTTTTTATAGAGCAACCTTATTTACCAGATGGAGTTTCCAAACCGTATTTTAGGTGGTTATATACAGCAATTACTAGAACTCAAGAAAAATTATACCTTATTGGTTTTAAAGATGATTTTTTTGAAAATTAACGCAATAAATAATTTACAGAAATTGTACCATATTTATTTCCATAAGTATATCTTAAATCTTCAGATTTGCTTGTATTGTAATTAAATGTATACCCAAAATTAAAACGATTTACTGTAAATTTTAAGCCAATTTCTATATTAAAAACTAAAGGAACTAATTCTCTAGTTACTTCACTTTCATCATTAAATAAACTTCCTTGTAAGGTAGCATCATATAAAGCATATCTTAAAAGAGGTTTTATATAAAAAAAAGATTCAGCCTCTCTTACAAAACGAGTATTGGCGTCATTTAAGTTAGTTTGATAAGCTATAGAATTCATGATTTCTTGTAGAGGAATAAAACCGAATCTAAAGTTCAATCCAGAGCTTATATCTGTATGTATTGTTCCTGCTCTTATGTTACTTTCCCAATTTAAATCAAAAGTTCTATTTTTATTTGAGGTTATTAAATGTATGTAGCCACTTCTTAAATTAAAGCCTAATGTGTTTTCTATTTGATGTTTCCATCCAACAGCTTTTCTAAAACCATAAATATTGTGCATAAAATCTTGTAACTCCTCTCCAAATGCACTTGGCCCAACAATACCAAGTTGTAGTGAGAAGTTTAAAATGGTATTATTTTTATATACATTTTTTACACCAAAACTCCCATAGAAATGTCCAGCAAAAGGTCTATCATGATCATTTACATTTGTAACTAAAGCTTTATAAGGCGTATACATTTTATGTACAACTTGCCATTCAAATATTTTTTTTGCTAAGGCTTTATTATTAGTTTCTTTTAAATACCTATAACTTAAAAACAAACCATTTGTGTAATATCGATCTCTATTAACAGAAACATAAAGATCATTATCTGAAACCAAACTAATTTCTTTAGAAAATTTTCCTTGAGAAAATATAATAAAAGGAATCCATAAGAAGGATAAAAAGACAACTTTTTTCATATACAACAAATATAATTTTTAGATTTTAAAAAGGTGCTTTTTTAACACTATAATAAAAAAAAGGTTTTATTTTTAGGGCAATTAAATATATAGAATGAAATCAAAAGGAACTTTAACTGAAGATGATTTTAATAGTATTACAACAAACAAAGAGCTCTTAACACTTATTGAACAAAAAAATGTTTCTTTTTCTAAAGTTAAAAAAACACTTTCTTATAATGATGAATTGCGTTCGTTACAAATAGAGTTGGTAAAACTTCAAAATCATATAGCATTACATAATAAGAGAGTAGCCATAGTTTTTGAGGGTAGAGATGCAGCAGGTAAAGGTGGTAATATTCGTAGATTTATGGAGCATTTAAATCCACGTTCAAGTAGGTTAGTAGCTTTAAATAAACCTACAGAAATAGAAAAAGGACAGTGGTATTTTCAAAGATATATTAAAGAATTACCTAACCCTGGTGAAATTGTTTTTTTTGATAGAAGCTGGTATAATAGAGCAGTTGTAGAACCAGTAATGGGTTTTTGTACAGAAACACAATATAAACAATTTTTAGTTCAAGTTCCAGAATTTGAACATATGATGTATGAAGATGGTGTTATTATTATTAAATTTTGGCTTTCTATAACTAAAGAAGAACAAGGTAAAAGATTTGAAGGAAGAAAAGAAAATCCTTTAAAACGTTGGAAATTTAGCCCTGTTGATAGACAAGGACAAATTTTGTGGGATAAGTATACACATTATAAAGAAGAAATGTTTTCTAAAACTCACACTTCATACAGTCCTTGGGTAATTATAAAAACAAATGATAAAAAAGCTGCAAGATTAGAGGCTATGAGACATGTTTTATCGCATTTTGATTATGAAGGAAAATCAAATTCTGGCACAACTTTAAACCCAGATCCAAATATAGTGATGCGTTATTATCGTTCAAGTATTCATAAAATAGATTAAGATTATGACAAAGAAATTATCTGCATCAGATTTAAAAAAATTAAACTCTAAAAAAGGTTTATTAGCACTTTTATCAAAAGAACCTTTAAGTATAGAAAGAGGTTTAAGGTATGTAAATTATCAAAAAAGGTTAAAAAAACTTCAGATAGAGTTGATAAGAATGCAAACTTGGGCAATTCAAAATGAAGAACGAATTATAGTGGTTTTTCAAGGTAGAGATGCTGCAGGAAAAGGAGGAGCAATAAGAAGAATAACAGAACGTATTAATCCGCGTTTTATGAGAATTGTAGCTTTGCCAAAACCAACAAAAGATGAGCAATCTCAATGGTATTTTCAAAGATATGTAGAGCAATTACCAAAAGCTGGTGAAATGGTTTTTTTTGATAGAAGTTGGTATAATAGAGCAGTTGTAGAACCTGTAAATGGGTTTTGCACAAAAGAAGAATATGATACTTTTATGAATCAAGTAAATGATTTTGAAAGAATGATTTTAGAATCTGGAATTCACTTGGTAAAAATTTACATGTCAATTTCTAAAAAAGAACAAGCCAAACGTTTTGCAGATATAAAAAGTGATCCTTTAAAACAATGGAAAATGACGAAGTTAGATGAAAAAGCACAAGATCTTTGGGATCAATATACAGAATACAAAAATGCGATGTTCGAAAAAACAAATACGGTAATTTCTCCTTGGAAAATTATTAGAGCAAACAGAAAAACAGAAGCTAGAATTAATGTTATTAATCATGTTTTAAAAAGTATTCCATATGATAAAACTTTAGAAATATAAATTATAATATTTTTATAATAGAATTGTTATCATTATTGTAAAATCCCCATCATTTTCTAAATGAAAAAATACAATTTAAATATCGTATTATTTTTTATATGTATAACACAACTCTTGTTTGCTCAAGGATCTCCAATAGCAAATGATGATACTAATACTACATTTATAAATACAGCTTTAAATGAAGTAGCTCCAGGGGTTTTAGCAAACGATACAGATGCAAATGGAAATACACTAACAGTTTTAGAGTTTTTAGTTAATGGTACTACATTTTCTGCAGGAGAAACTGTTAAAATTACAGAAGGTAGTTTTACCTTAAATGCAGATGGGAGTTATGTTTTTACACCAGAGTTAGATTATTTAGGAAATGTTCCTCAATTTAATTATACCATTTCTGATGGCACTTTTACGAGTTCAGCTAACTTGTATATTTCTGTTTTTTTACCTCCAGAGCCTCCAGTAGCTAATGATGATATTAACAGTACAGAAGTAAACACAACTTTAAATAAGCCAGCACCAGGTGTTTTAGCAAATGATACAGATGGCAATGGAGACACATTAACCGTTTTAGAATTCCAAATTAATGGAACTACTTTTTCTGCAGGAGAAAAAGCAATAATTTCTGCAGGAGAAATAACACTAAACTCAAATGGCTCTTATATTTTTTCACCAACATTTAATTTTATAGGTAGTTTACCAACTATTATCTATAAAGTTTCAGATGGAGTATTAGTTAGTTCTGCTAATTTATTAATTGACGTTTTTATTCCTCCAAAACCTCCAAAAGCAAATACAGATTACGATACTATTGAAATCAATACAACACTAAGTGTACCTGCACCTGGAGTTTTGGCAAACGATACAGATATAAATCAAGATACTTTAAATGTAACTGAATTTGTAGTAAATGGAAATACTTATTCTGCTTCCCAAACAGCTGTTTTATCTGAAGGAAGACTTACTATAAATAAAGATGGAAGCTATATTTTTGTACCATCACCAAATTATATTGGTGATGTTCCTGATGTAACTTATACAATTTCTGATGGTAGCTTTTTTAGTCAAGCTTCACTTTTATTTACTGTAGAAAAAGTAGATGATTTATTAAGTGTTGATTCGTATAGTAGCTGCAATCAAGGTTTTACAGCTAGTGGTGCATATAAAATTAGATATACTTTGGTTTTAAAAAATACAAGTACAGCTAGAGATTATCATCCAACAAGCTTAATAAGAAATATTGATTTCACAGACAATTTACAACAGACTTTTGGTAATGGTTGTGTAATTGAAGTTTCTGAGGTAAATGTAGTTAATAATGTTTTTACAAGAGATTTTATAAATGGAGGAGGTTATCCAAGAGAGTTTAATAATAATTCAGTTAACAATGATTTTTTAAACGTAAATTCAACTTCCATTTTTAATAGTAGTGCAATAAATACTCTAATATTATACCCAAGACAAAATGTAACTATTTCTTATTGCGTAACTGTAAATCCATTTTGTGATGGTAGACCAAACCCCACACCATCAGGTTCTGGTATTGATTTTGAAAACTTTATTAATATAACTTCAGATAGAGGTACTGTAGCAGATTCTGTTTTATTAACAGATTTTCATACCACAGAAGCTATTGTATCAGCAGGTTTATTTATACCAGAATTTAACGATAGTTTAGACCCTCCAGGAACTATAAATTTTGATGGTACTTATGATTATACAAATAGAGTAATTATTACAAACGAAGGCACAGTAACTGCTAATAATGTTAACTTTAACATGGGGTTAGGTAGTTTTTTAGATAATGGCATTACATTTACAGAACTAAGAATTAATCAAGCTTCTGGGCCAACAGTAACTATTAATCAAAATTACAATGGTGAAACTGAAACATTACTTTTAGCACCAAATAACACTCTTGCTGCAGGGGAAAAAATTATATTAGAATTATTTTATATTATTGGACCTTATAGTTCTACTAGTTACAGTTACTTTAATCAAAATGATAAATCACAAACGCAAGGTACTGCAGATGGGTTTGATGATACTACAAACGAAAATAGAAGAGAAAATTCTTTTGTAATTTGGTCAGATAATTTAGGAAATCATTTAGATAGATATTATAAAACGTCATCACCAACATTAGGTGTTTCTTCCTCTTTACAGTGTGATTGTCAAAGATCTAGTATGCGTTTTTTATTTTCATCATCTACAAGTACAAATAAAGTAGTTTCATCAAAAAATACTATACCTAATGGTATTTTAGAACACGAAGAAATCACATATCAAATCACTTTAGAAAATACAAGTGAATCTGTTCAGTTAACTAACTTACAACTGGTTGACGACCTAACAAATAGCTGTGGAGGTAATATTATTGCATTAAAAGCACCTTTTATAGTAAGTTCAACTGCAAATTCCAACCCTACTTTAAATGCTAATTTTAATGGAGTGTTAGATACTAATATTTTTACAGGTTCAGATGGTGTAATTAGAGTAGGAGAAACAATAACAGTTCAATTTTCAGTATTATATACAGAAGCATGTATAGGTTTAAATTCGGCTACTTTTATTGCAAGAAATCCTTTAAATAGTGGGGTTAGATCATCTAGTTCAGTACAAGTAAATGCATCAACAGACTCAGATGATGATGGAATTGTCAATTCAATTGATATTGATGATGACAATGATACCATACCAGATGTAGAGGAATATAATGGTTTAAATCCTTTAGATGATGATGATGCAGATTTAATACCAAATTACAGAGATACTGATTTTGGAACAGATGCAAATGCAGATGGAATTGTAGATTTATTTGATTTTGATAATGATGGTGTTGCCAACCATTTAGATTTAGATAGTGATAATGATGGTATTTTAGATATTTTTGAAGCAGGAAAAGCATCAACAGATACTAATAATAATGGTAGAACCAATAATTTAGTTGGCGCAAACGGATTAGATAACACTTTAGAAAATAACGATACTCAAAATGCAATTATCAATTACAGTATTCTAAATACAGACACAGATAGTAATCCAAATTATTTAGATATTGATTCTGATGCAGATGGTATTGTAGATAACATAGAAGCACAATTAACTAGCAACTATATTACTGCAAGTAGAACTGTTTCTGTAACAGGAATTGACATTGCATATGTAATAGGTCTTTCTCCAATAGATAATGATAATGATGGTATTTTTGATTATATAGACCTTAATTCAGATAATGATATTAGAGATGATATTATTGAAGCATGGGATATTGATAGTGATGGAGTTGTTGAAACAAGACCTACTAATTTAGATATTGATAATGATGGTTTAGATGATGCTTTTGATACAGATACAAATAGTGTAAACCCAACCAATGGTCAAACTCCAAACAGTTTCCCAAATTCAGATAATTCTGATACTCTAGAAAGAGATTGGCGTGAAATTATAGCTGTTTTTGTTTTAATAGATGATATATCAGAAACAGAAGGTGATGATTTTACATTTACTTTAACATTAGTTGCAAAAAATGATAATTCGTTTTTATTAGAAAGTACTACCCCAGTTGTAATAAACTTATCTTCTGCAGATGGAAATATAACTGCAACCCAATACGATTTAGCAGTAGCTCCATTCGATTATATTTCAGTTGTAAATCAAACATTAACTATACCTGCTTTTACAAGTTCTATACAATTTACAGTAAGTTCTTTAGAAGATTCCATTTCTGAATTATCTGAATTTTTTACTTTAAATGGCAATATAATATCAAACAATACAATAAACACAACTCTTAGTGCAGTTGGATCTATTGTAGATAATGATGATCTACCAACTATATCAATGAATAACTCTTTAGAGGTTGAGGGTGAAAATTTGGAGCATAGAATAAATATTAGTAACCCTAGTTCAACCCCTATTGTTATAGAGGTTTCTACGGTTGATGATTTAGCTACAAGTCCAAATGATTACAACTCAATTTCGGAGTCATTAACAATAGAAGGTACAATAAACCCAAATAACCCAAATACAGAAATTTCTTTTAATATTAGTACAAACTTAGATAACATAAATGAATTAAATGAAGAAAATCTAAATGTTATTGGAGTTGTAACAAGTAATAATGTAGGAGTACAAGACTTATCAAAATCAGGTATAATAATAGATGCAAACCCAAACCCTTTAATTATAATTAACGATGATAAGATAGAAGAAGGTGAAATTTTAAACTTTACAATTCGTTTAGTAAATGCAAATGGAGAAGATATGCAAAACCATTTGCCTATAAATATTATTTTAGAAACTATAGATGATACTACTTTTGCAAATGAAGATTACCAATCAATATCAATTTTAACAACTATTCCAGCTTTTACATCATCCATTTCACAATCAATAACAACAATAGACGATCGTTTAAATGAAGACGAAGAAAAATTGTTCTTACAAATAACTACAAATCTAGATAATGTATCTAACACATCAGCTCCAAGAGGAATAGGTGTAATTACAGATAATGATTACCCTAACTTATTTTCACCAAATGGTGATGGTCTAAGTGATGTTTTTAAAATCTCTGGGATTGTTGAAGATTATCCTAACTTTAAATTGATAATTTTTAATCGTTTAGGAAATCAAGTATATAAATATAGTAATAATGGAAACACAAACCCTGTTTGGTGGGATGGAACTAATAATGGAAAACCTGTTTCAACAGGAGTATATTATTATACTTTAGATTTTAATGATGGAGTTACAAAACCAAGAACTAACTTTATTCAATTAATAAGATAATGAGAAAACAAAAGAACATTATCTTAAAAATAAGTTTCCAAAAATTACTTTTTATTATTTTACTTTTTGGATTATATAACTCTAGTTATTCTCAGCAATTGCCAAATTACACTCAGTATTTGTACAATATGCAAATTATAAATCCGGCTTATGTTGGTGCAAGAGCAGAGTTAAGTATGTCTGTGTTATCTCGCGAACAATGGGTTGGAGTAGAAGGAGCACCAAAAACAAGAACTTTTTCTATTAATGGACGAACTAGAAGAGGTTTAGGAATTGGGGCAACATTTGTAAACGATCAAATAGGATTGTCAAAAATTAACAATTTTAATATTGATGCTTCTTATACACTAATCACCTCTAAATACAGCAGGTTATCTTTTGGTTTAAAAGGTGGAATTACTTTTTTTGATAATAATTTAGCAATCGGAATAACTCCAGACAATAATGTAAACACATCAACATCAGGTAATTTTCCAAACGTTGGTTTTGGAGCATTTTATTACAATAAAAAATTCTATGTTGGTTTATCTGTACCTTACATTTTAGAAACCCCTCAGTTTTATATCCAAGATAATTTTAAGGAAACTAGACTTGCAGAAAACCCTAATTATTTTTTAACCTCTGGGGCAATTTTCGATGTTTCAGAAGATCTAAAATTTAAACCATCAACCATGATAAGGTATACAGCAAATTTACCTTTATCTGTAGATGTAAATGCCAATTTATACTATAAAGATATTATTGAAACAGGTATTTCCTATCGTTATGAAAACTCAATAAGTGCTTTGTTTGCTTTAATCATAAAAGAAAAATATAGAATTGGCTATGCTTACGATCATAAATTTACATCTTTAGGCGGTAATTTTAGTACACATGAAATTATTTTGCACTTAGATATAAATCTTAATAGAAGTGCAAGGTGGCTATTAAGTAATAAGTGTTATTTTTAACAGAACAACCTTTAATTAAGAAATTATTTTTTTTACAGAAGCAAATAAAAAGTAGATTTGACCAGCAATATCTTTATTTACATTTAAGTACATTTCTTCTTGTGTATTTTTGCCATCAGAAGACTTTGGATCTATAAAAGGCAAGTGAAAACGATAACTTGCACCATTTACAACTGGGCAATTTATGTCAGCATCAATACAAGTAGTTATTGCCATAAAAGGATTTAAATTAGATTCATCATTATAGAGTTTAGAAAAACCTAAAACTGTTTTATTAACTCCGTTAAAACCTATTCTATATGTTGGGTTTTGATGACAAAAATCTTCTAACTGAAATGTAAAACCGGTTTTCTGTAACGTTTTAATAGTATTTCTATGGAAAGCTGTAACTTCTATACCTCCAGAAAAAGTATTGATGTTAAAATTAAAAAAATCTGCAGCAAAAAAACTCCATACTTGACAAAGCTGACTTCTTCTAGAGTTATGAGTGCAAATAAAATTAAGGTTAACCAACTCCTCTTTAACATACTCTTTAGCAATAGCTTCAGCAATTTTTAATAATAATTGCTTTCTATCTCCTGTAATTGTAACATTCTTAGAAGCATTTAAAAAGAAACTTTTTGCAGAAACGTTAGAAGTCTTCAACATCATTAATTATTTTTACCGCAAAAATAAAGTTAACGTTTGTTTTTTTAATTAAGATAGAGTTAAGAATGCGTTTAGAAATTGGAAACAAAGTAGCAGTTTTAGATGATGTTTTAAAAGGCATTGTAAAAGCAATTGATGGTACTACTATTACAGTTGAAACTACAGATGGTATGCTTTTTAATTTTATGGCTTCTGAATTAGTGAAGATAGAACAAGACCAGCATGAGTTGTCTAAATTTTCAGATATAAATAACCCACTTTTAAAGGAAAAAATATCATCACAAAAACCTAAAAAAAGCTTATTTGTTAAAGATAAAAATGAAGTTGTTTTAGAAGTTGATTTACATATCAATCAATTAATAAAATCAACAAGAGGTTTAGATAACTATGATATGCTAAACTTACAATTAGATACAGCAAAAAGAAAAATTGAATATGCAATTTCTAAAAGAATTTCTAAAATTGTATTTATACATGGAGTTGGAGAAGGGGTTTTAAAATCAGAGTTGAATAGCTTATTAAACAAATATCCAGTTAAATACTATGATGCATCTTATAAAAAATATGGCCTAGGAGCAACAGAAGTTTATGTTTATCAAAACCCTAATTAATCGTATTTTTGTGGTATGAAAGCCATTTATTTAGATAATGCAGCTACAACAAGAATAGATGAATCAGTTGTAGAAACGATGCTTGCAGCTATGCAAGAAATTCCTGGAAACCCATCATCAACACATCAATTTGGTAGAAAAGCAAAATCTGCAGTAGAAACTGCAAGAAAAAATATAGCCAAACATTTTAATGTTTCTGCTAGCGAAATTGTTTTTACAGCAGGAGGTACAGAAGCAGATAATTTAATTTTAAAAAATGCAGTTTTACATTTAGGTGTTCAAAGAATTGTAACTTCTAAAATAGAGCATCATGCAGTTTTACACACTTGTGAATTTTTAAAGAAAGCAGAAAAAATCACCATAGATTATGTAAATGTTGATGAATATGGTTCTATTGATACTATTCATCTAGAAGAACTTTTATCGGATTCAGAAGATAAAACTTTAGTAAGCCTCATGCATATTAATAATGAAATTGGCACTATTTTACCGCTAAAAAATATAGCTACTATTTGCAAGAAATATGATGCACTTTTTCATTCAGATACTGTGCAAACCATTGGTCATTACTCTTTAGACTTGCAAGAAATACCTTTAGATTTTTTGGTAGCTAGTGCTCATAAATTTCATGGACCTAAAGGTGTTGGTTTTGCTTTTTTTAGAAGAGGGTTTGGAATTTTACCAATGATTCATGGAGGTGAACAAGAAAGAGGAGCAAGATCTAGTACAGAAAACGTACACAGTATATTAGGCTTAGAAAAAGCATTGACAATTGCATATGCAAATTTAAAAGACGATAAAGAATATATAGAAAATTTAAAAACTTACTTTATTTCAGAGTTAAAAAAAATATCTAAAAAAATAGATTTTAACGGCTTGTCTGCTAATCTAGAAGCAAGTACTTTTACCATTATAAATGTTCGTTTTCCTATAAATGATGCTATGTTTTTATTTAGTTTAGATATGGCTGGTATTGCTGTGTCTGGAGGTTCTGCTTGCCAAAGTGGAAGTAATAAAGGTTCTCATGTTTTGTCTGAAATATTAGATAAAGTAGATGAAAATAAAACTTCTGTACGTTTTTCATTTTCAAAATTTACAACAAAAGAAGAAATTGATTATACTTTATTAAAATTAAAAGAGCTACTCTAAAGTAGCTCTATTATTTTGGGTTGTATTTTTAAACTTGATTATTCTACAATCAGTTTTTTTAAGATTTTACCCTTTTCATTTTTTGTCATCAATAGATATAAACCTGTTTCTAATCCTTGTGTAGTAAAAACATGGTTTGCATCAAAATTACCTTTAAAAACCCTTACTCGTTTTCCATTTATATCAAAAATTTCCACTTTAGAAGTTGACGAAGAAATTTTAAAAGATCCTTTGCTTGGGTTTGGGTATAAAGAAACGCTATCATCTATAAATAAGTCTTCTGTAGATAAAGCAGCAGGTTTATTTCCATAAACCTTAAATTCTCCAGGAGCTAAAGCTATAAGGCTATTGCTATTTGCAACAGTAATTTCGTTATCATCATTTAATAAATCGTACCAAGTACCTGTTGTTTGAAATACAGGGTTTATGTTTTGTGTAGTTAAACCAAAATTACCAATTACATTAATATATTGAATATCTGTAGCAGAGGTATTTGTTAGTTGAATCTTTTTTAATCCGTTTGAATTTGAAGCATCAATTGTAAAGTCTGAAGTTTCAAAAATTTCATATTTTAGTTTCAGTTGAACTAATTTTGCCCAAGTGTTGTAAACATCTTTTCGATCTTGAACATCAAAATAGTTCCATAAAATAGGCTTACTACCAGTTCTTCCATTTTGGTTAATGCTGATATCATACCCTAACTCTCCAAATTGCCAAATCATTTTAGGACCTGGAACTGTAAAGAAAAAAGCACCTGATAACTCCATTCTTTCTAAGGCAGTTGTTGTGGTTTTTATATTATAAGAACCATTAGAATAGCCATTGGTTATTGCAGCATAGGTAAGTCTTTCTTCATCCTGACTCTCCATATAACTAACGTTTGCAGGTACAGACCAACCTCTGTTTTTGTAAGAAATCCAATCAAAATTAGAAGCACCACTAGTATTGTTTCCAATGGTGGCATTGGTGTAACTTCCATTATGATTTCCCCAAACCATAATTCCTTTTCCTTCATTAAGTCTGTAGTTAATCCATTTCGTTTCTTCAGAATTTTGACCTAAATGTTCGAAAATGATGTAAAAATCTGGATCAATTTCCCATTGATAATCTGCATACTCTTTTAACACTTCAACTCTATCTGCTTGTTCAGAGTCTGTACAACCTTCATCGTTTAAACAGTTTTGAGTGAATCCTTTAGTTAAATCCCATCTAAAACCATCAATGTTATATTCGCTAATCCAATATTGAGCAGTTTGTTTTACATAGTCTTTAACTGCTTGTTTACTATGATTAAAATCGTTAAAAACACTATAACTGTGTGTAGCCACTTCATTAAAGAACGGACTGTTTGCAGTAACTTGAGCTCCATAATTTTCACTATCACTACTGTACATTCTAAACATAGGGTTTTGACCTGATGCATGGTTATAAACAACATCTAAAATTACAGCCATACCAAGTTTATGACATTCATCTATAAGTTGTTTAAAACTGTTTTTTGTACCATAATATTTATCTAAAGCCATATGGAAAGATGGGTTATATCCCCAAGATAAATTTCCATCAAATTCGTTTACAGGCATAAACTCAATAGCATTAACTCCAAGTTCTTTTAAGTAATTAAGCCTTGCTTTAACAGCATTAAAACTATGAAGTTCGTCAAAATCACGAATTAATAATTCGTAAATTACTAAATCTGTTTTTTTAGGTTTTTCAAAATCGGTTATTTGCCAGTTGTATTCTGCATCACCAATTCTTAATAAAGTAACTGCATGTTCTGTCTTTCCTGTTGGATAAGGTGCTAAATTTGGATACGTTGTAGCATCTATATATTGGTCTTCAAACGGATCTAAAATTGTAGTAGAGTATGGGTCTGCAATTTTAATTTTAGCATCTATAATGTATTGATATGTAATGTTTTCTTGTATTGGTAAATCTTCAATTTCTATCCAAAAACGATTTTTAGCAGTATCTTTTTTTAACAAATAATTATTGTCTATTTCCCAATCATTAAAGCTGCCTATTAAATGAACAAAATCTTTGTTTGGTGCATAAAGTACAAAGGTTGTTTTATTGCCATTTATTGTAACACCATCTTTCAATCCAATTGGTAAAGAAGCTTCTGTAGTATTTGGTCTTACAATAACATTAAATGACGATGTTTTTACAGCCCCATTATTTGAGCCTTCTAAAACATAAGTTGTATTTTCTGTTACTGTAGTTTGGTAGTTGTATTCTAATAAATTTGTTTTTTGATCTATAGAATTACCATTTGCTTTTAAATTAAAGTTAGCAGGTAAAGATGCTGTTGCATTTATGCTAAAACTACTTCCAAAATTTAAGATTGTGGTATTTAAAAAAGGTGATGTTACTGTCATTTGAAAAGCACCTACTTCAAATAATTGATCTTGAGATTTTTTATCTCCATTACCATTTTTAGCTTTTACAAGCATACCTATTTTGCCAATATTTGTTCTATTGTAAAAAGTAGTTGGTGTAAATGTAATAGAAAAAGTTCCATTACCATTATTGGTAAGTTTTTGTGCGTTGTTTGAATTTGTCCAAGAACCGTTATTTGGAGCATCCATAATGTTATCATCATTTATGTCAAAAGACCAAGCCCATAGATAAATATCTGAAACACCCCAAATAGATGGGTTTACTCCACTTACAGTAATTGTAATTTCTTCATCTTCTTCAAATGTTTCTGGGCTAACAGAGAAGTTAGCATTTTGCACTTGAGAAAATGCAAAAGATGATAAAAAAATAAAAAAGAATGTAATTTTTTTCATAAATTTTATTTAAAGAATAAGGGCTATTCGTAAAAAATAGCCCTTATCATTTATTTAAATAGAATATTAATTTTTAGTATATGTTGGTGCATCTGGATCAGAAAAATCTAAAACAAATGTATATGTACCTGCAACTGTATTTAAGTTACCTCCATTTAATTCTAGTACTCCATCTCCATTAGAATCTCCATAGTTAGTTCCCCAATCATTGTTGGCTCTAAATTTATATTCACCATCAATTAAATTTACGTTTTCTAAAACCCAAATATCATTAAAAGGCTTAGACCAGTCTCTTTTAAATTGAGCATCTGGAGTTGCACCCCAATCATTGTAAGCACCACCTATAAGACCCCAAACATTTGTAACTGTTTCTAAATCGTAGGTTAAGTCGTTCATATTAAAAGTAACAAAGTAAGTTCCTGCTGTTGCTACAATATTATCACCATTTAATTCAAGTGTTCCATCAGCACCAGAATCACCCCAATTTGTACCCCAATCATTGTTTAATCTAAATTTCATTTCTCCATCAACTAGAGTAACTAAGCCTCTAAATACATCTGAAAAAGGATCGTACTCTAACATTAAATCTGGAGTTGCACCCCAATCATTTGCAGCAGAACCTACAATTCCAAGTGAAAAACTTTCTATTGTATAGGTCATATTATTTAAATCCAATTCAATTTTATAAGAACCTTCAGTTACAGTCATATTTCCACCTCCAGAAGTTAGTGCACCACCTGTTGAACTATCACTTCCTAGGTTATTACTCCAGTCATTATTTTCTCTAAATTTAAACTCACCATCTGTAAGATTTACATAAGCTACTAATTCACCTTCAACTTCAGTTTTAAAGAATGGTAAATCTGGAGTTGCACCCCAATTATTTGCAGCAGAACCTACTACACCCCAAGATGTTGATAAATCTAAAACTGTAAGGTAAGTAGTTACATTTAAAGTTACTGTTTCAGAAGTTCTTTCTAAAACTGTACCAGATGCTGCATCAGTTATTATAGATCTTAATCTCATTTCAAGATCTCCTGCAGTATCTACAGCAACTCCTGATTGAATAGCAATATTGTTTAATTTAGAGTTTGTAAGGGAAATTGAGTTCATGTTAGTTACAGAACCTACTTCAATTGGCACTGCAAAAGAAGATCCAGGTGTTGCTGCTTCTAAAACATAATCAATATCAATTGTTAATGATGAATCTAAAATAGGATCATCCCAAGTTACATTTAAAGCTTCTAAATCATTATTATCTAAAGATAATACAAATGAATCTCCATCTGAAATACTGCCAAATGTTGGAGCATTAACTGGATATGTAGTTACTAACATTAAAATAGAGTTAGTAGTAGTGTTACCAGATTTTACTCTCATAAAAACTGCAACATCTCTAAAATTTGATACGCCAGCATTGTTTATAGCAGCATTGAATGCATCTACAGACATGGAGAAATTACTTTTTGTTGTTGTACCTATTGCAACTGGGCTAGTAAAATCAGCATTTGTAG
Source organism: uncultured Polaribacter sp. (assembly GCA_964565055.1). Classification (GTDB taxonomy): domain Bacteria; phylum Bacteroidota; class Bacteroidia; order Flavobacteriales; family Flavobacteriaceae; genus Polaribacter. The sequence continues at coordinate 5,996 of CAZMDC010000019.1, read as the reverse complement.
CCATTTCTACAGTATAGTCTGTTCCTGTATTTAATTCATCTTTCCATGAAATGGTAAAAGCAGGGTTGTTAGGAAGTGCAAAGTTTAAAAAGACACTACTAATTCCTGGTGTTTCTAGAGTGAACGCATCTTCTGGACTGGTTAATGTTAAGCTATCTTCTACCTCACAAGAGCTTAAAAGTAAGGTTAATGAAAGTAAAAAGTAGCTAACTCTTTTTATATATTTTTTCATATTATATAATTTAAATTTTATTTTATTATAAGTTTAGTGGAATTAATATATAACGTCCTGTTAAGTCATTAAACCAAACATCATAATCATCTTCAACAATTACAGGTATTGCGTCTCCACCAGAAGTAGCAACTCCAGAAAAAGAAGAATTACTTCCCCAGTTTGCACCACTATCTGTTACAAAAGAAACTTCTCCAGGTGTTAATTTTACACTATTAGCATACCATAAATGACCATCAAAAGATAATTGATTCATTGTAATATTTGGAGTACTTGAACCTTGTAATGTTAATGAAGCTGGGCTTGTAGTAACATTATTAAAAGGGGTTAAAGTATATTTAAGTGTAGCAAAATTTACTGTAAATGTGTAAAAGCCTGTACTTGTAACTCCAAATCTACCTGGGTCACCATCTTGGGTTGTTGGGTTCCCTGCTAAATCTCCACTTGTAGAAGGAGTGTCATCTCCTTCGTTTCTAGAGTCACCCCATTGAGGTTGCCATAATCCTTTAGTTTCTAGTATTTTAAATCGTCCTTCATTGAAGTCTGCGTTATCATTTTTAATAAATCCTGTAAAATGATATAGATTACTATCTGATCCATCTCTAAATAATGGAGGGTTTTGATTACCAGAACTTTGGTTGTTATTATCCCATCCTGGAGCCATACCATTACCAACTAAAAAGTAATCATCAAAAGTATAGTTAAAGTATGGATAAACATTTAGCTGAACTGTATTAGAGTTGGTTTTTTCTGAGTTCTTTGTTCCTATAGAAGATACTACTCTTATATAGATTGGTTTCCACTCAAAAGGATTTAAACCAGCATTACCTGCAGATGAATTCAATTCGCTTACAGATAATGTAACTGAATTTCTACCAGTTACGGATGCAGCAACTATTGGAGATGTAAAATTCTCATCACTAGAAAACTCTACAGCGTAATTTATAGAGGCTTGTTGTCCATAATCTGCTTCTGCCCAATTTAAGGTAACTGCAGGATTGTTTGTATTTACAGCATCTAATTCGATTTCTGTAAAACCAAGTTCCTCCAATGTTGGTGAAGTTGGTGTTGTTATGTTAAATATTTCAGAGTTATCATCACATGAATTAAGAATTAATAGAAATAATCCAATAAATGTAATCGCTGAAAATCTTTTTATATTTTTTTTCATTTGATATTTATTTTAAAATTAATACCCAGTATTTTGAGTTAAATTAGGATTTGAAGCTAAACTAGCAGCAGGTATTGGGTATAATTTTAAGTGATTTGGCAATGCAATACCATTTGTACCATTTCCTTTAAATGCCCAGTTGTAAGAACCCCCTGTAAATTTTCCAAACCTAATTAAATCTTGTCTTCTGTGAGCTTCCCAGTGTAATTCTCTAGCTCTTTCATCAATTATAAAATCTAGAGTAATGTCTGCTAAAGTTAGATTATTTTGTGGGTTATTTGCTCTTGTTCTTAACTCATTTATATAGTTAGCTACATTTGCAGCATTTGCTCCAGCACCACCTCTTAAGTGAGCTTCTGCATACATTAAATATACATCTGCTAATCTAAATAATGGAAAATCTGTATCTGAAAAAGTTAAACCTGGATCTGAGCCTTTTTCACCTGTAGAAGTTAAACTAGAGTATTTTTCTAAAATATATCCTTGGTCTCTATCCGAAATATCTGTAATTTCTCTAGATCTAGTACCTGAGATAATTGTGTTTCTAGAATCATTGTTATAGATGCTTGGGTCAAATAAAGCTACGAATTGCTCTCTTAATCTAAGTGCGCCTCCCCAGCCACCAGCAGAAACACCAATATTTGCGCCATTTGCTTCTATACTTCCTACAGCACCATTTGTCATTACTGTTGTTGGTCCATAGTTTTTTGTAAAAGTACCATCAGAAACTAAAGGAAATATAATTTCATTTGCAGCAGAGTTGGTATTATTATCTGCCATAAAATTATGTAGATAGTTTGTAGCTAAAGTGTAACCACCACCAATAATTTTATTACAGTAATCTATACACTCAGTATATTTAGCCTCGCCAATATAAACTTCTGCGTTTAAATAAATTTTAGCTAAAATCATCCAGGCAACACCTTTACTTGCTCTACCATGCTCTATAGCCATAGGTTCTGATAAATCTGGTTCTATTTCTTTTAATTCGCTTTCTATAAAGTTAAATAATTGTGTTCTATTATAAACTTCAGAAATTTCATTGATTTCATTTTCTTCTGTAGAAAAATTAGCTTGACCATAAAGATCCATCATGTAGTAATAAGACATTGCTCTTAATAATCTAGCTTCAGCTCTATATGTTGTAATTTCTGCTCTTGTTGATGCAGAAACATCTCTAGCATCTAATTTTTCGGCTGTTGTTTCTCGTAAAAAATTATTTGCAAATGCAATGATTACATGACTTCTACCAAACATTCCTAGAATAATTGGGTCGTCTTCATTCCATATATTTCTTTGAATTTCACGTGTTCCAGGGTCGTTTTCATAAGACCAAATCATTTGATCTGCGGATAACGTTTGTAAGTATATTAATACTCTACCAAACTGACTTGTACCAGCATCTAAACCATCAATATTAGAAGATTCAGGACCATCTACACCTGTTAACGATAAGTTAGCATAAACGCCAGCTAATAATTCTTTGTAAGCATTTTCGTTAGCAAAAAACTCTTCACCTAATAAATCTTGATCGTCTTGTGGTGTAATGTCTAAATCTTTTGTACAAGAAGATAGCCCAACAATCATGACCAAAAATAGGATTGCTATTTTTTCTATTTTAAATATTTTTTTCATCATTAATTAGTTATTAATTAAAATTTAATGTTTGCTCCTACCAAGATTGTTCTTGGTCTTGGATAATTAGTATTATCTATACCATTACCTGCTAATTCAGGATCTAAACCAGAGTAGTTAGTAACTGTAAAAACATTTTGCATACCAGCCCATAAACGGATGCTGTTAGATGCAAATTTTTTGAAAGGTCTATCAAACGTGTATCCTAATGTAATGTTATCCATTCTTAAAAAAGATGCATTTTCTAAATAAATATCAGAAATGATAACATCTGAAGTACTGTTAAAGTTTGTATTTAAAACTGATGTTGGAATGTTTCCTAATACTGCATTATCTTGTAATAAATCATATTGTGCTAAACTAGAGTTTAAGTTGTTGTAAACATAGTTACCAATACTAGCTCTTAAGTTAAAAGCTAAGTCGAAATTTTTATAGTTGAAGTTAGACTGAAAACCAAAAGTAAAATCTGCTTGAGGATTACCTTTTAAATATCTGTCTTGAGTATTGATAATTCCATCTCCATTTAAATCTGCATAAGCACCTTCAATTGGGTTTCCTGCTGTATCATATAATTGTTTAAACACATAAAAAGAGTTTGGTGCAAAACCTTCTCTAAATAGTTGAATAAAATTTCCTGTACCTCCTGCAATACCACCTGTAGTAATATCTTGTCCTAGTGCTAATTCTTTAATTTCTCTATCTAAATAGGTTGCATTAAAGTTAAAACTCCAATTTAAATCTTGAGTTCTAATAACATCTGCGTTTAAAGAAAACTCTAAACCATTTACTTGTAAATCTCCAATATTTTGTAAAACTCTATTTGTAAAGTTAGATCCATCTGCTACTGGAGCATCAGATAATAAGTCTGTAGAATTTTTTTGAAATGCGTTAATAGAACCTGTAATTCTGTTATCAAACAAACCATAATCTACACCTATTTCAACTGTTGCTGTTTCTTCCCATTTTAAGTTACTTCTTTCTGAAGGAATTGTAGACTGAATTGGAACACCACCAAAAATGTATTGAGAATCTTGGTTACCAAAACGATACCTGTCTAAATATAAATCTCCAGCAATACCATCTTGTTGGCCATTAACACCATAACTAGCTCTTAGTTTTAGTTCAGAAATAGTTTTATTGTCTTTTAAGAATTTTTCGTCACTTATTCTCCACGCTAAAGCTGCTCCACCAAAGTCGCCCCATCTATTGTTTGGTCCAAATCTAGAAGTACCATCTCTTCTGTAGTTTAAAGTAAGTAAATACTTTTCATTAAAAGTAATGTTAGCTCTTGCCAAAAAACCAATTAAAACAACAGGAGTTGCTGCACTAGTTGTAGGGAAGCTGTTAGGATCTCTTCTGTTGCCAGAGCTTGTTCCAGAACCTTCAAATGATTGATAATCATATCCTAATAAAACATCAGTTTTAAGTTTTTTAAACGTATTTACATAGTTTAAGGTAAAGTTTAAATTTTCGTTTAATCCTTTACCAGTACCTTCAGAGTCGTTACCAATTACTTCATCATTAAAACTAACAGGAACGTTTAAAGTACTAAAACCTGTACCTGTAGATTCGTTTTTATCGAAACCTGCACTAACAGATGCTATTACTTCTGGTAAAAAGTGTAATTTATAATCTAATTTTAAGTTTCCAAATTGTCTAAATCTTTGCGATCTATTTTCGTTTTGTAATAAAGCAGCAACTGGGTTTCTTGTTCCGTTTTGAACTACAATACCTTGTGCATTTCTAATAAAGTGTTGGTAAAAGCCTCCAAAAGGTGAGTTAGGGTCGTAAACTGCTTGAGTTGGATCGTAACGTAAAGCAGCGTTTATTTGACCTGCATCTCCAAATCTTTCATTAATAAAAGCTCTGTTATAGTTTAAGCTTACCTTTAAATGATCATCAAAAAATGATGGATTCATAGAAAGAGAAACGTTAGCTCTATCGAATTTAGAAGTTAAAATATTACCTTCAATTTCTGAAAAGTTTACAGATAATCTAGTTGGTATTCTTCCAAAAATTTGTCCTCTAGCAGTAATGTTATGAATAGTAGAAACAGATTTCTGTAATACTTCATCTTGCCAATTTGTATTAGCATTACCTAACATTCCAAGATCATTTGGTCTTTGTTGTGCAATTAAGTTTCTAAATGCATTTGCATCAAAAACATTTATTCTGTCTCTTATTTCACCAAAGTTCATTTGGAAATCATAATCTAAAGAATATTCACTTCTACCTTTTTTAGTTGTAATAATAATAACACCATTAGAACCTCTGGCTCCATAAATTGCAGTAGCAGAAGCATCCTTTAGTATAGAGAAAGATTCAATGTCATTAGGGTTTATACTATTTAAGTCTAAGCCAGATAAAGGTAAACCATCTATTACAATTAAAGGATCATTAGATGCATTTAAAGAAGATCCACCACGAATTCTAATTTGTGATCCAGAACCTGGAGCACCACTTGTAGTAATGTTAACACCTGCAACTCGACCACTAATTAAGTTTTCTGGAGTTACAATGTTACCTTTTGTCATTTCTTTTGCAGTAATTGCTTCTACAGAACCTGTAGCATCTTTAACTGTAGTAGTACCATAACCAACTACAATAATTTCATCTAGTTGTTCTAAAGCTTCATTTAAAGAAACAGTTAAGTTAAAGTTGGTACCAATTGTAATTTCTTTATTTTGGTAGCCTAAGTATCTAAAAACAAGTATATCCCCCGTGTTTATTCTGTCAATAGAAAAGTTACCATCAAAATCGGTTTCTGTTCCTCTAGTAGTTCCTTTAACTACAACACTTACACCAGGTAAAACTTGTCCTGATGAATTTTCTTTTACTACACCTTTAACTGTTTGTTGAGCAAACATGCTAAAAGATGAGAATAAAAGAATTCCAATTAACAATAATTTAAATTTTTTCATGTATAATTTGTTAAATAATAACTGTAAATTTGATTTG
>CAZMDC010000018.1:0-51027 GCA_964565055.1 uncultured Polaribacter sp. | reverse complement strand
ATACTAACCCAAGCAATAACGAGTAAGGATAGAATACAAGACGATTGCTTATCTATGAACCAATTACTTACCTTTGAAAAACGATATCATCAATTTTAAAATAAAGTAATCTTATTATATGTTTACGGTTTCAAGTGTAAAAGAAAAAAATTTAGACGTTGTATTGTTAGAAAATCAAACAAAAACAACAGCTGTAAAAATAGCTTTAATTGAAGGTGGAAGAATTTTAGATTTAAAGTTTAATAATGTCGCTGTGATTCAAGAACAAAGAGAATTTTTATACAAAGACTCTTATGCATCTGCTATTTTATTTCCTTTTGCGAGTAGAATTGAAAATGGTAACTATTCTTTTTTAGGCAATACCTATCAGTTAGAAAAAAACAACAATAACCAAAATGCGTTGCATGGCTTGGTGTACAATGCATCTTTTAACAGTACTAAAACTGCAGAAAATAATAAAAATTGTACTGTAACACTCACATATACATCAAAAGATAAAACTAAAGGATTTCCTTTTGAATACACAATTTCTGTTACGTATATGTTATTCGAAAACGAGTTAAAGATGTCGATTGCTGTTAAGAATCTAGGTGAGCACCCTTTTCCATTTACCTTAGGTTGGCATCCTTATTTTGTAACTGATGATTTAGAAAAAAGTTCTCTTTCTTTTGATAGTACTCAGAAAGTAGTTTTTGATAATAACCTTATTACGCAAGATGTTGTAAGGCATACATCACCCAAAGTATTTAAGATAGCACAGCAAAAATTAGATGATTGTTTTGTTTTAAATAGCCCTAGAGTTTTATTTAACACCCCAAATTATAGTATTGAACTGACTTCTTACCCTAAAAATAATTATTTACAAGTATATACTCCATATAATAAAACTTTAATAGCTATAGAACCTATGACTGGGGTTTCTAATAGTTTTAACAATAAGATTGGCTTACAGGTTTTGGCTGCTAATGAAACCTATGATCAAAATTGGAATGTAAAGTTCTTAAATGAGTAGAAATAAAAAAGCACTCAAGTTGTTGCTTGAGTGCTTTTTATATACTTGTTTATTTAATAAAATCTACCAAATACGAACTCTATCTTCTGGCTCTAGATACATGTTATCTCCTTTTTTAACATCAAAAGCTGTATAAAAAGCATCTACATTTTTAAGAGGCATATATGCTCTGTACATTCCTGGTGCATGCGTATCTGTCATAATTAGGTTTTTAAGCGCTTCATCACGCATTTTTGTTCTCCAAATAGTACCCCAAGAAAGGAAAAAACGTTGTTCTGGAGTATACCCATCGATTTCACCTGGTCTTCCATTTTTTTCTAAGAAAATTTGTAAGCCTTCGTAAGCTGCTTGCACACCCCCTAAATCACCAATGTTTTCACCAAGTGTAAATTCACCATTTAAACGCATGCTATCTATGGCAATAATATTACTGTATTGATCGATTAGCTTTTTACCTGCTTTTTTAAACTCTTCAGCATCTTCATCTGTCCACCAGTTTTTTAGATTTCCATCACCATCAAAACGCGATCCAGAATCATCGAAACTATGAGAAATTTCGTGGCCAATTACGGCTCCTATACCACCATAATTTACAGCTTCATCTGCTTTGTAATCATAAAATGGAGGTTGTAAAATTGCTGCAGGAAAAACAATTTCATTGTTTACAGGATTAAAGTAAGCATTTACTGTTTGAGGAGACATACCCCATTCTGTTCTATCTACTTCTTCTCCTAATTTGTTCATGTTTTGGTTGTAGTTCCATTTGGTAACGTTTATTGTATTTTCAAAATAAGAACCCCCATCTTCTAAGCCTTTTACCTGTAACTCAGAATAATCTTTCCAAACATCTGGGTAGGCTATTTTAACAGTTAGTTTATGTAATTTTTCTAAAGCTTTTTCTTTAGTAACTTCACTCATCCAAGGCAATTGCGCAATTCTTTTTTCGAAACCTAGCATTACGTTATCAATCATTTCCTCAGCTTTTTTCTTAGCTTCTGGTGGAAACATTTTTTCTACATACAATTTTCCTAGAGCTTCACCAATTGCGCCATTTAAGTTATTTAAAGCACGTTCGTTTCTTGGACGTTGCTTTTTTGCACCACGCATTTCTTTGCTATAAAACTCCCAGTTTGCAGTTTCTAAATCTGTAGATAAAGAACCTAAAGCACCGTTAATAGTGTTCCAACGTAATAAAAGCTTAATATCTTCTACAGAGCGTTTTTCAAAAATATCGCTCATAGCTTTAAAATACCCTAAGTCTGTAACAATAACAGTTTCAATATCATCAACACCTATACCTTCTAAATGCGCAGCCCAATCTATTGCTGGTGCTAATTCTTGTAGTTGTGCAATTGTCATTGGATTGTACATTTTACGAATATCTCTACTCTCTTCTTTAGACATCATTGGTTCTGCCAAACTTTTCTCGAAAGCAACAATAGTAGCTGCGTTCTTTTTTGCAGTAGCTTCATCATCACCAAATTCTTGTAACATTTTTGCTACAAATTCTTCATATTTTTCTAGTTTGTCTTTCACTGCAGCATCTACATAGTAATCTCTCGTTAATCCTAAAGATCCACCACCCATATAACCTGCATATTGGCTACTGTTTTTTAAATCATTATACACACCAAAACCATAAAAACCTCCACCTCCATAAGGAGCCATATTTGTTAAGTAGGTTTCAACATCTTTTTTGGTTTTAATTTCATCAACTTTAGACAAATAAGGCATAACAGGTGCTTTACCTTGCTTATTTCTAGCCACAGTATCCATTATAGTTTCGTAATAATTTACTGCTTTTTCTTGGTCTGAATCAATTTCATTACCCTGAGCATCTTTAATTTTTGGAAAATCGCGCTCTTCTATAGCTTCATTTAAAATACCTAAAACATCTGCATCTGTTTTTTTACGTAGTTGCCCAAAACCACCCCAAGAAGTTCTATCGTCTGGAATTTCGGTTTTGTCTAACCAAGAACCATTTACGTGTCTAAAGAAATCATCTGTTGGTTTTACAGAAGTATCCATGTTTTCTAAAACAATTCCAGCAGATTTTTCTTCTGATGTATCATTTTTACAAGAAACAAAGGCTATAGTAGCTACAGCAGTTGTAAAAAATAATTTTTTAACGCTTTTCATTAGTATTGATTTTGTTTGATTTGATTATTAGTGGTCTAATTTTAAAAATGTTACACCAAATTAACACATATTTTTTAAAAAAGTTGGTATTGTAAGATAATTATTTATTTTACGACCAAACATATACTAAATTATAAAAGAGAATGACAGAGAATTTAACAAAAGAAACATTTTTAGAAAAGGTATTTAATTTTACAGAAAATAAAGAATGGAAATTTGAAGGAGATAAGCCTGCTTTAATAGATTTTTATGCAGATTGGTGTGGCCCATGTAAAATGTTAGCGCCAATTTTAGAAGAGCTTTCTGAAGAATATAAAGGCAAAATTGATATTTATAAAATAGACACAGAAGCAGAGCAAGAACTTGCTGCTGCATTTGGTATTAGAAGTATACCTTCTATGTTATTTTGCCCAACAGAAGGTGAACCACAAATGGCAAATGGTGCTTTGCCAAAAGCAGACTTAGAACGCGTAATTAGCGAAGTTTTAAAAGTGGAGAAATAACCAGAGAACAAATTAACAGAAACCTGAAAGCAGAAAACTTTCAGGTTTTTTTTAGTTCTAAAAATAAATACCTAAGTTTTTTATGCATTTAAAATTTATGTATATATTTGACACATGGGAAATCAGAAATTATACAAAGGTTCTTTGCAAACCATTATTTTAAAATTGTTGGCTACTAACGATAAAATGTATGGTTATGAAATTACACAAAAAGTAAAAGAACTCACCAAAGGTGAGCTAAAAATTACAGAAGGTGCATTATACCCTGCTTTACACAAATTAGAAGCAGATGGTTTGTTGGATGTAGAAGTTGCCAAAGTTGGGAATAGATTACGCAAGTATTACAAACTAACTGAAAATGGCACAAAAGAAACCGCCAACAAGCTAGAAGAAATGCAAGAGTTTTTAAAAACGATGCAGCATTTGGTGAACCCTAAATTTAGTTTGGAGTAATTTTTATGGCTATGGAATTAACTAAAGAGCAACTTTTACAAATAGACAATTATGTATTTGTTTCTGGTATAGAATATTACGATGTACGCTCAGAAATTGTAGATCATTTTGCCAATATTTTAGAGCAAAGATTAGATGAAAATCCTGACTTGAATTTTAAAAGAGAAATAGAAAAAGTTCATAAAAACTTTTCTGATAGCGGTTTTAGTAAATTGCTAAAGCAAAAAAAAACATCGGTTACAAAAGAGTTTTATAAAAAATCTTTACAACATTTACTTTCATTTTTTAAAATCCCTAAAATTATAATTACAGGTTTCATTTTTATTGTCTTATACCAAGCTCAATTCTACTTTTCTAACATAGAAAATTTCTTTCAAATCTTATATGGTTTTTCGACTTTATTAATGATTGTAGTTGCTATAAGAGCAAATCAAAGAAATAAAAAAGAGCAATTCTTAAGCCTTAGCTTAACATTGGGGTTTTATCAAGTATATCATATTTTAGTAATCCTATTACAGCTTAGCTACAGCAGGTCTTTAGAAAGTTTAACGAACACAACACACAATACTACTTTTATTGGTTGCTATACGTTAGTATTTCTGTTCTTTTGGACTGGTGAATATGTATATCAACAAAATAAAAAATTAGTAAAAGAGCAATACCCAAATATATTGGTTTAATATGGAACTTACAAAAGAGCAACTACAACAAATAGACGAGCGTTTAAAATCTGGTGGTATTAAATACTGGGATTTACGCTTAGAAATGATAGACCATATTGCCACAGATTTAGAGCAAAATGCAAAAAATGACGATTTTACACTAGAACTCAATAACTCTTTAAAACGAATTGGTTATTTCTATAAATTATCTGCTCTAAATACCAATGGTTGGCAAAATGTAAATAAATATTACAGGAAGAAGTATTTTGATAACATTAAGCATTATTTAAAAAATCCGTTAGTATTACTTTTAGTAGCATTAAGTGTAGTTCTTAACTATTTCTTATTTGATTACTTACCATTTAAAACCTTTACGTTGATTAACTTTTCTGCTTACATTGTTGTTTCTATTCCGTTTTTTATATTGACAACCAAGCTCTTATTAAAGAAATATGGTAGATCTGTACATTTAGATTATGGAATTTTCTACTTTGGTTTTGCTTTAATCATGGTAAATCTACCTCTGCAATTCTCAAGTTTTTTTGATGTATTTTATCAAAAAGTGCTCTTAATTTTAGTATTTCCGCTTTTTACTTTGGCAAGCTATTCTGGTTATCAACTTTTTAAAGAATCGATTCAAAAAGTAGAAAAAATTAAAAACGAATTACGTCTATGAAATTAACAGAAAGTCAAATAGACAATTTACACCAATTTACCAAGCAACATTATGTAGAGTATTATGATGTGCAAACAGAATTGGTAGATCATTTAGCGAATGATATAGAAGAAATTTGGCAAACGCAACCAGATTTATCTTTTGTAGAAGCAAGAAATCAATCTTTTAAAAAGTTTGGTGTTTTTGGTTTTATGGAGGTTGTAGAAAAAAAGCAAACTCAAATGACTAAAAAGTACTTTAAGCTTATATTAAAGTTTATTAAAGAATGGTTTCGTTTACCTAAAATAGTACTTACAATTTGTGTGATGTTGCTATTTTATGAATTACAAAAATCAGAAAGTGTTTATGGAATTTACATGTCTATATTATTTAGCTTTTTTATGTTGCATTTAGTAGTTTTATTTATCAACAGAAAAAAACGAAAAGCCCAGCAAAAAAAAACCAATAAAAAATGGCTTTTTGAGCATGTTATACAAACGCAAGGTTTTGGAATTGTTGGCTTAGTTGCTTTTTATACAGTTCAATTTATTTTACCAAATTCTTCTTTAGCATTTGCTGAAATGAGCAATTTTAGAAGTATATTTATTGTTTTTGTAATGACATTTTTTAGCATTATGAGCTACGTTTCATTAGTTGTAATACCTAATAAAGCAGAAGAATTATTGTCAGAAACGTATCCTGAATATAAAATATCATAAATTAATCAAATGAAACTCACAGAAAGTCAAATAGACAATTTATACAAGTTTACAAGGCAACATTATGTATATCATTATGATGTGCAAACAGAATTGGTAGATCATTTAGCTAATGATATAGAAGGTATTTGGGAAGAAAACCCAACAGTTTCTTTTGAGCAAGCCAGAGATAAATCATTCAAAAAATTTGGCATCTTTGGTTTTATGGATGTTATAGAAGCCAAGCAAAAACAAATGAACAAACGTTATTGGAAAATTCTACTGCGTTTTGTAAAAGAGTGGTTTACCTTACCAAAACTCATTACAACTATACTCATTTTCTTAGGTGTTTTCTTTTTGATGCAAATTCCGTTTGCAGAAATTACCATCGTAAGCGTTTTGTTAATTTTAGTTGTTTTTGAAATGATTGCAGTGTATAAAATTAGAAAAGAACACAAGGCTAAAGAAAAAACAGACGATAAAATTTTCTTACTAGAAGCCATGATTGGTACTACTAAAAATGGATTTACAGGGTTTACGTTTATCAATCTTTTTAATTTTATTAACCTAACTAAATTCGATTTTTCTGGTTTAAATGTCTATTGGCTAGTGCTTATAGCATTAACAGTAACTTTGCTAATTATTTTCTTTTATGCTGCCAATTATGTTTTACCACAAAAAGCAGAAGAATTGTTGCAAGAAACTTACCCAGAATATAAATTGGTAAAAAACTTGTAACAAAAGCTAAAAACCAACTACTTATATACCAACTAATTTACAACACTTATGATTTCACATTTTTTAAAGCTAGAATGGAAACAGTACTTTAGAGCCGCAAATTGGCAAAAAAGTGTTTTTCTAAATGTTCTTTTAATACTTTTTGCACTTTACTTTGTAGTTAGTTTCTTAATTATTGGTATTGGTGGATATTTTATTTTAAAAGAGCAATTTCCAGATCAAGATCCTTTAGTTTTGGTAAATGGCTTTCTACTTTATGCTATTGTTGGCGATTTAATTTTTAGGTATTTAATGCAAAAACTACCTGTAATGAATATTAAACCATTGCTAACCTTACCTATTAAAAGAAGTAAAATTGTACACTATATTTTAGTAAAATCATCATTCTCATTCTTTAATATTATGGGGCTGTTTTTTTACATTCCTTTTTCAGTTGTCTTAATATTGCAAGGTTATGACGTTCTTGGAGTTTTAGGATGGTTGTTTACGATGGTATTTTTAATTCAGTCTGCGAACTTTTTCAATTTTTTAATCAATAAAAACAATACCGTTTTTGCTGGCTTAATTACACTTTTAGTTTGTGGTTACTTGGTAAATTATTTTAATTGGTTCGATTTGCCTGGTTTTATAGGTACAGGTTTCGATTTTGTTTACGAAAACCCAATTATGGTAGTAGCTTTAGGAGCTTTACTTGCATTTTTATACAGCACCAATTACAAACAACTTAAAAATGAGGTGTTTTTAGATGCAGCCATCACAGAAAAAGTAAAAGAAGTAAACGCTTCAGATTTATCTTTTGCAGATAAATTAGGTGATTTAGCACCATTTATTAAAAACGATTTACGTTTAATGTGGAGAAATAAAAGAACAAAATCTGGAGTTTGGATGGTTGCAGTTGGGTTGCTTTATGGTTTGTTTTTTTATCCAAACCCAATGTATAAAGACATGGAAGTGATGTATGTTTTAGTGGGGATTTTTTCTACAGGAACCTTCTTAATCAACTTTGGACAATTTATACCTGCTTGGGATAGCAGTTATTATAAAATGTTGATGAGTCAGAATTTTAAATACGGGCGTTATTTAGAGTCTAAGTTTACGATAATGACCATTAGTGTTGTTGCTCTTTTTGTACTTGGTATTCCTTATGTCTTTTTTGGATGGAAAGTATTGTTAGTGCATTTTGCAGCTATGATTTATAACGTTGGTGTAAACACACACGTAATTTTATTTGGAGGAACATTTAACAGAAAGAAAATAAATTTAGACGAAAAAGCAGCCTTTAACTTTCAAGGTACAGGAGCTGTGCAATGGCTTATAGGTTTGCCTTTAATGTTATTACCTATGGGTTTATTTGCATTAATTAGTTGGCTAATAAGTTTTGAAATTGCAACACTTACACTAGCTATATTAGGCTTTATAGGCATTGCATTGCATAAAAAACTAATGGCAGCCATCACAAAAAAATACATTACAAACAAATATGTAATGATTCACGCATTTAATCAAGAAAACTAAGACACCATGATACAAACTACACAATTATCAAAAAAATACGGATCAGCAGAGGTTTTAAATATTAACGAATTAGAAATTCCTACAGGTCAAAGTTTTGGTTTGGTAGGTAACAATGGTGCAGGTAAAACTACGTATTTTAATATTCTTTTAGATTTAATAAGACCAACTACAGGAGCTATAGTAAATCATGATATTCAAGTAAATACCAGCGAAGATTGGAAACAATTTACAGGATCGTTTATAGATGAATCTTTTTTAATTGGTTATTTAACCCCAGAAGAATACTTCGATTTTGTAGGTGATTTACGAGGCATGAACAAAGCTGATGTGGCTAAATTTTTAACCAAGTTTGATGAGTTTTTTAATGGCGAAATTACAGGTAAGAAAAAATTTTTAAGAGATTTAAGCAAAGGAAATCAGAAGAAAGCAGGTATTGTTGCAGCAATGATGGGTAACCCACAAGTAATTATTTTAGACGAACCTTTTGCTAATTTAGACCCTACAACACAAATTAGACTCAAGAAAATTATAAAAGAATTGACGGAGAATAGAGAGGTAACCATACTAATTTCTAGTCACGATTTAACCCACGTTACAGAAGTTTGTGAACGTATTGTTGTTTTAGACAAAGGTACTGTTGTAAAAGACATCGTAACTTCTACAGAAACCTTAAAAGAATTAGAAAGCTATTTTGCTGTATAATTAGGCGTTTCTTAATTTATTATTATTTTTACAAGCTGTATTTATACTATTTTCACTAGAAAGTTGTTTTAAATTACAGCTTTTAGTTTGTGCATAAAATAATTTAGATTTCTACTTATTGAAAAACTCTTTTAAAATATTTGCCTTTTTGTTGTTTTGTATTGCAATGTATGCATGTAGTACAAGAAAAGATTCTATTATAAATAGAAATTACCATGCATTAACTACAAAATACAATATTCTTTACAATGGTAATATTGCTTTTAATAATGGCATAGAAGAAATAAACAATAACTATAAAGACGATTGGTTTGAGCAGTTATCTATAGAACCTATAGCATTTGAAGAAGATAAATTTATTATTTCTGAGTTTACCAATGGCCCAGGTGCAGGTTTTAATGACAATAACGAAGAAAAAAAAACCACAACAACCTTTGAAAGAGCAGAAGAAAAAGCAGTAAAAGCCATTCAAAAGCATGGCATGAATATTAATGGTATTGAAAGAAATAGCCAAATAGATGATGCTTATTTGCTTTTAGGAAAATCACGCTATTACCAACAACGTTTTATACCTGCTGTAGAAGCTTTTAATTATGTAATTGCCAATTACCCAAATGCAGATTTAATTGCCGAAACTAAAATTTGGCGTGCAAAATCTAATATTAGGTTAGATAATGAAGAAATTGCTATTGAAGCTATGAATCTTTTATTGGTTGTTAAAGATACACTAGAAGCAGATTTACCAAATAAAATAAAAGAACAAGCACATACAGCAATGGCGTTGGCTTATGTTAAAAGCGATAGTTTACAAAAAGCTAAAAAACACTTGCAACTTGCAACTAGAACTTTAGAAAACAAAGCACAAGGAGCTAGAAATTTATTCGTTTTAGGACAAATCTATAGTTTAGAGAATAAAAAAGATTCAGCAAACTATATGTTTAATAAGTTAGCAAATTTTAAAAAAGCACCTTATAAATATAAAATACATGCCAATATAGAATTGGCAAAAAACGCATCTAACGATTCTACTGCTGCAATAATTTTAAACACTATAAACGAATTAATAGAAGACAGAGAAAACAGACCATATTTAGACGAACTTTATTATCAAGCAGGTGTTTTATATCAAAAAAACGATAGTATTAGTTTAGCTATCAATAACTACAACAAATCTTTACAAGCAGAAAATGCAGGAGATAAACAAAAAACATTTACTTACGAAAAGCTAGGCAATTTATACTTTAAAGAAAACAACTATAAAGCTGCAAGTGCTTATTATGATAGTGTATTGCAAGTTGCAAAAGACACATTAAACTTAAGAGTTAGACGTATTAAAAGAAAATATAACAATTTGGCTTCTTTAATAAATTTCGAGGAAACTGTTTCTGTAAACGATAGTATTTTAAAGATTGTAAACTTATCAGAAGATGCTCAAAGAGATTATTTCCAAAATTATATAGAAAAAATAAAAACTTCAGATGAAGAAGCTGCACAATTAAGGTTGAATCAATTAGCATTTGCAAACACAAATAGTGGCTTACAAGACAACAATAAAGGAAATTGGTATTTCTACAATAGTCAATCTTTAAGTTTTGGTAAAAACGAATATCAAAAAATTTGGGGGACAAGAAAATTAGAAGATAATTGGAGATGGTCTAATAAAAGTACAACTAACATTACCTTAAAAAACATAGAGGATGCCTCTACTATAAACCCTAGGTATAACTTAGACACTTATCTTAGTAAAATACCTAAAGAAAAAAACACAATAGATAGTTTAAAAATTACTAGAAACAAAGCACTTTACGAATTAGGATTAATATACAAAGAACAATTTAAAAATTTAGAATTAGCAAAACAAAGGTTAGAACGAGTGGCTAGTTTACAACCTAAAAAAGAATTAATACTACCTATTAACTGGCATTTATATCAAATTAATAATTCTTTAGGCAATACCAATAAAGCCAACACTTATAAAGATGTAATTCTTACGGATTTTCCTGAAACCAAATTTGCTCAAGTAATTTTAAATCCTGATATAAAATTCTCTGAGCAAACTGAAATAAGTGAAGTAGAAAGTACTTATAAAGAAATATATTATTTGTATAAAAGTGGTAAATTTAATGATGTAATTGAAAAAATAAACACGTATACTCCTACAATTCCAAATGCTGCATTATTGCCCAAATTCGAGCTTTTAAAAGCTTTAGCAATAGGTAAAATTAAAAGTAAGGAAGCATATATAAAAGCTTTAGAATTTGTTGAGGTAAACTATAGCAATACAGAAGAAGGTAAAAAGGCAAAAGAAATTTTAGCACTTTTTAATAAATAACTCTTAAAGCTCTTAAAAAAATATAGCAAAGACTAATGGAAAGAAATGTTATAGCAAAAAACACCCAAATTGTTGGCGATATTATTTCTGAAGGCGACTTTAGAATTGATGGTAAATTAGAAGGCAATTTAAAAACCACAGGTAGAGTAATTATTGGCGTTGATGGATTAGTTAAAGGCAACGTAAACTCATCTAACGCAGATATAGAAGGTACTTTTTCTGGGCAATTAACTGTAGAAAAAATTTTAACGTTAAAAGCATCTGCAAATATTTCTGGTGATGTAGTTGTAGGCAAATTATCTATAGAACCAGGTGCAACTTTTAATGCTTCTTGCGCAATGAAAGTTCCCAAAAAAGAAACTGAGAAAGAAGATGACAAAAAAGGAAAACAAGCCAAAGAGCAACAAAAAAAGTCTGGAAAAAAAGCCTTTAAATAAAGCAATTCAACTTTCTGGGGCTGGTTTACAAATGGGGCTAACTATTTATTTAGGCTTCTTATTAGGTGAGTGGCTAGATCATAAATTAGAAAAAAACTTTCTTACAGAAACTGTAACACTAATTGCCATATTCTTGGCCATGTACTCATTAATAAAACAAGCCAATAGAATAAATGATTAAGCAATTCATTATATACAGTATTACCTTTTTTTTATTATATTATATCGGTTTTTCAATCCATGAAAATTACTTAGATAATAATGCAATTACACTCCCCTTTAGCCTAAAAAAAGTGTACTTATTTCACCTTGCGTTTTCATTGTTAATCTGCATAAATTTTCTAGTACTTTCATCTGTTGATAAAATTTTTGAACAACTTGGTTTTATTTATTTAGGCACAATTGTTCTAAAATTATTACTTTTTTGTATAACCTTTTACAAATCAATATTTACTGAAGAAAATTTAAGTTTTGATGCTAGAGTTTCTCTACTAATACCAATGATATTATTTTTATTAACAGAGGCTTTCTTTGTTGCTAAGATTTTAAGGAAAAATCAATAAAAAAAAATAGCTGTAAAAAAGGTTTGTGGTTTTGAATTATTCCATATCTTTGCGCCGAATTTAGAAAGCGTATTTTAACAATGAAGATTGCACAAAAAACAATCAAGTTTCTCTTAATAGCAGCAATAACCTTCTTTTCAACAGTAGGTTTTGCATCAGAATCTGATAAAAAACAAGACAATCAAAACGATGGTGGTCGTGTAAATACTAAAGAAGAAGTAGACGCTTATATAAAGCATCACGTAAAAGACTCTCACGACTTTTCTTTGTTTTCTTACACTTCAGATTCTGGAGAAAGAATTCATGTAGGTTTTCCATTACCTGTAATTTTGTGGACAAGCGAAGGTTTAGTAACTTTTATGTCTTCAGAATTTCATCATAATGATGATGGTCATGTAATTGTTGAGAAAAACGGATTAAAGTTTGCTAAAATCCATTCAAAAATTTACGAATTAGACAATGATGCTAGTACTGTTTCTTTTGATGCAGATCATCATGCAACAAATGCTCAGAAAGTTTTAGACTTCTCAATTACAAAAAGTGTTTTTGGAATTTTATTAATAGGTTTGTTAATGTTATTTTGGTTTTCTAGATTGGCAAAGCAATATAAAACTAAGAAAATACCAACTGGCTTTTCAAGAGTTTTAGAACCATTGGTTTTGTATGTTAGAGATGAAATTGCAAAGCCAAACATTGGAGAAAAAAATTACAGAAAGTTTACAGGGTATTTAATGACGGTATTCTTTTTTATCTGGATATTAAATTTATTAGGTATGTTGCCTTTTGGGTTTAATGTTACAGGGCAGATTGCAGTAACAGCTGCATTAGCAATCTTTACTTTAATGGTTTATACATTTAGTGGAAATAAAGGATATTGGATGCACATGATTTGGATGCCTGGTGTACCGTATTTAATTCGCCCAGTTTTAGCAATTATAGAACTAGCAGGAGCTTTAATTATAAAACCTTTTTCATTACTTGTGCGTTTATTCGCAAATATTACTGCAGGGCACATTGTAGTAATGAGTTTAATAGCAATAATGTTTACACTTAAAGAAACAATGGGAATTGCAGGAGCAACATTCTTATCTGTAGTGTTATCATTTTTAATAATATTAATTGAGATTTTAGTAGCTTTCTTACAAGCATATATCTTTACAATGCTTTCAGCATTATTTATTGGTATGGCTGTAGAAGAACACGAAGAAGCTCATTAATCAAATTTGTTTAATTTAATATAAATACAATCATTATGTACAATTTAATTGGAGCAGGATTAGTAGTAATTGGAGCAGGAATTGGATTAGGTCAAATTGGTGGAAAAGCAATGGAAGGT
This sequence comes from uncultured Polaribacter sp., assembly GCA_964565055.1. GTDB lineage: Bacteria > Bacteroidota > Bacteroidia > Flavobacteriales > Flavobacteriaceae > Polaribacter. The sequence goes on along the minus strand of CAZMDC010000018.1, from coordinate 37,282 downwards.
ATTGCTCGTCAGCCAGAAGCGACTGGAAAAATCCAAACAGCTATGATTATTGTTGCAGCACTTTTAGAAGGGTTAGCATTTGGTGCATTAATCTTAGGAAAAGGTTAATCGAATCCCAAAAAAAACAAAACACAATTTATAACGGTTGGTTATAAATTGTGTTTTCATTAAACAAATTCAAGAAAAAAATAAAAATTAATTATATTTTACAATGGGAGCTTTATTAGAAGATTTTTCAATTGGTTTATTTATAGTTCAAACAATTTTATTATTAGCCTTAATAGGGTTAATGGTAAAATTTGCTTGGAAACCTATCATGAATTCTTTAGAAGAGAGAGAATCAGGAATCGAAGATGCTTTAGCAGCTGCAGAAAATGCACGTAAAGAAATGCAAAACTTAACTGCAGATAACGAAAGGTTAGCTAAAGAGGCTAGATCTGAGAGAGATGCAATGATGAAGGAAGCAAGAGATATTAGAGATAAAATGATAGCTGAAGCCAAAGAAGATGCTAAAGAAGTTACAACAAAACTAATTGAAACTGCACAAGCTTCTATTCAACAAGAAAAGCAAGCAGCTTTAGCAGAATTAAAAAAGAATGTTGCAGAATTATCAATTGGTATTGCAGAGTCTGTAATTAAAAAAGAATTATCTAACAAGAAAGATCAGCTAGAATTAGTTGAAGGAATCTTAAAAGACGTTACTTTAAACTAGTTTTATGAAAGACGCAAGAGCAGCACTACGTTACGCAAAAGCTATTTTAAATCTTGCTAAAGATGTTAAAGAGGAATCTGCAGTTGAAAAAGATATGCAGTTAATTGTGACTACTATTTCAGAAAATCAAGAATTTGAAGTAGTTTTAGATAGCCCTATTATAAAGGCCACAGATAAGATGAAGGTCTTAAATGCAATGTTTGCAAACAAAGTAAATAATATTACTTTAGGCTTATTTAACTTATTGTTAGAAAACAAAAGAATCTCTTTATTAGGTTCTATAGCAAAACAATACAGTATTTTATACGATTATTATAAGCACATTCAAGTAGCAAAAGTTACAACAGCTGTGCCTATTACCTCTGATATAGAGCAACAAGTTTTAGCAAAAATAGAAGCTTTAACAGGGGAAAAAGCAAACTTAGAAAACGAAGTAAACCCAGCAATTTTGGGTGGTTTTATATTAAGAGTTGGAGACGTGCAATATGATGCAAGTATTTCTAATTACTTAAATGAGTTGAAAAAGGAATTTGACAACAGTCATTATATTTCAAAAATTTAATTATACATCAAATCATAAAAGATGGCAAGTATTAAACCAGCTGAAGTATCAGCAATTTTAAAAGAACAATTAACAAACTTTGAAGCTCAAGCTTCTCTGAGTGAAGTAGGTACTGTATTACAAGTAGGAGATGGTATTGCTCGTGTTTACGGCTTATCAAACGTACAATATGGTGAGTTAGTTGAGTTTGAAAACGGCTTAGAAGGTATTGTTTTAAACTTAGAAGAAGATAATGCAGGTGTTGTATTATTAGGTGCTTCTACTTCTGTAAGAGAAGGTTCTACTGTTAAAAGAACAGAAAGAATTGCATCTTTAAGAGCAGGTGAAGGTATTGTAGGAAGAGTTGTAGATACTTTAGGTAGCCCTATTGATGGAAAAGGACCTATTGCAGGAACTACTTATGAAATGCCATTAGAAAGAAGAGCTCCAGGAGTTATCTATAGAGAGCCTGTAACAGAACCGTTACAAACTGGTATTAAATCTATTGATGCTATGATTCCTGTTGGTAGAGGTCAACGTGAGTTGATTATTGGAGACAGACAAACAGGTAAATCTACAGTTGCTTTAGATACCATTTTAAATCAAAAAGAATTTTATGATGCAGGTAACCCAGTGTACTGTATCTACGTAGCTATTGGTCAAAAAGCTTCTACTGTTGCAGCAATTGCAAACATGTTAGAAGAAAGAGGTGCTTTAGCGTATACAACAATAGTTGCAGCAAATGCATCAGATCCTGCAGCAATGCAGGTGTATGCACCATTTGCTGGGGCTGCAATTGGAGAGTACTTTAGAGATACTGGTAGACCAGCTTTAATTGTTTTTGATGATTTATCAAAACAAGCAGTTGCATACCGTGAAATTTCTTTATTATTAAGAAGACCTCCAGGACGTGAAGCATATCCAGGAGATGTATTTTACTTACACTCAAGATTATTAGAAAGAGCTGCAAAAGTTATCAACGATAATAAAATAGCAAGTGAAATGAACGATTTACCAGATTCTTTAAAAGGAATCGTAAAAGGTGGAGGTTCTTTAACTGCATTACCAATTATTGAAACTCAAGCAGGTGATGTATCAGCATATATTCCAACAAACGTAATTTCTATTACTGATGGACAAATATTCTTAGATGGAGATTTATTTAACTCAGGGGTAAGACCAGCAATTAACGTAGGTATTTCTGTATCTAGAGTTGGTGGTAATGCTCAGATTAAATCTATGAAAAAAGTATCTGGTACTTTAAAATTAGATCAAGCTCAGTTTAGAGAATTAGAGGCATTTGCTAAATTTGGTTCAGATTTAGATGCTGCAACAATGAGAGTAATTAATAAAGGACAAAGAAACGAAGAGATCTTAAAGAAAGATCAAATCTATCCATTAACAGAAAAATATCAAAATGCATTAATATATGCTGGTTCTAAAAACTTATTAAAAGATGTACCTGTAAATCAAGTTAAGAAATTTGAGAAAGATTATATCGATTATTTAAATGCAAAACATAGAGATACTTTAGATGTATTAAAGTCTGGTAAATTAACAGACGAAGCAACTGCTGTATTAGAAAGTGCTGCAGCTGAAATTTCTAAACATTTTAATTAGTAGTAGTTAGGTCTAGTAGTAAGGTTTTAACCTCTACTAAAAACTAATAACTAACAGCTAATAACTAAAATATGGCAAACTTAAAAGAAATACGTAATAGAATTACCTCGATAAAATCAACAATGCAGATTACATCTGCCATGAAAATGGTATCTGCTGCAAAGTTGAAAAAAGCGCAAGATGCAATTGTTGCAATGCGTCCTTATTCTTCTAAATTAACTGAGTTATTACAAAACTTGAGTGCAACTTTAGATAGTGATACAGGTGGAGCATATTCTACTCAAAGAGAAGTTTCTAAAGTTTTATTAGTAGTAGTAACTTCTAATAGAGGTTTATGTGGTGGTTTTAACTCATCTATTTCTAAAGAGGTTATTAAAACTGTTAAAGAAAAGTATGCTAATACTGAGGTAGATATTTTTGGAATTGGTAAAAAAGGTACAGATGTACTTAAAAAACAATATAATATTGTTGCTACCAAGAATGAAATCTATGATGATTTAACTTTTGATAATGTTGCTGCAGTTGCAGAAAACTTAATGGAGTTATATACATCAGGAACATATGATAGAATAGAATTGGTGTACAATCAATTTAAAAATGCAGCAACACAATTGCCTCAAGTTGAGCAATTTTTACCAATAAAACCTATTGAAGGTGGAGATGGAAGTGCTGTAAATTCAGATTATATTTTTGAACCATCAAAAGAAGAAATTGTAGAAGCATTAATACCAAAATCTTTAAAAACACAGTTGTATAAAGCAATTAGAGATAGTTTTGCATCAGAACATGGAGCAAGAATGACTGCTATGCACAAAGCAACAGATAATGCTAAAGATTTACGTGATGATTTATTACTTACTTACAACAAAGCACGTCAAGCTGCAATTACTAACGAAATTTTAGAAATTGTTGGTGGTGCTGAAGCTTTAAATAATTAAGAACATATACTATTATTAAAAAAGCGAACCTTTCAGGTTCGCTTTTTTTTATTATATAATTTTAAATATCAGCAACTTACACTTCTATTTAAATTTTGGCACACAATTTGAATATTCTTAAGCATAACCATAAAACAGAAAGCTTATGAAGACGCTAAAACTACTTTTAATAATAATAACTGCAGGAGCTGTATTTAGTTCATGTAACAGAGTTAGCAATGATGATTTTTATGTATATCAACCAACATTAAATGAGGTTGTTTCTGGATATGATTTATGGTATGTAGATTACCACAGAACTCAAGGTTCAGGAGATATTCCTTACGTATCTAGAGCTTTTACACTATCGTTTATAAACGGAATTCTATATGCCAATAATAATATTGTAGATATTGGTAGAACAGGAAATGGTTTAGGTGTTGATGTAGGAACATATGGTACTTTTAACGGTTTATTAGAAACCAATCATAATATAGATGGATTTAATGATTTTGAAGTAACCATTTTATCAAACAATGAAATTGAATTATACAATTTTAGACAAAATGTAAGCTATTATTTAATAGGCTATAATGTTAATAATTTTGATTACGACAAATTATTTTATGAAAACATAGAATATTTTTTACAAGAATATTTGGCTTGGGAAAAAGTAGGTGCAAATGGTGGGGTTTCTAATGCATTTGATGATGAAAATTATCTTGAATTTACACCAGAAAATATTACAACTTTTAGAAGTTCTCAAGATGAGTTTGGCACGCAAGTTGCAGATATAGTATGGGATTATGTTGGTGGATATGAAATATTTGATGTTACTGGTTTTGAAAACCTTAAAATTTTAACATTGAATTATGATGGTGGAGATATAGAAGAGTTCGAATTGAGCGTTATTAATGATGGAACTATTAGTTTATTCCATTACAATTCAGAAACAACATATCGTTTTTCAGGAAGAGGATTTTTAACGTTCTTAAAAAGTGAAAAATCTGTTAAAAATGCAAAAGATGTTGTAAGGAATAGCAATAGAAAACGTACTAAAATAGAAAGAAAAACAAAGGTTAGAAAGCATTTAAAATAAAGTTTGGTTAGTTGATTTTTGATTGGTTATTTCTCGATAACCAATTGAAAGAGGAGTCACCCTGAGGAGGGTGACTTTTTCTTTGTTAATAATTGATGAAAATTTTACAAAGTAAAAAACAAAGGTTGCAACTCATTTTGCTATTTTTAAGGATAACTAAAATTTTAAAATGAAAACAGCATTTATAACAGGCGCAACTTCTGGTATTGGTAAAGCAACAGCACAACTTTTTGCAAAAAATAATATCAGATTAATACTTTGTGGAAGAAGAGCAGAAAGATTAAAAGAGTTTCAATCTCAATTAAGTCAGCACACAGAAGTAACTATCTTACAATTTGATGTTTCTAAAAGAGATGAAGTACAAAAAGCAATAGAAACGTTACCAGAAAGTTTTAAAAATATCGATATTTTAATCAACAATGCAGGTAATGCACATGGCTTATCAACTATTCAAGATGGTAATATTGATGATTGGGATGCAATGTTAGACATTAACGTAAAAGGTTTATTATATGTAACCAAAGCAATAATACCTAATATGATTAAAAACAACTCTGGTTTTATTGTAAATATTGGCTCTACAGCAGGTAAAGATGTATATAAGAATGGAAATGTATATTGTGCTTCAAAGTTTGCTGTAAACGCTTTAAATAAGTCTATGCGTTTAGATTTAAACGATTATAACATTCGTGTATCAGCCATTCATCCAGGCTTGGTAGAAACAGCATTTTCTGATGTGCGTTTTAAAGGTGATACAGAAAGAGCCAAAACAGTGTATAAAGGCTACAAAGCTTTACAAGCAGAAGATATTGCAGACATCATAAACTTTGTGGTTACAAGGCCTTATCATGTAAATATTGAAGATTTGGTAGTTTACCCAACAGCACAAGCAAGTGCAACAATTATTAATAAGCAATGATTAATAAACGCCTTTTAATTAAAAACCTACTTTCTCATACTAATGAGAACAGTTTTTATGATAAAAAGCAAAAATTATCTTTAAACTCTAAAGAAGGCAAAGCAAAATTTTTAAAACATATTTGTGCGTTATCAAATTCTAATCCTAACAACAATGCATATATAATTATTGGTGTAAATGATGAAGAAAATCAAATAATTGGTGTCGATTTTTTTGATGATAGTAAAATCCAAAATTTGGTAAATGCCTACTTGAAAAATCCTCCAAAAATAGCTTATGAAAATATTCCTTTTCCAACTTTAGCTCGTCATAAAGTAGTGGGTCTAGTAACTATTTACCCAAATAATGAAATAACCTCTTTTTTAAAAAGTGCTTGGAAATATAAACGCGAAAGTATATTTTTTAGAAGAGGAAGCAATTCAATGCCATTTTTAGGAACAAATTTTGAACTAAAAAACACCAACTCTAATACTGTAGATGCAATAGAAAAAAATGCAAGAAACAACATAGAATTAACATTAGATGGTGTTTTTGATTTTATAAACGCACACAAACCAGAACATAACCCACAATACAAAGTGTTTAATGAGCAATTTGTGTTGTGTTGGGCTGGAGAGCAAAAAACAATAGATGGAAAAGATTTTTTTTCTAGAGTAGATATTGAGCTTGTTAACGAACAAGTTCGTTTGTTTTTTTCTGCATTAGATGAAGTTCAAATATCATTTAATAAAACGTCATTTATTATTACAGAATATATATTTTTAGGTTTAGACAGTGATGCAAAACATTATCCTTTAGAAAAAACAATTATCAATTTTAAAAATAATGGAAAACACGCTATAGTAACTGAGTTTCTTTTTGAGCCTCCAAAATATGATGAAACTATAATTAATCACATTTATACAAATTGTAATAATATAGTTGCTAAAATTGATAAAAACATTACACTGTCTGTAACAGAACACGAAGATGTTTATAGATTACCTACAAATTATTTATTATGTTATTTAAACGGTTTTTTAGAGGCTCCAGATTTATTGAAAAAAGCTAAAAACTACATCAAAAATTTAGACGATAAAACAACGTATATCAAATATAAAGAAGCATTAAGAGTAATTAGAAAAGTAAAATATAATTAATTGAATATAAGGTACAAAACAAAAAGTATTGTATAAATACCTAAGTAAAATCGATAAAAATTGCGTTGTTTAATATATTCTGAATTATTAGGATAAATATTCCCAAAAAGAGCTTTAAACTCTTTAACAAATAAAGGTTTTATATTGATAAGCCAATGATCAGTTTGATAAACAGTTTTTCGAAACTTGCTTCTGTAATATGTCATAGGTAACCCCCAAAGAATAAATAAAATTAGCCAGATATTTTCTTTAATAAATGTCATCATTTTTTTGGAAACCAAGGTATAAAAGCACTTGTTTTTTCTATATACTCTTTGTACTTGGGTTTACTGTCTTTTAAATTTTTCTCTAACATTGCTACTCCAGAAACCTTTATAATTAACAAAGTCATTATAACTGCACCAATAATTTGCCAATAACCACCAGTAGCAATACTAAATAATCCATAGGCCCACCAAACAGCTGCATCACCAAAATAATTAGGATGTCTTGTATATTTCCAAAAGCCTGAATTTAAAACTTTGTCTTTGTTGTTTTTATTTTTCTTGAATTGATACAATTGATAATCTCCTCCAGCTTCAAAACTAAAACCAATAATCCATATTAATATGGCTATATAATCTAACCAAAATAAATTACCTGAAGCATGGCTGGTATGTATTGCTAATAATGGTAAGGAAACAATTAAAATTAAACCTCCTTGCAATAAAAACACTTGAAAATAAGAAAACCACCAATAACGTTTTGCACCATAATCTTTTCGAAATTGCTGGTATCTGTAATCTTCTTCTTTTCCAATATTTCTAATAGCTAAATAAATAATTAAACGCAAACCCCAAATAGAAACTAATGCCAATAACAACCAATTTCTAAGACTAGGTTCTTCTATATTAAAAAAGTAAAATGCATTGACAACAACAAAACCAAATCCCCAAAAAATATCTACAATACTTACGTTTTTAATTGCTACACTTAACAACCAAAGTAAGGTTACCAAAAACCAAATAATAAGTGAAGCTTGTAGGAAAAGTGTCATATTTACATGTTATAAGCTATAAAACTCTAAATTAGAATAAAAAAATGAAACCTTTTAATTCTAAATTCGTTTTTAAAAATAGAACCAACCAAGAAGAATGTCTAAAGAAATTAATTTTTTAGTAATCCAAAGCAAAAAAGGCAATCAAAAAGCACAAATGAAATTGTATGATTTGCATTGTAATGCCATGTTTGCTATTTCTTGTAGATATTTAAAAAATGAAGAAAAAGCAAAAGATGCTATGCAAGATGGTTTTTTAAAAGCATTTTTAAATTTAGAAAATTATGTTGATGGTACTAGTTTTAGTTCTTGGTTAAAAATAATCATCATTAACACCTGTGTTGATGCTATAAAAAAGAAAAAATTAGAAACAGTTTCTATAGAAAATTACCCTTTAGAAATTTCGAATGATGATGATTGGAGTTTTGATGTAAAGATTAGCAAACAACAAATAATTGAGGCAATTGAAAAGTTAAATTTAAAATATCAATTGGTTATAAAATTATACTTGTTAGAAGGGTATGATCATCAAGAAATATCAGAGATTTTAAAAATTCCTGTAAAAACTTCAAGAACACAATTAAGAAGAGCAAAATTAAGTTTAAGAAACCTTTTAAAAGTAGAAAAATATGGAACGTGATATAAGAGATTTATTTAAAGATAATTCTGAAATAAATACAGAACTTCCTCTAAATCATAGAAAGGATTTTAAGCAAAAACTTGAACTTCAAGATCGAAAAAATCAGCAAGTCAATAAATCAATGATATTTAAAATTGCGGTTTCTTTCATGTTGGTTTTTAGCATTGTTACGTACTATTTTGTTGATAACAAATCATCAATAGTAGAAAAAGAAGAAAGCGCTTTTCAAGCTCAAGTTAAAGCCATTGAAAAAGAGTATTTGCAAAACATAGAGAACGAATGGCAACAGTTTTTAGCTATTTCTAAAGACTCAATTTTGATAAAAAAATATGAAACTAAACTTCGAGGTTTTGATAGCGAGTACCATAAAATTACCCATCAATTACAAGAAACACCTAATAACATAAACATCCTAGAATTATTAATAAACAATTTGCAAAGACGTTTGGAATTGATTAAAAATATCAAGGAACATATTAAAGAGTTAAACCAAAAAAACACCAGTAATGAAACCATATATTTATAAAATAACTACTTTATTTTTTTTTATTGCTTTTACTAATTACTCACAAACTAAAGAAACTGTTTTAAAAAGGACTTTTAAAGCAGATAAAAATACTATTCTAAATTTAGACTTGACAAATGTTGGAGTTACTTTTGAAGAATCACCAAATGATAGTATTTATTTTGATTTCCATATGATTTCTTTTAGAAATGCTAAATGGCGCAGAAAAAATGTAGTAAACCAGTCAAAATTTAAGGTAGATGTTAAAAATAATTTAATTAATCTTAACATGAGAAATTCTTCTTATTTAGGTTTTGATTTTTTATATGCTTATGATAATAAAACTGAAACTACTGCCTGGTTATCAAAATATTTTAACCAAGAAGCAGAGTCTTTATCTCAAAATTATAAATCTAAAGATCAAATTATTAAAGAAATTGAGTTGAGTTTTGTGAATACGTGGAGTAATTATTATAAGAAGAAATATGTAGAATTTCTTGAAAATGAGAAGTTAAATATAAAAATAAGAGAAGTTCAATATTTTGTAATAAAAGTCCCTAAATATGTGAAAATACGTCTAAAAACTTCAGAATGCAACATTAAATTCAATTATAATCTTACTTCAAATTTTGTAATGAATAGCTTCAGAGGAATCTCAAAATTCGATGAAATCTTAGGTTTGGATAATAGAATAATAATATCAAAGGGAGTATTACAAGCAAATAAAATACAAGGTGCTAGATTAGAAATTTTGGATGCTATTCAAGTAAAAATTGGTGAAGTTAAGAAGTCTGATTTTGTGTCAGAGACATCAAATGTACAGATTGGTAAAATAGGAGAAAACGTTAAATTTAACGATTTTAATAGTAAAATCTTTTTATTCAATTTCTCTGATAGTTTTATAGATTTTAATCTAACAGGAGATTATTCCATACTAAACCTCTACAAAGTAAAAGAAAGCAACTATGCAATGAATATTTTTGGCTTAAAAACTACCTTAAATATGAATAATACAAAAACCACTTTTGGTACATCAGAAGAAAACCAATTTACTAAAATTTTAGAAAAAAAACCAAAACCGAATTCGTCTGGCACTATAGAATTAAAGTTAAAAAACGGAATTTTAAATATTAAATAAGCAAAAAACCAACTCTTAAGAGTTGGTTTTTGTTTTGTATGAGATTCTGAAACAAGTTCAGAATGACATTTACAAATCAAACTTAATACCTTGTGCTAAAGGTAATTCATCTGAATAATTTACAGTGTTTGTTTGTCTACGCATATATACTTTCCAAGCATCAGAACCAGATTCACGTCCACCACCAGTTTCTTTTTCACCACCAAAAGCGCCACCAATTTCAGCTCCAGAAGTACCAATATTTACGTTAGCAATTCCACAGTCTGAACCTGCATAAGACAAGAATTTCTCTGCCTCTTTCATTTCATTGGTCATAATTGCTGATGATAAACCTTGAGCAACTCCATTTTGTTTTCCTATTGCATTTTCTACGTCTCCAGAATATTTCATCACATATAAAATAGGTGCAAAAGTTTCATGTTGCACTATTTCAAAATCATTTTCTGCTTCAATAATTGCTGGTTTTACATAGCATCCACTTTCATAACCTTCACCTTCTAAAACTCCACCTTCTACTAATACTTTTCCACCTTCAGATTTAGCCTTTTCAATAGCTTCTAAATATGTGTTTACAGATTCTTTATCAATTAAAGGACCAACATGATTATTTTCATCTAAAGGATTTCCAATTTTTATTTGTTTGTAAGCACCAACAATAGCATCTCTTACTTTATCATAAACAGATTCGTGAATAATTAATCTTCTTGTTGATGTACATCTTTGTCCACAAGTACCAACAGCTCCAAATACAGCTCCAGGAACTACCACTTTTAAGTCTGCAGTTGGTGTAATAATTATAGCATTATTTCCACCTAACTCTAATAACGATTTTCCAAAACGTTCAGCAACTTTTGCACCAACAATTCTACCCATTCTTGTAGAGCCTGTTGCAGAAACTAGTGGAATTCTAGTATCAGAAGTCATCATTTCACCCACTTTATAATCTCCTGTAATTATTGATGAAATTCCTTCTGGTAAGTTATTTTCTTTTAAAATAGTTGCAATTATATTCTGACAAGCTACAGCACATAAAGGTGCTTTTTCAGAGGCTTTCCACACACAAACATCTCCACAAACCCAAGCCAAAGCTGTATTCCATGCCCAAACAGCAACAGGAAAGTTAAATGCAGAAATAATACCAACAACACCTATTGGGTGCCATTGTTCTCTCATAACATGCCCTGGTCTTTCAGAAGGAATAGTTTGCCCATTTAACTGACGAGACAAACCTACAGCAAAGTCGCAGATATCAATCATTTCTTGTACTTCTCCATAACCTTCTTGCAAAGATTTTCCCATTTCATAAGAAACCAATTTACCTAATGGTTCTTTTAAATCTCTTAATTTATTACCAAACTGACGTACAATTTCTCCTCTTTGAGGAGCTGGTTTTTCTCTCCAAGTAATAAATGCTTTTGTAGCAGTATCCATTACTTTTTCATAATCTTCTTTTGTCGTAGATTTTACTTTACCTATTAATTTACCATCAACAGGTGAATATGACTCTATAATTTCTCCGCTAGAAAAATTATGTGAACCAGTAGAAGATCCTTCATTTATATCCTGTAATCCTAATTGTTGTAATGTTTCTTTAATTCCGAAGTCTGCCATTTTGTAATCTAATTTTTATTATTTAAATTAAGATTCGAAATTACGAATAATTTCAGACATATATAAATTAAACAAAAACAATCATATTTGTTTAAAATTTAACACAACGAAAGTCTAAAGGTGCTATTTAACTAGTAAAAAAAATAGCTTGAAATAAATATTTATAAGGAATAAGCTAACCATTTTTCTGGTAATGGCTCTAATGAAAGTTCTTTAATTTCTGAATTCACCTTCTTTTTTAAACCAAATTTTGAAATTTTTGGCACAGAAAGTTTGATGTTATTTTTTCTATTTAAAATCTCTAACACCTCATCTAGAGTTCGTTTTGAACATAAAACTAAACTATTCATCATAGCATTAGATTCAGTTGTTAAATCGAATAAATCTACGTAAAACTTAGGTTCATTATTTTGATAAATAATCCATTGTGTGTCTTTTTTATCAATAAGTTCGTAAACTTTTTTCTTTTGCGTAAAAGTTCTATATGTATTTAAATATACTTTCAAATTTCTGTAATTAGGCTGTAAAATTATTTCTAATTACTAATACTTACGTATTTATTCGTTTATTGGTTTTAGAATTGAGATGAACCTTTATAAAAATACTATGAAAGTATTTTTTGTCTTAAACCTAAAGATTAGATTTGAGATAAGAATTACTCAATTAAACACTATTTTTGTGCTACAATAATGAAAAACAAAATATTTAACATTCAATCAGAAGAGCAATTTGAAGCTGTTGCTTTAGAGGTTTTTAAACATCAATTTAAAAATAATAAAGTATATCGTTCTTTTTGCGATTTATTATACATACATCCTTCAGACATTAATAAAATAGAGGATATTCCATTTTTACCCATTCAATTTTTTAAACAAAAAAAGGTTCTTTCTTCTCTTGAAGAAGCTCAAGAAATTTTTACAAGTTCTGGCACAACAGGAAGCACAACAAGCAAACATTTTGTAACAGACATTAATTATTACAGAACAAGTTATTTAAAGGCATTTACACAATTTTATGGTGATATTAAAGATTATGTAATCTTAGCACTTTTACCCAATTATTTGGAAAGAAAAGGTTCTTCTTTGATATATATGGTTAATGATTTTATTGAAAAAAGTGAAAATTCAGAAAGTGGATTTTACCTTAATAATTTAGAAGATTTAATTAAAAAACTTATCAAATTAGACAAAAGTGGTCAAAAAGTTTTATTAATTGGAGTTTCATTTGCCTTATTAGATTTGGTAGAAAAATATCAGTTTGATTTAAAAAACACCATTGTTATGGAAACTGGAGGTATGAAAGGACGAAGAAAAGAGTTGGTTAGAGAAGAATTACACGCTATTTTAAAAAAAGGGTTTTCTGTTGATAAAATTCACTCAGAATATGGAATGACAGAATTGTTAAGTCAAGCATATTCTAAAGGAAATGGTGTTTTTAAAGCACCTTCTTGGATGAAAATTTTAACTAGAGATACAGAAGATGCGTTAACAATTCAAGAAAATAAAAAAACAGGAGGCATAAATATTATAGATCTAGCCAATTACAATTCTTGCTCTTTTATAGCTACACAAGATTTAGGAAAAACTCATAAAAATGGCACTTTTGAAGTTATAGGTCGTTTCGATAATTCTGATATTAGAGGTTGTAATTTAATGGTATTATAAAATTAAACGAAATGAAATTTAAACTGCTACAAGACTTTAAAGATTTTGCTGTAAAAGGTAATATGATAGATATTGCTATTGGTGTAATTATTGGTACAGCGTTTAATAAAGTAGTAAATGTTTTAGTTAAAGAGGTTTTAATGCCACCATTAACGTTTATGACAGATGGCGTAAATTGGGAAAACAAAAAGTATATTATTAGAGAAGCAGTTATATTAGAAGGCAAAATAAATAAAGAAGAGGTATCTATAGGTTATGGTAAACTAATTGAAGCTGGTGTAGATTTTTTAATAATTTCTTTTACTGTTTTTCTAGTAGTAAGAGTTATGAACTCTATGAAGAAAAAAGCAGACGACCCAAAAAACAAAACTGTAGTTACTCCTAAAAATATTGAGCTTATGCATAAAACAAATGAACTATTAGCAACCCAAAATGAATTTTTAATGAAAGTACTTCAAGAAAAAAATAATTAAATTCTACATTTACTTTATAAAAAAAGAGCTGAAAAATTTCAGCTCTTTTTTTTTATGATACAATTAATAAGTAATACGTTTTTTTACCTCTTTGTAAAAGCACGTATTTGCCATCAATTAAGTCGTTTTTTGTAATTACAAAGGCTTCTTTTACCTTTTCTTTGTTTACAGAAATTGCATTTTCTTTTAAAGCTCTTCTTGCTTCTCCATTAGATTTTAAGAAGTTAGTTTCTGCAGCCAAAGCAGCAATCATATCTAAACCATTTTCTAATAAATTAGATGAAACTGTAGCTTGTGGCACACCATCAAAAATATCTAATAATGTTTGCTCGTTTAAAGACTTTAAATCTGCTGCTGTAGATTTACCAAATAAAATATTAGAAGCTGCTATTGCTTTATCATACTCATCTTTGCCATGCACTAAAACAGTTACTTCTTCTCCTAAACGCTTTTGTAAAATACGTGTATGAGGTGCTGCTGCATGTTCTGCAACTAATAAATCTATAGTTTCTTTATCTAAAAAAGTAAATATTTTAATATACTTTTCTGCATCTTCGTCAGATGTATTTAACCAATATTGATAAAATTTATAAGGTGATGTTCTATTAGCATCTAACCAAACATTTCCTCCTTCAGACTTCCCAAATTTAGAGCCATCAGATTTTGTAATTAATGGGCAAGTTATAGCATAACCTTTTCCATTTCCAATTCTACGAATCAATTCAGTTCCTGTAGTAATGTTTCCCCATTGATCTGAACCACCCATTTGAATGGTAGTACTATTTTCTCTAAACAAATGCAAAAAGTCATAACCTTGAACCATTTGGTAGGTAAATTCTGTAAAAGACATTCCGTCTTTAGATTCAGCTCCAATTCTGTTTTTTACAGAATCTTTAGCCATCATATAATTTACAGTAATGTGTTTCCCAATATCTCTAATAAATTCTAAGAATGAAATATCTTTCATCCAATCGTAATTATTAACAAGAATCGCAGCGTTTTTTTCTTTTGATGTAAAATCTAAAAACTGACTCAATTGTGCTTTTACACATTCTTGATTGTGTCTTAACGTTTTTTCATCAAGCAAATTACGTTCTGCAGATTTTCCTGAAGGATCACCAATCATACCTGTTGCACCACCAACTAAAGCAATTGGTCTATGACCA
This sequence comes from uncultured Polaribacter sp., assembly GCA_964565055.1. Lineage (GTDB taxonomy): Bacteria > Bacteroidota > Bacteroidia > Flavobacteriales > Flavobacteriaceae > Polaribacter. The sequence continues at coordinate 22,102 of CAZMDC010000018.1, read as the reverse complement.
CATCTTTGATAATGAGCTAATAGCATAATTGGTACTAAATTACCAATATGTAAAGAGTCTGCAGTTGGGTCAAAACCAACATAAGCACTTCTCATTTCTTCCAAAAGATGTTCTTCAGTTCCTGGCATGCTATCATGCAACATTCCTCTCCACTGTAATTCTTCAATAAAATTCTTCATTGTAATCAATTTATCAGTTGGCAAATATAAGTTTATCAACCAAAATATGCTAAATTCGTACTATGATTTTAGTTACTGGAGGCACAGGTTTGGTTGGTTCGCATTTGTTGTATCATTTAAGTTTAAAAAATGATAACATAAGAGCTATTTACAGAACAAAAACTTCTTTAGAGAAAGTAAAAAAAGTGTTTTCATATTATACTTCTGATACTTCACTTTTCTTAAAAATAGAATGGTTTAAAGCCGATATTACAAACGTTCCAGAAATGAAACCTGCTTTTATTGGTGTAAAGCATTTATATCATTGTGCTGCTTTTATTTCTTTTAATCCTAGAGATTATAGAGAAATGCGTAAGGTAAACATACATGGTACAGCAATTATGGTAAACCTTGCTATAGATGCAAAAATTGATAAATTATGTTTTGTTAGTTCTATTGCTGCTGTTGGTGATGCAAAAATTGGACAAGATATTATTGATGAAACTTGCGAATGGAATAAAGAACTAGACAATAGTGGCTATTCTATAACCAAATTCGGAGCAGAAATGGAAGTTTGGAGAGCAAGCCAAGAAGGTGTTGATGTTGTAATTGTAAATCCTGGAGTAATTTTAGGAAGTGGTTTTTGGGAATCAGGTTCTGGAAAATTATTTAAACAAGTGTTTAATGGTTTTAAGTATTATACAACAGGAGTAACAGGTTTTATTACTATACAAGATGTAGTGAAACCAATGATTAAATTGATGAATAGTGATATAAAAAACGAACGTTTTATTTTAGTATCTGAAAACAAATCGTTTAAAGAAATCTTTTTTTTAATTGCTGATGCTTTTGGTAAAAAAAGACCTTCTATAAAAATAAAAAAATGGCAAACAGAATTTTTTTGGAGATTTGCTTGGCTAGTTTCAAAAATAAACGGAGTTACTCCTTTACTAAGTAAATATTCTGCAAGAAGTGCACATTCTGTGTCTAAGTATTCATCACAAAAGATTATAAGTACGTTAGGTTATCAATTTGAAAATATTGATAAATCTATCCAAAGAATTTGTGAAAATTTCCCGAAAAAATAGGCTTTTATTATTTCTAAAAAAACCTATATCTTATCTAAGTTTTTTGGTAAAGTATCTAGTTTTTTAAGCTCTTGTTTATATTTTTTTCGCATTTTAATCGAATCTAATCTTAGAGAATCTTTTTCAGTTTTAAGTTTATCTAACTTAGCTTTTTGCTGCTCTATACTATTTTTTACGTCTTCAAAAATTTCTTGATATTCATCTATTTTAGACATATAATACTCGTTAGATTTTTGAAAACGAACACTATCTATTTTAAATCTATCATAAACTAAAGGCATGTAGTTTACATTTCTTTCTAGATTTTTATTTTTAATATACTCTGCAGAAGAAGCAATTAACATTTCTTGTATTAAGATGCTCATTGTATCTTTGGGTATTAAGTCTTCTGGCTTTTCAAAAATAGTATTGCTTGTACAAGAAACTAAAAAAAAGAAAAGTAGAAAATAGCTAGTATTTCTCATTTTTTAGCGATTAAAAGTAAGGCGTTTTCCTTTTATTTTATCATTAAAAGTACCTTGGTTATAAATTAAATTTCCATTCACAAACGTATGTGTGATTGTTGATGAAAAAGTAGTACCCTCAAAAGGAGACCAACCACATTTGTATAAAACATTATCTTTTGATACAGTTTGTGGTTTATTATCATCTATTAAAACCAAATCTGCAAAGTAACCTTCTTTAACAAATCCTCTTTTTTCTATTTGAAATAATTTTGCAGGATTATGACTCATTTTTTCAACAGCTTTTTCGATAGGAATAACTCCTTCTTTTACTTTTTCTAAAATAGCTAAAACTGCATGTTGTACTAAAGGACCTCCACTAGGTGCATTTAAGTAGGTATTCGATTTTTCTTCTAAAGTATGTGGTGCATGGTCTGTTGCTAAAACATCAATTCTATCATCTAACAACGCTTTCCACAAACCTTGTCTGTCTGCTTCTGTTTTTACAGCAGGATTCCACTTAATAAATGTTCCTTTTTCTTCGTAATCTTTATCATTAAACCATAAGTGATGTACACAAACTTCTGCAGTAATTTTTTTCTCTTCTAAAGGAATATCGTTTCTAAAAAGATGTGTTTCTTTTTCTGTTGATAAATGAAAAATATGAATTCGTGCACCTGTCTTTTTTGCCAATTCTACTGCTTTAGAAGATGAAATATAACAAGCCTCTTCGCTTCTAATTTCTGGGTGATATTTTATTGGAATATCATCACCAAATTTTTCTTTATAGATGGCTGTGTTTTTTCTAATAGTAGCTTCATCTTCACAATGTAAAGAAATAATCATATCTGTAGAAGAAAATATTTTTTCTAAAACTTCTACATCATCTACTAACATATTTCCTGTAGATGAACCTAAGAAAAGTTTAATTCCTGCTACTTTTTTAGGGTCTGTTTTTAATAACTCTTCCAAATTGTTATTAGTTCCTCCAAACATAAAAGAGTAATTTACGTAAGATGTTTTAGAGGCAATTGTAAACTTATCTTCTAATAATTCTTGAGTTGTAGCATTTGGTACTGTATTAGGTTGCTCTATAAAAGTTGTAATTCCACCTGCAGCTGCTGCTCTACTCTCAGTTTCAATATTAGCTTTGTGAGTTAAACCAGGTTCTCTAAAGTGTACTTGATCGTCTATAAAACCAGGTATTAAATACTTGCCTGTAGCATCTATAACCTTTACGCTTTCTGATACTGAAATGTCTGTACCTATTTCTTTTATGATTTCGTTCTCAATAAGAACATCACCTAAAAAAGAGTTGTTTTCGTTAACTATTTTTGCATTTTTGATTAAGTAAGCACTCATAATTCTATTTTTTTGGTAATCCTTTTAACCTCATGTTTATTACACCAAAAAGAGCTTCGTAAAAAATACCTCCACTCATTTTAGACTCTCCTAAGGTTCTGTCTGTAAAAATAACAGAAACTTCTCTTATATTATATTTATGTTTCCAGGCTTTGAATTTCATTTCTATTTGAAAAGCATATCCTATAAACTTTATTCTATCTAACTGTATTGTTTCCAACACTTTTCGTTTCCAACAAACAAACCCTGCAGTTGTATCATAAATTGGTATTCTAGTGATAAATCTTACGTATTTTGATGCAAAATAGGATAATAAAACCCTTTTCATTGGCCAATTAACCACATTTACACCCTTTGCATATCTAGAGCCAATTGCAACATCTGCTCCTTTTTTGTGGCAGGTTTTATACAAACGAAGTAAATCTTTTGGGTTATGTGAAAAATCGGCATCCATTTGTATAATGTAGTCGTATTTTCTTTTTATTGCCCACTTAAAACCGTGTATATAAGCAGTTCCTAAACCATCTTTATCAAATCTTTTTTCTAAGAATAGTATTTCAGGAAATTCTTGTATGAGTTTTAATACAATATCAGATGTTCCATCAGGAGAATTGTCATCAACTATTAAAATATGAAACTGTTTTTTTAATTTAAAAATAGCTCTTATGATAGCTTCAATATTTTCTTTTTCGTTATAAGTAGGGATAATTACTAAAGCGTCTGACATAAATAAATTTTCATGTAGTAAGAACACAAATATACATTATTTAATTACTAATTTTGTACAGAACATCTTAAATGAAAGTTAATTGCAAGCTCTAGAAAAAATTATATATTCTAACAATTGGATTACCATTGTTTTGCTATTGTTATTTCTTAGTATTGTTTTTTTAAAAGTTCTAGATGCCAAGAAGTTGAAAGAAAGTTTTTTTGCTCTTTTTAATTTTATTGAAGATGATGATTTAGAAGTTACTCCTTTTTTTAATGGTTTTCAAAGTGTTATATTTCTATTTTCAATAAGTGTACTCTCTTTATTAGGTTATTACTTTAAAGTTTACAAATACTCTTCAGTAACAGAGAGTTTTACAACATATTTTTCTATTTTTCTGGTTTTTTTCTGCTACTTTTTTGTAAAGAGAATATTGGAATTCCTCCTAATAAGATTGTTTTTAATTGAAAAATCTGTTAGAACTTTTTTATTTTCTAAAAACAACTACCTGTATTCTGTTAGTTTTTTGATTTACATAGGTTTAATTTTAATAACTTACACACAAATACCTATTAACTATGTGTTTTATTTTTCAGCATTTCTATTTTTATTACGCTTTGTTTTTTATGTGGTAAGAAATAAAAAGCTGGTTTTTAATAAGTTGTTTTATTTTATTTTGTACATTTGCGCCTTCGAAATAGCAACGCTATTTATACTGTTTAAATTATTGTTTTAAAAACAAAATTGAAAGCTAATGAAAGTGAAAACAATATTGGTTTCTCAGCCAGCACCAAAGACAGAAACCTCTCCTTATTTTGATTTGTCTGATAAGCAAAAAGTTAAAATAGATTTTAGATCTTTTATTCACGTAGAAGGTATTTCTGTTAAAGAAGTAAGAGCTCAAAAAATAGATTTATCTAATTTTACAGCAATTATTTTAACAAGTAGAAATGCAGTTGATCACTTTTTTAGAATCGCAGAAGAAATGCGTTTTAAAGTGCCAGATTCTATGAAATATTTCTGTCAATCTGAAGCTGTTGCTTACTATTTACAAAAATATGTAGTGTATAGAAAACGTAAAATTTATGTTGGTAACAGAACGTTTCCTGAACTAACAAAACTTATTAAAAAACACAAAACAGAAAAGTTCTTATTACCATCTTCTGATAAATTAAAACCATTAATACCTGAAGAATTAGACAACTTAGGTGTAAACTGGAAAAGAGTAGATTTATATAGAACAGTAGTAAGTGACCTATCTGATTTAGAAAATGTGTTTTACGATATCTTAGTGTTTTTTAGTCCTTCTGGAATTGAATCTCTTTTAAAGAATTTCCCAGATTTTAAACAAAATAATACAAGAATTGCTGCTTTTGGTAATACTACTGTAAATGCTGTTACAGATGCTGGTTTAAAGTGCGACATTATTGCGCCTTCTAAAGAAACACCATCTATGACAATGGCTTTAGACAAATATATTAAAGAAGCAAATAAAAAGTAAAATTTAATTAAGTTTATAATATTAAGAAACCAAGCAGAAATGCTTGGTTTTTTTATGCGAATAATGTTGCAAAAGCCTCCTCTATTTTACCAACTAAAATTAATTTAATTGAATGATTTTTAGAGGATACCTTATTATATTTAGAAGCAACAAAACTTTTATAGCCTAATTTTTCGGCCTCTAAAATACGTTGGTCTATTTTAGATACTGGTCTTATTTCACCAGCCAAACCAACTTCTGCAGCAAAACAAACATTTGGATTGATAGCAATATCTTGATTGGATGATAAAATAGCTGCAACAACTGCCAAATCAATAGCTGGATCATCTACATTTATACCTCCTGTAATATTTAAAAAAACATCTTTTGCACCCAGTTTAAAACCTGCTCTTTTTTCTAAAACAGCTAAAATCATATTTAGCCTTTTTAAATTGTAACCAGTTGTAGAACGTTGTGGAGTTCCATAAACTGCTGTAGAAACCAAAGCCTGAATTTCTATCATTAAAGGTCTAATTCCCTCTAAGGTTGATGCAATTGCTGTACCACTTAAATCTGCATCTTTTTTAGAAATTAAAATTTCTGACGGATTTGAGATTTCTCGTAAACCATTAGACAACATTTCATAAATACCCAATTCTGATGTAGAACCAAATCTGTTTTTTTGACTTCTTAAAATTCTATATGTATGATTTCTATCGCCTTCAAATTGTAAAACCACATCTACCATGTGTTCTAAAATTTTTGGTCCAGCAATATTTCCTTCTTTGTTGATATGACCTATTAATAAAACAGGTGTTGCAGTTTCTTTAGCAAATTTTATGAGTTCTGCTGATGTTTCTCTAATTTGAGAAATACTTCCTGGAGAAGCTTCAATAGAATTTGTATGTAAAGTTTGTATAGAATCTATCACCAAAACTTCTGGTGCTGTTTCTTCTATATTTTTAAAAATTTGCTGTGTATTGGTCTCAGTTAATATTAAACAATTAGAATTAATAGCTTCTAAACGTTCTGCCCTCATTTTAATTTGAGACTGACTTTCTTCACCAGAAACATACAATACTTTTTGACTAATATTTAAAGCAACTTGTAACAATAAAGTTGATTTTCCAATACCTGGCTCACCTCCTAAAAGTGTTACAGAGCCTTTTACCAAACCACCACCTAAAACTGTATCTAATTCGTTATTATTAGTGATAACTCTTTCTTCAGGGTTTAACTGAATATCAGCAATTTTTAAAGGTTTGTTTACATTTTGCTTGGCAGTTGTGGCTTGTTTCCAAACGTGTTTTTCTTCTTTCTGAATTACTTCTTCTACAATGGTGTTCCACTCTTTACAAGCACCACATTGACCTACCCATTTTGCATGTTGTGTACCACAATTCTGACAGAAAAAAGTTGTTTTGGTTTTAGCCATTTTTAGTTACAAATTTTAGAAAAGTAAAGTTACAAAGTAAATTATAAATTTAGTTGGTTTTTGGTTTCGTAAAAAAGTTAGCAAATAATTGCGTTAGTGATTGAATGGCATGTTTGAGCTCTTTTTGAGATGCTGATTTCTATCAGCACAAAGAAAAAGCGAGTAATGAAAGCACGACCTTTAGGGAACGCACAAGAAAAAATTATTTTTTATTTACAATTGGTAAAAGTAGAAATGCTAAGCCTCCAAAGATAATAATCATGGCTGTTTGGGCTGTCCACATAATCCAACCAAAAGCGGTTGCAGGTTCTGTAGGGATATCAAATAAAGCTAAAGCACCAGCTACTGCGATTGGGTATAAACCTATACCACCATTAGTGGCTGCAATAGAAAATCCGCCAGCAATAAAACCAATTAAAATTCCGCCAAAAGGTACTTCTAAACCATCTATTGCTGGTATTGTTGCCCAAAACATAGCTACATACATTACCCAAATAAAAATGGTGTGAAATATAAATGCCCATTTATTTTTCATTCTAAAGATGCTTGTTGCACCTTCTACTAAACCAGAAAAAAATGTTTTAATTTTTAATAAAAATCCTGATTTTGCTTTTTTTACAAATGATGAAAAAATATAAAACCCAAGAACTAAAATAGCTAAACCAATAATAATTTTGGTTGGATTAAAATTTTCGGTTAGTAGATTGTAAATAAAATCGAATTGAACAAAAAGAGTTAATGCCACAATTAGCAACATCATAATAAGATCTGCAATACGTTCTGCAACTATAGTTCCAAATCCTTTTTCAAAAGGTACATTTTCGTAGTTTGCTAAAGCTAAAGCTCTTGATACTTCTCCTGCTCTTGGCAAGGCTAAGTTTACCAAATACCCTACTAAAACTGCTAAAACACTATTGGTGTATTTTGGTTTGTAACCTAAAGGCGCCAACATAAATTTCCATCTATAAGCTCTAGACAAATGGCTTAAAATTCCAAAAAATAAGCCTAGAAAAATCCAACCATAATTAGCTTTTTTAAAGTACTCTAAAAGTATGTCAAAAGAAATTTTTGAGATAGAATACCATACTAAAATACCTCCCAAAAAGAGAGGTAATGTAAGTTTTAAAATTTTTTTAATATTCAAAATAATTAAGTAAGTGTGTTGTCTTTTTCGTTAGGAAAAACTAAAGAAGGCTTAAACTTTTTAGCTTCTTCTAGTTCCATAAAAGCATACACAATTAAAATTAACACATCACCAACAGCAACTAGCCTAGAGGCTGCTCCATTAAGCGTAATTTCTCCACTTTTTCTTGGCCCAGGAATTGCATATGTTTCTAAACGATTACCATTATTGTTGTTAACAATTTGTACGCGTTCACCTTCTATAATTCCTGCAGCATCCATTAAATCTTCATCTATGGTAATGCTTCCTATATAATTTAAATCTGCACCTGTAACTTTTACACGATGGATTTTAGATTTTACTACTTGTACTAACATGCTGCAAAAATAAGTAATTTTTAGTTACAATTTTTTAATTTAATATTATCAATCAATCGAACATCACCAGCAAAAACCGCTATAAAAGCTCTGTATTTCTTATCAGCTTCTTTAACTTTTATGGTTTGTAATGTTTTTTCTTCTGCAATTGTAAAATATTCTAAATCTAGCAACAAATGTTTTTTAAATTGATTTTTTACCCAAAAAATAACCTTATTAGGTTCTTCAGTTTTAAACTTTTTCTTTGCTTTTTTTAATGTTTTGTAAATAAAAGGTGCAGCTTTTCTTTCAACTTTAGACAGTCTTACATTTCTAGAACTCATGGCCAAACCATCTTCTTCTCTAAAAATAGCACATCCTTTAATTTTAACATCAAGTTTGCGTTTTTCTACCATTTTCTTTATGATCTGCAGTTGTTGAAAGTCTTTTTGCCCAAAATAAGCTTTGTTAGGCTCAACTATTTCAAAAAGAGTTTTTACAACTGTGCCTACACCATTAAAATGCCCATCTCTGAATTTTCCTTCCATTTGGTGTTCTAAACCATCAAAATCAAATTTTTCTGAAACAACATTTTCATTGTACATTTCTGAAACTGGTGGATGAAAAAGCACATCACAAGAAACAGTTTTTAATAACTGAGTGTCTTTTTCTAGTGTTTTTGGATAATTTACTAAATCTTCTGTGTTATTAAATTGAGTTGGGTTTACAAAAATACTTACTACAACAATATCATTATTTTCTTTTGCCTTTTTAATTAGTGATAAATGCCCTTGATGTAAAGCACCCATTGTTGGTACAAAACCAATAGTTTTCCCTTTTTCTTTAAAAGATAAAAGGTAGTTTCTTAATAACTGTTTTGTGGTAAAAACTTTCATAAGGCAGTACTGTAAATTGTCTGCAAACTTACCATTTTAACACGATATTAGCATAAAAATTTGTATTTTTGCTTCTTTTACAAAAAGAAATTGATTTTAATGAAGGACAAAAGAATTTTATTTGTATCGTCTGAAGTTGTTCCATATTTACCAGAAACAGAACTTTCTTCTACGGCTTTTATGGCTGCTAAAAATGCACATTCTAAAGGAGTACAAACCCGAATTTTTATGCCAAGATATGGTGTAATTAATGAAAGAAGACATCAATTACACGAAGTAATTCGTTTATCTGGTATGAACCTCGTTGTTAATGACGTAGACATGCCTTTGATTATAAAAGTAGCTTCTATTCCAAAAGAAAGAATGCAAGTGTATTTTATAGATAACGAAGAATACTTTAAACGTAAGGCTGTTTACACAGATGAAGATGATCAACTTTTTTCTGATAATGATGAAAGAGCTATTTTCTTTGCTAAAGGTGTAGTAGAAACTGTTAAAAAATTAAATTGGGCTCCAGATGTTATCCATATTCATGGTTGGATGGCTTCTTTATTGCCTCTATATTTAAGAGAGTTTTATAAAGAAGAACCTCTCTTTACAGAAAGTAAAATTGTTACATCTTTGTATAATACAGGTTTTGATGGTGAATTAAACACAGATTTGCCAAGTAAAATAAAATTTGATTTAGATAATAATGCTAAAATTGAAACTTTACAAAAGCCTAGTTATATCAACATTTTAAAAAGCGCAATAGAAAATTCAGACGCGGTTATTTATGGAAGCGAAACCATAGATGAAACACTAGCCTCTTATATCGAAGAAAAAGAAAAGCCTTTATTAGAGTATCAAGAAGAGAATTTAAAAGAAGCTTATTTAAATTTTTATGCTGATTTACTATCAGCCAATCAATAATTTTATCAGTGAGAAACATAATAAGAAAGAGTATTTATATAGGTATTTCTATATACATATGTGCAGCAATTATCTCTTGTGAAGAAGATTTTACAGATATAGACACTAACGTAATTAGTAATACAAAATTTACTACTAACAGTCTTTTAGTTGATATTTCAGCATCTAATAGCCCTTTAGAAAAATTACAAACAGACAACATATCTAGGCAAATTAATCAATATCTCTTAGGTGTTTATGCAAATTCAGACTATGAGAAAATAGAGGCTTCTATAATTTCACAACTAGGTTTACCTACTGACTTTGAGGTAGTTGATATTGATGATCTTTCAGACTCTACAACTGTTTTAACAAAAATTGATACAGTTTTCTTAAAATTACCTTATCCTGTTTCAATAAATGGAGGAACTGAGTTTGAGTTAGAAGAAACTATTGGAGAAACAAATAAACCATATACATTAAACGTTTTTAGATCTAACACGTTTATAAACAGATTTAACCCTGCTGATCCAACAAAAACAAATAGTTATAATTCTGATGATGAATTTGAAAAAATAGGGGAAGCCTTAAACGTAAATTCTAATTTTTCTTTTACACCAAGTTTAAATGATACTATGATTGTTGTAAAGAGAAGACTTTTTGATAATACAGTTATTAATTTAGATACCGTAAAAATCTTTAACTCAGCTGTAGGAGAATTACCAATACCTTTTGCAAGAGTTCCTTTAAATAAAGAAGTGTTTAAAGAATTGTTTTTAGATAAATATGAATCTAGTGATTTTGATTCTCAAGAAGCATTTAACAATTATTTTAGAGGTATAATCTTAGAGGCTTCTGGTAATCAAGGCTCATTAACTACTTATAATTTCAATACTTCTGTTGCTAGTTTAAACCCTTCAATAGAAATATATTATACAAATTCAGTATTTAATAAAGGTACTACAGATACTATAAAAACTGTAAGAAAAAATAGCTCTTTCACATTATCTGGTTTTAGGATTAATAAATTTAAAATGGAAGATAAAACCTATCCTGTTAATAATGAAATTAAAATACAAGGAGCAGCAGGTAGTGAGGCAAATGTTACTCTATTTACAACAGAAAAGTTAAATGAATTAAGAAATCGTAATTTATTAATAAATGACGCTTCATTAACATTTTACATCAATCAATCTGCAGATACTGCTTCAGTTCCAGAAAGATTATATCTATACAAAAGCAACGAAGAATTAGGGAACCTAGTTTTTAGCCAAGTTAAAGATGCTTTAACTGAATCTGCATTTGGTGGTATAAATGGGTTTTTACTTAGAGATGCTAATGGTAAAAAAGAAAAATATACCTTTAAAATTACAGATTACGTATCTGATCTTATTAATGGTACAACAGATTATTCCCCAACATTAAAAATAAAAGCTTTTAACTCATCAGATGTTCCAATAAATGATACTATATTTAGAAACTTTAGTTGGAATCCTAGAGCAGTAACTTTATTAAACAATGCTACAACTAATGGAGATAAAAAAGCAATATTAAAAATATCTTATTCAGAGAGGAAAGACAATTAATCAAATAAAAAAATGTTATGTGTGGAATATCAGCATATATAGGTCACAGAGAGGCTTATCCTATAGTGATAAATGGTCTTAAAAGACTAGAATACAGGGGATATGATAGTGCAGGGGTTATGATTTTTGATGGTAAAAAAATGCATCTATCTAAAACAAAAGGAAAAGTTTCTGATTTAGAAAAAATTACAAACAAAGAACCTGAAAGAAAAAAAGGAAATATTGGTATGGGCCATACACGTTGGGCAACTCATGGAGTACCAAATGATGTAAACTCGCACCCTCATTATTCTCAATCTGGAGATTTAGTTATTGTACACAATGGAATCATTGAAAATTACGATACTATTAAAAAAGAATTAATATCTAGAGGATATACTTTTAAAAGTGATACAGATACTGAAGTTTTAGTAAACCTAATTCAAGAAGTAAAAGACACAGAAGGTTGTAAACTAGGTAAAGCTGTACAATTAGCTTTAACAAATGTGGTTGGTGCTTATGCAATATCTGTTTTTGATAAAACAAAACCTAATGAAATTATTGTAGCACGTTTAGGAAGCCCAATTGCTATTGGTGTTGGAAAAGATGAAAAAGAGTTTTTCGTTGCTTCAGACGCTTCTCCATTTGTTGAATTTACAAAAGACGCTATTTATTTGGAAGACGAAGAAATGGCTATAATAAAGTTAGGAAAAGGCGTAAAAGTTCATAAAATTAATGATGATGCTCCTGTAGTTCCAACAATTCAGAAACTACAAATGAGTTTAGACCAAATTGAAAAAGGTGGTTACGAACATTTTATGTTAAAAGAAATACACGAGCAACCTAAAGCTATAACAGACACTTATAGAGGTAGAATGTTACCTTTAGAAAATAGTATTAAAATGTCTAGTATAGATGATAATCTAGACAAGTTTTTAAATGCAAATAGAATAATAATAATTGCTTGTGGTACATCTTGGCATGCAGGTTTGGTTGGCGAATATCTTTTTGAAGATATGGCTAGAATACCTGTAGAAGTCGAATATGCATCTGAATTTAGATATAGAAACCCAATTGTAACAAATAAAGATGTTGTAATTGCAATATCGCAATCAGGTGAAACAGCAGATACTTTAGCCGCTATTAAATTAGCAAAATCTAAAGGAGCATTTGTATATGGTGTATGTAATGTTGTTGGTTCGTCTATTGCTAGAGAAACACATTCTGGTGCCTATACTCATGCTGGCCCAGAGATTGGAGTAGCATCAACCAAAGCATTTACTACACAAATTACTGTACTTACATTAATTGCTCTAAAACTAGGTAAAGCTAATGGCTCTTTAGCACCTCATACGTTTAAAAACTACATTCAAAAAATGCAGTTAATACCAAGACAAGTAGAGGAATTATTAAATATAGACAATCATGTAAAAGAAATTGCTGCTGTGTATAAAGATGCAAAAAACTGTTTGTATTTGGGTAGAGGATTTAACTTTCCTGTAGCATTAGAAGGAGCACTAAAATTAAAAGAAATTTCTTACATACATGCAGAAGGTTATCCTGCAGCAGAAATGAAGCATGGACCAATTGCTTTAATTGATGAAAACATGCCAATTTTTGTTATTGCTACTAATAAAGGGCATTATGAAAAAGTGGTAAGTAACATTCAGGAAATTAAATCTAGAGCAGGTAAAATTATTGCTGTTGTTACAGAAGGTGATACTCAAGTAAAAGAAATTGCAGATCATGTAATTGAAATACCTGATACAGAAGAAGCATTAACACCGCTTTTAACAACGATTCCTTTACAATTATTATCTTATCATATAGCAGTAATGCTAGGTAAAAATGTAGATCAGCCAAGAAACTTGGCAAAGTCTGTTACTGTAGAGTAATTAGAAAAACTTCATTCATTAAAAAATCCAGCTTAGTAAGGCTGGATTTTTTTATACTTTATAATTTCACCTCAAAGGTTATAGGTATACTATAACTTACACCAACAGGTATACCCCTTTGTTTTCCTGGTGTCATTTGTGGTAAAGAACTTATTATGGCAACTACTTCCTTTTCAAGAGTTGGATGTGGTCCTCTTGCTTTAACATCTATAACATATCCTTTTTTGTTAATAGTAAAAACAACAAATAGTCTTTTTTTTCCAACGCTTAAACCAAGTTCTTTTGCCAAACCAACATTAAATTTTTTACTAAAATGTTCTGTCACCTTTTTGGTAAAACATTTTTTTAACTCCTTATTATCTCCTTCACAACCAGGAAAAACAGGAACATCTTCTATCAAGATAAAAGGAATATCTTCAACAATTTCTTCTGCTTCTTTAATTTCAACAATTTCTTCTGTTCTAACTACAGCAGCTTCACCTTCATCTGTCTCTGTGGTTTCAATTATAGTTTCTTCTACTTCTAAATTATCTTCAACAACCTTTATTATTTCAACAGTTTTTGGGACATTTTGTGGGGGTGGATTAAGTTTCTTTATTTCTACAATAGGAATATCTTCTTCCATTTCACTCATCAAAACAACTTCTCCAAGATCGCCATAATTCTTTTCGTATGTTTTATGTTCTACAAGTAAATGAATTACAAATAAAGTGAGGACCAAACCTAATTGAAAGAAAAGCCTACTAAAATTTTCTAAACTTGCTTTTGGGTATTTCTTAATGTCCATGATTAAAAATCTTAAGATTAAATAAAAAACTATTTAATGAATAGTCAAAGCTTAGCCATTTGAGTGCTTTTAGCTTTTGTTTTATATAAAATTAAGAAGTTTAAATGGCTTAAAATATGATTTTTATCATGCCTTATCGTGTACTTTTGTAGGTGTACCAGCATTCCATAGTGTTAAAATATCTGTGGCAACACTAGCTCCACTTCCTGCAGCAATTGCAAATTGACTTCTGTGTCCTGCAATTGTTCCACAGCAATACAATCCATCTTTTATAAAATGATCTTGATTTGAGAGCTGAATTCTATTTTTCTTAGGATTTGCTTTTTGATGTGGAATAATATAGTGTTCCAAACCACTTATTGTTAATGGAGCAGCGTAATTTAAGGCTAAAACAACTGTTTTTGAATGATAGTTGGTTTTGTTTGTTTTAACTAAAATAGTATCATTTAAAGCTTCAACTTTAATTACTTTTTCTTTTTCTATTTGCTGCACATGAGGATATAATTCTGTTAATTGTTGTGTACCTTCAACTAGAATATCTTTACCAAGAGTTTTTGGTTGCAAGCCCAAAACATTATTAAATAAAGCTGTGTTTAAATGTGATGCTCTTTGATGTGCTATGATACCAATATGTTTGTCTTTTGCATATTCTTTATTAACAGCAGAGCCTAAAACAAGTGCACATTGCAATCCAGAAACTCCTCCTCCAATAATTAAGCAATCAAAAATCATATTAAATAAATAAGGCTTTTATATTATGAGCAAATAATTTTACAGCAATAGCTAACAAAATAACTCCAAATACTTTTCTAATAATTTGAATTCCTGTTGGCCCTATTAAACGTTCTATTTTAGAAGAAGTTTTTAAAACAATATAAATTACAATAACATTAAAGAAAACAGCAACAATAATATTCTGAATTGCAAATTCTGCACGTAAAGAAAGTAATGTTGTTAAACTTCCTGGACCTGCAATTAAAGGAAATGCTAATGGAAAAATAGTTGCTGTAATTGTACCAGAGTCTCCATCATCTTTATATAAAGTTATTCCTAAAATCATTTCTAAAGCTATAAAAAACAGAATAAAAGAACCTGCAACAGCAAAAGAATTAACATCTATACCAATTAAACTAAGTAAGCTTTTTCCTAAAAAAAGGAAAAAAACCATAATAATACCAGCTATAATAGACGCTTTTTCAGACTGTATATGACCTACTTTTTTACGCAAATCTATTATTATTGGAATGTTTCCTATAATATCTATCACTGCAAACAAAACCATAAATGCAGTTAATATTTCTTTGAAGTTAAAATCCATAATACAGTTAAAATTTTTGACAAAATTAGGCAACTAATTTTACGAAATCGAAAAAATGAGTAAAAAATATACTTATTTTTGCAAATATGTTTCAACTAGGAAAAACAATTGTATCAGAAGATATTATAGAAAAAGACTTTGTTTGCAATCTATCTGCATGCAAAGGTGCTTGTTGTATAGATGGTGAAGCTGGTGCTCCACTAGAAAAAGAAGAAACCAACATTCTCGAAAAAATATATCCTAAAGTAAAACCTTTTTTAAGAAAGGAAGGAATTGATGTTATTGAAAAAGAAGGTACATGGGTTACCAATGAGTGGGGTGAATTAGAAACTCCTTTAATTAATGGTGCAGATTGTGCTTACGTTACTTTTGATGATAAAAATACTGCTCTTTGTGGTATAGAAGAAGCATATAATCAAGGAGAAATAAGCTGGAAAAAACCAGTTTCTTGTCATTTATATCCAATTAGAGTAAAGGATTACAAAGAGTTTTCTGCTGTAAATTACCATAAATGGGAAATTTGTGATGATGCTTGCTCATTAGGTAAAGAATTACAAGTACCCATATATAAATTTGTAAAACAAGCACTAATTAGAAAGTTTGGTAAAAATTGGTACGATGAATTAGAGAAAGTAGCTGAAAAACACACTAAAGAATAATAACATCCATTTTTGGATGTTTTTTTTTGGCATGTTATTTGTTTTAACAAAGTCTTAACATTTAAACTTTCTAATTATGAAAAACGTAAAAAAACTACCTACCAAACAATTAGAAAAGTTCTCAACCATTTTTACCCAGTTGGGGCTTGTATTAGTACTCTTTATTGTCTACCTAGCATTAGAGCACGAAACATTACAAAATTCTGTAGCCAATTTTAAACCAGAAACCTCTAAAACTATTTACTTAGAAAGAGATACAGAAATTATCTTCAAAAAAGAACAAGCTCCAGAACCAAAAACGAATTTACCCAAAAAAACAGTTTTAATTTTAGATGAACCCATTGATAAAAAAGATGATGACTCTCCTGAAACAATTATAGTTACAGAACCCAAAAAGAAAACTGTAGATTTTGATATTGATAAAATTGAGACAGTTCCTGAGCCAAAAACTGATGAAGAGCCAGAAACAGTTCCTTTTATATCAATTGAAAATGCACCAATATTTAAAGGTTGTGAAGGGTTGTCTAAACAAGAAAATAAAATATGTTTCGATCAAAAAATGATGAAATTCGTAAGGAGAAATTTCGACGCTCAATTAGCTAACGAATTAGGGCTAAGAGCTGGGAAATACAAAATTCAAACACAGTTTGTAATTGATAACACTGGAAACGTGGTGGATATAAAGATTAGAGCACCACATCATAAATTAAAAAAAGAAACGTTAGAACTTATAGAAAAATTACCACAATTTACACCAGGTAAACAAGGCAGTAAATCAGTTAAGGTTAGGTACACACTACCCATCTCTTTTTTAGTAGATTAAGCAAATAAAAAACTCAACTTAAGGTTGAGTTTTTTTTTATTTATTACATTTGTTTCGCTAATTAATAAATAAAAATGTTATGAATTATTTTGCTCACGAAACAGCTGTTATAGATAGCAAATGTACTATTGGAAAGGACACAAAAATATGGCACTTTAGCCATATAATGTCTAACTGTAAAATTGGTGATCGTTGTAACCTAGGTCAAAATGTCGTCGTTTCTCCTAATGTAGTTTTAGGTAAAAATGTTAAAGTACAGAATAACGTTTCAATTTATACTGGAGTAACTTGTGAAGATGATGTTTTTTTAGGGCCTTCAATGGTATTTACAAACGTAATTAATCCAAGAAGTGCAATCATTAGAAAAAACAGATACTTAAAAACTATTGTTAAAAAAGGAGCGAGTATTGGAGCAAATGCTACTATTATTTGTGGGAATAATATTGGCGAATATGCTTTTATAGGTGCAGGCACAGTAGTTACTAAAGAAGTATTACCTTATGCTTTAGTAGTAGGTAATCCAAGCAAGCAAATTGGTTGGGTTAGCGAACATGGGCATACTTTAGATTTTGATGTAGATGGTTTTGCAACCTGTAAAGAAAGCAAACAAGTTTATGGTTTAAAAGATGGGAGAGTTTTTAAATTTAAAGATCAAAAATAGTGGTATTCGCTTTTAATCATAAAAAAATCCAAAGAAGAAATTTACTTTGGATTTTTTTTATTTTTTATAATACGATTAATTATGGAGCTGGGTTTGGTATTTCTTTGTGAATAGCTTCAATTTCTTTTAGAATTTCATCAGATAAGTCAACATTAATAGAGTTGATGTTTTCTTTTAACTGATTCATTTTTGTTGCTCCAATAATGTTACTCGTTACAAATGGCATTTGGTTGATAAAAGCCAAAGACAATTCAGATAGCGTTAAATTATTTTTTTGAGCAATTTCTAAATATTTAGTTACAGCTTTTTCTGATCCTTCATTTTTATACCTCGCAATAAACCTTGGAAAAAGCGTACCTCTTGCACCTTTTGGTTGGTTTCCATTTAAATACTTGCCAGATAAAACACCTTGAGCTAAAGGAGAATATGCTAGTAAACCCACATTTTCTCTCAAAGAAACCTCGCTCATACCAACTTCAAAACCTCTATGAATCATAGAATATGAATTTTGAATAGTTACAGGTTTTGGTAAGTTATATTGTTCTGATGCTTTTAGGTACTTCATTGTACCCCAAGGAGTTTCGTTAGACAAGCCAACATGTCTAATTTTACCTAACTTTTTTAATTCTTGTAAGCCTTCTAAAATCTCTAAATAATTTTCTACTTCATCGTTAGCTGCTTTAATTGGAAAATCTCTTACACCAAAACAATTTACTCCTCTATTTGGCCAATGCAACTGATACAAATCAATATAATCTGTTTGTAGTCGTTTCAAGCTTTTATCAATAGCATCAAAGATATTTTTTTTACTTAGGCCTCCATTTCTAATATGAGCTGTATAATCTCCACCCCCTGCAATTTTTGAAGCCAAAATAACTTTATCTCTATTACCAGTTTTTTTAAACCAAGTACCAATAATTTTTTCAGTGTTACCATAAGTTTCTGGATTTGCTGGTACAGGATATAATTCTGCTGCATCAAAGAAGTTAACTCCATTTTCTAAAGCAAAACTCATCTGTTCATGACCTTCTGTTTCTGTATTTTGATTTCCCCAAGTCATGGTTCCTAAACAAATTTTAGAAACTTTTACATCTGTATTTGGTAGTGTTGTATATTTCATTTATTTATAAAAAGCTATTATTTTTTATGCTTACTCTACTTCAGAAACCCTTAAAGTATTTACCATACCTCTAGCTTCTGCAGGCATAGAAGCTAAGTTTATAATTAAATCTCCTGGTTTTACAAAACCTTTGTCTTTTGCAATTTGATTTACGTCTTCTATAGTATCATCTGTAGAAAGGTTCTTGTCATAAAAGTAAGCCCTAACACCCCATAATAAATTCAGTTTTCCTAAAATTCTTCTATTGGTTGAAAATGTTAGAACATGTGTTCTTGGTCTCCAAGCAGAAATTTGAAATGCTGTATAACCACTATTGGTAAGTGTACAAATTGCTGCTGCATTTGTATCGTTTGCCATTAATGCTGCATGATAACATATAGATTTTGTTACAAATCTGTTTGTTCTAATATGTGGTGCTTCATGAGGTACTTTAATCATTCTAGAGTTTTCTACGCTCTTTATAATTTCCGACATTTTTTGTATAACTCTCAGAGGATGTTTTCCTACAGAAGTTTCACCAGAAAGCATAACTGCATCTGCACCATCCATAATAGAATTTGCTACGTCATTTACTTCTGCTCTTGTTGGCACAGAGTTTTCTATCATAGTTTCCATCATTTGCGTTGCAATAATTACAGGAATTCTTGCTCTTTTTGCTCTTCTTACTATTTTCTTCTGTATAAGAGGCACTTCTTGCATTGGTATTTCTACACCTAAATCTCCACGAGCCACCATTAAACCATCACAATAAGGAATTAAAGCGTCTAGGTTTTTTACAGCTTCTGGTTTTTCTATTTTTGCAATAATTGGTATTCTATAATCTGAGTGTTGAGCAATTAAATCGCGTAACATTCTTAAATCATCTGGAGTTCTTACAAATGATAGCGCAATCCAATCTACTTCTTGTTCAATAGCAAACACTGCATCTTCCATATCTTTTTCTGTTAGTGCAGGTAAAGAAATGGCTGTATTTGGCAAGTTTACTCCTTTCTTAGATTTTAAAGGTCCACCAACTAATACTTTAACAACAACTTCATCTTTTTTGTTTGTTGATATTACTTCAAATAGCAGTTTACCATCATCAATTAAAATTTGCTCTCCAACTTTTACATCTTTTGGAAAACGTTGATAGGTCATAAAAGCTTTTTCTTTAGTTCCAATACATTTTTCTGAAGTAAATGTAAAATGATCTCCTTCTATTAACTCAACCCCTTCTTCCATAACTCCAACACGTAATTTAGGTCCTTGTAAATCTCCTAATATTGCAATATTAAAGCCATTTTCTTCATTAATTTCTCTAATCGTTTTTACTTTTCTTTTAACATCATCATAATTTGCATGAGAAAAATTAATTCTAAAAACATTAACTCCGCTTTTTGCTAAATCTGTTAAAATTTCTTTAGTATCTGTTGCAGGCCCAAGAGTTGCAACTATTTTTGTTTTATTATTATGTGGCATATGTATTAAAATGTTAAAAAGTCTTTAGACTTTAATGAATTCTTATCTATTGAATAAGAGGTAATAATATGATTTATAGTTTTTATTTTATCTACGATATCTACAACAAAACTATATTCAAAACACCCAGATATTTTAATAAAGAAATCTACTTTTTTTTTCTCTGGTATTAAATATGATTTGGTTTCTGATGTTAACAACAACTCATTAGATTCTGTTTGATTTTCTCTTTTTGAACTATTTGCAATTAAAAACCATTCGTAATCATACTCGTTATTTGTATAGCTATACATAGAAAAAGAAGTGGTTTGTGTAAAATCTTTAATTTTTAAATCTTTTTGAGATTTACACAAATTGGTTCCTAACTTTTTATTAAGTAGGTAAGCTAGTTTATAATCTTCTAGTGCTGTATGAATTCCTATTAAAGAATATTCTTCTTCAAAAACATCTAAACTAAGTGAGTGAATTTGCATGAATATAATTAGCTATAGTTAACTTAATAAGTTGCTAATTTACTAATTGTTTATGAGTTTATTTTGGATTTTAACGAAAACGTTATCGTGTTTAACTCACAGAAATTTCACTTTGAAAGGCATAATAAACTCTTTTAGAAGCTTGTTCTTCTGCTTTCTTTTTAGAGGTAGCTCTACCTTTTGCTATTTGCTCACCATCTATACTTACCTTAACACTAAAATGTTTTATAGGTTCGTTACCAGAATCTTCATAAGTATCAAACTTATATTTTTTCTTCTGTTTTTGGCACCATTCAATAATTAATCCTTTATAACTGGTTATTTTACCTTCAAGCTTTTCAATATCAACATATGGTAAAATAACATTTTCATAAATAAATTTTTGAGCAAAATTATAGCCTTTATCTAAATAGATAGCTCCAACAAGTGCTTCAAAAATATTTCCATGAATATTTTCTCCAACTGTATTTTGGTCTACATTACTTTTTACAAAACGTATTAAGTTTAAGTCTTTTCCTAACTCGTTTAAATGCTCTCTACTTACAATTTTAGAACGCATTTGTGTTAAGTAACCTTCTGAACCTGTTGGCACTTTTTTGTACAAATAAGATGCAATTACTGAGCCCAAAATAGAATCACCTAGAAACTCTAATCGTTCGTAATTTATAGGATTCCCATCTTCATCTATCATTTGAACAGATCTATGGGTAAACGCCTTTTTATACTTACTTATTTTTTTGGGCGAAAAGTTGAGTAATTTTTTTAATTCGATATATAAAGCAGCATCTTCTTCAGATTGAGACTTTACTATTTTTCGAATAAAATTCATATGGTTATTCCGATAACTTCTTAAAGGCAACACATGCATTATGACCTCCAAAACCAAAAGTATTACTCATAGCTACTTTTACGTCTCTTTTTTGAGCCTTATTTAGCGTAAGGTTTAATTCTGGATTAATATTTTCATCAACTGTAGAATGGTTTATAGTTGGTGGTACAATACCATTTTCCATGGCAAGTATAGATGCAATAGCTTCAATAGCTCCTGCAGCACCTAATAAATGCCCAGTCATAGATTTTGTAGAATTAATATTGATGTTCTTGGCATGCTCTCCAAAAACTTCTGAAATTGCTTTTAATTCTGCAACATCTCCTAAAGGAGTAGAAGTACCATGAGTATTAATATGGTCTACGTCTTCTGGATTAATCCCTGCATTTTCTAAGCAATTTTTCATTACTGCAATCACTCCAATTCCTTCTGGATGTGGAGCAGTCATATGGTAAGCATCTGAAGACATACCACCACCAATAACCTCAGCGTAAATTTTAGCACCTCTAGCTTTTGCGTGTTCATATTCTTCTAAAACAATAGCACCTGCACCTTCACCTAAAACAAAACCAT
>CAZMDC010000017.1:0-52937 GCA_964565055.1 uncultured Polaribacter sp. | reverse complement strand
TAAGCGATTGTAAAATGAACTTAACCAAAATACAGTCTTTGCCAGTTATAGAAACACCTTGGAAATATTCTTTTTTTGTAGATGTTACTTTTGATGATTTTAAAGATTACGAAAAAGCTAAAGCAATTGTAGAAATAATGGCAGAAGATTTTAAAGTTTTAGGAATTTATAAAAATGCTAGAAAATGATTGAGCCAGCTAAAAGGTTAGATACTGTTCAAGAATACTACTTTTCTAAAAAACTGAAAGAAGTTAGATCTTTGTCAGCTGCAGGTAAACAAATTATCAATATGGGTATTGGTTCACCAGACTTACAGCCTCCAATTCAAGTTTTAGAAGCCATTTTAAACAGTTTAGAAGATGCAAATGCACATAAATATCAATCTTATCAAGGTTTGCCAGAGTTAAGGCAAGCAATTACTACTTTTTATAAACATAAGTTTTCAGTAGATTCAAATCCAGAGAGTGAAGTTTTACCATTAATGGGGAGCAAAGAAGGCATTATGCATATTTCTATGGCTTTTTTAAATGAAGGAGATAAAGTTTTAATTCCAAATCCTGGTTACCCAACATATACTTCAGTTACAAAATTAGTTGGTGCAAAACCTCTTTTTTATAACTTGAGTGATGATACAAATTGGCAACCAAATTTTGAAGTTTTAGAAAGAGAAGATCTAACTAATGTAAAATTGATGTGGGTAAATTATCCCCATATGCCAACTGGTACAAATGCAACATTAAAGATGTTTAAAAAGTTAATTGAATTTGGAAAAAAACATAACATTTTAATCGTTAACGATAATCCTTATAGCTTTATTCTTAACAATAATCCTATTAGTATTTTACAAGTTGATGGAGCAAAAGACATTGCTTTAGAATTAAATTCATTGAGTAAAACCTTTAACATGGCAGGTTGGAGAGTTGGCATGTTATTAGGCAATTCAGCTTTAATAAACGAAGTTTTAAAAGTAAAATCTAATATGGATTCTGGTATGTTTTACGGAATTCAAAAAGGAGCTATAGAAGCACTTCATTTATCTGATAGTTGGTTTGAAGAGCAAAACAAAATTTATGAAGAACGTAGAAATCTAATTTGGCAATTAGCAGATAAATTAGATGCTACTTATAATAAAAATGCAACAGGTTTATTTGTTTGGGCAAAAATACCAGAAGGAAAAAAATCAGAAGAAGTTACAGATACAATTTTATATGACCACGATATTTTTATTACTCCAGGAACCGTTTTTGGTTCTCAAGGAGAAGGATATATTCGTTTCTCATTATGTGTTTCGTCAGAAATTATTAAAGAAGCAATAGCAAGATTTTAAGTTATGAAACATATATACATCATTGGTATTGGTTTAATTGGGGGTAGTTTTGCTATCGATATAAAAAAACAACATCCTAATGCAATCATTTACGGTATAGATATAAATGACGATTTTTTAGAGGAAGCTCTACAATTAGACATTATTGATAAGAAAGCTGCATTAGATGATTTATACAATGCTGATATTGTAATTGTGGCAATTCCTGTTGATGCAACTGTAAAATTATTACCTACAATTTTAGATAATATAACTCAAGAAACTTTGGTAATAGATGCAGGTTCTACAAAAGCAGCCATTTGCAAAACAGTTGAACATCATACAAAAAGGAGGAATTTTTTAGCTTGTCATCCTATTGCAGGTACAGAAAATTCTGGGCCAAAAGCAGCTATTGCTAACTTGTATAAAGGGAAAACAAATATTATTTGCGAAGTAGAAAAAACAACATTTAAGCTTCAGGAAAAAGCATTAGATCTTTTTAGAACAATTGGAATGCGTATTCGTTATATGGATCCTGTTTCTCATGATAAACATATTGCGTATGTTTCACATTTATCGCACATTAGCGCTTTTATGTTAGGGAAAACAGTTATCAATAAAGAAAAAAATGAACGTGATATTTTTGATATGGCAGGTTCAGGATTTGAATCTACAGTACGTTTGGCAAAAAGTAGCCCAGCAATGTGGACTCCAATTTTTGAACAAAACAAAGAAAACATAATTGAAACCTTAGAAGAATACATCAATAATTTAAAACACTTTAAAGAATTGATGCAACAAGATAATTTCTCTGAAATTTTTAATGAAATGGAGAACACAAATTATATCAAACAAATTTTAAACGGAATAAAATAATAGTAAAATAGCTGTAAAAGGTAGTTCAAACCCAAAGCACAGTGAAAATAAATTAATTTACAATGAAAAACACAGCAGCATTAAGAACATGGTTAGATGATATGCAATTAGATCATCCACTAGTAATAGCAGGGCCTTGTAGTGCAGAAACAGAAGAACAAGTTTTAAAAATTGCACACGAGTTAAAAGATTCTGATGTAAACTATTATAGAGCAGGAATTTGGAAGCCAAGAACAAGACCAGGAAATTTTGAAGGTGTAGGAGCTTTAGGTTTAAAATGGCTACAAAAAGTAAAAGCAGAAACAGGCATGAAAACCTGTACAGAAGTTGCAAATGCAACACATGTAAAATTAGCATTAGAGCACGATATAGATTTATTATGGATTGGTGCAAGAACTGCAGTTTCTCCATTTATTATGCAAGAATTGGCAGATGCTTTACATGGAACTGATAAAATAGTTTTAGTAAAAAACCCAATTAACCCAGATTTGGCTTTGTGGTTGGGTGGAATTGAGAGATTATACACAGCAGATATTAAAAACTTAGGTGCCATTCACAGAGGTTTCTCTACTTACGAAAAAACAAAATATAGAAATGTTCCAGAATGGCAAATTGCCATTGAATTTCAAAATCGTTTTCCAGATTTACCTTTAATCTGCGATCCTTCTCATATTACAGGAAATAGAGATATGATTTTTGATGTTTCTCAGACTGCTTTAGATTTAAATTTTGATGGTTTAATGATTGAAACACATTTCGATCCAGATAATGCTTGGTCTGATGCTGCACAGCAAGTAACACCTGCAAAATTAAAGCAGATTATGGAAGATCTAAAAATTAGAAAAGAAACTGAAACAGATTCTAGTTACAGAGCTTCTTTAGAAACCTTACGTGCGCAAATAAATGTTGTAGATGATCAGTTGATTGATTTAATGGGGAAAAGAATGAAAGTTGCTGATGAGATTGGTAAACTAAAAAAAGTACAAAATGTTGCAGTATTACAATCTAGAAGATGGAATGAAATTCTTGGAAACATGATTTTAGAAGGAGAGCAAAAAGGCTTGAGTGAAGAATTTGTATTGCGAATGTTTAAAGCTATTCATCAAGAGTCTATTAACCATCAAGAGAAAATAATTAAAGGGTAACCATTTTTACTTAACTCACACTAAGCCATAAAATCAGCTCGATTTTGTGGCTTATTTTTTTAAATCAATAATAATTCTGCATCTTTGTAATAATGACAGGAACAGTTTATAAGTCTACAGGAAGTTGGTACTTTGTTAAAGATGATAATGGAAATTTTCATCAATGTAGAATAAAAGGCAAATTTAGAATAAAAGGTATTAAAAGCACGAATCCAATTGCAGTTGGAGATAAAGTCTTGTTTGATCTTGAGAAAAAAGGAGATGAAGAAATAGGTGTAATTAAGAAGATATTAGATAGAGAGAATTACATTGTTAGAAAATCTGTAAACCTATCTAAACAAACGCACATAATTGCAGCAAATGTAGATGTAGTTTTTTTATTGATCACCATAAATAATCCACCAACATTTACCACTTTTATAGACCGTTTTTTAGTATCAACAAGAGCTTATAGAATAGATACAGTTTTAGTGTTTAATAAAATTGATGCTTATGAAATTGAAGAGCGAGCAGAAATTTTATACCTCAAAGATATTTACGAAGCTATTGGTTATACTTGTGTAGAGGTTTCAGCAAAACAAAATCAAAATATAGATACCATTAAAGACTTAATGCTTGGAAAAACAGCGATGTTTGTTGGTCATTCTGGTGTTGGAAAAACTACTTTAGTAAATGCTATTGAGCCTACTTTAGATTTAAAAACCAAAGAAATTTCAGAGCAACACAAACAAGGGCAACATACCACAACATTTGCAGAAATGTTCGATTTAAGTTTTAATGCCAGAATTATAGATACACCAGGTATTAAAGGATTTGGAGTTGTAGATATGGATAAATTTGAGTTGGGTGATTATTTTCCTGAGTTTTTTGAAATGAAGCAACATTGTAAATTCAATAATTGTTTGCATTTAAAAGAGCCACATTGTGCAGTAAAAGAAGCCTTAGAAACAGAAGAAATATCTTGGTCTCGTTATAAAAGTTACTTACAGATTTTAGAAGGAGAAGAAGAAACTGAACACTTTAGAACAGATATCTGGAATGAAGAAGATAATGATTAGGTAATGAAAGTTGTAATACAAAGAGTAACCAAGGCAAGTGTAACTATAAATACAGAAAAAGTAGCTTCCATTAAGAACGGTTTGCTTGTACTCTTAGGAATTGTTAATGATGATAATCAAGATGATATAACATATTTGGTTAGAAAAATTACAAATCTTCGTATTTTTAATGATGAGCAAAATGTTATGAATAAATCGCTTTTACAAATCAATGGAGAAGTATTGGTTGTAAGTCAATTTACATTGCATGCAGCAACAAAAAAAGGAAATAGGCCAAGTTATATTCAAGCAGCTAAACCAGAAGTAGCTATACCTATTTATAAAAACTTTCTTAAAGCTTTAGAGTTAGAAACTGGAGAAACTGTAAAAAAAGGAGAGTTTGGTGCAGATATGCAAGTTGAACTCTTAAATGATGGGCCTGTAACTATAATCATAGACAGTAAAAATAGAATATAGCAAACTTGTTAATATTATATTAAATATGATTAAAATATTTTCCAAGGAAAATAAATTGTTTTATATTTGCCATGGAAAATAATTAACCAATTAATTTTAAATTTAAAAATAATGAAAAAAGTAATTTTATCTTTAATAGTTGTAGCATCTGTAATAACAGGATGTAAAAGCGATAAAAAAGAAAAAGTAGCAACTGCAGAAGCAGAAAAAGTAGAAGTAAAAGTTGCAGAGCTTAATAATGTAGATTTATCAACATCAATGATAACTTGGAAAGGGTATAAGCCAACAGGTTCTCATAATGGAACAGTTGCTATGCAAGATGCAGATTTATTAATAGAAGATGGAGAGCTTAAAGCAGGAGAATTTACAATAGATATGAATTCTATTAAAGTAATAGACATTCCTGAAGATAATGAAGGTAATGCAAAATTAAGAGGGCATTTAACTAGTGCAGATTTTTTTGATGTTGCAACTTACCCAACTTCTAAATTTGTAATTACAAATGTTGAAAAGAAAGAAGGTAATAAAGTACATGTAACAGGTAATTTAACTATTAAAGATGTAACTAAAAGTGTTACAATACCAGCAATGATGTCTTCAGAAAATGGGGTTAACACTTTAGAAAGTGAAACATTTATGGTTGATAGAGCAGAGTTTAATGTAAAATATGGTTCTAAATCTTTCTTTGACAATTTAAAGGATAAATTTATTAACGATGATATGGAAATGTCATTTGTTGTAAAAACAAAAGCATAAGCTTACCATCAAAAAATATTTAAACCCAAAACTTTTAGTTTTGGGTTTTTTATTTTACAAATGTATTGCAGTTGTATTTTTTACTTCTTCAATGGCAAATGTGCTATGAGTACTACCTATATACTTAATAGCTGTTAATTTGGTAACCATAAACTGCCTATATTCTTCCATATCTTTTACATATATTTTTAAAATGTAATCATAATCTCCACTTACATGAAAACATTCTGAAACTTCATCTAGCTTTAAAACTTCTCTTTCAAAAGTGGTTACATAATCTATAGAATGTTGAATTAATTTTAAATGACAAAACACTAAAAACGATTTTTCAATTTTATTTTTATTGATGATTGCCACATACTTTTGAACTACTTTTTCTTTCTCCAACTTTTTTATACGTTCATAAACAGCTGTTACAGATAAGTTAAGCTGTAATGCTAATTGTTTTGTAGTCTGCTTACTGTTTTTTTGTAACAGATTTATCAATTTTTTATCTGTGTTGTCTATTTGCATTTGTATAATTTTTCTAAAAATGATTTAAATTGTATATTAATTTAGTTTTAAAAACTATTATCTACAATAAAAATAGAGTAATAATCTAAATAATTAAGTAATAGTTGATTTTATTATTGAATATTCTAATTTTGTATATAAATTTTAAAACATTTATTATGAGTTTCAATCCAGCAGACAAGATTCAAGATTTACAGTACTTTGGTGAATTTGGAGGAGTAAATCCATCAATTTCAGATTCTTCTACCTATACTTTTTTATCAGCAAAAACTATGTTCGATACTTTCGAAGGTAATGCAGATGGTTGTTACTTGTATTCACGTCATTCAACACCTTCAAATTTGTATTTAGGTGAAGCTTTAGCAGCTATGGAAGGTACAGAAACCGCAAATGTAACAGCTTCTGGAATGGGAGCTATTACTCCTGTATTAATGCAATTGTGTGGAGCAGGAGATCATATTGTTTCAAGCAGAACTATTTATGGAGGTACTTATGCATTCTTAAAAAACTTTGCGCCAAAACTGAGTATAGCAACTAGTTTTGTTGATATTACAAAGCTAGATATTGTTGAGGCTGCTATTACAAAAAACACCAAAGTTTTGTATTGCGAAACTGTAAGTAATCCACTTTTGGAAGTTGCAGACATCAAAGGATTATCAGCTTTAGCTAAAAAACACAATTTGCAGTTGGTGGTAGATAATACATTTTCTCCTTTATCAATTTCACCAGCTAAATTGGGTGCAGATGTTGTAATTCATAGTTTAACAAAATTCATAAATGGTTCTTCAGATACTGTTGGTGGTGTGGTTTGTGGAACACAAGACTTTATAAACGATTTAAGAAATGTAAATGATGGAGCTTGTATGTTGCTAGGGTCTACTATGGATAGTTTACGAGCAGCATCCATCTTAAAAAATATGAGAACGCTTCATATTAGAATGAAGCAACACAGTAAAAATGCAACGTATTTGGCAAATAAATTTTCAGCTGATGGTTTAAAAACAGTGTATCCTGGTTTAACTTCTCATCCATCACATAACCTATTTAAAGAGATGATGAATGCAGAATATGGTTTTGGAGGAATGTTAACTATTGACGTTGGTTCTTTAGATAAAGCCAATGCACTTATGGAGTTAATGCAAGAAAAAAACTTAGGATATTTAGCAGTAAGTTTAGGTTTTTACAAAACTTTATTTTCTGCTCCTGGTTCTTCTACATCATCAGAAATACCAGAAGATGAGCAACAAGAAATGGGTTTATCTGATGGATTAATTCGTTTTTCAATTGGTTTAGATAATGATATTGAACGTACATATCAAATGATGAAAACCTGTATGAAAGAAATTGGAATATTATAAAATATTTTTAAAATAGTATTTATAAAAAGGGCTGTAAATTATAGCTATTCTCAAATAGGTTTATATCCCTTTTATTCGTTCTAGAAACTTTGTAAAATCTTCTTTTGTTGGTGGGTTTCCATTGAATGGTAAAATATCCCATTCGTTATTTTTATGAAATAAAGTAAAATTAAATACAGATGTATTTTCATCATCAGGATTCAATCTAGGATATCGTAAATCTACGTATTTGTAAGTGCCAATTTTTTCCTTTTTAGAGAGATTAAAGTAGTTGTTACTAAACCACGCTAAGGTCTGTAAATTTTCATCAGACATATCTACTAAATCATGATTTTTGTTTACGTTTATTATTTTTTCAGAAATATCACTTTCATCAAATAAAGAATAGTAAGTGATGTGATAATTGTTTTCTGTTTCAGCAACAGCATACCATAAAATATTATTCAGAATTGTAGGTTGAGCTGAAAATCTCTGATATGAAATGCCTGCTTTTTTAAAAGATTTTTCAAATACATTATCTACATAAATTTTGTTGAATACTGTAAATAGCATATATGTAGAACTCAAATAAATACCTGCTTTAAGCCACCAAGTTCTTTGTGTTTTTGTTCTGTTGTAAAACATTAAAACGAGTATAGAAATTAAAAAAGGCACTGTATACAAAGGGTCTGCTACAGAAATAGTATTAAAAGCAACTCTATAATCAGTAAAAGGAGCAAATAATTGTGTTCCATAAGGTGTAAAACAGTCTAAAATAGGATGTGTAAAAATTGCCCAAAAGAATAATAAAACCCAATCTTTAAGTTTGGTGGTTTCCTTTCTTTTATTGGTGTTGTAGAGTTTGTAGGTGATCCACCCAAAGAAAAAACAGCCTATAAAAGCAAACAAAAGAGAGTGCATAAACCCTCTATGAAAAGCCATGGCTTGTATTTCATTATTGTGCAAAAATCGTCCTATAAAAACATCTAAATCTGGTATTGTACCACCAATTGCTCCAAACAAAAGTGCTTTATTTCCAATTTTTTTTCCGAGAACAGCTTCTCCACAAGCAGCACCTAAAACAATTTGAGTTAATGAATCCATAAAAGCAAAAATAAGTGAACCATTTTGATTTGCATAACATTGTGTAAAATCGTAACATTACACAAGAAATAAGAACCATATGCAAGAGGATAAAAATTTATCAAAAATAGACATCGAAGATCAGCAAATAATAGATAATAAAGAGTTAAATATTTGGGAAGCAGTTTTCCCAATTATTGCTTTAGTTGGTATGTTAGCCTTTAATGTTTTTGTTTTTGGTGATGATGCTTTAAGTGGTAGTAATCAGTTTATTTTATTATTAGGTGCAGCAGTTGCTGCTATTGTTGGCTTTAGAAATAAGGTTTCTTTTACGAATATGATGGATGAAGTTGAAGAGAATATAAAAAAATCTACAAGCGGAATTATCATTTTATTATTAGTTGGTTCTTTGGCTGGTACTTGGTTGATAAGTGGTGTTATTCCAACTATGATTTATTACGGATTACAGATTTTAAATCCTACTATATTTTTACCAGCTTGTTTAGTAATTTGTGCAATAATTTCTGTGATGACAGGTAGTTCTTGGACTACAGCAGCTACAGTAGGTATTGCCTTAATTGGTATTGGAGATGCTTTAGGAATTTCTGTAGGTATGACAGCTGGTGCAGTATTATCTGGAGCTTATTTTGGAGATAAAATGTCTCCAATGTCAGATACCACAAACTTAGCACCTGCAATGGCTGGTACAGATTTATTTACACATATAAGATATATGGCGTATACAACAGTACCAACATTTGTGGTTTCTTTAATTGCTTTTGTAATTATTGGTTTTACACTAAACACAAGTGGAGAAGCAGATACTTCTATGTTATTAACAGATATAGAAAAAGCATTTACCATTAGTCCTTGGTTATTTTTAGTGCCAATAGCAGTAATTATTTTAATTGTAAAAAAAGCTTCGCCTTTAGTTGCTTTATTAATAGGTGTTTTATTAGCAGCAGCATTCGCTTTATTTTTTCAGCCAGATGTAGTTTTGAGTATTTCTGGAGAAAAAGAATTGAATTTTGTATCTGCATATAAGGGTTTGATGAATGCAATTACTGTTGATACTTCTGTTGCTACAGATAATAAAATTTTAGCAGATTTATTTACTTCTGGAGGTATGGCTAAAATGTTAGGTACAGTTTGGTTAATTATTTGTGCAATGGTTTTTGGTGGTATTATGGATGCTATTGGAGCATTAGCAAGAATAAGTAGTTTTATGCTAAATATTTTTGACTCTGTATTTGGGCTTTTTGCAAGTACAGTAGCAACATGTATTGGTTTAAATGTAACAGCATCAGATCAATACTTAGCCATTGTTGTTCCAGGTAAAATGTATGCAAAAGCTTATGAAGATAAAGGCCTAGCACCAGAAAATTTAAGTAGAACTCTTGAGGATTCTGGTACTGTAACTTCTGTACTTGTTCCTTGGAATACTTGTGGAGCCTATCATTCTGGAGTATTAGGGGTTAGTGTTGCAGAGTATTTTGTGTACGCTATCTTTAATTGGTTGAGTCCGTTTATGACATTGTTTTTTGCTGCATTCCGTATTAAAATTAGACAAATAGCTAAAAAATAATTTAATAATGATTCTAGTTGCAACTACTTCTGATGCAAAATTACTCACAGAAATTGCAATACAATCAAAAGGATTTTGGGGATACTCAGAAGAATTATTATCAAGTTGGAAAGAAGAATTAACAGTCTCTGAAACAATGATTTCAGAAATGATTGTTTTCAAATACTTGATTAATAATCAGATTATTGGTTTTTATATTCTTCAAATTATCAATCCGCAAAAAGCTAAATTAGAGTTTCTTTTTATTGCTCCAAAATTTATTGGAAAAGGTATAGGTAGTCAATTATTAAAACATGCCACAATAAAAGCTAGCAAAATGAAAATAGAGTCTTTATTCGTTTTATCAGATCCAAATGCTGTTGTTTTTTATAAAAACAATGGTTTTGTAACTGTTGCTAAAAAAGAGAGTACTATTGCTGGTCGTTTTTTACCTGTGATGCAAAAAGATTTAGCATAATAGCATAAAGTAAAAGTAGCCAAGGAAGGCCATGTAAAAGTACATCAAACCAATCTTGAAGTTGCATACCTTTTTCTGGATGAAAAGCGTTTCCGCCTAAAATCCATTGAATTTTTCCTAGCAAATGAGGAGGATTAAAAGGAGCTAATCCTAAGGTTAGACTTGCTATAAGAAAGAGTTTCCAATTATTCTTAATTTGATTTTTTATCATCTTTATCAACAAAAATTTCTAAATAAACCAATTCCAAACCAATCCAAAGCGTACTGTAAAATCTCTATATGGATAATTTGGTGCTGAAAAATAATTTTTCTTAGTAAAACCAGAAGTTACGTTATCAACTTTTAAATACAAACGTGTTCTTCTTACTCTTGCATTAAAAAATACATCAACTGTTGGGAAGCCAATTTTCTCATCATTCTGTAATCTAAACTCAGCTAATAAAGGGTTGTAAGCATTGGCATTATATTCAGTAAAATACTTAAATGTAACACCTATATTTACTAACATGGGGTCTCCTTTAAACCAATTATCAGTATAATAAAAGGTGTTTCTAGTTACAAATTCTGGAACTCTAAAAACAGAGCTTCCATCACTTACATTTTGATACATTACTGTATTGTCTAAAGCCAATTTCCAGTATTTAAACTCACGATTTACTTTAACTTTTAAGTAAGTAATTTGATCTGCAAATTGTTGAGGTTTGCTGTCTTCATCAAAATAGGTGTAATTATCAATATTTGTAAAGTTTACGTTTGCATTAACCCATTTAGAAGTAAAAGCAAAGCCTAAATCTCTTGTATTAACATTACTAAAATTGTTTTCCCAATTGTATTCATCATATTTATTCTGATGAAGAAGTGTATTGAAATTTGGTGATTTTGAGCTAATTAAAACTGTACTCTTTAAACCAAAAATACTATCCTTTTCATAAAGAGCTTCACCTTTTATGAAATTACCAGATAATAAACCATCACTTGGTGTTACTGAAGCTTCTGCATTTAATTTAAAATTTTTAATTTTTGCGTTCCAATTAGCTCCAAAAGAAATAACATTATCTTTTAATTTAATATTATTAAAAGCAGTGTTAGTATTCAAAATAGTATCATATCCATAAGAAAACTGCGTTAAATGAACTTTAGCTTTAAGCTTTCCTAAAACATATTTTGAGTTGAATTCTAAGTTAAATTCATTATCTGTTAATTTGCTTACAACATCGTTATTGCTTGCACTTGTAGCATTTACATCTCCAAAAATTTGAGTAGTATTAGTTGGTTGTGTAAATGCGTAACTTTTATTTTCGTTTGTAAAAACATGACCAATTTTAAGATTGCTAAAATCTTTTTTTGCTAAAGAATCTTTTTTTGCAATCAGTTTGTAACTATGTTCTAAGTAAACTCTAGTTGCATCAAACTGGCTTTCAGCATCAGTAAGATTTACATCTAATCTAGAGCGTTGTTCAAAATTTGGATCTTCATCAATAAAGTTTTGAAGAGCATCTGGAGTTAATCCGCCATTTTCTTGATGAAAAAAATCTTGAGTGGTTAAATGTCCTCTAATTTCATACCTATTATTTTTTGTTTTATAATGAAATGTACTTCTAAAGTTTCCATTACTTACCAATGCTCTTCTATATGCACCTAAAGATCTTAAGCCTTTATAAGAAAGAGAAACGTTTAATCTTTTAGAGAAATTTAAAGTAAAAATAGCATCTACAACTTGGCCTTGTTGTAAACCTGTTTTGTACATTATTTCTGTTGTTGTAGTTGGTACTTGGTAATATTTTATATCATCAACTTCAAAATAGCTTACTTGTTTTGCTTGAAACCCAAAGTCTGGTAAACGCAATAAGTTGTTATAACTATATCCTAAATTGTTAAAAGTTTGACCTTGATTATGAAATGGGAGTAATTCAAAATTATCTTTTCTTAAATAATTGAATTTATACTCTTTTTTTATGTTTAATGTGGTGTCTACGTAACTTGTGTCTCTATGATGAGATATAATTTTATAGTCTGTCCATTTTGTTTTTCCAGATAAAATAACTTTTGTAGAACCTGTATTTGCTAAGGTGTCAATTTTACCATCTGGACCAATGGTTCTAGTTTTATTTTTTTTTGCACCAGCATCTACTTTTATTTGACCTTGTAAGCCGTTAATTGTAAAACTAATAACTAAAAAAAAGAAAAGAATTGTTTTTTTCATGCTTTAAATAAACAGTGACAAATGTAAAATAATTAAACGAAAATTGTTGTTAATAATTATAGGGATGTGTTTTAATTAAAATTTTATTTTCTTTGCGTTATGTTACAGTCAAATTATAGTGGTTTTAAATTAGAAGCAGGTACAGATGAAGCTGGTAGAGGTTGTTTGTCTGGGCCAGTTGTTGCAGCTGCAGTTATTTTACCAGAAGATTTTTACCACCCTATTTTAAATGACTCTAAGCAATTATCAGAAAAAAATAGAAATCTTTTAAAACCTATTATAGAAGAAGAAGCACTTGCTTTTGGAGTATCTTTTATTTATCAAGAAGAAGTAGATCAAATTAATGTTTTACAAGCATCAATAACAGGTATGCATAGAGCTCTTGATGCTTTAAAAATACAACCAGAATTTATAATTGTTGATGGTAATAAGTTTAAAAAACACAAAGATATTCCGCACGAAACTATTGTAAAAGGCGATTCAAAATACCTAAGTATTGCAGCAGCTTCTGTGTTAGCAAAAACCTATAGAGATGAGTATATGCAGAAAATTCACGAAGAATTTGCCATGTACAATTGGAAAAAAAATAAAGGCTATCCAACCAAAGAACACAGAGAGGCAATTCGAAAATACGGAGCCACAGTTCATCATAGAAAAACCTTTAAATTGTTACCAGAGCAATTTAAATTAGATTTTTAGAAGCTATTTCCTGCTTTCACTACTCGCTTTTTTTCGTCCCTCAAAAAGAGCGTAAACAAATCGTTCAATCAGGGCTAAACTTGTTTATAAACTTTCAGAAATAACATCAAATTATTTAAAAACTTAAATTATTTTTACGTTCCAAATTTTTAAATGATGATTAAAAAAACGAGAGCAGAAATTACCAAATGTATTTTACATAAAGTGGCCAATAAGTTTAATAGTGGGCAGAATGTTTTTTCTGAAGATTTAATTCGTTTTGATCAAGAAAGTTACGATTTAATGAAAAACTTTCTTCTAAAACCATTTGGTTCTTTAACACAGAGTTATCGTTTTTCTCATCATGCAGATGTTCGATTAAATGAGCTAAATAATTACGCATCAGAAGTTTTTAAAGACGAAAATGCGTTCATCGAATATTCGAAAAATATGGTGAATCATTTGTATGAACAATCTAACTCTGCACAAATAAAAACAGGCGATGTTATTGTAGTTTTTATAGAAGGCATTGAATATAAAGATGTATTAACAGAAGCAATTGGAGTTTTTAAAATAGAAAATAAAGTCGATTTTTTTCAGACCTATTTAGATGATAATGAGAGTTTTGATGTTGTTGTTCAAAAAGGAATATCTACTAGAAAAATAGACAAGGGTTGTTTAATTCTAAATGCTGCAGATACAGAAGGCACTGTTGTTTTTTCTGTAGACAATAATAATTATGATGCACAATATTGGATTAAAAATTTCTTGGGCGTAAAACTTGCAGATGATTTTAATTCGCACACACAAAATTATTTAGAGCTGTGTAAAGAATTTTCTGAAGAAGTTATTAAGCCAGAATTTGGCAAACACGAACAAGGTAACTTTTTAGCAAACACAGTAGATTACTTTAAAGAACATGAAGCTGTAGATTATCATGATTTTAAAGATGAAATTTTTGAAGATGATAAACATAAAGACTTGTTTGAAGATTACAAAAAACATTACGAAAATCTTAATGATGTTTTAATTAGGAATAACTTCGATGTTTCTGGAGTAGTTTTAAAGAAAGAGAAAACCAAACTCAAAACAGAAATAAAACTAGATACAAATATTAGTATAAAATTAGATGTAGATGCACCAGATGCAGCCTCAGAATATTTAGAAAGAGGCTATGATGAAGAAAAGAAAATGAAATACTACAAAGTGTATTTTAATGAAGAAAAGTAATTTCTAGTTGATTAATATTTTTTACACCTTAGTTTGTCAAAAATATTAATCAACAATAAAATTTTCAACTTCAAAAAGTGTTTTAAAATGCTTTAGAATTTTATTTTTCACTTCTATAATATCAACTTTTTCACCCAATTCAGCTTCCATAGATGTTACAGCCTTACCTCTAATTCCACAAGGAATTATATTATCAAAATAGCCTAAATTAACATTAGCGTTTAGAGCAAAACCATGCATGGTTACCCATCTAGAAGAACGAATTCCCATAGCACAAATTTTACGAGCAAAAGGTGTTCCAACATCTAGCCAAACTCCAGTTTCACCTTTGCTTCTTGTGCCTTTCAATCCATAATCAGCAATTGTTA
Source organism: uncultured Polaribacter sp. (assembly GCA_964565055.1). Classification (GTDB taxonomy): domain Bacteria; phylum Bacteroidota; class Bacteroidia; order Flavobacteriales; family Flavobacteriaceae; genus Polaribacter. The sequence continues at coordinate 37,886 of CAZMDC010000017.1, read as the reverse complement.
AAATAATTGTTTCTTCCAGTAAACGAAGATATTTGTGAATATCAGTAAAAAAATTTTCTAAGTCTAATATTGGATAACCTACAATTTGTCCTGGACCATGATAAGTAATATCTCCACCTCTGTTAATTTTATAGAATGTAGCTCCTTTTTCTTTAAGTTGCGCATCGTTTAATAACAGATTACTTAAATCGCCACTTTTGCCTAAAGTGTACACATGTGGATGCTCTACAAATAAAAAATGATTTTTAGTAACAACACTCTCAGAATTCCTTCTGTTAGAAATTTTGGTATCAACAATCTCTTGAAGAAGTTCTGTTTGGTAGTTCCAAGTTTCTTTATAGTCTTTTAAAGAAAGGTCTTTTAGTAGTATGTTTCTGTTCATAATTGCGACTACAAAGGTAAATAATTCATTATATTTGAAAGATATAATCGTATTTTAAATACAAATATGAACAAGAAATTATCCCTTTTACTTCTTCTTACTGCCGCTTTTTTTAATAGTAATGTTTCCAATGCTCAAGACTTTTGGAAACTTTTAAAGAAAGACAGTTACACTCTTCAGAAAAAAGAAATTTATCAAAAAAAGAATTTTCCTACTGCATTTGAGTTGGTGAGTTTAAAAACAACTTCTTTAAAAGAAGCATTAAAAAAAACCATAAATCAGAATTCTATTGTTATACAATTGCCTAATGATAAGGGTGTTTTAAAGCAATTTATGGTAAAAGAAACTTCAAATTTTAATAAGGAATTACAATCGAAATACCCAACTATAAAATCTTATACAGCTCAAGGAATAGATGATCCAACAGCAATTGCAAAATTAAGCTTAGGTACAGATGGTTTTCATGGTGTTATATTTTCTGCAAAACACGAAACTATTTATATAGACCCGTATTCTAAAGATAAAAAAGATTACATAACATACAAAAGAAGTAGTTTGAGTAAAGTTGATGAAGATTTTAAATGTCAAGTTGAAGATTCTTTTAAAAATGATTTTTCTTTTTCATCATTACATAAAAATGCAGATGATGGTAAATTAAGAACATTTAGATTAGCTCTAGTTTGTAGTGGAGAATATGCACAATTTCATTTAGGAGCAAGCCAACAAAACATTCCGAGTTCTGCATCAGATGCTGTAAAAAAAGCAGCTGTATTATCAGCAATGAATACCTCTATAACTAGAATTAATGGAATTTTTGAAAAAGATTTAGCTGTAAAATTAGAAATTGTTGCAAATAATGATGAAATTATTTTCTTAGACCCTGCTTCAGATGGTATTTCAGATGGAGACCCAGATAAAATGTTAGATGAAGTACAAGATATTTCTGATTCATTTATAGGAGATGCAAATTATGATATTGGGCATGTTTTTAGTATTGGTGGAGATGGTGTAGCAGGTTTAGGTGTTGTTTGTGTTTCTGGACAAAAAGCAAAAGGAGTTACAGGAAGATCTCAACCAGTTGGAGATCCTTATGATATTGATTTTGTTGTACACGAGTTTGGTCATCAATTTGGAGCAACACATACGCAAAACAATAGTTGTAACAGAACTCTAGAAACTGCTGTAGAGCCAGGAAGTGGTTCTACAATTATGGGTTATGCAGGTATTTGCGCACCAAATGTAAAAGAAGGTAACCCAAATGGAAATAGCGATGATTATTTTCATGCAGTAAGTATCGATCAAATGTGGAATACAATACAGACTTCTGCAAATTGTGCTATAATAACAGATACAAATAATTCAGCACCAACTGCAGATGCAGGATTGGATTATAGCATACCAAAATCTACACCTTTTAGATTGCTAGGTACAGCAAATGATGTTGATGGCTTAAATTCATTAACCTATAATTGGGAGCAGTTAGATAACGAAATTGGCTTTATGCCTCCATCTACAACAAACGCAGAAGGTCCAATGTTTAGGTCATTACCTTCTAAAATTTCACCTATTAGATATATGCCAGATTTAAGTACGATCATTAATGGTGATAATGCTTCTACTTGGGAGGTGCTTCCTTCTGTTTCAAGAACTTTAGATTTTTCTTTTACTGTAAGAGATAATAATGCTGGAGGAGGAAGTACAGCAAGAGATGATATGCGAGTAACTGTTGTAGATACAACACCATTCACAATTACTTCTCAAAATACAACTACTATTTGGGATGTTGGTTCAACTCAAACCATAACTTGGAATAAAGGGAGCACAGACGTTGCTCCTATAAATTGTGCTTTGGTAAATATTAGGTTATCTACAGATGGTGGAATTACGTTTCCAATTATATTAAAAAGTAATACACCAAATGATGGTTCAGAAACTTTTATAGTACCTGATAATTCAACAAGTTCTGCAAGAGTAATGGTTGAAGCTGTTAATAATATCTTTTACAATGTAAATAGTGCTAACCTTACCATTAACTCAACAACACCTACTTTTGTTTTAAACAATGAAAGCGGATTACAAACTGTTTGTAATCTGAATAATGAAATTGTAAATTATAATTTAAATTTTGATTTTGTAAATGGTTTTTCAGAAACTGTAACACTTTCTGCTTCTGGAGAACCTGCAGGAGCTAATGTAACTTTTAGTCCAAATACTATTAGTGCAGATGGAGAAGTTGTAATGACAATTTCTAACTTAGACAATAAAATAGCTGATGATTATGTAATAAACGTATTAGCATCATCATTGTCAATTAACCAAACTATAGATATAGATTTTAAACTTACTACAAATACTTTTAATGATATCACATTATCATCACCTGTAAATAATGCAACAGATATTAATTTAACAAGTGAATTAACTTGGGAAACAGATGCGAATGCAATTTCTTATGATGTTGAAATAGCTTCAGACCCTAATTTTGCATCCATAGTTTCTTCAGGTAATGTTACTACTAACTCTTATACAACAACTAATTTAGTGGGTGTAACTGATTATTTTTGGAGAGTAAAACCAAAAAATGATTGTGGAGAAGGTAATTTTTCAAGCCCTTTTCGTTTTACAACAATTAATGCCACATATTGTTCATCTACTTTTACTGACGAAGATGGAGGAGCAGAGCACATAACTAATGTAACTTTTGGAGGTATTAATAACAATTCTGGAAATGATTTGATTGATGGTTATGAAGATTTTACAAATTTATCTGCTACTGTTTTAAGAGGTGATACAAAACAAATTAGTGTTACTCTAAATACTGCTGGTTTTCAAGATCATTGCTATGTTTTTATAGATTGGAACCAAGATTTTGAATTTGATAATGATACAGAAAGATACGATTTAGGTACAGAACTAAATGATGTTGGTACAAGAACTTTTGATATAACTGTACCAAGTGATGCCAGGTTTGGACAAACTAGAATGAGAGTAATTATAGAGTATGATGATCCTTCAGCAGGTTTTGGTGTTGGTGCTTGTGATGCAGACCATCTTACAGAATGGGGTGAAACAGAAGATTATACCATAAATGTTGCTGAAATAGATGGTTATTCTATTTTAACAACTTCTGAGAGTTGTGTAAATGAAAATGATGGAATTATACAAATTGATAACAAACAAGATGGCCTAACAAGACAATTGACTATAACTGGTCCATCAACAAATATAAACCAAGCATTTAATGCCAGTAATTTTATACTTTTTGATGTAGCTCCTGGAGATTATGAAATTTGTATAACAACAAATAATTCAAACATTACAAATTGTTTTCAAGTAACTATAGAGGAGGCAGAGCCAATTTCTTTAAAAGTTACATCAGCAAAATCATCAAGCATATATTCTTTTTCAATTGATGAAGGTACAGCTCCTTACAATGTATATTTCAACGAAGAACTTATTGCAGTTTCTAGTGAAAAAGAGTTCGATTTGCAAATTAAAGGAACAGGAAAACTAGAAGTAAAAACAGCAAAAGATTGCGAAGGAACCTATTTAAAAAGTATTGGTGGTTTATTGTTAAAACAAAATCCAGTAACCGATTTTATAGAAATACAATTGCCTTTTGATGTTGATAAAGAGCAAATAGAAACTGTAATTTTTGATATTAATGGTAAGTTAATTTTGAAAAAACAGTTCAGCAAAAACAATGATATTTTACGAATTCCTTTCACAAATTATGCTAAAGGCATTTACATTTTAAAATTATCAATAGAAAATACAAAACCTCTAAAAATATTGAAACGATGAAAAAAGTATATGTAAAAACACTTTTATTGAGTTTTTGTTTTTTTCTAATACATTGTTCTAAGAAAGAAAATCAAGCACCAAGTACTGTAGATTTAGTTTTTCCATCAGCAAATTTATTATGCATAGATAATACAATTACTTTTGATTGGTCTGATGCCATAGATCCAGATAATGACGATTTAGAATACAATTTAATTATAGCTAAAGATAGGGCTTTATCAAATATTGTAGAAAATAGAACAGTAACAGAAAGTCAGTTAGAAATTACTTTAGAGAAAGAAACTGCTTATTATTGGAAGGTTGACGCTTTAGATATTAATAACAATCTAGGAAGTTCTTCAGAAGTTTTTGCTTTTTATACAAAAGGAGATGGAACACAAAACTATGTGCCTTTTACTTCACAATTATTAACACCAAATAATAATGCAGTTGTTGCAAGTGGTGTACTTAACTTAACTTGGAATAGTGCAGACCCAAATATAAATGATACTCTGACATTTGAAGTGTTTTTTGGTGAAAACTCTAATCCTGAATTAATAGATGATGCTGTTAGCTCAGAAAACTATACAGTTACTGTAGTTTCTGGTAAAACCTATTTTTGGAAAGTGAATGTAATTGATGAAGTTGGAGCAAAATCTATTGGTCAGATTTGGTCTTTTACAGCTAATTAAAAAGTATATTTTAGGATAAAAAAAAGCCTCATCAAAATGAATTGATGAGGCTTTTTTAAGTTTATAATCTCTATCCTAAGAAAGGATATTTATAATCTGTTGGTGTTACAAAAGTTTCTTTTATCAAACGAACAGAAGTCCATCTTAATAAGTTTTGTGCAGAACCAGCTTTGTCATTTGTTCCAGAAGCTCTAGCTCCTCCAAATGGTTGCTGACCTACAACAGCTCCTGTTGGTTTGTCATTAATATAAAAGTTACCAGCTGCATTTTCTAATGCTTTAGAAGCTTTTTCAACAATATATCTATCAGTAGAGAAAATAGCACCTGTTAAGGCATATTCTGTAGATTCATCAACTAATTTTAATGAAGCTTCCCATTCAGCATCTTCATAAATATAAACAGTCATAACTGGGCCAAATAACTCAGTTGTCATTGTAGAAAATGTTGGCGATTTTGCTAAAATTACAGTTGGTTCAATAAAATATCCTTTTGATTTATCGTAGTTTCCACCAATAATTACTTCTGCATTATCTGCAGCTTTAGCTTCATCAATATATTTAGAGATTTTATCAAAAGAACCTTCATGAATTACTGCGTTTACAAAGTTGCTAGGATCTTCTGGAGATCCCATTTTTAATTCTCCTATTTGTCTTTCTAAGTGTTTTCGAACATCATTCCACATAGAAGTTGGAATATAAGCACGTGAAGCTGCAGAACATTTTTGACCTTGATATTCAAATGAGCCTCTTGTAATTGCTGTAGCTACTTGTAGTGGGTTTGATGAGTTGTGTACCCAAATAAAATCTTTACCTCCAGTTTCTCCAACAATTCTTGGATACGTTTTATAATTATGAATGTTGTTACCAATTTGTTTCCAAAGATTTTTGAAAACCGTAGTTGATCCTGTAAAATGCAATCCAGAAAAATCTGGAGATGCTAAAACAGTATCAGAAATCATAACAGGGTCTCCATAAACTACATTAATAACTCCATCAGGTAAACCAGCCTCTCTAAATAAATCTACAATAACTTGTGCAGAATATGCTTGATGATCAGATGGTTTCCAAACTACAACATTACCCATTAAAGCTGCTGCTGCTGGTAAGTTTGCTGCAATAGATGTAAAGTTAAATGGTGAAATTGCGTAAACAAATCCTTCTAAAGGTCTGTACTCAACTCTGTTCCAAATTCCTGGTGCAGATTGTGGTTGATCTTTAAAAATGTCTGTCATGTATTGTACATTAAATTTAAAGAAATCTACCATTTCACATGCTGCATCAATTTCTGCTTGATGCATGTTTTTAGATTGTGCTAACATTGTAGAAGCATTCATTCTAGCTCTGTAAGGTCCTGCTAATAAATCAGCAGCCTTTAAAAAAATTGATGCTCTTTCTGTCCAAGAAACAGAAGACCAAGCTTCTCTTGCAGTTAATGCTGTTGCAATTGCTTCATCTACATGACTTTTATCTGCTGTATGATATTGCCCAATTATATGTTTATGATCATGAGGAGGTGTAATGTTTTTTGTGTTTCCAGTTCTCACTTCCTTTCCATTAATGTACATAGGTACATCAACATTATCATTATACATTTTTTTGTAAGTTGCTAATAATTCTTCTCTTTCTGGAGAGCCAGGTGCATAACCTTTAACAGGTTCGTTTACTGCAACTGGAACATTAAAAAATCCTCTTGCCATTTGTGTTATTTTAAAAATTTAATCAATTATTTTTTACAAATACAAAGTTACCAATTTTAAATGAAACGATTTCGTAACTTGCACTTCGTTTTTATTCTATTTTAAATGTGTACAGTTACGTATTTACCTTTGCAAAACAATAATTTTATTTTAACCTCTAATAGAGATGAAACTCCTTTACGAAAAACCATTCCACCTAAAAGTTATAATGAAAATGGAGTAGAAGTAACCTACCCAAAAGATGAAGTTGCAGGTGGCACTTGGATTGGTAAAAGTGAAAAAAACAGAGTGGTTTGTTTACTAAATGGAGGTTTTAAAAATCATAAAAGAAATTTGCCTTATGCCATGAGTAGAGGTCTTATTGTAAAGAATATTTTAGTTGCTAATGATGCTATTACTTATATAAATAGATTGGGTTTAAATAATATAGAACCTTTTACATTAATTTTAGTAGATTGGAATTCAGGTTTAAAAACATTTGAATTGGTTTGGGATGGCTCTACAAAACATTTTACAGAATTGCCTCAAGAACCAAATATATGGTCTTCATCAACCTTGTATACTGACGAAATGAAACAGTTAAGAAAAAACTGGTTTGCTAATTGGTTGCAAGAAAATGAGGAGTATTCAAAAGAAAATATTTTAACTTTTCATAAAAATGACTCTTTAGGAAGCTCAGAAGTTACTCCTAAAATGAAACGCAATTTAGTAGAAACTGTAAGTATAACTTCTATTGAAAAAAATGGAGAAAGTATAGCTATGAACTATACTGATTTTTTAGAATAATAATAGACCAATTACTTTTTTGCTGCTATCATCATATGTGGACTAAAAGGTAACAAGTACTCATCATTTTCAGTAAGTTTTTGTAGTGCTTTTAAGTTCTTCGATTTCTTTTTATCTAACATGTTTGCAAAATATTGACTGTCTAGCCAAATCATTCCTTCAACAGCAAAAAGTTTTATGAATTCTAAATTGTTTTCAGAAAACTCGGTTTTTAATTCTTCTGGTCTATGATAAAAAGCATCTGCTAACAAAAAAGGAAAATCTTTTGGAGCATCATGAATTCCTGTGGTTAATTCTTTTTCACACATTTTATAAAAAGAAGTAGTGTGAATCATGTCATTTAATAAACCAACAACAGTAGATGCAGTTGCATTTATGGCAAAACCTAAAATAATTCCGCCTTTTTTTAAGACTCTTTTAGCTTCTAAAATTGCTGCAACTCTATCTTCTCTTTTTTGTAAATGATATAAAGGTCCATGTAAAATTACTAAGTCTGCACTATCATTTTTATAAGGCAATTGTTGGGCATTACCCTTAATTACAGTAAATGGATTCTTTAATTTTTTTGCTCTTTTTTCTGCAAGTTTTAGGTGTTTGGTAACAGGTTCTATCAAATGAACTGTATGGTTTTTTTTTGTCAACCATTCACTGTATTTTCCTGTTCCTCCACCAACATCTATTATTGTAGCATTAGGTTTAGAAATATGCAGTTCAATCAATTCTTTAATACGTTCAAATTCAAAAATCCCCATGCCTTTTTCAAGGCGAGTTTCTTCTGATGCTTTGTTGTAAAAATCTTCTAGTGATTTACTAATTAATGGCTTATTTTTCATATAAAAGGAATATGCTCAAAATTAGTATAATATTTTGAATGTTAAATAAAATCTATAGTTTCTATTTTATCATTATTTTAGTGCAACTAACCAAATTAAATCCCATGAAATTTTTAAAGTACTTTTTTACCTTAGTTTTTATCTTCAATATTGGGCAAACAATTACAGCTCAAGAGTATTATTTTAAAGATAAAGCTCCTTTTGATGCAGCTATTCCAACTCCAGAAGCTTTTTTAGGATATAAAATAGGAGAACATCACACAAGACATGATTTAATAGTTGCCTATTTAACAAAATTGGCAGCAATTTCTGATAGAGCATCCATAGAAATTTATGGTAAAACACACGAAAAAAGAAAGCTTGTGATGTTTGCTGTTTCATCACCTAAAAATTTACAGAATTTAGTAACTATAAAAGAGCAACATTTGGCTTTTGTAAATACAGAAGCAAATGCAAAAAACTACGATGATGTTCCTATAATAATTCAATTAGGATATAATGTTCATGGTAATGAGCCTTCTAGTTCAGAAGCTGCTTTGTTAACTGCTTATACTTTAGTAGCTTCAAATAGTGAAGAGGTTTTAAATTATTTAGAAAAATCTGTCATTTTTATAGATCCTACAATCAATCCTGATGGAAGAGATAGACACACTCAATGGGCGAATCAGTATCAAGCAAAAAACTTAGTGTCAGATAATATTGATGCAGAACATAATGAGGCTTGGCCAAGAGGAAGAACGAATCATTACTGGTTTGATTTGAATAGAGATTGGCTATTGGCTGTACATCCAGAAAGTCAAGGAAAATTAAAATGGATGCATTCTTGGTATCCAAATGTGGTTACAGATTTTCATGAAATGGGTACCAATAGTCATCACTTTTTTGAGCCAATGAAACCAATTGGTTCTTGGGATCCAATAATGCCAAAAGAAAATTATGAAGATTTAAACAATTTGTTTGCTCCTTATTTTGCGAATGCTTTAGATAAAGTCGGTTCCTTATACTACACCAAAGAATCTTTTGATGGAACTTATCCAGGGTATGGATCTTCGTATCCAGATTTACAAGGTGGTTTGGCATTGTTGTTTGAGCAAGCAAGTTCTAGAGGTCATGTTCAAGACACAGATTATGGAAAAATTACATTTCCTTTTACTATTAGAAATCAATACATATCAACTTTTGCAACAATAAAAGCAGCTGTTGAAAACAAAGGTTTTTTAAGAAAATATCAGCAAAACTTTTTTAAATCTGCTGTAACTAAAAAAGCAAAATCTGGTTTTGCTGGCTATGAGTTTCAAGAAGAATTTGATAAGAATAGAGAGAAAGCTTTTGTAGATCAATTGTTAACACATAAAATTAAAGTGTATAAAAAAGGTGATACATATACAGTCCCTCTAAAGCAGCCACAACATAGAATGGTGCAAACTATGTTTGAAACTTATGAAAAATATAGAGATAGTGTTTTTTATGATGCTTCAGCTTGGAGTGTTGCCAATTTTTACAACATCAAGTATAAAGGTGTAAAGTCTGTAGATTTGGGTGATGAGGTTACATCAACAGAAAATATGGTGAATCCTAATGAAATTAGTAAAACTGACTATGCGTATATTTTAGATTGGGATGATTATAACACACCTGCAGCATTATACTTTTTACAGTCTAAAGGATTAAAAGTAGCAAGTGCATTTAAGCCATTTTCATTAAATACATCTCAGGGAAAACAAAATTTTAATTATGGAAGCTTATTGATTCCAGTGAGTAAACAAAAACACAAAAGTGATGTGGTTTTTAAAATTATAAAAACAGCTCAAGAAAAATTCAATATTCCTGTTTTTGCAGCCAATACTGGTTTTAGTTTACAAGGCATTGATTTAGGAAGTAATAACTTTAGAGTTTTAGAGCAGCCTAAAGTTGCTATGTTTATAGGTGAAGGTGTGAATTCTTACGAAGCTGGAGAAGTTTGGCATTTATTAGATACAAGAGTACATATGCCAATTACCAAAATACGAATGACAAGTTATAACAGAGCAAACCTAGAAAAATACAATACTTTAGTGATGGTTTCTGGAAATTACAATCAGTTAGACTCTATACAGAGAAGCAAACTTAAAGATTGGACAGCTAAAGGAAATACACTCATTACAATTGCAGGAGGTTCTAAATGGTTGGTAGATAAAAAAATGGTGAAAGAGCAGTTAACTAAAAAACCAAAGTCAAAAAATAAAAAAACTTTAGAAAGATTACCTTATGTAGATGCTTCAGAAAACTCAGGAAGAGAAAGAGTAGGAGGTGTAATTTTTCAGGTTGATTTAGACCTTACTCATCCTTTAGGTTTTGGCTATAGAAACTCAGAACTACCTGTGTATAAAAATAATATGGTGTTTTTAGCACCAAGTAAAAGTGCTTATGCTACAGTTGCAAAATATACCAAGAACCCACATGTTGATGGATTTGTATCAAAAAATAATTTAGATAATTTTATAAAGCCATCAGCATCTTTATTGGTAAGCCCAATTGGTAGAGGTAGAGCCATTATGTTTGCAGACAACCCTAATTTTAGAGGTGCTTGGTATGGTACTAATAAGTTGTTTTTAAATGCTTTGTTTCTTGGAAGCGAAATTAGAGTTCCAAGATAAAAATTGTTTTTGCACAAAAAAAGCGTTCAGAAATGAACGCTTTTTTTTATAAATAATGTTTAACTTTTTAAGTGTTTGTTAAAAAAAGCAATAGTTCTTTCCCAAGACAAATCAGCTGCTTTTTCATCGTATCTTGGTGTTGTATTGTTATGAAAACCGTGATTTACATCTGGATAAAAATGTGCTTCATAATTAATATTGTTCTTTTTTAAAGCTTTTTCAAACTCTAGCCAACCATCATTAACTCTAGTATCTAAACCTGCATATTGTAATAGTAAAGGTGCTTTTATTTTAACAGCTTGTTCAGCATCTGGTTGTCTTCCATAATAAGGTACAGCAGCACCTAACTCTGGCAATCTTACAGCTAGCATGTTAGAGATGTAGCCTCCAAAACAAAAACCAACTACTCCTACTTTTCCATTACAGTTTTTATGATTTTTTAAGTAATTGTATCCAGCAATAAAATCTTCTAACATTTCATCTCTATCTCTTTTACGTTGCATGGCTCTTCCATCATCATCATTTCCTGGGTAACCTCCTAAAGGAGCAAGAGCATCTGGAGCAAGCGTAATGTAATTTTCTAAAGCAGCTCTTCTGCCAACATCTTTAATATAAGGATTTAAGCCTCTGTTTTCATGCACTACTAAAATACCTGGTAATTTGCCTGTGTTTTCTTTTGGCATAGACAATAAACCTTTCATTTTTAATCCACCTTTTGGAGATTCATAATCAATCATTGAAGATTTTAAACGAGGGTCATTTTCTTGAACTAAAATACTATCGATATAATTTGGTGATATAAAACTTAACAACGATGGTAATGTTATTGCACCAACTGCGTATAAAGATAATTTTGCTAAAAATTCTTTTCGGGTTAATTTATTGTGAGCATAATCATCATATAAATCAAATACTTCTTGGCTAATGTCTTCTTTTTTTAATTCCATAACTATTGAATTTCGAGTATTAATACTCCTTAAATGTAATCATTTTAAAAAGAAAATAATTTAACTACTTATCCTAAACAAAAAAACGATTAAAGTTTACTTTAATCGTTTTGTGTTGCTAACTATTTTAACTTAATTGATACTTTTTAAGTTAATATCAAAAACAAGTACAGATCCTCCAGGTATAGATCTTGAGTCGTTATTACCATAACCTAATCTAGAAGGTATTATAAAAGTACCAGAACCACCTTCTTTTAAAAGTTGTACACCTTGTGAGAAACCAGGAATTACTCCTGTTAAATTAAAGCTTACATTGGGAGATTGATCAAATACATTGCCATCTAAAAAGTAGCCTTTATAGCCTACAGTTACAGTAGAATTTATAGTTGGTGAGTTTCCAGAACCTTCATCATTAATTATATAATATAAGCCCGAACTGTTTTTTTGAGCATTTAAATTATTTTCTTGTATATAAGCTTGAATGTCTAATTCATTTTGAGTAGTAAAATCTGGAGTATCGTCAGAACAAGAAAAGCTTACAGCTATTATTAGGAGTAATAGTATTTTTTTCATGATTAAAAATTTTGACAAATATAAAACAAAACCCATTCACAAAGAATGGGTTTTGTAATTATCGTAAGGTAATTACCTTTTACATATTTCTTCTGTACTGGCCACCAACTTTAAATAAAGCCTGAGTAATTTGTCCTAAAGAACAAACTTTGGTAGCTTCCATCAATTTATCAAATAAGTTTTCATTATTGATAGCAGCTTCTTGTAAAATAGCCAATTGTTCTCCTACTTTATTAGGGTTTGCCTTATTTAATAACTCTTTGGTTTGTATTTGGAATTTCTTTTCTTCTTCAGTTGCTCGAATTACTTCTGCTGGCTGAACTGTTGGAGATCCTTTTGAGCTTAAAAAAGTATTTACACCAATAATTGGGAATTCACCTGTATGTTTTAAAGTTTCATAATACAAGCTTTCTTCTTGTATTTTAGAACGTTGATACATGGTTTCCATGGCTCCTAAAACTCCACCTCTTTCTGTAATTCTATCGAACTCTAATAACACAGCTTCTTCTACTAAATCTGTCAATTCTTCAATGATAAAAGCACCTTGTATAGGATTTTCGTTTTTAGATAAACCTAATTCTTTATTTATAATTAACTGTATAGCCATTGCTCTTCTTACAGATTCTTCTGTAGGTGTTGTAATAGCTTCATCATATGCATTTGTATGTAACGAATTACAGTTGTCATTAATTGCATATAAAGCTTGAAGCGTAGTTCTTATATCATTAAAATCAATTTCTTGCGCATGTAAAGAACGCCCAGAAGTTTGAATGTGATACTTTAACATTTGTGCTCTTGGATTTGCTCCATATTTATTTTTCATGGCTTTCGCCCAAATTTTACGAGCCACTCTACCAATAACCGAATATTCTGGATCTATACCATTAGAGAAGAAAAAAGATAAGTTTGGTCCGAATTTATTGATATCCATTCCACGACTTAAATAATACTCTACATAAGTAAATCCGTTAGAAAGTGTAAGTGCTAATTGTGTAATTGGATTTGCACCAGCTTCTGCAATATGATATCCAGAAATTGAAACCGAATAAAAGTTTCTAACTTGTTTTTCAATGAAGTATTCTTGCACATCTCCCATTAATCTAAGTGCAAATTCTGTAGAGAAAATACACGTATTTTGTGCTTGATCTTCTTTTAAAATATCTGCTTGTACAGTACCTCTAACTTGCGCTAAAGTATCTTTCTTTATTTGTTGATATACTTCTGATGGTAAAACCAAATCACCAGTTAAACCTAAAAGCATCAATCCTAAACCATTATTTCCTTCTGGTAAATTTCCTTGATAAGTTGGTCTTTCTAAGCCTTTATCATCATAAATTTCCTTGAATTTTGCTTCAACATCAGCTTCAAGATTGTGTTCTTTAATATATTTCTCACAGTTTTGATCTATGGCAGCATTCATGAAGAATCCTAACAACATTGGTGCTGGTCCATTAATAGTCATAGAAACTGAGGTCATATGATGACTTAAATCAAAACCTGAATAGAGTTTTTTAGCATCATCTAAACAACAAATAGAAACACCTGCATTACCAATTTTACCATAAATATCTGGTCTATGGCCTGGATCATTTCCATATAAAGTAACAGAATCAAAAGCTGTAGAAAGTCTTTTAGCATCCATACCTAAACTTACATAATGAAAACGTCTGTTGGTTCTTTCTGGGCCACCTTCTCCTGCAAACATTCTTGTTGGGTCTTCACCTGTTCTTTTAAAAGGATACAAACCTGCTGTGAAAGGGAATTCTCCAGGTACGTTTTCTTGTAAATTCCAGCGTAATAAATCTCCCCAAGCTTGGTATTTAGGTAAAGCTACTTTAGGTATTTGGGTATGTGAAAGCGATTCAGAATGAGTTTGAATTTTAATTTCTTTATCACGAACCTTAAATGAATAAACAGGATCTTTATATTTTTGAACCTTTTCTTTCCAGTTTAATATAATTTCCCAATTGTAAGGATCTAGATTTAATTTTACTTTATCAAATTGCGCAATTAAAAGTTTTATAAACGCTTTGTCTTCTTCTTTTGTGTTTTCTAAAATTTCATCTTCATTAATACCTGTTTTAGTCAAAGCAATTTTTGATGCTAAAATAGATTCTAAAGTTTGATGAATTCCATATAATTTTTGAGCAACAGTAACTTGCTCGTTAACAGTAGCATCATAAGATCTATTATTCTCTGCAATTTCTGATAAATAACGAACTCTTGCTGGTGGAATTACAAATATCTTTTCAGACATTGCTGTTGTAATTTCCATTTTAGAATTAAGGTCAGCTTCTGTTTTTTCAACTAACTTATCCATAATACGTTTGTACAACGTATTCATTCCTGGGTCGTTAAATTGAGATGCGATTGTTCCAAAAACAGGCATGTCATCCATATGAACATCCCATAAATTGTTGTTACGCATGTATTGTTTTTTTACATCGCGAATTGCATCTAGAGCACCTCTTTTGTCGAATTTGTTTATTGCAACTAGGTCAGCAAAATCTAACATATCAATTTTCTCTAACTGAGTTGCAGCTCCAAATTCAGGAGTCATTACATACAAAGAAGTATCTGAATGCTCTATAATTTCTGTGTCTGATTGCCCAATACCAGAGGTTTCTAAAATAATTAAATCAAACTCAGCTGCTTTTAAAACTTGTACTGCTTCATTCACATATTTAGATAATGCTAAATTAGATTGACGAGTTGCTAACGAACGCATATAAACACGCTCATTATTTATAGCGTTCATACGAATTCTATCTCCTAAAAGTGCACCACCAGTTTTTCTTTTTGAAGGATCTACAGAAATTAAACCAATTCTTTTTTCAGGAAAATCAATTAAAAAACGTCTTACCAACTCATCTACTAAAGAAGATTTTCCTGCACCACCAGTTCCTGTAATCCCTAAAACTGGAGTTTTAGAATTTTTATTTTTATCGTGTATTTTTTGTAAAGTATCTTTAGCTATTTCTGGAAAATTTTCTGCAGATGATATTACTCTAGCAATGCTTCCAATTTCTTTTTTTGCTAAATCATCAATTGTAACATTTAAGTTGTCACCTAAAGCATAGTCAGATTTTTCTACCAAATCATTAATCATACCTTGTAAACCTAATTCACGACCATCATCTGGAGAATAAATTCTTGTAATTCCATAATCCATCAACTCTTTGATTTCTTCTGGAAGAATTACACCACCACCACCACCAAAAATCTTGATGTGATCAGCTCCTTTTTCCTTAAGAAGATCGAACATGTATTTGAAATACTCATTATGTCCTCCTTGATAAGAAGTAATTGCAATTGCGTTTACATCTTCTTGAATGGCGCAATTTACCACTTCTTCTACAGATCTGTCATGACCCAAGTGAATAACTTCAACTCCTGTAGATTGTATAATTCTACGCATTATATTTATAGCTGCATCATGCCCATCAAAAAGAGCAGCAGCAGTTACAATTCTTACTTTATGTTTAGGTTTGTAAACTGGTATTTGTTCCATTCGTAATAAATGTTTGATTTTAGGTCTGCAATTTACGAAAATCTTAAAAATTTAAAGGATTTCTTGTGGGTTTTAAAATGCTATTTAACAAAAATATAAACAAAACTGTTTGGCAAATATGTTTTTATTTGGCATGCTTATTGTTGTATGTTAGTTAAATTTAACTAATTTAAAAAGATAGAAATGAAAATATTAAAGTCTTTAATTTTGGTGTTAGCTTTTAGTTTTGCATCATGTAATAGTGTAAAAGTAGTTACGGATTATGATTCTAAAGCAAATTTTGATAAATACAAAACTTTTGCTTTTTATAAGCCAGGTATAGATAAAGCAGATATTTCTAGTTTAGATAAAAAACGAGTTTTAAGAGCTATTGAATCTGAACTTTTGGCTCAAGGGTTTGTAAAATCTGATAATCCAGATATGTTAGTGAGTATTTTTACAAAATCTAGGAGAAGGGTAGATGTTAACCAAAATAACTTAGGTTATGGATGGGGATGGGGTTGGAATCCTTGGATGTGGAATGGAATGGGTAATAATGTAAATGTTTCTGAATATACAGAAGGAACTTTGTTTATCGATTTTATTGATAAAGATAAAAAGGAATTAGTTTGGCAAGGTATAGGAACAGGTGCTCTAAAAATACAAAGTGTTGAAAAGAAAGAAGAGAGAATACGTTTATTTGTTAAAGAAATTATAGCAAAATTTCCTCCTGGAAGCGAAAAGAAATAAGACTACTTGTAGAAATAAAAAAACTCCGAAATTATATAATTTCGGAGTTTTTTTATATTACAAAAACTTAACTAATATTAGCAGATTTTACTGTTTTTATAATTCTACCTGCAATTTTATATGGATCTCCATTTGATGCTGGCCTTCTATCTTCTAGCCAACCTTTCCAACCTTTTTCTACTGTAATAATTGGTATTCTAATAGATGCACCTCTATCTGAAATTCCATAAGAAAAATCATCGATAGCAGCTGTTTCATGATCTCCAGTTAGCCTTTCTTCATTAAACTCACCATAAACTTTCATATGTTCTTTAGTAACTGGTCTAAATGCTTCACAAATCTTTTCATAGGTTTCTTTAGAGCCACAAGTTCTTAAAACACTGTTAGAAAAATTAGCATGCATACCAGAGCCATTCCAGTCTCCTTTCACTGGTTTTGGATGATACTCTATGTAAAAACCATATTTTTCAGTTAATCTATCTAATAAATAACGAGAAACCCAAATTTCATCACCTGCTTTTTTAGCTCCTTTTGCAAATAATTGATATTCCCATTGTCCAGGTGCAACCTCTTGATTTATTCCTTCGAAATTTAAACCAGCTTCAATACATAGATCAGCATGTTCTTCAACAAAATCTCTACCCCAAGTGTATCTTCCACCAACAGAACAGTAGTATTTACCTTGTGGTCCAGGGAATCCTCCTCTTGGAAAACCTAAAGGTAAATCTGTTTTCGTATCCATTAAGAAATATTCTTGCTCAAAGCCAAACCAGAAATCGTCATTATCATCATCTATCTTAGCTCTTGCATTTGTTGGATGAGGAGTTCCGTCTGCACTTAACACTTCAGACATAACTAAAAACCCATCTCTTCTTGTAGGGTCTGGATAAATAGCAACTGGCTTTAATAAACAATCAGAAGCGCCTCCAGAAGCTTGTTCTGTAGAGCTACCATCAAAAGACCAAATTGGGCAATCTTCTAGCTTACCACTAAAATCGTCTTCTATTTTAGTTTTGCTTCTCATGTTTTGTGTTGGATAATGACCATCTAGCCATATATACTCTAATTTAGATTTGCTCATAATAATTTTAAAATAAGATTATAACTTAATACACTGCAAAAATGAAATATTTTGATAACATATCAAAAAAAAAGGGGTGTAAATTATAAAAATAATTAAAAAATTATTTTACCCCCAATTTTTAAGGGGTATATTTGTTTTAATTTTAAAAATGTCTTAAAAAATTTATAATATGGCAACAATAAGATTCGCTGCTTTACAAGAAACGTTAAATAGAGATGCTGTTAAGGTTTTTGAAAATGAAAAAAGATCTGTCTTGTTTGGACAAAAAGTATTCAATAAACATGCTATGCAGCAATATTTAACAAGAGCAGCTTATGAGAGTGTAATGAATGCTATTGATAAAGGGACAAAAATAGATAGAAAAATAGCAGATCAAGTAGCTGTAAGTATGAAAGATTGGGCGCTTTCCAAAGGAGCAACACATTATACACACTGGTTTCAGCCGTTAACAGGTGCTACAGCAGAAAAACACGATGCTTTTTTTGAGTCTTTGCATGGTGGAGTTGCCATGGAGAAATTTGATGGAGAACAACTAGTACAACAAGAACCAGATGCTTCCAGTTTTCCAAATGGTGGAATTCGAAATACTTTTGAGGCAAGAGGTTATACAGCTTGGGATCCAACTTCACCAGCATTTATTTACGAAACAACATTATGTATACCTACTATTTTTGTAGCATACACAGGTGAAGCTCTAGATAATAAAACCCCTTTATTAAGAGCTTTACAAGCCATAGATACACATGCAACAGCAGTTTGTAAATATTTTGATAAAAATGCTTCTAAAGTAAATGCTACTTTAGGTTGGGAACAAGAGTTTTTTTTAATTGATGATGCATTAGCACTTTCTAGACCAGATATTGTTTTAACAGGTAGAACCTTATTAGGTCATATTCCTGCAAAAGGTCAGCAATTAGATGATCATTATTTTGGAAGTATACCTGCAAGAGCAATGAGTTTTATGCAAGATTTAGAGCAAGAATGTATGTTACTAGGTATTCCATTAAAAACAAGACATAATGAAGTAGCTCCAAATCAATTTGAACTAGCGCCTATTTTTGAAGAAGCTAATTTGGCAGTTGATCATAATTCATTATTAATGGATGTGATGCAAAAAATTTCAAGACGTCATCATTTTAAAGTATTGTTTCATGAAAAACCGTTTGCAGCTATCAATGGTTCTGGTAAACATAACAATTGGTCTTTATCAACTACAGAAGGTATAAATTTATTGAGTCCAGGAAAGACACCAATGAAAAATCTTCAGTTTTTAACTTTTTTTATAAATACGATAAAGGCAGTTTGTGAAAATGAAGAACTTTTAAGAGCATCAATAGCATCTGCAAGTAATGACCATAGATTAGGAGCAAATGAAGCTCCACCAGCAATTATTTCTGTATTTATTGGTAGCCAATTGTCTAGTGTGTTAGACGAATTAGAAAACGTAACCAAAGGAAAATTATCACCTAAAGAAAAAACAGATTTAAAGTTAAACATTATTGGTAAAATTCCTGAAATTTTATTAGACAATACTGATAGAAACAGAACATCTCCATTTGCATTTACAGGAAATAAATTCGAATTTAGAGCAGTAGGTTCTTGGGCAAACTGTGCAATACCAATGACAGTTTTAAATACAATTGTAGCAAAACAATTAAAAGAATTTAAAATAGAGGTAGATGTATTAATTGATAAAAAGGGCTTAAAGAAAGACGAAGCTATTTTTAATATTTTAAGAGAATACATAAAAGCTTCCAAAAAAATTCGTTTTGAAGGTGATGGTTATGGAGCAGCTTGGGAAAAAGAAGCTGTAAAAAGAGGTTTAAGCAACAATAAATCTACACCAGAAGCTTTACAGGTAAAATTATCTAAAAAAGCCATTAACTTGTTTGAGGAAATGGAGGTAATGAATAAGGTAGAGTTAGAAGCACGTTATGAAATTGATATTGAAGAATACACAAAAAGATTACAAATAGAAAGTAGAGTTTTAGGTGATATTGCTAGAAATCATGTAGTGCCAACAGCAATTATTTACCAAAATACATTGTTAGAAAACACCAAGAATTTAAAAGAAATTTTTGGAGACGATTTTAAGAATATAGCCAAAGAGCAAATAGAACTAATTATGATTATCTCTAATCATATTACACAAATAAATGCGCTAACATTAGATATGATTGAAGCTCGAAAAAAAGCAAATGAATTGGTTGGATTAAAATCTGCAGAAGCTTACAATAAAAATGTAAAACCATTTTTTGAGCAAATTCGTTATCATTGTGATAAATTAGAAACTATGGTAGATGATAATCTTTGGCCACTTACAAAATATAGAGAGTTATTGTTTACAAGATAAAATAAAACATCCTACTTTTCAGTAGGATTTTTTTTCTAAAACACTAAATTTGCAACACAACACACAATTATGAGTCAAGAAGTTTCAAAACGTTATGCACAAAGAGGCGTTTCAGCATCAAAAGAAGATGTACACAATGCTATAAAAAATATAGACAAAGGTTTATTTCCAAAAGCATTCTGTAAAATTGTTCCAGATTATTTAACAAATGATGATGATTATTGTTTGATTATGCACGCAGATGGAGCAGGAACAAAATCTTCTTTAGCATATATGTATTGGAAAGAAACAGGAGATATTTCTGTATGGAAAGGAATTGCTCAAGATGCGTTAATCATGAATATTGATGATTTATTATGTGTTGGAGCAACAGATAATATTATGCTATCATCAACAATTGGTAGAAATAAAAGTAAAATTCCTGGTGAAGTGTTATCAGCAATAATCAATGGTACAGAAGAACTTATTGACGATTTAAAAAAATTCGGAGTAACCATTCATTCAACAGGTGGTGAAACTGCAGATGTTGGTGATTTAGTGCGAACAATTATTGTAGACTCTACAGTAACTGCAAGAATGAAACGTGCTGATGTTATTGATAATGCAAATATAAAAGCAGGTGATGTAATTGTTGGTTTAGAATCTTTTGGACAAGCAACTTACGAAACCGAATATAATGGAGGTATGGGTTCAAATGGACTTACTTCTGCCAGACATGATGTTTTTCATAAGTATTTGGCAGATAAATATCCAGAAAGTTTTGATGCAGCAGTTCCATCTGATTTGGTGTATTCTGGAAATACAAAATTGACGGATAAAGTTGAAAACTCACCTATTGATGCAGGTAAATTAGTATTGTCACCAACAAGAACCTATGCACCAATTATAAAAGAAATTTTATCGAAATTTACTTCTGATGATGTGCATGGAATGATTCATTGTTCAGGTGGTGCTCAAACCAAAATTTTACATTTTATAGATAATTTACACATTGTAAAAGATAATATGTTTCCAATTCCGCCTTTATTTAAATTGATACAAGAACAATCTAAAACAGATTGGAAAGAAATGTATCAAGTATTTAACTGTGGTCATAGAATGGAAATCTATGTATCTCCAGAAATTGCAGAAGACATTATAGCTATTTCAAAATCTTTTAATGTTAATGCTAAAATAGTAGGTAAAGTAGAGGAATCAAGTATAAAAAAACTCACTATAAAAAGCGAGTTTGGTGAGTTTGAGTATTAACATTTTATCAAATAGATTTCTTTATAATTATTTTACAGTTTGCTACATTTTGTAGTAAAAAAATAATTCAATTTGTTTTACCATTTATTTTAAAGACTTTTATTTTTTCTATATTGTACTTGTTTAATCTTTAAAACATTTTTTAATGTTAGAAAATGATTCCCCAAAAATCGAAAAAGATAAAATTATAGATTACCAATTGCGTTTTCAAAATTTGTTAATCAGTATTTCTACTCAATATATTAATGCAGATTTAAATAAAATTGATAATCTAATCAATAAATCACTTAAGCAAATTGGCGAATTTGTTGGAGCAGATAGAAGTTACATTTTTTCTTATAATTTTTTAAATGAAACTTGTAAAAACACCTACGAATGGTGTGAAAAAGGCATTGAAGCAGAAATAAATAACCTGCAAGCTGTTCCTACAGGATTTATAAACCCATGGGTAGAAGCTCATAAGAGAGGAGAAGCTTTTTATGTAGAAGATGTAAGTTTACTACCAGATGAAGGTGAAGAAAGTTTACGAGGCATTCTAGAACCACAAGGTGTAAAAAGTGTAATTGCAATACCAAAAATTAAAAACAATGAACTTATTGGTTTTGTTGGTTTTGATTCTGTAAAAGAGATACATAAGTATACTGAAAACGAAAAAAATATTCTTTTTGTTTTTGCAAATATGTTAGTAAACATTATTCAAAGAAAAGAAAATGAGTTACTTATAGAAGAGCAAAAGAATAAAACAGAGGAATTAGTAAAAAACTTATCATATCATAATGAGCAATTAAATGAATACGCTCAAATGATTTCTCACGATTTAAAAGCACCACTTATTAATATTCACACATTGGTTGATTGGTATATAAATGATCACAAAAATGAGTTGAAAGAAAACGCTTTAAAACAATTAAATGAAATTTTATTTAATGTAGAAAAAATGGACCTTCTAATTGAGGGTATTTTAAATTATTCTACTGTTGACAGAGTTGAAGAGAAAAAAAGAAAAATAAAATTAAACTCTTTAATAAAATTGGTTTTAAAAACCATTTTAGTGCCTAAGCATATTAAAATAACTGTTCAAGATAATTTACCTACACTTTATGGAAATACGTGGAGGTTTACTCAGCTTTTTCAAAACCTAATTCAAAATGCCATTAAATATAATGACAAAACAAAAGGGATTATTGAAGTAGGGTATACTGAAAAAGAAAAATTTCATCAGTTTTTTATAAAGGATAATGGAATTGGTATCAATTCTAATTATTTTGATAAAATTTTTAAAGTATTTTCTAAACTAGAAAGTACAAGCTCTTCCTCTGGAATTGGTTTATCAATCGTAAAAAAAATTGTAACACATTATAATGGTTCAATTTGGGTTGAAAGTCAAGAAGATCTTGGCACCACTTTTTATTTTACAATTGCTAAAAATAATGTTACTGTTTAGTAGTAGCTTTTTCAAACACAAAGTCAATTCTAAAATCATCATTAGAAACAATTGCTTTTAGTTGATTGTTTTCTAAGTAATATTTAATTTTTTTCGGGAATTCATTTTCCTGATTTTCACACACAAAAGAAGCATCCGTTTGTGAGGTAAACTTAAATAGAGTAGGATTTTCATTAACTCCTTCAACTTTTAAATGTAAAGTATCATTTATAGTAACAATGCTCATGGTTTCTTGAAAAGTTGTCTTTTCTCCTTGTTTTGTATAACCCATTCCTGTAAAATTCGTGTTCCAAGTTTCGTAAGTTTGGCTGTTTGGCTTGTCATTCAATCGTTTCCAATTGCCAATTAAAAAGGTTGGTTTTTGCAATTTATTTATTTTTTCTTGACATGAAAAAAATGAGAAAATTAAAAAAAGTAAGATGATTTTTTTCATATTGTATTTGTGTATTTGTGAAAAATTAAATCCTCTGGATTTTGCAGTAATTTACTCCAACCCTCCTTTAAAAGGTAAGTAGTGTCAGAAATATCTAAAATATCTTTAAATAGATGATCAGTAACTATAATAATTTTATATTGTTTCTCTTGATTAATTAATTCTTTTATTCTTGATATGTATAGAGGAGCTAAATGCGAAAAAGGCTCATCTAATAAAATAATTTTTGCATCAGATTTTAAAATGATAAATGTTTCAATTAAACGTTTTTCCCCTCCAGAAAATTGAAAAAAGCAATGGTTTACTTTCTCTTTAAAATTAGGGAAATTTTTTAAAAAGTCATTCATAGAAACATTAAAACTATGAAAAGCTTTTTGTAAGGAAAAAGCATCTGTAAAAATTTGAAATTGAGGTAAGTATTTTATAAATCCTTTTTTATATAATTTTGATGTAAATGGTATTTTATCGATTCTAATTAATTTATTTGTGGGAGTAAGTTCTCCAAAAATAATTCTTAATAAAGAAGTTTTTCCAGAGCCATTACTACCTAAAATACCAGTTACTTTTCCTTTTTCTGCTTTGAAGTAAATTGATTTTAAAATGTCTTTACCATCAAAATTTAAAGTAATATTATCAATTTCTAAAATATCCATTTGAATGTAAAGTGAAATAAAATAAGTAGCATTAAATTTATAAAGAATGTAAAAACATATAAATTGAACGTACTTAAACCATGATTAAAATAAAAGTATAATTTTTTATTCTTTCTGTCATTTAGATAATAGTTGTAAAACCAAACTAATATGATAGTAAAGGTTAAAGTAAGTATGGGCAAAAATAAATATTTTTCTGTAGCAGATATAAAACAAGAAAAAACAAGAGGAATAAAAAATTTACTTTTAAAAAAATACAGGTAGAGATTTAGCTTTTTCAAGATTGCAAATTTGTTTATACTTCAAATATACTTAAATGAAAATAAAAAATAATTACGATAAAAATTGTAAATTCGCACTCCAAGCAAAGAAAGCAGATGATAGATAAATTAAGAATTGTAAAACAACGTTATGATGAGGTTTCTGATTTAATTATTCAGCCAGAAATCATTATGGATCAAAAGCGTTATGCGCAATTGATGAAGGAATATAAAGATTTAGGAAGCGTTGTAAAAAAAGGTGATGAATACCAAACCTTAATGAACAACATAGAAGAAGCAAAAGAAATTATTGCTGATGGTTCTGATTCAGAAATGACAGAAATGGCTAAAATGGAAATGGAAGAAGCCAATACTAGAATACCTGAATTAGAAGAAGAAATAAAATATTTACTGATACCTAAAGATCCAGAAGATGCTAAAAATGCAGTTGTAGAATTACGTGCAGGAACAGGAGGAGATGAAGCTAGTATTTTTGCTGGAGATTTGTTTAGAATGTACTCAAAATATTGTGAAAGTAAAGGGTGGAAAGTTTCTACTGTAGATTATTCAGAAGGTACTAATGGAGGTTTTAAGGAAATTCAGTTTGAGGTTAATGGAGATGATGTTTACGGAATTTTAAAATTTGAAGCTGGTGTACATCGT
Source organism: uncultured Polaribacter sp. (assembly GCA_964565055.1). GTDB lineage: Bacteria > Bacteroidota > Bacteroidia > Flavobacteriales > Flavobacteriaceae > Polaribacter. Next base: position 13,180 of record CAZMDC010000017.1, on the reverse strand, counting down.
GTGCAAAGAGTACCACAAACAGAAACGCAAGGTAGAGTGCATACCTCTGCAGCTACTTGTATGGTGTTTCCAGAAGCAGAAGAATTTGATGTAGAAATTAATCCAAAAGATGTAAGAATAGACTTTTTCTGTTCTTCAGGTCCTGGAGGTCAATCTGTAAATACCACTTATTCAGCTGTGCGTTTAACGCATATTCCTACAGGTTTGGTTGCTCAATGTCAAGATCAAAAAAGTCAGCATAAAAACAAAGAAAAAGCATTTAAAGTTCTTCGATCTCGTTTGTATGATATGGAACTAGCTAAAAAACAAGCAGAAGATGCAGCAAAAAGAGGTTCTATGGTTTCTTCTGGAGATAGAAGTGCTAAGATTAGAACTTATAATTATGCACAAGGTAGAGTTACAGATCATAGAATTGGTTTGTCTTTATATGATTTGCCAAACATTATGAATGGTGATATTCAAAAAATTATAGATGAACTAATGTTGGCAGAGAATACTGAGAAATTAAAGGAATTGGGAGATGGTATTTAAACTTTTTCTCTAGTTATAACTTAAAAAAAACCTCAAAATTATTCTTTTGAGGTTTTTTTATATGCGTTAGTTTTAATTGAATATGCATCAATAATAATCTTATTACTAATGTAATTTTGTATTGCTAGCAATAAATAGAATATATGATTACAACAAAAATATTAGGATTAACTGCAGCTTTAAGCAAAAGTAAAAAACTAAAAATTGCATTATTGCTTGCGGAAGTTGCTTTATTTGCTATAGCACTTCGAAACGAAAAGAAAACTTATGAAAAAGAAGATGAATCCATAAAAATCGAAAAAGAAAACATTTAAATTGTGAGATAAGAAAATGAAATTCTTGATTAAGAAAAGCTACAAAGTTGTTATGAAATTTAAAATTGCTATGTAAAATTACAATCACACTGTTTTAAAATAATCAATCAAAAAGAAAAAAGCGAATGATGTATAAAAACATCTTTCGCTTTTTCTCTTTTTTCGCCAAAAAAAATTATACAATAGTAAATTGGGGGATTTACAATTACATTACAAATTTAAATGATATATGCATACCAAACAATCCCCATTTACCGTGAAATTTTTGCCTCACGGTTTTCAGTGAGGCGCTTCACGGTTTTCAGTGAGTGCTTTTAATTATTAATTTTTAATTACCAAATAAATGCAGCTCCGTAAACGTTTTATCTATAGATATAGCCTGTGTTTCTCCGTTTTTAAAAGTGTCTAAATTTACTTCTACGTTATCTACTTGAATTGATGTAACTTTAAAAGGTAAATTATGAATGTTTATTTTAAAATCTTTATAAGCTGCTTCAAAAGTTCCTTCTTTATGTTGTTGTAAAATAAATTCGTTCTTTTTACCTGTTACTTTAAAGGTTCTTAAACTATATCTCCCTTTCTTATAATCGTAACCATCATGAGCATCATCATACAACTGAGATTTTTCTTTACCAGTTTTGTAATAAACATCTAATGTTATAGCATCAAATTTTTTCTCACCAACATATTGTTGTACAGGATATTTAGGAATTACAGCCCCTTCTTTTATAAAAATGGGCATACTATCTAATTCTGCATCCACCCAAGTTTCTTTACCACCTTCAATAACATCGTTTGTCCAGAAATTATACCATTTTCCTCTTGGAATATACATTCGTCTACCTTTTGCATTAGGCTCTTGTATAGGGCAAACTAATATATTTTCTCCATAAATAAATTCATCACTTCTATAATGTGTATGTACATCTTCTTGATCAAATAAAACTAGAGATTTTAAAATAGGAGTACCATTTGTAATATGGTTCCAAAATGCAGTGTATAAATAAGGTAAAAGTTGATATCTTAATTCTACAAATTTTCTTACAATATCTGTAATTTCATCACCAAAAACCCAAGGTTCTTGATCTCCATGATCTCCAGAAGAATGCACTCTACAGAACGCATGAAATACTCCTAACTGTATCCATCTTGCAAATAATTCACCTTGAGGTTGTTCTGCAAAACCACCAATATCTGAACCTGCAAAAGAAAAACCAGACATGGCCATTCTTTGTGCTTGGTTGTTGGCTATTGCTAAGTGCTCCCAAGTAGCAACATTATCTCCCATCCAAGTAGAGGTATATCTTTGTGCACCAGAATATGCAGATCTTGTAATTACAAAAGGTCTTTTTGGATAGGCATATTTTTTTAAACCATGGTATGTTGCACGTGCCATTTGTGTTCCATAAATGTTATGAGCTTTTCTGTGAGAACAAGGGTTACCATCATAATCATGTCTCACATCATTTGGAAAAGATTTGTTTGGTACATCCATAACTGCTGGTTCATTCATGTCGTTCCAAACTCCTTTTACTCCAATATCTTCTATAAGTTCCTTAAATAAACCAGACCACCATTCTCTAACTTCTGGTTTTGTATAATCTGGAAAATAACATTCGCCAGGCCAAACTTTACCTTTCATGTATGGGCCATCTGCTCTTTTACAGAAATAATCTTTATCTAATGCTTCTTTAAAAACATCATATTCTAAATCAATTTTAATACCTGGATCTATAATTACTACAGTTTTAAAACCATCTTCTTCTAATTCTTGAACCATTCTTTTTGGATCTGGAAAATGATTTTTATCCCAAGTAAAACATCTAAAACCATCCATATAATCGATGTCTAAATAAATAGCATCACATGGTATTTGTAAATCTCTAAATGTTTTGGTGATTTGCTTTACGTTACTTTCTGGGTAATAACTCCATTTACATTGATGAAATCCTAATGCCCACAAAGGAGGCATTGTATGTGGTTTACCTGTTAAGTCTGTATAATTAGCAACAACATCCTCCATTTTTGGACCGTAAATGAAATAATAATTCATTTCACCACCTTGAGCCCAAAAACTAGTTACATTTCTTCTTTCTTGTGCAAAATCAAAATGACTTTTAAAAGTGTTATCAAAGAAAATACCATAAGATTTGTTGTCTTGAATAGCAGTATAAAAAGGTATTGCTTTGTATATAGGATCTGTATTTTTACCAAAGGCATAAGAATCTGTGGCCCAATTTTCAAAACGTTTCCCTTTTAAGTTTACATCTACAGGTTTATCTCCTAAACCATAAAAACTTTCACCTTTTTGGCAGGTTTTGCTCATTTTTACAATATCTCCACCAAATTCATAGCTTTCTTCCCAATGAAAACCAATTTCATCTTGGTTTATTAGAGAATTGTCTAACGCATCGTAAAGGCTAACTTGTAAACTTGTTTTTTCTACTTTACAAATTAATTTAGAGGTTGTAATTATATAATGCGTTTTATCTTCTATAACTTTTAAGAAGTTATAACCTCTTGATGCATGTATGGTAATACCATAAGAGAAATCTTTTTCAAATTTACCAGATGTAGCATATCTAAAACGAATAACACTATCTCTTACCACAGTAACTTGTAAGATTACATTATTTTTAGTGGTAAAATATAAGGTGTCTACATCCTTTTTATATTTTATTATTTCTGATGGAAATAAGTTTCCTTTTTGTTCTAATTCTGTATTTACAATCATTATTTATGTTGATTATAGTTTTGTTAAAAAAATCAATAAAATTAGGGTAATTTCTAAAGGTTTTACGATTGTTTAAACATTGATTTTTGATGCAAAAATATTGCTTATTTATTTAAAAATTTATAGAATACAACTTCTTTTGCTTACTTGATTTGTATTTTAAAAAGTGATAATTAGTAGCTATTTTTTTTAGTTATTCATACTTAAAAGCAAGCATACCTAAAGGAGGTAAATGTAGTTCAATTGAATTTTCTCTACCATTCCATTCTTTAGTTTCTGAGCTTAATTTTTGTGTTTCAAAATTGCCTGTGCCATTATATTTTTTTGCATCACTATTAAAAACTTCTTTTAAAACTCCTTTTTTGGGTAAGCCAATTCTATAATTTTCTCTTGGAATAGGAGTAAGGTTTAAAATTACAATAATATTGTTCTTTTCTGTTTTGCCTTTTCTTAAGTAAGACATTACAGAGTTTTGATGATCTGCATGATCTAACCATTCAAAACCTTCACGAGAAAATTGTTTTTCATAAAGTGCTGACTCATTTTTATATAATGTATTTAAATCTTTTACTAAGTTTTGTGCGCCTTTATGTATATCATAATTAAGTAAATGCCAGTCTAAGTTGCCATCAAAATTCCATTCTGATGTTTGCCCAAATTCACTTCCTTGAAATAATAGCTTTGCACCTGGGTGTGTATACATAAAACTGTAAAGTAAGCGTAAATTTGCAAATCTTTGCCATTCATCACCAGGCATTTTACTAACTATAGATTTTTTACCATAAACTACTTCATCATGAGAAAGTGGTAGCATAAAATTTTCTGTAAAAGCATAATTAAGGCTAAAAGTTAATTCATTTTGATGATGTTTTCTATACACAGTTTCTTTTTGAAAATAACCTAAAGTATCGTGCATCCAGCCCATCATCCATTTCATACCAAAGCCTAAGCCACCATCATAAATTGGTCTTGATACTTTAGGAAATGATGTAGATTCTTCTGCAATGGTTTGTACATCTGGAAAGGCTTCGTAAACAGCAGCATTCAACTCTTTTATAAAATCAATAGCTTCTAAATATTCTCTTCCTCCATATTTATTAGGCTCCCATTGACCTTCTTCTCTTGAATAATCTAAAAATAACATTGATGCAACAGCATCTACTCTTAAGCCATCTGCATGATACTTATCTAACCAAAAAATGGCATTACTAATTAAAAATGCTTTGATTTCATTTCTACCATAATTAAAAATGAGGCTTTTCCAGTCTTGATGATAGCCTTTTCTTCTATCTGGATGTTCATACAAGTGAGAACCATCAAAAAAACCTAAACCATGATCGTCTGAAGGAAAATGAGAAGGAACCCAATCTAATAAAACTCCAATATTATTTTCATGAAATGTATCTACCAAGTATTTAAATTCATCTGGGTATCCAAAACGTGAAGTTGGTGCAAAATATCCTGTTAATTGATAACCCCAACTTGGGTCATAAGGATATTCCATAATTGGCATAAATTCTACATGTGTAAAATTCATTTCTTTTACATAGCTTACCAATTCATCTGCCAATTCTATATAACTTAAAAAACGATTTTCTTCAATTTGTTTTTTCCAAGACCCTAAATGTACTTCGTAAACAGAAAAAGGTGCATCTAAAGCATTATTTTTCTTTCTGTTTTGCATCCATTTTTTGTCTTTCCATTTGTAATTATCATCCCATACTTGAGATGCTGTTTTTGGTGGATGTTCACACCTTCTTGCAAAAGGATCTGCTTTTTCGGTTATAATATTATTGCTGGCACTTTGTATTTTATATTTGTAAATAGCTCCTTTTGTAACTTCTGGTATAAAACCTTCCCAAATACCACTTTCGTCCCATCTTACATTTAATTGATGGTCATCTGCTAGCCAGAAATTAAAATCACCAATAACTGAAACCATTTTTGCAGTTGGAGCCCAAACTGCAAAATAGGTGCCTTCTACACCATTAACAGTAGTTAAGTGCGCACCAAATTTTTCGTATAATCTATAATGTTTGCCTGCTTTAAATAAATTAATATCAAAGTCTGTAAAAAGGCTATGTGCTATTGTTTTTGCCATAATTTTATGAATTCATAATATTTGCAATACCTTTTAATGGAATAATTGTCCATTTTGGTCTTGAATTGAGTTCGTAACCTAACTCATAAATTGCTTTTTCTAACAAGCAATATTTTAATAAAAATCTTCTTTCGTGTCTGTAGCCAATATGTAAATTGGCACTTTTTGTAGTTTCTACATAAGTCTCCATAAATATTGAAACCATGTATTTATAGAGTAATTCACCAAAATCGAATAATTCTTCTTGGTTTTTTTGATATTCTTCTTGATGATTAAATATTGTAGAATAAATTGCATAGTGAAACGACCTAAACAATCCTGCAACGTCTTTTAAAGGAGGTTGTTTTACCTTACGATCTCTAATAGTACTTTCTGGTTCTCCTTCGAAATCTAAAATATAAAAATCATTATCTTGAACTAAAATTTGCCCTAAGTGATAATCTCCATGAATACGTATTCTTTCTCCTTTTAACTTTGTCCAATCAAAATCTACTAACCTTTTTCTAATCTCGTTTTTCCTTTCTAAAAACTCTTTTGCCAATTGAAGCGAATACCCATCTAATTTATGTAAATTATTTTCTGCTAAGTTTAGTCTATTTTGAAACTGATAAGTTAACCTGTTTTTTAACCAAACTGTATAATCTCCATTAAAATGAGTAGGAGTAAAGGAAGTATCTGCAAATTCTGAGCCCAATGCTATATGCATTTCTGCTGTTCTTAATGCAAGTAATTTTACCTTATTTAAGAGATTTAAACCTATCCAATCTATAATTTGTGGTGCAACATCTGTTATTTTTATGCGCTCGAACATTTCTACATCTGGCAAATTATTAAAAGAAATGTTTTTATAATCTATAGTTTTAAAGATGTTGTGTATTTCTTTTAAAAAATACTCCCAAGCATCACCATTATTAGGAACTAATTTTTGCATTAAACCAATGGTAATATTGGTTTTATCTGAGTCTATAATATTGATGCTTCCTAAATAAGGAGGTGTTTGTTTAAATTCTTTTGTGTGAGATAAAAAACGACTCATTTCGTAATCTGGGTTTTTATCTGCATAAATTCTTCTAAAGAATTTTAATATAAACTCATTATTATAAACAATAGAGGTATTGCTTTGTTCTGCTCCTAAAAATTTTGATGAGCTGTATTTTGGTAATTTAAAATTTTCTGTTTTATGATATTGTACAGCACTTTTGTCTATAGGCATAGCATTGCCAATTCTTTGGTATACTACTTTACGAAAAGATTCTAAATGCATAGCATCAATTATAAAACCTGTTTGATTTTTTAATTGAACTGGTAAAATTCTATTTTCTTTCGCAAAATTTTCATCAGATACAAATGCAATTGGTAAAAAGTAATGATGGTAAAATGCTTCTTCGAAGTTGACTTCTAATATTAATCCAAAATAAATTTCATCATTTTGCTGTATTCTAAAATATTCACTAAGTTCTATATACTTTAATTTACTAGATTTTCCTCCATACCAACGTTGTTTTTGAATATATTCTTCTAAAACATCAGATAAAAAAACACTAATAAAATTCTTATCTTCGATGAGTTCTTCCCATTTGTGATTAGAAGAAAAAAGCGATGTTTTAGGAATTATATTCGTTTTGCTTGTCATTTATTTATTAATTTTAAAAATATGAAAAGGTAAATTAGCATGTAGTTCTATATAATTCCATTCATTATACCAATTGTAAGAATTTTTAGTTATTAAATCTTTTACCTCAATTTTTTGGCCATGTTGTATACCTATTTCATGTAAAGGTAGTTGAACAGAACCCACTTGAGAGTTAAAAGCGTCTAAGCTAACAACGGTTATGGTTTCATTGGTTTTATCTTGATTCCATTTGTAAAATGCTATCAAATTATCATTTCTAGTTTCTAAAAATTGTATGTTGTTGGTTTGTTGATAAGCTTTATTTTCATGTCTAATTTTATTGACTTTAGAAATGATTTCAGTTATTTTATTTTCTTTAAACCAATCATAATGACAAAGCTGAAATTTTTCTGACATATAATATTCTTCTTTTCCTACAATTGGAGTATCTATCATTTGTTCAAAAACAGGTCCATATATACCAATATTAGAGCTTAAAGTAGCAGCCAAAACATATCTCTGAATGTATTTAGCTTCTGGAGCATTTTGTAAGTGAAAAGGATTAATGTCTGGTGTGTTTGGCCAAAAGTTTGGCCTCATGTATTCTTTTTGTTCTGTTTGAGTTAATTCGTTCATGTACTCTATAAGCTCATGTTTAGAATCGCGCCAAGTAAAATAAGTATATGATTGTGTATAGCCTTGTTTTGCTAATTGGTGCATTACTTTTGGTCTTGTAAAAGCTTCTGCTAAAAATAAAACATTTGGATGCTTTTTCTTTACTTGCTCAATAATCCAGCCCCAAAAATAATAGGGTTTTGTATGTGGATTATCTACTCTAAAAACATTAATTCCGCAATCTATCCAATAAAATAGGGTATCTAAACATTCTTTCCAGAGATTTTTAAAATCTTTACTTTCCCAATAAATTGGTAAAATATCTTGGTATTTTTTAGGTGGATTTTCTGCATATTGTACAGTTCCATCTGGTCTCCATTTAAACCAATCTGGATGTTCTTTTACCCAAGGATGATCTGGAGCAGCTTGCAAGGCATAATCCATAGCTACTTCAATACCTTGCTTTTTAGCTTCTGCAACAAGGTTTTTAAAATCTTTTAAAGTACCTAATTCTGGATGAATGTCTTTATGACCACCATGTTTAGAACCAATACCCCATGTAGAACCAACATCACCATCTTTTGCTTCTGTAGTGTTATTTTTACCTTTTCTATTTACTTCTCCTATAGGATGAATAGGAGGAAAATACAAGGTGTCAAAGCCCATTTCTGAAATTCTTGGCAGCAATCTATGACAGTCATTAAACGTTCCATGTGTCTCTTCTTTTTTAGATGCTGATCTTGGAAAAAACTCATACCATGTAGAGAAACGTGCTTTTTCTCTATCAACATAAACTTTTAATTCTTTTGAGGTGTGTGTTAGAGTTTTTTCAGGAAATGCTATAAAAATTTCTTTTAATGTATCTGAGGTTGCTTCTTTTATAGCCTCATTATAGTTTTCTTTATTAGTAAAGATTTTCTTTAAGTGATCTATGTAAGCTTTGTCATCTTTACTAAGTTTACCTTTTATATTTTTTAATAATTCAGCACCTTCCAAAAGTTCTGAATTTACATGTTGATAATCGTCTATTTTACGACTAATTCCATGCTGCCAATTTAGTGCATAATCTACCCAACCTTCTATTTTATAAGTGTAAAAACCTTGTTTAGGTGTTGTAAAAGCTGCTAGGTATGCATCATTATCTGAAGATAGCATTCTGATTTCTGACCATTTTTTTTCTGATTGATGTTTATATAGTAAACTAGCTTGTAAAACATCATGCCCATCTATTAAAATATCTGCAGTTACATTAACAATTTCATTAACTACACGTTTTATAAATATTTCTCCAGAGTTTATTTGTGGAGCTATATTTTCTATTACAATTCTACTTTGATTCTGCATTAATTATAATTCTTTTTTTTAATAAGTTTGTTTTTGTAATTATCCTATTATTGTACCTCTTGGAATTATAGCATCTTTTTTAATAACTACAATGCCCTCTTTAACCATATATGTATCTGTTTCTATATCTGTAATGTGTTTGCCACCATTTATACGAACATCATCTCCAATTCTAGAGTTTCTATCTACGATACAATTATGAATATAACAACGATTTCCAATACCCATCATAATATCAATTTTATTTTTTTCTACGTCTTCTAACGATTCGTAATAATCATTACCCATCATATACGTGTTAGAAATTAATGAGTTTTTACCAATTCTTGATCGAATTCCGATAACAGAGCGTTCAATTTTTTCTGCATTTATAATACACCCATCACCAATTAAAGCTTTGTTTAAAATAGAGCCAGATATCTTTGATGTTGGTAAAATTCTTGCTCTGGTATAAATACTTTTTTTATCGTCATATAAATTGAATTTAGGAACATCATCAGTTAATCCTAAATTGGCTTCGAAAAAAGAATCTATATTACCAATATCTGTCCAATATCCTTCATATTGATAGCTTAGTGTTTTGTGTTCTTCTATAGCTTGTGGTATAATTTCCTTGCCAAAATCGTTTGTGTCTGGGTTGTCCATTAATTTTTTAAGCAGCTCTCTATTAAAAATATAAATACCCATTGATGCCAAATACTCTCTACCTTCAGATTTCATTATATCTCCTACATCAGAAGTCCAATTGGGTAGCAAACTTGCATTTGGTTTTTCTATGAATGAAGTTATGGTATTTTCGTCATCAGTTTTTAAAATACCAAAAGAGGTGGCATCTTTTGCATTAACAGGATAGGTTGCTATAGTAATTTCTGCACCACTTTTTTCGTGTTTTTTAATCATATCATTAAAGTCCATTTGATATAATTGATCTCCAGAAAGAATTAGAGCGTACTCAAAATCGTTTGATAAAAAATGATGCATACTTTGCCTTACAGCATCTGCAGTTCCTTGAAACCATTTATCACTCTGTATAGTTTGCTCTGCAGCTAAAACATCTACAAAAGCTGAGCTAAAAAAGCTAAAATGAAAAGTGTTTGAAATGTGTTTATTTAAAGATGCAGAATTAAATTGAGTTAATACATACATTCGCTTTATATCTGAATTTAAGCAGTTAGATATTGGAATATCTACCAATCTATACTTACCAGCAATAGGTACTGCTGGTTTAGATCTATCTTTTGTTAACGGATATAAACGAGACCCTTGTCCTCCTCCTAAAATTATTGCAAGTACTTTATCATTTACCATTTTTACCTTTTTAATGTTTTATATAGAGCTTCAACTTGTTTTGCTATAGCAATCCAATCAAAATGATCTTCAACTCTTTGCCTTCCTTTTTCTGCCATTGATTTTCTTGAAGCTGGGTCTGCAATAACTTTATTAATTCCATCTGCTAAATCTTTAGCAAATTTATCTGGATTTACAGGTTCAAAAGGAGCTGCTTTTTGTTGTTCTACAGGAATTAATAAACCCGTTTCATTGTGCACTACTACTTCTTTTATGCCACCAACAGCACTTGCAACTACAGCTGTATTACAAGCCATAGCTTCAATATTTATTATACCAAAAGGCTCGTAAATAGATGGACAACAAAAAACAGCTGCATGAGAATACAGTTGAATAATTTCTTTTTTGCTAACCATTTTATCAATCCAAATAACATTGTCTCTTGTTTGTTGAACTTCATTAACAGCTTTTTTCATTTCTTCTCCAATTTCTTTTGTATCTGGAGCACCTGCACAAAGTACAATTTGAGTTTCTGAATCAATATGTTTTATTGCATTTACAAGGTGAATAATTCCTTTTTGTCTAGTTATTCTTCCTACAAAAAGTACATAAGGTTTTGTTTTATCAACTCTATATTCATCTAAAGTTGAGGTTTCTTTTGTAGAATTATATTGTTCTAGATTAATGCCATTATAAATTACTTTAACTTTATTTTCATCAACATTAAAATGTTTTAAAACATCTTCTTTAGTTTCTTTTGAAACAGCAATAAGTGCATCTGCCATTTCAATAGCTGTTTTTTCTATCCAAGAAGATGCATCATAACCATTACCAAGTTGTTCTCTTTTCCAAGGTCTTAGAGGCTCTAAAGAATGTGTGGTAATAACAAGAGGAATTCCATAACAAAGTTTGGCAACAATACCTGCAAAATGTGCATACCAAGTATGGCAATGAACAACATCTGCATCAATTGCGTTTGCATTCATTTGCAAATTTGTACTTAGTGTTTGAAATACAGCTTTAAGTTTATCATTAGCGTTTTCAAAAGTTTTGCTTTCAAAAGGAAAACCTTTTACACTTAAGTTTTCTTGATTATCATCTTGATCTCCAAAACACCTAACTTCTACGTTTATTAATTTTGATAGTTCTTCTGCCAAATACTCTACATGAACACCTGCACCACCATAAACATAAGGAGGAAATTCTCTTGTAAAAAAAAGAGCTTTCATAAATTAATTTTTAGTTAGTAAATTCGAAACAAAAGATAAGGAAATACTATAAAATTAACTAAAAAAAAATAGCATCATTTTATGATGCTATTTATAATTATTAAACTAATAAAATTTATCTCTAAATGATGCTTTTTACTGTGTTTTTATGATAGGAACAAGTGTTGTATTGAGAATTAATTAACTATTTCTGTGTTTATTAATTTCGTCCTGTAGTTGTCTGCGTAACTTTTGTTCTCTTTCTAATGATTTTTTTCTATGATTATCAAACTCTTCCTCAACACTTTCTAAATTTTCTTTAGCTTCTTTAGTTAAAATATGACTTCTTGAGAACTTGAAAATAAAAAAGCTTAAACTCGAAGCTAAAACTATAATAATAATCCATAAAACTAAATTATAGGTAACCTTACTAACCTGTTGACCAAATAGTGAAATAGAATTTTCTTTAACCAAAGCCAAATCTAAATCCGATTTTGTTTTGGTAAGCTTTGTATTTAGTTCTTTAATATTTTCTCTTTCAGAAATAAGTAAGTTTTCTTTTTCTGATATTAACTTTTCAGCTTTATTTAATGAATCTAAAACGTTTGCTTTTAAACTCTCATATTTATCCATGGCTATAACTTTATAAACTTGATAAGTTGTAGAGGTTCTATATATCTTATTAAACTGTCCTTCTATGGAGTTGTCTTCTTTAGGAGTTTCTTGAGCAATTAAAGAGCAAATATTTGCCATTAAAATTACTAGTAAAAGTCTAAGTTTCATTTGTACGTGTTTTGAATGTAAAAGTATTAAAAAAACCCAAACGTTATGTTTGGGTTTTTGTTATAAGCAAGTATTATTATTTATTTAATTTTATCTACAACTGCCTTAAAAGCTTCTGGGTTGTTTACGGCTAAATCTGCTAAAACCTTACGGTTTAATTCGATGTTGTTAGCTTTTACTTTACCCATAAACTGCGAGTAAGACATTCCGTTTAAACGAGCTGCTGCGTTAATACGCGTAATCCATAAAGAACGGAAGTTTCTCTTATTGTTTTTACGGTCTCTATATGCATAAAGCATACCTTTTTCAACCGCATTTTTTGCTACTGTATAAACGTTTTTTCTACGTCCAAAGTAACCTTTTGCTGCCTTCAAGATTTTTTTTCTTCTATTTCTTGAGGCTACTGAATTTACTGATCTTGGCATAATTTCAATGTGTTTTGTAGTAGGCGATTCAGTTAAGAATACTTTTTATTTTTTGCCTAACTCCATGGTTAATAATTAAATTCCCTTGTTTAAACTTATTTTAAGTTTAATTGTTGCTTAATGTTAGCTTCATCTGCTTTATGTACTAAAGTGTCATGAGTTAACTTTAATTTACGTTTTTTAGACTTCTTTGTTAAGATGTGACTTTTAAACGCGTGCTTTCTTT